>CANPWB010000001.1 GCA_947581925.1 uncultured Clostridia bacterium
GAGAGCGACGCTATAACCATAGTGTTCAATGGCAAACCGATAGAAAGACTGCCGGGACGGCAAAAGAAGATACAGGGAATAGATTACTCAAAGCCGGACGCAACGGAGAGGATAGTTCGCTTTGTTGACGTCCACACTCCCGAAGCGAAAAAGCGCAAGGCAGAAGAGGCACGCCGCAAGCAAGAGGAAGCCGAAGCAGAAAGGATCGCAAGGGAAGAACAGAGCAAGCTAATTGCCGAGCAAATGCGCAAAATGCAAGAAGAGCGGCGCAGGTTTGAGGAGCAGCAACAACAAATACAGGATCAACAGCGTTTGATTGAAGAACAAAAACGTAACGCTCCTACTATGACGAATGGCGCGGATATGACGTCACAACAAATGTTGGCAGAAATGCGCCAAACCGAAGATGAAGAGCGCCGTACGCAAGAAGAGACTCTTCGAAAAGCTGAAGAAGAGCGCAAGAGTCAGGAGTTTTTGAAAGAATGTGAAATTAAGAGCACAGAAATAATAAAATATAAAGGTAAAGGCGGGGATGTAGTCATTCCAAATAATATAACAAGCATAGGCGAGAGTGCATTCGAAGGTTGCACAGGTCTTACGTCTATCACAATACCAAATGGCGTGACAAGCATAGGCAAGAGAGCATTCGATGGTTGTACAGGCCTGACGTCTATCACGATACCCAACAGTGTGACAAGCATAGGCTGGGCAGCATTCGAAGGTTGCGAAGGGTTGACATCTATCACGATACCGAACAGCGTTGAAAGCATAGGCGAGAGGGCATTCGGAGGTTGCGAAGGGTTGACATCTATCATAGTCGATCCCGACAACAAAACATATAGATCGCAAGATAATTGTTTAATAAAAAGGGTAAGTAACAAATTGATATTAGGTTGCAAAACAAGCGTGATACCCGACAGCGTGGAAAGCATAGGTAATGTGGCATTCTACGGTTGTACAGGGTTGACAGAGATAATAATACCTAACAGCGTGGAAAGCATAGATTGGGGTGCATTCTCTAAATGCAGTGGTCTGACGTCTGTTACAATACCCGATAGTGTGGAAAGCATAGGCAAGGAGGCATTCTACGGTTGTACAGGGTTGACATCTATCACAATACCAGACAGTGTGACAAGCATAGGGGAGGATGCATTCTTTGGTTGCACAGGACTGACGTCTATCTCAATTCCAAACAGCGTGACAAGCATAGGCACGGAGGCATTCTACGGTTGTGCGCTGACATCTATCTCAATACCCAACAGCGTGAAAAGCATAGGCGAGGATGCATTCGAAGGTTGCGCGGGCTTGAAATCTATCACAATACCAGACAGTGTGACAAGCATAGGCTGGGCAGCATTCGCAGGTTGCGAAGGGTTGAAATCTATCATAGTCGATCCCAACAACAAAACGTACAGATCGGAAAATAATTGTTTGATAGAAAGGGAAACCAGCACATTGATAGCGGGGTGTAAAACAAGCGTGATCCCCACCAGCGTGCAAAGCATAGGGGAATATGCATTCTCTGGTTGCATAAGCTTGACGTCTATCTCAATACCCAACAGTGTGAAAAGCATAGGCCGTGGGGCATTCAGTGGTTGCACAGGCTTGACGACAATTGTGATTCCCAACAGTGTGAAAAGCATAAATTATTATGCATTCTATGGTTGCACGAGTTTGATGTCAGTCACAATGCCAAGACGATTGGCGGGGTTTATGAAAAAAGGATTGAAAAAAATATTCGAAGAACAATACATCCAATTCATCAAGTTCACTTTTACGCTATGAGTGAGAAATGGGTGTTGACAAAGCATAGCTTTGACCTGCGCGATAGTAAAACCGCGATATTTGTTCAAAGACAAGGAAAAAACAATTTTCCGAACACGAGCGTACTTTGCGTACGTGACGTGAAGAAAAAGGGCGCTGACGCAGTATCCCAGCAAATAGCGCGGTTTTAATCTTGGGAGACGAGTTGCATGCGCAACAGAGCAAGCGACGCGGCGAGGTCCTCATGCTTTAGGGCAACACCCGCGGGCAAGTTGAGATGTTTTGCGGCAAAGCTCCATATGGCTTTTATGCCCGCGCTGACCATGAGGTCGGCGACTTCCTGCGCGGACCCGGAGGGTACGGTGATGATGCCGAGGCTTATGTTAAAGCGTTTGACGAGTTCGGGCAGGCGGGACATATCATAGACGGGTTTGCCGTTTATGGACGTGCCTATGACGGCGGGGTCCACGTCGAAGGCGCAGGTCACGTTGAGCCCGTACTTCGCAAAGCCGTCATAGCCCAAAATGGCGTGACCGAGACCGCCCGCACCCACGAGTATCGCGTCGCGCGTGTTGTGATAGCCGAGGAAATTCTCGAGGTCGGCAATGAGCTCCTTTGTGACATAGCCGAGCTTTGGCTTGCCGGGGGAGGTTGCGACAAACGCTATATCCTTGCGCACCTGCACGGGATTCAGGTCCAGCCCCGCCGCGATCATCGTGCTCGAGACTGTCTGTACGCCCTTTTTGTCCAGCTCGTAGAGATATCTGAGATAGGCGGGAAGCCTGTTCAGCGTCGCCTTTGAAATTTCCGTCCTGTCGGCAGTCATTTTACACCTCGCAAAACTTTAATCGATAAAAATATAACTTTTTTAGCGAAAATTGTCAACATCTAAACGTCAAAAAGTGCCTCAATCGATAAAATTTGCAAATTTGCGACTGTCGCAGGCAATAGGAAACTGCGCTGATTGTTTTAAATGTTCGCAACTGAGTTTTTTGACAGGGTAGTGACCGGGACTGAATTTCGGCTAATCTCGAATTGGATTCGAGATTAGTCAAAATATATTATTTGATTTGTAATTTTAAGCGTTTAGATGTCAGATTATATATAATTTATATCTGCGCAGTTTAGAGACGTGTTGCGAGTTCGTGTCGCTAGTATTTTTCTACGCCGAATTTAAATTTAGCTATGCTGTCTGAAAAATTCAAGCGCGTACTCGATCTCGGGGACATTAGGGCTGAGTATGACTTTCATGGAATTTATCGTCACGTCGTCAAAAGTGCCGATGGCCAAAATCAAATTGTCCTGAGAATTTGTGTCCGTCATTTCGCGAAGGGAAGCGTTGTCTATCACCAAGGTGAGCGCTCTTTCATCTGTGTAATTTCCGTTCTTTAGATATCTGAAATATTTCCCGGAGTCCTCCGCCAAAAGTTCTATATCGCGATCGTCGCTGATCGTCGGCTGAGAGATGTCGAATAATTTTGGGGCGTCCGTGTGGCAGTAGTTGTAAAATTGCTTATAGTCAATCTGATACGCATTATAGGTCAAGTGGAAATATTTGTAAGCGTCCTGCACGGTATATGTCGTTTTGTCGCCTAGGAGCCGCGTTATTTTGTGAGCGACATCGCCGAAAACTTGCGCGTCAAAGGCATACTCCAAACCCCATTTTTCATATGCCCATTCTCTTTCGCAAAAATTGTTTTTCTTGTTGAAAGCGCCTATAAACATTTTTACCTCCAAAAATAAAAGCCATATCGGCTTTTTGCACCGAAGTTTTTGTATATATTTTTTCTAAAAACTTTTTAGCGCGCGACACGTCTTATCATCTCCCGGGTCTTGTGCCTCCGCCGATTCCACCGAAGCCTCCGCCGAAACCGCCCGAAGGAGCACCACCCGGATTTCCCATATTACCCTGAGAACCGACCGAAGTAATGACCGAGGATACCGTAAAGGCGCAGAGCTGCGTATCGCCGCCGTAGAGTTTGAAGCTCCCTCCCGTAACAAATTCGGGGCAGGATACAATGACCGATTGACAGGTCTTTTCTACGGTAACGGAGAAAATCGGCGTACCATCTTCTTTTGTCAAAGACAGGACGGTATTTGCGCTTATCCTTTGATTTTGCGCATAGGACAGCACATTCTGTTTGGAATTGTTTGCAGGCGTTTCGACCATTCCGAGAGGACCGACCGCAAAGAGATAACCGCCGTCGATCACAATTCCTCTGTCGGCGTCGAGCGCGCTATTGCCGGACGAAGTCGGACCGAACACGATAAGAGTGCCGCCTTTCATATTGATAGAGCCGTTGGAATCCACGCCGTCGCCTTCGGCATTGACGTAAATTTCGCCGCCCGAGATGATGATATGTTCGACAACGCGCGTGTCGTCGCTTGCGGCATTGATGCCGTCGTCGCTCGCCGTAATTTTTATAGTGCCGTCTGTGATCTCGACATAGCCGCCTTCAATACCTTCATAGCTTTTCGTCACGGTGATCTCTCCGCCCGTGATTTTCGTAAGATTATCGCTCGTCAAAGCGTCGTCGAAAGTGGAGATCGTGAAAGTGCCGCCGCTCACGGAAAGATTTCCGCTGTTGGCGTGAACTGCGTCATCCGTACTGTCGATGATAAACGTGCCGTCCTCAATGATAATAGAGTAGTCGCCTTCCGTTACGGTGAGCTCTTTGTCGAAATCGTTTGGATCGGGATATTCGATTTCCCCGACCTTTATCCCTTTACAGCCTTGAACAAGCCCGTAGAGCGAGCTTGCGCCATAACGGCTCGTTTCATCGCTCGCTATTCTCTGATAGGTATTTCCCGATTTGATATACTTGAAATCGTCCGCGTCTATCCCGTATTCAGACATCTGTGTTTTGGGGACAAACGTGCCCGTTGTTTTGATATTGAAGTTTCCGCCGTCGATATAGACAACGGTATCGGCTTGGATACCGTCCCCCTCCGTTTCGCAGGAATAATCGACGTTTTTCAGATAGACATAGCCCTCTTCCGTCGTGAACTCCGTCGTTTCGTCGTCGCACTCCGCATTGATACCGTCCTTGCCGGCCGACAGAACGTTGATCTCACAGTTTGAAGCAGACACGGTTAGCGCAGAGATTGCGTGATTTGCCGCCGTGAGCGTGAGCGAGCAATCAACGATTGCAAGTGCTTTGGAAATTTTCACGGCGTTTTTGCCGCCGCTCGTAACCGACAAAGAGCCTGTTCCGTTAAACGATAGCGTTCCTTTGACGTGGACGGCATTCTCGCCATCGACGGTGGATACTATGAAATTTTCGCCGATAAGCGTGATAACGACCTCTGCGCCCTTGTTGGTCGCTCCGTCAAGCGCGATACCTTCTGCTGCCGTTATATTTGCGCTGTCGAAAATAAGGTGCAACTTTAAGTTCTTTGCGCCGAAAGCGATCCCGCCGTATGTGCCTTTGAAAATATATGTTCCGCTGTCTTTAATCGTGTACACATCGTCCGTCGGCGCGACTTCGTTCGCTCCCGTCGTAGAAGTATTTGCCGAAAGTTCTGAAAAATCTTTGTCGGAAAAACCGCTTTTCACTTCGCCAGTAACATCGGTTGCGTTGTCTGCAATTTCTCCCGTGCCGCCCCCGCCGAGATAGTCGCCGGGATTGACAAAGTTTTTATCGCGCCCGCATCCCGCCAAAATGCACATGCATAATGCAAGCATAGATATCAAAATTATAAAACGTTTCATAACTGAAAGATTAAAATAATTATCTTAATTTATTATGAAATTTCCCGAAAATTTTCGGGGAAATTTTCGGGAAATTTTACATCAACAGTCAGCACTCGGTCACATTTTCAAAAAAATCATCGTATGTTATACCAAACACACGAACCATCGCGATAATATAGCTTGCTTTGGGCTCGTTGACAGAGCGCTCCCAATAATCCACCGCTTTTTGGCTTACGCCTATCAGCTGAGCAAGTTTTTGTTGTGAAAGTCCTTTCTCAAGTCGAAATTCTTTTATATTTTCTCCCAATCTTGCCATAAGAGAATTTTATAAGAAAACTTCTTAAAACGCTTGACCAAGAAGAATTCTTCTTATATAATTTTGACGAAAAACCTCAGAAAAAAGGAGATCGCAATATGAAAAAAATCAAATGTATTTTTATTTTGGCGGCAGTTGTTTTGTCGGTTGCAATGATATGCGTTGCGTGCAACAACAATGGCGACGTTCAAAGCGAGCACACTCATGGTTATGTCGAGGTAGCGGCGAAAGATCCCACTTGCGGGGAGAGTGGAAACATTATGTATTATACTTGCACATGCGGAAAGTATTTTGACAAGGATAAAAATGAAATATTATTGTCGGATACCGTACTTGCTTCGACGGGAGAGCATACCGAAAGCGGTTGGATAGAGGATTCCGCGGCGACATGCGAGGCGAAAGCTCGTCATCATAAAGAATGTACGGTTTGTCATAAACCATTGGGAAATGAAGAATACGGTGACTTCGCACCGCACAGCTTTGGTGAATGGAGTGTCAATAGCGCAAATTATACATGCGGAGATACGGTGAGTCGTAGCAGACAATGTCAAAATTGCGGACATAAGGAAACCGAAGACAATTATAAAGTTCAGCATGAATGGAACAACTCCGGCAAATGTAACGTATGCGGAAAAGATAAACCATACGATGAGCAAAGCGGAAAGATATATTTTGGTGAATATCCCCAAACACGAGAGACAGATAACGGCATAGTAGCTACTCTCGCTCAGATGAGCGGCGAAAGACCTGTGAAAGGCAACTCCGGGAAATGGACAGACTACGGATATTATTACCATGGCACAAAAGAGGAATATATGTGGTACATAGATTTGGAATATGGCAGCGCAAGATATCGCGGAGTTTATTTTGACAAAAACAGACCGTACATGATAACAGGTTTAAATTCGTATCAAGAGGACAACGGATATAATATAAATACATTGTATTGGTTCAAGTGGGAACCGATAGAATGGAACATTCTTGAGAAAAAGGACGGTGCCGCCTTTTTGATGAGCGGACTTGTGCTTGATAGTCATGAGGTGTATTTGGATCAAGAAGCTCAACGTACAATAGACGGCAAGACGGTGTTTGCGAACAATTATAAGGAGAGTACGATCAGAGATTGGCTAAATAGAGAGTTTTATAATTGGGCGTTTGATGAACTCGATCAAAGTATGATAAATATTACTTTGGTCGAAAACGGCGAGACGGCTTCGGGCGGTGATTGTGAAGGCAATATCTGCGAGGATACCATGGACAGAGTATTTTTGCTGAGTTATGCAGACATCATCAATACAGCATATGGCTTTGACGAAGATGTATTTGCCGAAGACGCGAAAAGAAAACTAGAAATAACCGACTATGCTAAATGTCAAGGAATAAAGATCGAATACGGATCATGTGGTTGGTGGTTACGTACGCCCGCAAACAACCCCAATAGTAGTATATATGTCACGGAAAAAGGAAAAACAAATTATGTTGCTAAGGTAACGTTTACGCATAGAGGAGTTGTTCCGGCTATTTGGATCATGCTTTGACAATATAATATGATGTCAATTTGATACGAGAGAAAAACATTGCCAACAAGTTGTGAATGCCAAAAGCACGGCTACAAAGACAATTGTTGATATACGTTTGCAAAAAAACGCCCTTCCGCCTAATGGAAGGGCGTTTTAAGCGTTTAGCTGTTTTGTTTTTTTCAATATTTGAGTTTTTCCTCGAAGTAGCTTGTTAAAGTGTCTATGGGCAGGCGGATCTGGGACATACTGTCGCGCTCGCGCACGGTGACGCAGCCGTCCTCGAGGGAGTCGAAGTCCACGGTGACGCAATAGGGGGTGCCTATCTCGTCCTGACGGCGGTAGCGCTTGCCTATTGACGCGGATGTGTCGAAGTCGCAGGCGAAGTGCTTGGAAAGTTCGAGATATATCTCTTCCGCCTTGTCGTTGAGCTGTTTTTGCAGGGGCAGGACAGCGACCTTTACGGGCGCGAGAGCGGGGTGCAGGTGCAGCACTACGCGGGTATCGCTCTCGCCCACTTGCTCCTCGTCGTAGGCGTCGCACAGGAAGGCGAGGAAAACGCGATCCGCGCCGAGGGACGGCTCGATGACATAGGGCACATACTTCTCGTTGGTGACGGGATCGGTGTAGCTCAAGTCCTTTCCACTCGTCTTGATGTGCTGATTAAGGTCATAATCCGTGCGGTCCGCTACGCCCCACAGCTCGCCCCAACCGAAGGGAAAGTTGTACTCGAAGTCCGTCGTGGCTTTTGAGTAGAAGCAAAGCTCCTCCTTGTCGTGGTCGCGCAGTTTGAGGTTCTCGTCGCGCATTCCGAGGTCAAGCAGCCACTTATGGCAGAACTCCTTCCAATAGGCAAACCATTCGAGGTCGGTGCCCGGCTTGCAGAAGAATTCAAGCTCCATTTGCTCAAACTCGCGGATGCGGAAAATGAAGTTGCCGGGAGTGATCTCGTTGCGGAAGCTCTTTCCTATCTGACCAATGCCGAAGGGCACTTTTTTGCGCGTGGTGCGCTGTACGTTTTTGAAGTTGACAAATATGCCTTGCGCGGTCTCGGGGCGCAGATAGACGGTGGATGTTGTGTCCTCGGTCACGCCTATAAAAGTCTTGAACATGAGGTTGAACTTTCTTACTCCCGTAAAGTCGGACTTGCCGCATACGGGGCAGGGGATATTGTGCTCCCTGATGTACGCCTCAAGCTGTTCGTTGCTCCAGCTGGCGATGTTTTCCTCTATGCCGTGTTTGGACATGTAGTCCTCTACGAGGTCGTCCGCACGGTGACGGGATCTGCAGCTCTTGCAGTCCATGAGGGGGTCTGAAAATCCGCCGATGTGTCCCGATGCCTGCCACGTGGTAGGATTCATGATTATCGCGCTGTCAAGTCCTACGTTGTAGGGGTTTTCAACGACGAACTTCTTCCACCAAGCCGCCTTGATGTTGTTCTTGAGCTGTACGCCGAGGGGACCGTAGTCCCAACTGTTTGAAAGCCCGCCGTATATCTCGCTGCCGGGATACACAAATCCGCGATTTTTCGCGAGCGCGACCAGCTTGTCCATTGTGAGCTTTGCCATATAGAACTCCTTTCCCTATATGGATTATAGGGGGATAATAGAATAGTAATAGAATGATAAAATAATTCACGTGAAAAAGTCAAACATTTAAGCGCGCAAAGTTAAAATAACCCTCCCGTCTGCCGTGAAAATGTCAACATTAAATGCGAATGGTCTCCCTTTGCATTTAATTGTAAAACTTACACCCTCCCGTCTGCCGCGGGGAGGGTGTATATTCTTGTTGACCTCAAAGCAAGTTTGCACTAAAATATATATAAAGAGTTCGTCGCGAAAGAAGGAGATCTTATTTTTTGCATATGGCGGCAGGACCGCCGGAGGACTACAGATATGTTGCTTATAAAGGGTAAAAGATTCGCACAGGAGCGCGCGTTATACAATCTCAGGGACGCCGCCGTCGAGGAGTGCCGCGTCGAGGGTGCGGAGGACGGAGAATCCTTCCTCAAGGAGTGCGGCAACGTCGCGGTAAACAATTGCTATTTTGATTTGCGCTATCCCATGTGGCATGCGACCGACTTGTCCCTCAGCGGGTGCGAGATGACCGTCAATTGCCGCGCTCCGCTTTGGTATGACAAGGGAGTCTCGATAAGCGATTGCAGGTTGTACGGCGTAAAGGCGCTGAGGGAAAGCTCGGACATAGACATCGTCAATTCGGACATCAACAGCCCCGAGTTTTGCTGGAATTGCAAAAACGTAGGCGTTAAAGGCGGCAAAATAGTCGCGGAGTACGCCTTTTTCGGCAGCAGGAACATTCGCGTGGAAAACCTCGATTTCGAGGGCAAATACTCTTTTCAATACGCTAAGGAAGTCGCGATATCCAATTCGAGGCTCAAGACGAAGGACGCATTCTGGCACACGCACGGCGTGACCGTGACGGACAGCGTGCTTGACGGGGAGTACCTCGGCTGGTATTCAAGCGGGCTTACGCTCATCCGTTGCCACATAAGCGGAACTCAGCCCCTGTGCTATTGCAAGGGGTTGGAGCTTATCGATTGCACGATGGACGATTGCGACCTAGCGTTTGAGTACAGCGACGTAAAAGCGAATATTTCGGGAAGCATAATGTCCGTGAAAAATCCTCTGAAAGGCAGAATAGTCGCGGACAGTTTTGGCGAGATCATTCTTAAAGATCCCAAATATCCGTGCAAAGCGAAGATAATAGCGCGGCAACAAGATCGAGAGTCAAAATAAATATTTAATTTAAGATAGCAAAAGACGCGCAAGACGCGCGCCTTTTGCTTTGTCCGCATTACTTGCAGAGGCAAGAGAGGATGAGGATGAGCCAGATTATGTCGCAGCTCGAGATCCCGCAACCGCAAGAGCCGCCGCCGCAGCCGCCGTTCACGCCGCCGCCGTTCATGCCGCATCCGCACCCGCAACTGTTGAGCAAGAGCAGGAGAAGGACAAGATCGCAAGTGTTGCATCCGCAACCGTTTGAACCACCGTTTGCAAAGAAATTCATTGTATGTACCTCCAAAATATTAGGATCGCTCCTACATCACCATACGCTTTCCGGAAAAATTGTGTTACTGCATTAAAGGCGGCGCGGCGAAATATATTTTTGTGTGGAGCAGTTAAAGCGGATGATAGGCATTGTGGCGGGGATATTTTGCACGCTCATCGTGGCGGCGCTGAGCTCCTATTGTTTCAAGCTCGACCCCGCATGGTTTTATTCGCTCAGGCTGCCCGCGTATATGGCGCCTCCCGCGGCGTTCGAGGCGTTTGTCGCGGTGAGCTACCTCTCTTCCATAATATCCATAAGCAGGCTTGTTGAGCACAAGCACATCTTTCCGTCCATGCTGTTTTTTGCGGGGCTGGGGGCGAGCAGCGTACTCTTTGTGCTGACCTTCTTTTGGCATAAGCAACTCTTTTGGGGGCTGCTGTTTATGGCGGCGACGCTCGCGTTCGCGCTCATATTGTTTTTCCGCTTTTTGACAAAGGACGTCAAGATAGCGCTTATATTTTTGCCTACCTTCGTTTTTGACATGTACGGGTTTATCATCACCATCGCCATAGCTATGGCAAATTGAACTCGCGCAACTTTTGCTTGATAATAGCGGTGGATTTTGCTATACTAATTTCAAGACTTCTTCGGAGGAGAATATGCTGCTCGCTATAGACATAGGCAATACCAACGTGAAATTCGGGCTGTACAGAGGAGATGAGCCGCTCGGCTTTTGGAGGCTTTCCGCAAAGGCGTCTCGCACAGCGGACGAGTACGGCTCCATGCTGCACGACCTCTTGAGGCAGAAAGGGCTTTCCTTTGGGGACATAGACTCGGCTGTAATGTCGTCCGTCGTGCCCGCGCTCAATTATACAATAGAGCACATGTGCAAGGACTGCATAGGCATACCTCCGCTTGTCGTCACGCATACGCTGGACACGGGGTTGAAAATAAGCTACGAAAACCCCGAGGAGCTTGGCACGGACAGACTTGTGGGCGCGGCGGCGGCATACAAGCTGTACGGCGGCCCTGTGCTTATCGTAGATTTCGGCTCGGCGACGACGTTCAATGCGGTGGATAAGGACGGCGTGTTTTTGGGCGGCGCAATAGCCCCCGGCATAAAGACTGCGTCGGAGTCCCTCTCGGGCGCGGCGGCGAAACTCCCGCTCATAGAGCTTGCCTCTCCCAAGAGCGTGCTCGGCGTGGACACCAAAAGCTGTATGCAGAGCGGAATAATTTTCGGCTTTGCGGGACTTGTGAAATATCTCGCGGACAAGATACTCGAGGACGAGCGTATGCGCGGCGCAAAGCTCATCGCTACGGGCGGGCTTTCTCAGCTTATCGTGGATGTGGAGCCCAAACTTTTCGACGTCGTGGACAGGCAGCTCGCCCTAAAGGGGTTAAAATACATATATTCGAGGATAAACGGGGCATATGACGAAATTTAAGACCTTCAAACGCTCTGCAGGAGTACTTTTGAGCGTGTCGTCCCTGCCCGGGGAGTACGGCATAGGCTGTTTTTCGCGGGACGCGGACGCCTTTATCGAGCTCATTTCGGACATGGGGTTCAGGTGGTGGCAGATACTGCCCATAACCGCGCTCGGCGCGGGAAATTCGCCATACTCGGGCGCGTCGTCGTTTGCGGGCAATACGCTGTATATCTGCCCCGCGCAGTTGCAGGAGATAGGGCTTTTGAGCGCGCAGGAAGTGGCGGCGTGCAAATATCACGGCGAGCCATATCAAGTCGATTACGACTTCGCGAGGTTGAACAGCGAGCGCTATCTCCGCCTCGCTTTCAGCCGCATAGACGACGCATACAAAGAGGGAATGCGCGAGTTTGTAAAGAGCGAGAGCTATTGGCTTGAGGACTACGCGCTTTTCAGCGTACTTTCGGTGGAGTACTCTACAAATTGGTGGAAGTGGGATACGCCGCTCAGAGACCGCGACCAAGCAGCGCTCGCCGCGGTCAAAAAAGAGTATGCGGACGAGATAAAATATGTCGAATTTTGTCAGTACGAGTTTTTCCGCGAGTGGAGCGCGATAAGACTGAGGGCGGGGACGCGAGGAGTGTCCGTCATAGGCGACCTGCCGTTTTACGTTTCCACGGACAGCGCGGACGTGTGGGCAAATCAAAAGCTTTTCCAACTTGACAAAAACCGCTTTCCGCGCGCGATAGCGGGAGTCCCTCCCGACGCGTTCTCGAGCGTGGGGCAGGTGTGGGGCAATTGCCTGTACGACTTCGACGAAATGAAGAAGGATGGCTATATGTGGTGGCGCCGCCGCATTGCGCATTGTTTGAAATTGTACGACGCGCTGCGTCTCGACCACTTCCGCGCGTTTTACAACTACTTTTCCATACCCGCGACGGACTACGACACCGCCGCAAACGGACATTGGGAGAAGGGGCCCGCGGACAGCCTTCTCGACCTCGTGTATCAAGACGATCCGAACGCGCTGTTCATAGCGGAGGACCTAGGGCTCATCGACGAGGAGTGCAGGAAGTATATAGACGGCACGGGCATACCCACTATGAGGGTGTTTCAATTCGGCTTTGACGGCACGGAAAGCTCGCACATACCTTTCAGATACGAGGTCAACACCGTCGCCTACAGCGGCACGCACGACAACAATACCACTCTCGGCTGGCTGTACGACCTCAACGACGGCGCAAGGCGTTACGCCCTCAAATATTGCGGCTTTTCGGGAGCGGGCTGGGGCGCGGGCGGACCCGATTGCGCGTCAGTGCACGCGATAATCCGCACGCTTATGATGTCGTCCTCGGCTATGCTCGTCTTGCCGATACAGGATATGCTCGGCTACGGCGGCGACACGCGGATGAACGTCCCCGGCGTCCCCGAAGGCAATTGGAAGTGGCGGCTCGCCTATCACCTCATGGCGACCGTGGACAGGGATTTCTTCCTCGATATGATAAAGACTTACGGCAGGTACGGCGGAGGCAGGGTATGATACTGTTTTTTATACGCGGAGAGGTGGGGAGCGACAGCTTTATCCGCTATTGCTACAACAACTATCGAAACGTAATGCTCGACGTCGAGGAATTGCCCGAGCACGTGGAGATATTGCGCGAAGAAGGAAAAAAGCCGCGTTTCGACATCGACGGCGTACATTTTAACCTGTCTCATTCATACGGAGTCACGGTGTGCGCTATGTCTCATACCGAGGTGGGCGTGGACATCGAGAAGATACGCTCCGTACATATCGGGAAATTTCCGTTTATAGAGGCCCGCGACGAGAAGGAGTTTTTCGAGAAATGGACGGAGAGGGAGAGCTATGTCAAACTTACGGGCGAGGGCATAGCGAAGATAAAGTGCGACATACCGTCCGACGCGCATTTCGAGCACTTCGACGTCTTTGACGGCTATCATGTCGCGGTGTGCGCCGAGGAGCAGAACCTGATAGCATACGAGCTTGACCCCGGCGGGCTCGAAGGGTTTTAAATTTGAGTGCGACCTGAGCGGGCTTAAAGATAATTGAAACATACGAGGGAGAAAGATATTCGCCGACGGGCGGCGCGTAGGCAAAGCGGCAAAATCGTGAGTATATCGTGAGTTTTGACAAAAAAATAAGTGCGGACATCGCAAAAAAGGAGAATATTATGATTCTTGAAAAGTTGAAGGCAATGGTGAAGGAGCAACTTGACATCGACGTGGACAAAGTCACGGAGAGCACCGATATCAAGAACGACCTCGGGCTTGACAGCCTTGACATTGTGGAGATCCTTATGAACGTCGAGGAGGAGTGGGGCATTGTAATCGACGACGACGAGACCACAAGCCTCAAGACAGTCGGAGACGTCATTGCCCTCATAGAGCAAAAGACGAAGTAATTTTTAGGATATTATATCTTGTCGTACAACCCTCGCTTGCCTAGGGAGGGCTGTACGCACTTTTTTGATGACAGCGAGCATAAAAATCGGCGTTATTTTTTTGTAAACAAATTTTCATAGAAGAATATTATATTTGGTATTGACTTATGTCGAAAAATGTGGTACATATTTTATAGAAGGATTAATTAACGGCGTTAATCAATTCCGAAAAATAAGGAAAGATCGATCGTAACAGGGGGAGAAAATTATGATATCTATCCATCAAGCAAAGGGCGCAAAGTACGAGCCGCTTTCTCAGGACGGGAGCAGGGCGAGCGTGAGCGCGCTGGACATTTTCGCAAATGGCAAGCTTGAATACACGCTTAGCGTGGGCGATTCTCCGCTTTGCGTAGGCAAGGGGAGCACGGACTATAAGATGAGTCACGGCTCTTTCAATATCAAGGAGAAGATATCCTTGAAAAAGCCGCTCAAGGTGACGGAGATAGTGATGCGCGAGGGCGGCGCGGACGTGAAATTTGAAGAGGGCGGCGCGAAGATAGACATAAAAGGCGACCTCGTCAAGGTCACGCCCGAGGGACTTGACTCCTACAACAGAATGTACCTCACTCTTCCCGCAAAAGAGGACGAGAGGGTGTACGGCGGCGGCGAGAATTTCACGGAATTTAACTTGCGCGGCAAGAAACTCAACGTATGGGTGGCGGAGCACATAAACGCGCTGCAAGTGGCAAAAAAGCTTGTCAAGCAGGTGTTCGGCGTCAAGAATACGCAAAAAAAGCAAAAGTTGTCAAGCTATGAGACGTACTATGCGCAACCCACTTTTGTAAGCTCGAGAAAATTCTTTTTCCATTCGCTCACGACCGCGAGGGCGGAGTTCGATTTCAGGGGCAAGGACGCTCACGTCATAAAGACGGACGCGGTCTCGCCCTTTTATATCGGCTGCGGTAGGGACTACGATGAGTTGCTTGAAAATCTGACTTCCGTAGTGGGCAGACAGCCCGAGCTCCCCGACTGGGTATACGACGGACAGATACTCGGCGTACAGGGCGGTACAGAGACTATGCTCAAAAAGTACGAGACTGCCGTAAAGACCGGCTCGCCCGTGTGCGGCATATGGATACAGGATTGGGAAGGCAGGCGCGTGACCGCCGTCGGCAAACAGCTCTTCTGGAATTGGCAGTGGGACGAGGAGCTTTATCCCGGGCTGAAGGACGAGATAGCGCGACTTAAGGCTGAGGGCGTGAGGGTGCTCGCGTATTGCAATCCCTTCCTCGCCGTTGAGAAACCGCTGTATAAAGAGGCGAGCGAGAAGGGCTACTGCGTGAAGGACGCCGAGGGAAATGACTACTATGTCAAGATCACGACCTTCCCCGCCGCGATGATAGACCTCACAAACAAGGACGCCTACGAGTGGATCAAGGGCATAATCAAAAAGAATATAATAGACCTCGGCTTTTCGGGGTGGATGGCGGACTTCGGCGAATACCTGCCTACGGACTGTGTGCTCGCAAGCGGCGAGGACGCCGAGCTCGTGCACAATACGTGGCCCGCGCTTTGGGCAAAGGTCAACAGAGAGGCCGTAGAGGAGAGCGGTAAGCTCGGCGAGATAATGTTCTTCACAAGAGCGGGCTACAGCGACACGCCGAGATACTCAACTATGATGTGGAACGGCGACAACCATGTGGACTTCTCCATAGATTTCGGCCTGCCATCCGTCATACCCGCGATGTTGTCCCTCACGCTGTGCGGTTTCGGGCTTTCGCACTCCGACATAGGCGGATATACCACGTTTATGAACTTGAAACGCGACGCGGAGCTCTATATGCGTTGGTGCGAGATGAACGCATTTTCGCCGCTCATGCGCGGACACGAAGGGCTCAATCCCGACCTCAACGTGCAATTTGATTTCAGCGACGAGGTGCTTGCCCACGGTGCGAAGATGAGCAAGATACATAAGTCGCTCAAACCCTATCTCAAGAGCGCGGTGGAGCAAAACGCGCGTACGGGCGTGGGCGTCGTGAGGCCGCTGTTCTTCTATTATGACGAGGACAGGGCATACGAGGAGGCATACGAATACCTGCTTGGCAGGGATATCCTCGTCGCGCCCGTAGTAAAGGCGGGGGCTACAACGAGAGATGTGTATCTGCCAAACGACAAGTGGATACATCTGGAGACAGGCAAGGAGTACGTCGGCGGAGTTTACACCGTAGACGCGCCCATAGGTGAGCCGCCCGTGTTCGTGAGAAAGGACGCGGACAAACAAACGCTTGAACTTACATTATCTCTTTTTAAGGAGGCAACAAAATGAAATATTTTCTTGACAGCGCAAAGATCGACGAGATCAGAGAGGCGTATGAGACCTTCGGCATCGACGGTGTAACGACAAACCCAAACCATATCATGAATTCGGGCAAACCCTTCTTCACCGTGCTTGAGGAGCTCACGGCTTTTGTGAAGGAAAAGGGTATAGAGGGGTATGAAAAATTCCCCATATCCGTCGAGATAAACCCACACCTCGACGACGCGGACGAGATAGTGAAGATGGGCAGCGAGATAGCAAAGCTCTGCTCCAACTTCGTCATCAAGATACCTTGCACCGAGGCGGGCATTGCGGCGGCGAAAAGACTTGAGAAAAAGGGAGTGAGGACAAATCTCACGCTTGTATTCTCGCCCTCTCAAGCGCTCATCGCGGCGAAGAACGGCAGCCTGTTCGTGTCCCCCTTCATAGGCTGGAAAGAGGCGAGCGGCGAGGACTGCAAACAATACATCGACGACATCGTCACGATTTACAAGAACTACGGTTTTTACGGCAAGACGCAAATAATCTGCGCGGCGGCGCGCACGGGCAAGCAGATCGTGGATTGCGCGGTGAGCGGCGCGGACATTCTGACCGCAGGCTTGCAGGTGTTCAAGGACAGCTTCTATCATCCCTTCACGGATTACGGTCTCAAGAAATTCCAAAACGCGTGGGACAAGACCGTGACGGAGTGAGGCTGATTTTGCAAAAATGGTGCTTTATCGTGTAAAATAGCGGAGGTAAAATATGAAAATTGGTTTTATCGGGCTTGGCATAATGGGCGAGTCCATGTGCGCGAACATAGTCAAAAAACATGACGACAGCGTGTATTGCTTTGACCTTAACGGCGAGCAGGTGAAAAAGCTTGCGGCGGAGGGCGCTATCCCCTGCGGGAGCAATGCCGAAGTCGCGAAGAAAGCGGACGTCATCATCTCCATGGTGCCGAAGTCCGAACATGTCAAGAGCGTGTACAGCGAGATACTTCCGTACATCGACTCCACAAAGATATGTATAGATATGAGCACCATAGACCCGTCCGTCTCCGTCGAGGTCGCGGGGTGGGTGAAGGCGAAGGGCGGCAGGTTTGCGGACGCGCCCGTCGTAAAGTCAAAACCCGCCGCGATATCGGGCACGCTCGGCATACTCGTCGGGTGCGAGGAGAGCCTCTATCCCGTGATATTGCCCATTTTGAGCTATATGGGGTCGAATGTCATACGCATGGGCGAAAACGGCAAAGGCCTCGTCATGAAGATATGCCATAATACCCTCGTCGCGCAGATACAAAACGGCGTCAACGAGACGATTGCGCTCGCTACAAAGCTCGGGCTGTCCATAGAGGACTACGCGAAGGCGATATCCTACGGCGGCGGACAGAATTTCTATCTCGACGGGCAGTGGAAGAATATCCAAAACGAAAATTGGACTACGGCATTTTCGCTTGAAAATATGCACAAAGACCTCGGCATTTGCCAGAGACTTGCAAGCGAGGCGGGATTTGATATGCCCGGTATGCAAAACGCAAAGCGCGTCTACGACAAGGGTATGCAGATGGGTATTGGCAAGGAGGACTTCCGCGCCACCTATAAAGTTGTGAGAGGCGACTGATATGAGAGAGGATATGCGCCCTTGCGACGTCGAGTTGCTTGAAAGGCTGAACAGCGTCAACGACGTCAAAATATACTCCGTATTCGACGAGGAGTTTGCCACGTACGGCAGGGTGATAGAGGGTATCCCGTTTGACGGGATAATAGAACGCCTCAAAGAAGTGCAGATGCCCGCAAACGGCAATGTGTACGTCGCAAGCGACGGCGAGTCGGAGCGCATATGCGACAAGCGGGTGCAGAGCGTGATATACGGCGGCATGGACGTACAAGTCGGCTATTGCGTGGGCAGAAACACCACCTACAACGGCTTTGAGTATCACAAGTGCAGCGAGCTCAATGTCGCCGCTACGCCGTTTATGCTCGTGCTCGGGCACGTGTGGCAGATAAAGGGCAACACTTTCAAAGTCGGAGACGAAAAAGTTTTCTTCGTGCCCGAAGGCGTTTGTATCGAGCTTTATCAGACCACCCTGCACCTCTCTCCTTTGCGCGTTTCGGACGACGGGTTCAGGGCGGCTGTCGTGCTTCAAAGAGGCACGAATACTCCGCTTGATGGACATATCGAGAGGACAGCGGGGCAGGAGAGCGAGCTGCTGCTTCAAAAAAACAAGTGGGTTATCGCTCACGCCGAGCGCGAACCGCTTGTGAGACAGGGCGCGCATATTGGTCTTATAGGAGAAAATAAGGAGCTTAAATATTGACTATGCAAATACTGTATATCCCCATTGGGGTGCCCACGTTCCACCTCGAGAGCGCGCGTGCGGCATTTGAAAATTCCAAAAAACTTTTGAACTCGCTGACCGGGGACGTCGTGTCGCCAGAAGATATCATTTTGAGCATAGACGGCTTGAAAGCGTATCTCAAGGACAAGCGCCCCGAGCTTGCTATCGTGCAAAACGTGACCTTTGCAAACGCGGCATATATGCAGCAGATACTCATGGCGCTAGGCTGTCCCGTCCTGCTTTGGACGCTCAGAGAGCCCGTCATAGACGGCGGCAGATTGAGGCTGAATTCGCTTACGGGCGCGTTTTCCGCGGGCAATATGCTCAAAAGTTTCGGACGTCCCTTCGAGTACGTGTTCGGCTCTCCAGACGAGGACGATGTAAAAGGGAAGATAACCGCGACGATAGACGCCGTAAAACTCATAGGCAAACTGTCCTCGCTTCGACTTTTGCAGGTGGGGCATACGCCGGAAGGGTTCGGCTTCGGCAGGGCGCAGGACGCGGAGCTCGCCGCAAAATTCGGCATAACGCTCATTTCCATTGAGGCAAGGGAGCTCATCGACAGGGCGAAACAGGTCAGCGACGAAGAGGCGAAAGCCTATGCGGCGAAGGCGGGGAAGAGCATAAAAGGGCTGGACGCTATAGACGGCAGAAACGTCGCGGACTTCGCAAAACTTTTGAAGGCGTACGAGGATTACATTTCTCAAAACGACATCGGCGCGCTGTCCTCGAGATGTTGGCCGGACTTTTTCACGGCGTACGGAACTCCCGTATGCGCTGTGCTCGCGCTGCTCAACGATATGGGCGTGCCCTCCTCCTGCGAGGCAGACACATACGGCGCGATAAGCATGCTTATGGCAAGCGCGCTCACATCAAAGGCGTCCTTCTTCGGCGATCCCGTATCGCTGGACGAGGGGGAGAATACCATCACGTTCTGGCATTGCGGCACGGGCGCGTGTTCGCTTGCGAGAGAGGATACGGGCGCGCTTGCGGGCGTACATTGCAACAGAAAGATAGGTCCTACCTTGGAGTTTGGTTGCAAGCCTTGCGACAGGGCTACGGTGCTCAGACTGGGCAAGGACGAAAACGGCAAGTTCAGACTGTTCATCGCGACGGGCGAGGCGCTTGACAAGCCCAAACAATTTTTTGGCACATCTATAGTTGTGAGGACGGACGCGGACGCAAAGCATATCGTGACTTCCGCCGTCAAGGACGGCTGGGAGCCGCACTTCTCGGTGGCGATGGGGGACATAGCCGCTCCTCTCAAGGCGTTTGCGAATTTCCTCGGGATAGAGGCAGTAACATACGATGCTTGCGACAAATGATCTGCTCTTTTTGGGAGTAGTGCTCATATCCAATATCATACAGTGCATCACGGGATTTGCGGGGACAGTGCTCGCTATGCCCGTATCGCTCATGCTCGTGGGATATGCCGTGGCAAAACCCGTGCTCAATGCGCTGGGGGCGGCGGCGTCCGTGGGAGTGATAGCGTCCGCGCCCAAGAGGCTGAACTTTGCCGAGTTCACAAAAATGCTGAGCGTACTGCTCGTAGGCATGCTCGCGGGGACGTTGATACAGACTTTCTGCGAGCTGACGGCGGGGTCGCTGTACATCATGCTCGGCGTGGCGGTCATAGCCTTTACGGTCATAGGATTTGTGAATGAATTCGTGCTCAAAAAGCCTATGGCGAGCCTTATGCCAAAGCGTATCGAGAGCGCTACGGACGTCATGGACAGCGCGGGACAGTTGCTCATCCTTGCGCTTGCGGGGCTGGTGCACGGCATGTTTGTATGCGGGGGACCGCTGCTCGTGCTGTATGCGGACAGGGTGCTCAAAGACAAGCAGGAATTTCGCACTACGCTGTCTGCGGTGTGGATAGTGCTCAACGGCATCATCCTCATAAACGACGCGCTTGCGGGCTATTTTGTGCCTTCTACCATAGCCGCGCTTGCGTACAGCATGATAGCGCTGCTTGCGGCGGCGCTCGTGGGAAACCTCATAGCGCAAAAGCTGAGCCGCAAGGTGTTTATGATCATAACCTACATACTCATGCTTGTGAGCGGAATATCCCTGCTTGCAAAGTGAGAAAAGAAAACAGTCGCTCTTGAAAAGAGTGCGCACACATGATATCATATATTCGGCGATAGACGGGACATTCTCACATCACCGAATAAAAGGCGAGCCATGACGCAGGGAATGAATGTCAAAAACCTGAAACAGCGCAACAAGAGCCTCATCCTCTATACGCTCAACGACGCGGGCGAGATAAGCCGCATGGAGTTGGCGGCGAGGACGGGACTCACTCCCGCTGCCGTGACAAAGCTCACTGCGGAGCTCATCGAGGACGGCTATATCCGCGAGAACGGCGCCGTCGAAAGCGAGAAGAGCGGAAGGAGGGAGAGACCTCTTTCGCTTAGGCTGGAAGACAAATATATACTCGGCATAAACGCGGAGAGGGACGGCATCACATTTTGCATATGCGACCTCGCGGGACGCGCGTTGAAAAAGAAGAAAACTCCTCTTTATGAGGACATAGAGGACGTGCTGAAAGTCGGCAAGAGCTTTCTTGAGGAAAGCGGACTTGTCGTCGTCGCCGTCGGCGTATGCGTGATAGGCTCCCCCACCGAGGGATTTGCCGTATGGAAGGGCGAGGGGCTCGATAGGCGCTTCGAGGAGACATTCGGCGTGCGCACCGTTATAGAAAACAACGTACGCGCCTTTGCGGAGGCGGAGCTGATATTCGGCGACATACGAGATCACTCCTCCGTGCTGTTCTTCAAATGGGGACCGGGCGTAGGCTCGTCCATAATCGCAAACGGAAGAGTGTTTTCGGGCGGAGAAGGAAACGTCGCCGAGATAGGGCACTACATTGTCAAAGAGGGCGGCAGAAAGTGCCGCTGCGGAAGGCGGGGATGCCTGGAGGCGGAAGCGTCGTCGGACGCGATAAGGGAGGAGCTTGCCTCATGCGACGAGAGCGACAGAAAAGAGGCTCTCATGCGCATAGTGGACGAAAAGCTCAAACTCGTCGCTCCCGCGCTTTTGAACACAGCGACCATACTCAACGCGCAGGAAGTCGTTCTGTTTGGCGGCATGTTTGAAAACGCGGACGCGGCAAGAAGGTTAAACGAGCTCATAGGCGGATATTTCGGCGGATTCAAGAGAGCCAAAGTGTCCCCTCTGAATGAAAAAAGAGACTATATCGGCGCAGTGGCTATTTGCGCGCAAAGATCGTTTTTCAATGCGGAATAGACGCTTTAAGCGCCGAAAGGAGCAGATATGAAAAAGTTTCTCGATGACGACTTTATGCTTGCGGGGGAGGCGGCGCACGAGCTGTATGAGGAAGTCTGCGATCTTCCCATATTCGACTACCATTGCCACCTCAGCCCAAAGGAGATATATGAGGATCGTCGCTTTAAAAATATAGGCGAGCTGTGGCTTGAGGCGGACCACTACAAGTGGAGACTCATGAGGCAGGCGGGCATAGACGAGAAGTATATCACGGGAGATGCGCCATATAAGGAGAAATTTTTCAAATTTGCAGAGGCGGCGCCACTGTTTGCGGGCAATCCCGTGTACCATTGGATACACCTCGAACTTAAAAAATATTTCGGCATAGCCGATCCCCTTTGTGCAGATACCGCGCAGGAGATATGGGACGAGACTTTGGAGCAGATGAGCGAGGACGCATTTTCCGCGCGGACGCTCATCAAGGGCAGCGGCGTAGACACGGTGGTGACGACGGACGACCCGACCTCCGATCTCAAATATCATAAATTGCTGAGCGGTGAGGAGAGCTTTTATGTGCTCCCGTGCTTCAGAGCAGACAGGGCGCTTGGCGTAGAGAAGTACGATTTTGACGCCTATGTGCGCGAGTTGGAGCGCGTATGCGGCAAGGCTATAGGCAGTTTCGACGCGCTTGTTGCAGCCCTCAACGATAGGTTGGACTACTTTGAGAGCATGGGCTGTCCCGCGATGGACGTCTCGTTTGAGAATTTCCCCGCCGAGAGCGGAGATGTGAAAATTGCCGACATTGCCTTCAAAAAAGCGCGCTCGCGCGAGAGGCTTACGGGATGCGAAATAGGGCACTTCAAAGCCGCGCTTTTGAAGGCGCTTGCCGCCCAGATGATGAAGAGAGATATGGTCATGCAACTGCATACGGGCGTCATCCGCAACGTCAACGGCAAGGCGTTTCGCGCTTTCGGCGCGGACAGCGGCATAGACAGCATAGGCGCCGGGGCGGATATCGCGGCGGCGAGCAGACTTTTGGACGCGATAAACAGCGAGAGCGGGTTGCCAAAAACAATCGTGTATACGCTCAACAGGGCGTCCTATTATCCGCTCGCGACGCTGCTCGGCGACTTCGCGGGCGAAACTAGAGGCAGTGTGCAGCTTGGCGCGGCGTGGTGGTTTATGGACAGCGCAGACGGCATAAGAGAGCAACTGAAAATTTATGCGAACACCTTGGGTCTTGGGACATTCAACGGCATGCTCACGGACAGCAGATCCTTCACGTCGTACGCGCGCCACGACTATTTCAGGCGCATACTGTGCTCCGTCGTGGGCAAGTGGATAGACAAGGGCGAATATCCGGGCGGCGATATGGCGAAAGACCTCGTGAGAGATATATGCTATTATAACGCGCGCGACTTTTTCGGGAGGACAACAAAATGAAAATGACTTTCCGCTGGTATGGCGAGCAGGACAGGATCCCGCTTGAATACATAAGGCAGATACCAAATATGTACAGCGTCGTGACCGCGGTGTACGACGTGCCCGTGGGCGAGGTCTGGAGCGAGGAGAGCATCTCTCGCCTCAAAGAGCTTGCAGAGGGCGCGGGACTCAAGATGGAAGTCATTGAGAGCGTCCCCGTGCACGAGGATATCAAGCTCGGGCTGCCTACGCGCGAGAAGTACGTCGAGGCGTACTGCGAAAACATAAGGCGGCTCGGCAGGGCGGGAGTGAAGTGCATATGTTACAACTTTATGCCCGTTTTCGACTGGACGAGGACGCAGCTGGACAAGCGCGCCGCGGACGGGAGCACAAGCCTTGTGTACTATGAAAAACAGCTATCTGCAATGGATCCAATAAAGGGCGAATTGTCCCTCCCCGGCTGGGACAGTAGCTACAAAAAAGAGGACCTGAGGCGCCTATTTGAGCTGTACGCGGATGTGGACGACGAGAAACTGTTTGAAAATCTCGTATGGTTTTTGAAAAAGATAATACCCGTCGCGGAAGAGGCGGGCGTGAATATGGCGATACACCCCGACGACCCGCCGTGGCGCATTTTCGGACTACCGAGGATAATAACGTGCGAGAAAAATATAGACCGCATGCTTTCGGCGGTGGACAGCAAGGCGAACGGCATTACGCTGTGTACGGGCTCGCTGGGCGCGGACAGGGGCAACGACCTCGTGCATATGGCGGCAAAATATGCGAAGATGGGGCGCGTACACTTTGCGCATATCCGCAATATCAAGCTTGTCGAGGACGGCTTTGAGGAGACGGCGCACGATATCGGCGCGGGCTCGCTCGACATTATAGGCATTGTGCGCGCGCTCGAGGAGAACGGATTTAACGGCTATGTGCGTCCCGACCACGGCAGGATGATATGGGACGAACAGGGCAAGCCCGGCTACGGGCTGTACGACCGCGCGCTCGGGGCGGCGTATCTGAACGGCGTGTTTGAGACGGTGCAAGCTTTGAAAAAGTAAAAACTTTTGCGGCGACCAAAAGGCGTTGCAAGGAGGATATAATGGCGAAATTTTTGTTGGATCTTAAGGATAAGACGGTTGTCATAACGGGCGCGGGTGGCGTCATATGCGGCGCTATCGCAGAGGAACTTGCCTCAAGCGGAGCGAAACTCGCGCTGCTCGACATAAACGGCGAGGCGGCGGAGGCTGTCGCGAAGAGCATAGAGGCGAAGGGCGGCATTGCAAAGGCGTACGCGACGAATGTGCTGGACAAAAGCTCGCTCGAGGCGGCTAGACAAAAAATATGTGCGGAGCTCGGCAGCGCGGACGTCATCATAAACGGCGCTGGCGGAAACAATCCGCGCGCGACTACGGCGGCGGAGTACTGCGTACCCGGCGAGACGGAGGGCAAGGACTTCTTCTCTCTCAACGAGGAGGGCGTGCGCTTTGTGTTCGACCTCAATTTCCTCGGCACATTCTTGACGACGCAGGTATTCGCAAAGGATATGGTGAAAAAGGGAGGCGGCATAGTGCTCAACATCTCTTCCATGAACGCATTCACTCCTCTCACAAAGATACCCGCGTACAGCGGCGCAAAGGCGGCGGTGAGCAACTTTACGCAGTGGCTTTCCGTGCATCTCGCTCCCGCGCATATAAGGGTGAACGCCATCGCTCCCGGTTTCTTTGTCACAAAGCAAAATAAGGACTTGCTTTATACGGCGGATGGGACTCCCACTCCGCGCACGGGCAAGATACTTGCGGCGACGCCTATGGGCAGATTCGGCAAAGTTGAGGAGCTTATGGGCGCGGTCAAACTTCTCCTAAACGACGACGAGGCGGCGTTCATCACGGGCGTGGTGCTGCCGATAGACGGCGGATTCAGCGCATACAGCGGTGTTTAGACCCTCAAAATGAGCGCATAAAGTGCGGATATTGATATGAACGTAGAATTTTTAAAAAACAACAGACTCGTCCCTGTGGCGGTTTTCAAGCGCATAGAGGACGTACTGCCTTCCGTGAAGGCTTTGAGCAGTGGCGGCATTAATATCGCCGAGATAACTTTCCGTACGGACTGCGCGGAGGAGGCGGTGCGCCTTTCCGTGCGCGAGTGCAAAGAAATGATCGTCGGCGCGGGCACGGTGCTTAACGCGGGACAGTGCGAGCGGGCGATAGTCGCGGGCGCGAAGTTTATCGTCTCCCCGGGGCTGTCAAAGAGTGTGTTCGAGGTATGCGAAAAGCACGGAGTGCCATATATCCCGGGCGTAGCAACCGCAAGCGAGATAATGACCGCCCTCGACATGGGTATGACTACATTGAAATTTTTCCCCGCGGGCGCGATGGGCGGCGTAAAGACTCTCGGCGCGCTTGCCGCGGCTTTCCCCGGCGTAGAGTTTATGCCTACGGGCGGAGTGACGCTTGAAAACGCGGCGGAGTACCTTGAAAAGCCGTACGTCGTCGCGGTCGGCGGGAGTTGGCTCGTAAAGGGCGATGGCGAAAACGTGGAAAAGCTCGCGAGAGAGGCAAAGGAGAGGTTGAAGATATGAAAGTCGTGACATTCGGCGAAATAATGTTGAGGCTCGCCCCCGAGGGCTACCTCAGGTTTTTGCAGGAGCCGCGCTTCGAGGCTACGTTCGGAGGCGGAGAGGCAAATGTAGCTGTCTCCCTCGCGAACTTCGGCGACGAGGCGGAGTTTGTGACAAAGCTCCCTCAAAACGACATAGCGGACGCGGCGATAAGGCAGCTCAGAGGCTTCGGCGTGGGCGTAGACCATATAGCGCGCGGCGGAGACAGAATGGGGATATACTTCTGTGAAAAGGGCGCGTCCATGAGACCGAGCAAGGTCATATACGACAGGGCGGGCTCGTCCATATCGGAGGCTGAGACGGGCGACTTCGATTGGGAGCGCATATTCGAGGGCGCGGACATGTTCCACTTCACGGGCATAACGCCCGCGCTCGGGAGCAATGTCGCGGGGCTTACTTTGCAGGCGGTCAAGGCGGCAAAGGCGGCGGGAGTCAAGGTCAGTTGCGACCTAAACTACCGAAAAAAACTTTGGGACAGGCAGACCGCTCGAAAGACTATGACGGAGCTTATGCCGTATGTGGACATCCTCATCGCAAACGAAGAGGACGCATACGACGTTTTCGGCATAAGCGCGGGCGAGAGCGACGTCGAGGGCGGCAAGCTGGATACTGCGGGCTATGAGAGCGTGGCGAGACAGCTTGCGGACAAATTCGGGCTGGAGGCGGTCGCGATAACGCTTAGGCAGAGCATAAGCGCAAACGACAACATCTGGGGCGCGATGATATATACGGGCGGACAGGCGTACTTTTCAAAGAGCTATCCCGTGCGCATTGTGGACAGAGTTGGCGGCGGAGACAGCTTCGGCGCGGGACTGTTGCATGCGCTCGGACATGGCAGGACATATGCGGACGCGCTTGAATTCGCAGTCGCGGCAAGCGCGCTCAAACACACCGTCGAGGGCGACTTCAACAGAGTGAGCGAGGCGGAAGTCGAGGCGCTTAAAAATGGCAACTCGAGCGGCAGAGTGCAAAGATAGTGCGCATTTTGCGTACATGGGGGGGGGATAAAATGTTGAATTTTGCTGTCATAGGCGTTGGTAGAATGGGGTCGAGACACGCGCGCAACATCGCTCGCGGGCGTCTCTTCGGCGTAAGGCTCGCTGCCGTTTGCGACATCGACGCAGTGGCGCTTGCAAGGACAAAAAAGTATGCGCCGAAAGCAAAGCGCTATATGGATCTCGACATAATGCTGAAATGCGAACATCTTGACGGAGTCATCATCGCGACTCCGCATTACGCGCACGCCGAGATCGCAAAAAAGTGCATAGCTTATGGCGTGAATACCCTCATAGAAAAACCCGCGTCGCCCACGGTCGAGATGGTGCAGGACATCGCGACATGCGCAAAGGGCAGCGGCGTCAAGGTGGGCGTGAGCTACAATCAGCGCAGCAACCGTATGTACAAGAGGGCGAAAAAGCTACTTGAGAGCGGCAAACTCGGCGAGATACAGCGCGTGGATTTCATCATCACGAATTGGTACCGCTCGCAGGCGTACTACGATCAAGGCGGTTGGAGAGCGAGCTATGTCGGCGAGGGCGGCGGATGCCTCATGAATCAGTGCATACATCAACTCGACATATTGCAGTGGCTGGTCGGCATGCCCAAGAGCGTTTATGCCGCCACGCGCACTGTGGACAGGCGCATCACCGTGGAAAACGATGTGACCGCAACAATGAGGTTCGAGGGATTTGACGGAGCGTTTGCGGCGTCCACGCATGAGCTTTCGGGCATAAACAGGCTCGAGATAGCTTGCGACAAGGGGCGTCTTGTGATAGGCCCGCTGAGCATGAAAGTGATACGGCATAAGAGCCAAAAAGAAGTCAACGCCACCACAAAGCACGGCTATGGGTTTGCGACGTCGTGGAGCTACCGCGTGGGTTACGGCTTTTTCAGACTGCTTTCGGACATATTCTTCGGGCAGCAGCTGCGCTCGCTTAAAGCGTTCAGAAACGCGATAAACGGCAAGGGGGACATGCTTGCGGACATATCCGAGGGAGAGAGAGCTATGCAAATAATTAACGGCATATATCTTTCCGCGGACAGCGGCGAGGAAGTGGCTCTCCCCATAGACAACGAAAAATACGCCGAATACCTCGAGAGGAAAAAGGCGGAAGAAAAGAAATAAATTTTTGGAGGAGATATTTATGGGCGTCACGATTTCGGGCTTTTACGATGAGGCTTCGGGCAAACTTGACGAGCAGATAGCGCTTATCAAGGAGCTTGGCGAGGGCTATCTTTGCCCCAGAAATATAGACGGCAAAAACATCGCGGACTTCACGCTTGACGAGTTCAAGGCGGAGGTCTATCCGCGGCTCAAGGCGGCGGGAGTGCGCTTTTCGTCGATAGGCTCGCCGATAGGAAAGATCGACATCGACGACGAAGAGGCGTATGAAAAACAGAAAGGGCAGCTCAAGGAGCTCGTCGGCATCGCGTCGCTTATGGGATGCAAGTATATAAGGATATTCTCCTTCTACTATGGCAAGCAGGACCCCGACGCATGCGTGGACAAGGCTATAGAGAAACTGAGAGGCTTTTTGAAGATCGCCGAGGGCAGCGGAGTCTCGCTCATGCACGAAAACGAAAAGAAGATAGTCGGCGACGTCCCTTCGCGCGTCATAAAATTGCACGACGCGCTCAAGGACGAGGGACTCAAACTCTGCTTTGACGCGAGCAACTACATCCAGTGCGACGTGGACCCAAAGCAGGCGTTTGACAGTCTCGTGGACAGGGTGAGCTATTACCACATCAAGGATTGCAGCGAGTACGGCGTCGAAGTCCCCGTCGGCGTGGGCAAGGGGTGCTATACCTACATCATCGGCGAGCTTGTAAAGCGGGGCTACGACGGTTTTATGACGCTCGAACCGCACACATTCAAATACTCCATGATGAAATTGCCCGTCTATCTCTTCCCGTTTGCGCCGCTTTTCATGAACAAATATTTTAAGGCGTTCAGACTCATAGACAAGGCTATGGGCGTTAAGGCGCTCAAGGGAGCGTCCAGAAAACAGGTCTTTGTTTGGCAATATCAAAATTTGAAACAGCTTTTAAGCGAAGGAGGAGCAAAATGAACGGAAAGGTCGTAAGATACGGCATCGTCGGCGTCGGAAAGCAGGGTACCTTCTATACGAAGATATTCACAAAGCTCAAGGGGCTCGTGAAAGGCGCCAAGCTCACCGCGGTCTGCGATATCGCAGAGGACAGGCGGCAGTATGCGGAGCAAAACCTCAAGGGCGTCAAAGTCTTTTCGGACTATAAAGAGATGTTCGCGTCCGGACTTATCGACGTCGTCATGGTTGAGACGCCTCACTATTTCCACCCCCAGATAGCAATTGACGCTATGAAGGCGGGGCTAAACGTGCTGTGCGACAAGCCCGCGGGCGTCTATTTGAAACAGGTCCGCGAGATGATGGCGGAGGCGGACAAACATCCCGATCTGCTTTTCGGAATGATGTTCAATCAGCGCACAAATCCGCTCTACATCAAGGCGAAGCAAATCATCGATAGCGGACAGCTCGGCAAGCTCACGCGCATAGTGTGGATAATCACAAATTGGTATCGTCCGCGCGCATACTACGCTCAAGGCGGCTGGAGAGGCACCTGGTGGGGCGAAGGTGGCGGCGTCTTGCTCAATCAATGCCCGCACCAACTCGATCTGTTCACATGGCTTGCGGGTCTCCCCGTGTCCGTGACCGCTACGACGTCCACCGTGGGCAGGGATATAAGCGTAGAAAACGACGTCACGGCGTATTGCAAATTTGCAAACGGCGCTACGGGCGTGTTTATCACCTCTACGCACGACGCTCCCGGCACCAACCGCCTCGAGATAACGGGCGAGGGCGGCAAGATAGTCATAGAGCACGGCAAGCTCACCTTCACGAAGAATGCGGAGCTTGAACCCGTATTCTCCGAGCATAACGAGGTGTTCATGGGCAAGCCTAAGACTAAGAAGAGCACATATAGGGGCATAGGGCACTATCTCAGACTCAAAAAATATCCGCCTCAGCACATCGGCATAATCAAGAATTACACGGACTACCTGCTTGGCAAGACGGACAAATTCATCGCTCCCGGAAAGGAAGGCATCACGGGACTCACATTCTCAAACGCTATACACCTTGCGGGTTGGACGGGACAGGAAGTGCATATTCCGCTTGACGACGACTTCTACCTCGAGCAACTCCAAAAGCGCATAGAGGAAGAAAAAGCAAACGGGAAAAAGTAAGATCACATAGACGTAGTGAGTTTTTAAAAAAAATAACATCGTAACGAGAAAATACAAAGGTACAAAGGCGAAATAAGATAGATAAATAAAAAATAAACCCTTAAGGGAGGTAAATTATGAGCAACGAAAATTCAGCCGCCGGGACGAGCTACATAGCAAGAACAAGCGGCCTACAGACAAAGGACTACATAGGCTATGCGCTCGGCGACACCGCATGCTGCCTCGTGTTCGGTCTTGTGACTTCGCTTTTGCAGAAGTTCTACACGGACATCTTCGGACTCACGCCGTTGTTCATCATGCTGATGTTCATAGGCGCGCGCGTATGGGACGCGATCAACGACCCGATCATGGGCAGAATATGCGACAGCATCAAGCCCAACAAGTGGGGCAGATATCGCCCTTGGTTTTTGTACGCGTCTTTCCCGCTTGTTCTCTCGTCCATATTGATGTTCGTCAAGTGGCCGGGGATAGGCGAGGGCAGCGTAGGCATGTGCGTTTATGCTACGATCACTTATGTTATGTTCGGTATGAGCTACACAATGTTGCAAATACCTTACGGTTCGCTCGCGTCCGTAGTCACAACAGATGAGAAGGAGAGGACAAAGCTCAGCGTGTTCCGCTCCATCGGCGCAGGCCTAGGCAGCGTACCCGTCATTTTGATAGCTTCATTTGCGTATAAGAAAAGAACAGATGCGGACGGCAATGTTCTCATGGGCGCAAATAAGCTGCCAATACAGGACATGCAATATCTGCCCGTCATCATCGGTGTAGTTGCGCTGTCACTCATCTGCTTTGTCATGTTGATGCTTGCGTTCAAATTCAACAAAGAGAGAGTTGTCGCGACGGACGTCGGCGGCAAACGTCCCAAGGGCGAGGCGTGGGGCATAATCAAAAACCTCTTCAAAAACAGGGCGTTCCTTGCGGTCAGCGTGGCGGGCATGCTGTTGCTTGCAGGACAGATGTTTACCCAAAGTTTCTATCTGTATCTGTTTGACGACTATTTTGGAGCGAACTGGATGAATACAGTGTCCACTGTCTGCACATACGCGCCTATGGCGATACTCATGTTCCTCACGCCCAAGATGGTGCGCAAGTTCGGCAAGAAGGAGATTTGCGGCGTAGGCATGATCCTCGCGGCGGTTGCGAACCTCGCTATGTTTGCTATGCGTGGTATTAAGCCGGGCGTCTTGATGTATCTCTTCCTCGTATTTTGCTTCATCAGCGGATGCGGCATGACTTTCTTCGTGTTGCAAGTGTGGTCAATGGCTACGGACGCCATAGACGACATAGAGGTCAAGACGGGCAGAAGGGACGACGGCACGGCATACTCATTCTTCATGTTCTTCCGTAAGCTCGGACAGGTCATTGCGGCGGTTGCGGTCAACGGCGCTTTGCTCGGCATGCATTACAATACAGATAAGGGCGCTGTGCAAACAATGGAAAACCTGCACATTATGTACGACATGGCGACGATAATCCCCGCGGTGCTGTTTGGCATTATGGCGATAGTGCTGCTCGTATGGTATCCGCTATCTCGCAAGAAGGTCGCGGAGCTGCAAGTGCTCAAGGAGCAGAGGCTTAAAGAGGCATATGAGAGCAACGCTATCAACCTCACAAACGATACTGCGCCCGCAGAGACTGTAGAGGCTCCCGCCGAGGCGGAAACAGTCGAGACTTTCGAGACTGAAGAGAAGTCCGACGGAGTTGACGGCGACGTCGAATGACGCTATCTACGGCTGTCCGAGGCAATAGTTTCGGACAGCCGTATTTTCAAATTTAAAGCGAAAAAATTAAACTATTTCCAATCGATAAGGTATTAGATTCGGAGGGCATATGAAATACGGAGTGCAAATGTTTTCTCTTCGCGGCATGTTGAAGGACGAGGAGGGATACGACAAGACTTTCGCCGCCGTCAAGGATATGGGCGCGGAGGTCGTGCAGCTGTCCGCAACGGGCGGAGGGAGCATATCTCCCGAATGCGTAAAGCAGGTCAGCGAGAAGTACGACTTGCCCGTGTGCGTCACGCACGACCCTTGGGACAGGCTTACGACCGACCTCGCCGCGCTCGTCGCGGAGCACAAAATTTTCGGATGCAACAACTTGGGACTCGGCATGATGCCAAAGAGTTTCCGCACGGGAAATATGGCAGACGTCGTGAGTTTTGCCTCGAAAATGAACGAGATCGCCCTCAAACTCAAGGACGAGGGAATGACTCTTTCCTATCACAATCACTGGTTTGAATTTGACGAGATAGACGGCAAAAAGATATATGACGTACTCATCGAGGAAGCGCCAGACATCCTCTTCATACCCGACACATATTGGATGCGGTTCAAGGGACAGGACATAGAGGGCTACCTCAAAAAACTTGCGGGTAGGATAGACACCTTGCACCTCAAGGATTACAAAAAGACGTGCGGGCTGCCGCTGTTCAGAGCGATAGGCAAGGGCGATCTTGACTTCGAGCATATACTTTATGCGGCGAAGGACGCGGGCGTGAAAAATTGCGTAGTGGAGCTAGACGTGTCGCCCAATCCTATGAAGAGCATGCGTTTTTCCATGCAAAAGGTGCTCGAGCTTAAGAGCAAAGTAAAATAAAACGTCCGCTTTTTGATTAGCTGACGGTCGAATGAATATGGAAGAGAAAATTTTCAAGGCGGGTCCCTTCCTCGGAAGAGAGGAGGGCGGTATCGCCGTATTCAAAGGCATAAGATACGCCTCGGCGAAACGTTTTGAGCCCGCCGAGCTTTGCGAGCTGCCGAGTACGGAGACAGATGCAAGCCGTTTCGGCGCGTGCTGTCCTCAAAAGCGCGCCTACGTTGACGAGGGCAGTTTGCAAAACAAGCAGTTTTATTACAACGAATTTCGCAAGGGCGTGAAGTTCTCCTACGACGAGGACTGCCTCTTTCTCAACGTCTACGCGCCGAAAGAGGGGAAGAATATGCCCGTCATCGTCTTTGTGCACGGCGGCAGTTTTGTCTCGGGCAGCGCGGACGAGAAACAGTTTTATGGCGCCGCGTATGCGAAAAAGGGCGTGATATTTGTGACGATAAACTACCGGCTCGGCGTTTTCGGCAACTTCGCGGCGGAGGGCAGGGCGCAAAATCTTTGCATCAGCGACGTGCTTGCCGCGCTCAGCTGGGTGCGCAAAAATATTGGCATATTCGGCGGCTACGGCGACAATATCACGCTTATGGGACAGAGCGCGGGCGCGATGATCGCCCAGACCGTGCTCTCATTCGACCTCGCGAAAGGCGTAAAGCGCGGGATAATGCTGAGCGGCGGAGGGGACAGAAAATTGCTTTTGCCCCTAAAAAAGCCGAATTTCCGCTTTTGGCAGGGCGTTATGCGCAAGGCGGGCGCGGACAGCGTCGAAGAGTTTGCGGCTATGGACGCGAAGCGCGTTTTCGAGGCGTATTCAAGCTCGAGCGGCATAGGCGCGCTGTTTGCGACAGCCCCCGTCATAGACGGAAAACTCATAGTTAAGGCACGGCATGACCCGCCAAAAGTCGAGTGTATTTTCGGCACAGTGCAAAAAGACCTGCTCCCGCCCGTGCTAAGGCATATGAAAAGGGCGATGGCAAAGCGTATGGCGAAGGCGGGAGTAAAAGCGTATCTCTACGAATTTTCGCACAGCCTGCCCGAGGACGGCGGGACCTTCCACAGCGCCGACCTTTGGTATGCCATAGGCTCGCTTAGAGCGAGCGACAGACCCATGAAAAAGCGCGACTTCGATATAGCGGACGAGATGACCTCTCGCTTTGCCGCCTTTGCAAAAGGGGACAGCCCTAATATTGGAGGCTACGAAGTTTGGAGCCCTTACTTGACCCGCTCCGACGAGCTCAAAATACGCTGAAATCGCACACAGGTGCGCAAAATAGGCGTGAAAAGGCTTGCTCCGCGGAGTCGCTGGGACAAGGCAAACGGCGTGTATATGGGCGCTCGGACAAGGGGATTCCTCGACTTTTTACCCCACAAAAACATTTCATATTTTTGTGTGGACCCCGTACGCTCGGAATGACAACATATATCAACGTGTCATGTTGAGCTTGTCGAAACATCCCCATGATAAAGGGCATATCTTGGAACCCGGGGATTCCTCGACGTTGCTCGGAATGACATTATACTCACTGTCATGCTGAGCCTGTCGAAGCATCCCCAGGTTTTATAGCAAAAACCCTCGGTCAATGCTAACGTCAATATCAAAGCTCTCACGCAGGAGTTAGTACCATACACACGATCCAAAAAGCGCGAACTAGGCGACCGAAAGTGCCGACGTTCGCGCGTTTTTAGCTTGGGGTGCAGGGGACGAAGTCCCTTGCCGAGGTGCAGGGCTCGCAGCCCTGCATGGGGCGACGAAGTCCCTTGACGAGTGTTTGGGGCAAGGAGCCCACATATCATAAAAAATAATCGTTCAATGCAGTTTCAAAATCACTTGGGGAAGATTTGCGGGTGAGGGGTGCGAAGCATGCGGCGAGCGCGGCCGCGGCGGTGTCGAGCGAGAAACAATGCCTGAGCATATGCGGCAGGGCGAGGATGAGGTTGGACGAGCAGACGACGGGCGAGTAGAGCGCGAGCGCGTTGTCGCCGAAATACGCCTCGAAACCGTCATTGTCCGCGGCGGACCATACAATGTCACCGAAAAGACGGGAGCTCAAGAGCAGATGATCTTCGAGGCGGATCTTTTCGCCGTCAAGGAGAATAGTGCGCGAATTTTTGTCGAAATTTGGCAAAAAGTCGCATATATCGCACATTTTGAGGGGGACGGAGGGATAATCTTCATTTATGTCGGATACTATTTTGCGCCAGAGGAGCGAGGTCACAAGCCGTCCGCCCCTGTCGAGCAAAATGACGCCCTTGTCCTCTTGCATGGCAAATTCGTATGCGACGCGGGCGGTGCGCTCTATCTCGAGCTCCGAAAAATATTCCACGTCGTAGGCGGCGCGCCCGAACTCTGTATTGTAGTCGTAGCCGCTCCTGTCGCCGTAAATGCTCGACGCCCCGTTTGTAACGAGTTTTACAGCTCCTGCGCGCAGGGAAGTGTGCAGACCAAGCTCCTTTTGCAGCGCCGACGCCATACCGTTCCGACTTGCGGAATCGCCGACAAGCACGGCTCCCGCGGCTTTTGCGGCGTCCATAGCTTGAAGTTTGCCGCATATCGCGGGCAGGATCTCGAGCTCTAAGGGAAGGAAAAAGCGCGCCTTCAACTTGTCAAGCGCAAGTCGGACGAGTTTGAGAGCGGGATCCCCGGTTTCAAAAAACGCAACTATCTTATTCATTGTCGTCCCCTTTGTCCGAGCGGTCGTCGCATACGCTTGTAACGTCGCGCGGGCTTTCGTCATCGCCTACATTTGCGACGGCGCCAGATTGAATTTTTTCTTCTGTCGCGTCGGCGTTTTCGAGTTTAGAATAGGCGCCCGAAACAACAGTATCAGCAGTTTGTTCTTCGTTTTGTGCTGTTAAAGAGTGGTTTTTGTCATAATTTTCGTATTGAGCCGATTTTGCGGAAATGCCGTCCTTAGTTGATGTCTCGGTGTTTTCGGCGCGCATTTCGTTGTGTTTTATAGTGTGCTCAATATCTGCAAGCGTGGCGCCGCCTGCAAGAGACGATGTCTCTTGTTTGAATTGCGTGGGATCCTCGTCGGACGCGCCTACTGTGGAAAGTATGCGCAATATCCCTGTGTGCCTAAGTTTGTTAAGGTGGTTGATGGGGCTGACTATCTCCTCTACGTGCGCGTCAAAATCCTCGGGGTCGTTCACTTCCGCACACATAGTGAGTTTATCGCCCACTTGCAGTACGGTGTCGGATCCGGGGACTATGGCGTCGCCGTCCCTCTCAAGCAGTTTGAAAGACGTGCCCTCCTGCCAAAGCATATCGCCGAGCGGTTTGCCGGCGGCAAGGGACCCCGCTCTCACGCGCGTCGTGTACTCGTGTATGCCGCGTTTCATGCCGTGTCCGAAACGCTCCTCCATATCATCGAGCAGGAAGTCGTAGAGCGGCTTGACGGAGAATATCTCGCTGAACATATAGCCTATGAATACGCCGAGCACGACGGGCAGGAGCAGGGTGGATTGCCACGTAAATTCCACGACGAAGATTATCGCGGTGAGAGGTGCCTTGACAGTCGCGGCGAATATTGTAGCCATGGATATGAGCACGATATAGTCCGTAAACGCCGCGTCCATGCCCATAATGACGAGAAGGCGGGACATCAACGCGCCGACGAGCGCGCCCAAAGATATGATGGGGACGAATATGCCGCCCGGGACTCCCGCGCTTATGCCGAGCACAAGGCTCACGAGCCTAAGGACTATGATGATGACGAGCGTCGCCGCTATGGGTGCGCCGAATACGAGCCCAAGGGACATCTGTCCCTCGCCGCCGTTTGTGGCGAGCATATTGATGAGGGAGTGCCCGCCGCCCGTCGCGTACACCGTTACAAGTCCCGCCGCGCCCGCAAAGAGGAAGGGGATGAGGTATCGCGCGCCGCCTTTGAGCGCGGTTATTTTCATTATGCGTTTTCTGCCGAATTTGACGAGATAAAAGAAGAACACGCCGACAAGCCCGCTCGCGAGCGCGGCAAGCGCGACGTAAAGATAGCCTATCGCGGGCATGTGCGCAAGTTTGAAACCTATGAGCTCGCTCTCTATCTCCAGCCCGAGCGCGAGGTGCAGCAGGTTGCGCGTTATGACAGCGGATATGACCGCGGAAAAGGAGCATATGAGTATGGACGGCGTAAAGCGACGATGCGCCTCTTCAAGCGCGAACACTATGCCCGTGAGGGGCGCGTTTGCGGCTACCGCTACGCCCGCGCATGCTCCGCCCGTGATCTGATAGCGCCGCTCCATATCCGTACTGCCAAAGGGTCTGCTTACGGCGTCGCCGCACATGCCGCCTATGAACATGCACGGGCCCTCCGCGCCCGCGCTCAGACCCATAAATATGCTGATAAGGCTCGCCGCCGCCATAGCGGGGAGCATCTGATACCACTTCATCTTCAGCAGCCCGCGGGTCACGCCCTCCGTCTGCGGAACTCCGTTGGAGCCGAGCAGGGGCAAAAAGCGGTTGAGCGTAGCCACCATAAATGCGCCTACCGCAAGCACTAATATTAGCAACGGGACATACGCGGGGTGCGCTTGCACGCTCTCGTAGATGTTGTAGGAATGCTCGGACAGTACCTCCGTCGCCAGCGCGAAAAACGTGACTGCCACGCCCACCGTCAGCCCCGTAAGTATGCCGACCAGCATGACCGTGACGCTCTTCCTGTACATGTCCTGTAATATCTGCCTTTTCGTCATATGCCCCGCCGAAATCAAATTATATTTAAATTATAATACGCCTAGCGCGAAAAAGCAAGTTGATACGCGGGACAAGGAATATACACAATGCAAAAACTAGACGGGATAATCAAGCAAATCGCAAAATGCCACGTCGCCTAAGTCGATAAGATTGTTGACTATGCGCGGGCAGGGTGCTATAATAATGGCATTACAAACTTAATATAATATATCTACTGTGCTACCTTCGCTAACAAGTTCATTTCTTAATATACAGTGGATAGACGCATACAAGTTTGTGGCAAAACTGACAAGAGTGCGCTTGTTAATTTGTCTGATCCGTGAACGTGCGCCCTTGTCGGCGTACCTTTGTATACAAAGACGGGCGAGACCCGAAAGGAGACCTCTATGAAACGAAAAGGAAAGATATTGCTTGCCCTGCTTGCAGTGGCTTTGCTTGTCTGCATTGCGACAGTCACGCTTGTGGCTTGTGGCGAAAAAGAAGATTCCGAACCTTCAAATCCACAGGGATCTGACGGACACACTCACGAGGCTGAAGTGTTTTCAAGGATAGTCGATCCTACATGTACTGAACCCGGGTCTGAGGGTGCGAATTGCACAATATGCGGCGAATATTTCACGCGGGATATAGCTCCTCTTGGACATGATCTTGAGTGGTCTATACAGGAGCTCAACGGCAATCTTGGCGATGAGGTCCTCACCGGCACTATCCATTTGACGTGCAAGAGAAATCCCTATGAAGTTTATGATATTGAAGGCACAGCGGTCAGAACGCAATATACAGCGCCGACATGCGATACGGAAGGATCTGTCACATACAATGCGAAAGGAGAGTATGAAGGATTTGATTATGATGTGACAGAGACATTCAAGTTGGCGCCGCATCACGATTGGGTGATGGATTATGAAATGGTTGACGGCAAGCCCGAGGTGACGCTCACTTGCTCCAGAGATGGCAGCCACATCTATAAGACACAAGGTGAAATTGTAGGCGAATCCATTATCCAGGAAGGAACATGCAGCGTATCCGGCAGGAAGAGTATAGTCATAAGCGCTACGGATGAGGACGGTCATGTATATCAAAAGGAGGATGAGATCGATTATTATGCTCCGCACTCGCTAATGGGCCGATATCATCAAGAAGGAGAAGAGTTATGGGAAGAGAACACCTGCGCAAACTGTGATTACATAAGCGATATGCCTTTGCCCAAAACGCTTAAAGAGGAACAAATATATCCTTGTACTGACGAAAGAGACAGTTTCAGAACATACGAATACCACTCGGAAGTTTGGAATTCGGAACTTGAAAAAACATTTTATTTTAAAGACCATAAATTCACCGAATGGGGATTTGCGGAAGAACCCACTTGCAGGGATGAAGGCACAAAAGCTCCCAAATGTTCCGTTTGCGGTGAATTGAGCGAAGAAGGAAGAGAGCCTGTTCAGCCGTCTCCCGAATATCATAGATTTGAGACCGTTTACGATATTGACGCGCATTGGGAAGAATGCTCTGTTTGCCAAGAAGAGAGGGGCAACCATATTGCGCACGCATATGACACAGTCGGCGAGTGCGCTTGCGGAAGAGAGCTGTTTGAGTTTGAACTGAACCAAACCGATACATACACTTTGAAAAAATTCAATTGCGGCGTAAATGAGGTCGTCATTCCCGCGCAATACAAAGGCGTAGATGTCACCGAGATAGGCGATTATGCTTTTTGCGCACACGAAGACCCCTATAGTAGTTACTTTGCAGATATTACAAGCGTAATCATTTCCTCAAGCGTCAAGCGCATTGGAAGATGCGCGTTTGCAGGGTGCGAAGGACTTAGCGAAATCACAATCCCCAAGAGCGTGATAAGCATAAGTGAGGATGCTTTTGACTCCGACGGACTTAAAGCTATAACTGTAGACCCCAACAATGCGGTATATCAAAGCAAGGACGGCATTGTTTACAAAAAGGCAGACAAGTCAATATATATCATTCCCAGAAATACCGATGGAGAAATAGATCTTCTGGATGGGGTCTCAGAAATATCATCTTGTTTATTTCAAGGCTGTAGATGGCTGAAGTCAATCATAATTCCCGACAGCGTACAAAGCATAGGATGGATGACATTCTATGATTGTACAAGCTTGCAGACAGTAAAAATAGGCGCAGGCGTGAAAAGCATAGGAGAAGATGCATTCTCCGGTTGCACGGGAATAACAATGGTGAATGTAACATCTCTAAAGAGTTGGTGTGGGATTGATTTTAGCAATAATTATGCCAATCCTTTGTATGAGGCAAACAATGCAAAATTATATCTGAATGAGGTTTTGGTAACCGAAGTAAAAGATTTAGACGGTCTTACCCAAATACCCGCTTATGCATTCCATGGTCTTACAGATATAACATCTGTAACAATCCCATATAGTGTGCAAAGCATAGGCGCTGATGCATTCTATAATTGTACAGGGTTGAATACGATCAATTGGAATGCAACAAACTGTTCTGAGGCAGGGAGTCTTTACTTTCCCATTTTTAACGGTTGCACACAGCTTGCCACATTGAACATTGGCGAGGACATACAATCTATTCCCGATTATGCATTCCATGGTCTTACAGGCATAACCTCCGTCACGATTCCCGACAGCGTGAAAAGCATAGGCGATTATGCATTTTCCGGTTGCACAAATATCACAACGGCAACAATGCCTGCTAATGTTATACGTTATATTCCCAAAGATAGTCTTACAACAGTAACTATCACAAGCGGAGAAAGCATAGGCTCATCTGAATTCTCCGGTTGCACAGGCATAACCTCCGTCACGATTCCCGACAGCGTGCAAAGCATAGGCGAGTATGCATTCTATAATTGTACAGGCATAACAAAGGTAAATTATCTCGGAGACTTAAAAGGCTGGTGTGAGATTGAGTTTGAATACGCGTATGCAAATCCTTTGTATGAGGCAAACAATGCAAAATTATATCTGAATGAGGTTTTGGTAACCGAAGTAAAAGATTTAGACGGTCTTACCCAAATACCCGCTTATGCATTCCATGGTCTTACAGATATAACATCTGTAACAATCCCCGACAGCGTGCAAAGCATAGGCGAGTATGCATTCTATAATTGTGCAGGCATAACAAAGGTAAATTATCTCGGAGACTTAAAAGGCTGGTGTGAGATTGAGTTTGAATACGCGTATGCAAATCCTTTGTATGAGGCAAACAATGCAAAATTATATCTGAATGAGGTTTTGGTAACCGAAGTAAAAGATTTAGACGGTCTTACCCAAATACCCGCTTATGCATTCCATGGTCTTACAGATATAACATCTGTAACAATCCCCGACAGCGTGCAAAGCATAGGCAATTCGGCATTCGAGTGTACAGGCTTGAAAGAGATAACCATACCCGACAGCGTGACAAGCATAGAGGATTATGCATTCTGTGGTTGCACAGGCCTGCAGACAGTTATGATAGGCGAAGGCGTGACAAGCATAGGCTATTATGCATTTTCCGGTTGTAAAGGCTTGCAGACAATAACAATAGGCAACAGCGTGCAAAGCATAGATTACTGTGCATTCGATGGTTGCACATATATTGCAACAGCGACTATACCTGCAAACGCAATCAGTTATATTTCTATAGACCGTCTTACAACTGTAAAAATCACAAGTGGCTTTATAGGAGAAGGAATATTCCGTGATCGTACAGGTTTACAGACTGCGACGATAGGCGAAGGCGTGACAAGTATAGGCAATTCTGCATTCTCCGGTTGCACGGGTTTGCAAGCGGTAACAATCCCCGAGAGCGTGAAAAGCATAGGAGAAGATGCATTCTATAATTGTACAGGCATAACAAAGCTAAATTATCTCGGAGACTTAAAAGGCTGGTGCGAATTTTTGTTAAATAATGCCTCAACCAATCCTATGTATGCAATAGGAGGCGCAAAGTTATATCTGAACGACGAAGAAGTGACCGAAGTCAAGGACTTGGATGGGTTGGGATCAATTCCGGCATACGCTTTCTACTATTGCAAAGGCATAACTTCTGTCACGATTCCCGACAGTGTAACAAGCATAGGCGTTAGTGCATTCTACTATTGCACAAACTTGAAGTCATTTGATGTCGCAGAAGGAAATTCAGTATATCAAAGCAAGGACAGCGTGCTCTATAAAAAAGAGGATAAATCAATTTTTATCGTACCTCAAGCGATAGAAGGCCCTGTTGCAATCCTTGACGGTTGCACAAGCATAGGCAATTGGGCATTCTCCGATTGCACAGGTTTGACCGAGATAACAATTCCCGAGAGTGTAACAAGCATAGGCAATTATGCATTCCGTGATTGCACAGGCTTGCAGACGGTAAATTGGAATGCAATCTCAAATCCTTTTGGCGATCATAATAGTTATTACAATAACCCTATTTTTTATGGTTGTACATCCTTAACTACGGTTTCTATTGGAACAAATGTAGAAACTATGCCAGTATATATATTCAAATCTGTGAATTCAATTAGTATTGTAAATTGGAATGCCATAAGTTGTACTGTACAGAATAGAGGTGGTTACATTTATTCCCTTTTTAGTGGCAGTACCTCTCCACTAACCGTTAATATAGGTGCTGATGTGCGAAGCATATCAGATAATGTATTCGGTAATGCTAGATATAATAGTGTATGTAAGATAAAAAAGGTAAATTATCTTGGAGATCTCAAAGGTTGGTGCGAGATTGATTTTGGGGACGACGGTGTTTATTCTCCTCTGAACAGTACAGTAGAGAAAGCGAAATTTTGTTTGAATAATGTTGAAGTGACGGAAGTAAAGGATTTGGACGGTTTGGTATCTATCCCCGCCCGTGCATTCAGTGGTTGTGCAGGCATAACCTCTGTTACAATTCCCGACAGCGTGACGTACATCGGCGATAGTGCATTCCAGGAGCTTACAGGCATAACCTCTGTTACAATTCCCGAAAGCGTGACAAGCATAGGCGATTGGGCATTCTACGGTTGCGCATCCCTTGCAACAGTAAATTGGAATGCGACAAATTGCACAAGGGCAGATAGTTCATCTGATTATTCTATTTTCAGAGATTGCACATCTCTAACAACAGTGAATATAGGAGATAATGTACAGAGTATACCTGCCTATACATTCAGAGAATGCATAGGCTTGCAGGAAATTACAATCCCCAACAGTGTGACAAGCATAGGCTCTGATGCATTCGATGGTTGCTACAAACTTGTGCATATCCGCAATCTGAGTGGGATATCGCTTTCATCTCCTGCACTTATAGGCGGCGAAGTGTTGACGGATGCAAATAGTGAATTTACAAATGCACTTGCAACAGACGGAAACGGCATACAGACATACACTGTTGGCAATACAGTATACGCAATTGGATACGTTGGCGACAGTGAAGCACTCAATTTATCTCTCAACAGGTCAATAGACGCAATTTACCCGTACGCATTCTATCGTTGTGCAAACTTGACGGAAATTTCAATTCCCGAAAGCGTAACAGGCATAGGCGAGTATGCATTCAGTGGTTGTGCAGGCATAATTTCTGTAATGATCCCCGACAGCGTGACGCACATCGGCGATAGTGCATTCAGTGGTTGTGCAGGCATAACTTCTGTAATGATCCCCGACAGCGTGACGTACATCGGCGGTAGTGCATTCAGTGGTTGTGCAGGCATAACCTCTGTTACAATTCCCGAAAGCGTGACAAGCATAGGATGGGATGTATTCAGGAATTGCACAGGCTTGCAGACGGTAAATTGGAATGCGATAAATTGCCTAAAAACATATGTAGGTAGTGATTATTCTATTTTCAGCAATTGCACATCTCTAACAACAGTGAATATAGGAGATAATGTACAGAGTATTCCAAGCGGGGCGTTTAATGACACTGCTTGGTATAATTCCCAGCCAGATGGATTGATATATGCAGGCAAAGTGTTGTATAGGTATAAAGGCACAATGCCGCAAGGGACTGTAATTGACAATATAAAAGCCGATACTGTTTGTATAGCCAGTGAAGCATTCCGTAATTGCACAGGGTTGCAAGAAATCATAATTCCGGACAGCGTGCAAAGTATAGGATATGATGCATTCTATAATTGCACAGGTTTGCAGACGGTAACTATAGGCGCAAGTGTGACAAGCATAGGCGGTTATGCATTTTACGGTTGCACAGGTTTGAAATCGATCATAGTCGATCCCGACAACAAAACATATAGATCGGAAGATAATTGTTTAATAAAAAGGGTAAGTAACGAATTGATATTAGGTTGCAAAACAAGCGTGATACCGAACAGCGTTGAAAGCATAGGCGAGAGCGCATTCGATGGTTGTACAGGCCTGACGTCTATCACGATACCAAACAGCGTGACAAGTATAGGCTGGAACGCATTCGATGGTTGTACAGGCTTGAAAGAGATAACCATTCCCGACAGCGTAGAAAGCATAGGCTCTTATGCATTTCAGAATTGCACTAGCTTGCGTGAGATAACAATACCCGACAGTGTAACTAGCATAGGCTCTTATGCATTCGAAGGTTGCACAGGTTTGCAGACGGTAACTATAGGCGCAAGTGTGACGAGCATTGGAGACCAAGCATTCGATGGTTGCACAGGCTTGCAGACAGTGTATTACAAAGGAACGAGCGAGCAATGGAACGACATTTCAATAAGAGATTACGACAACGGCAACGACTCTCTTATAAATGCCAAACGCTACTATTTCAGTGAGCAGCCGAACTATGACGGCGAGCATTGGCATTGGAATGAGCAGACTCATACCCCGGAAGTGTGGGTGGAAGAAAACTGACAAAAGTTGAACATATGATTTGAAAAACACACTCAAAACATACGGCGTCGCTTGGTTGGGCGGCGCCGTGATTTTTATATCGGGAGTTGGCGACATATTTGTCAGTCTGTCTTTGGGTTTAGGCGTCAATTGGCGGTGTACATTTTTAGGGTTTCTTTGAGTTTTGCGATTATTTTGGAGCGGAGGGAGGCGGGGGAGAGGACTTCGACGTTGGTGTTGTATTGGAGCGCCCAGTAGAGCATCGCCTGTTCGCTTGCGCGCACGCGCACGGTTATGGAGTCGCCCTCCTGCTTTGTCACGGTGAAGCCGTCGCCGAACCAATCGGTCAAGTCCTTGATGAAGTTTTTGTCGCACTTGAGAGTCGCGCGGACGGGCTTATCGCTGAACATATAGGGCAGGCAGGTGGTGAGGTCGTGGTAGTTCAAGCCGTGCTCGAAACCCGCGTTTTCCGTGACGGGGACGGCGGCGTCGGGCAGGACCTCGGGGTGCGTTATCCTGTCTATCCTGAGATAGCTTATCTTGCCGCCCTTGTTCTCGTTGCGGAAAACCACGTAATAGCGTTGATTGTTGAGCAGCATGCCGTAGGGCGAGCCGACATAGCGCTCCTTGAAGAGCAGCTTTTTGTCCGTGCCCACGGTGTTGTAGTCGAAGGCAATCTGCTTGCCACCGTCTATCGCCTCGCCGATTATGTCGATGTTCAAGAAGAAGTCCTTGTTTTCAAACTTGCCCCAATCGTTGACGGAGTGCACGTGCTTGATGTGCTCTCCCAAGTCGGGACCGCCCAGCGCGATGAGCTTGTCAATAAGATCGGAAGAGTAGCGCTGCCCGATGTATTTGGAGCCCTGCACGCTGTCTATGAGCCAGCGTATCTCGTACTCCTCGAGCGCGGGCTCGTCCTGTATGAGATACACTCCGCGCCGCCTCTCGGACAGCGGGTAGAAGTCCCTGAGGCGGGAGATGTTGCGCCCGATCGCCTTGCGCTCGCACACCACGCCGTATTCGTCGTACAGTAGGTCGATTATGCGCTGTTGCGTAAGCGGCTCGTCATAGGACGAGTACTTTTTCAAAATATTGTAGATTTGGATGAGCAGAGTCTTTGTCGCCATATTCGCCTCGCTTTTGGACGCCTCGCGCCCCGTTTCTTGATTTGAGCATATCAAATTTGATGTCCCGTTTTCGGTACATATTATAGGATATCATATTGTCATAAGCAATACCCAAAACAAAAATTTGCGAGCGCAAATTTTTGGAAAAGGCGGCGCATAAAATTTTTTCGGAGGTATGACCTATGTTGGTCTTGGCGGCGGGCGCGGCGGTAATATTGTTTTTGATATCCGTTTGCAAAGGAAAATAAAGAAGCACGACCCATGTGAGTAAAACATACTAGGGGTTATGCGATTTTCAATTGTTTATGCAGTTTTTACATATAATTTTTTAATAGCTCTCCCTGAGCTGTTTAAACAGGGGAAGGGAGCGGAGTATTCTGTCTTTGTCAACGCAATAGGCGACGCGGCAATAGCCCGCTGCGGCGAAGTCGTCCCCGGGCACTATGAGCAGTCCCAGCTCGCGCGCGCGAAGTGATAGCCCTTTCGAGTCGCCGTCGGGAGCCTTGATAAACAGGTAGAACGCGCCTTCTGGCGGAACGCAGTCAAAGCCCGCGGATATAAGCCCGTCGTACATGAGCTCGCGGTTTTCGGCGTAGGCGGCAAGGTCGGGAGTCTCATCTTCGCACTTCGCTACGATGCGCTGGAAGATTGCGGGCGCGCATACATAGCCGAGCGCTCTGCCCGCGCCCTGTATCGCGTAAAACAGCTCCTCGCACAAATGAGCTTTGGGCGATACCGCGACATAGCCTATGCGCTCGCCGGGCAGGGATAGCGTCTTTGAATAGCTGTAACATACGATCGTATTTTCGTAGTAGGCGGGGATATATGGCACCGTCGCGCCGTCGTAGGCAAGCTCACGGTAAGGCTCGTCCGAAATGATATATATTTGCAGTCCTAGTTGTTCGCCTTTTTTCATTAGCAGGGAGGAGAGCTTTTTTAGCAGCGCCTCGGAGTATATCTTGCCGCTCGGGTTGTTGGGCGAGTTGACTATGACGGCTTTAGTGCGCGGAGTTATAGCCGCCTCGAGCGAGTCAAGGTCTATATCGAAATTTTGCGCAAAGGGGACGGATATAGGCACTCCGCCCGCCGCTTTGACGTACACGGGATATTCCGTAAAATAGGGCGCGCAAAGTATAAATTCGTCGCCGCTCTCGCAAAGCGCGTTTATGGATATGGCAAGCGCGGCGGACGCTCCGCAAGTCAGATAGATGAGTTCGGGCGGCATGCTGAAATCAAAGCGTTTTTGTATGCCGCGCGATATCGCCTCTCTCGCCTCGCCAAGCCCTTGCGCCGAGGTGTAGCCGTGTATGCTCACGGAGTCGGGGTACTCGGCAAGCGCGACAAGAGTCTTTTGCACCTTGCTCGGAGCGGGTACGCTGGGATCGCCTATGGAAAAATCAAAAACGGAGTCTTTGCCAAGCAGTTTCGCGCGCTGTCTGCCGAAATCGTTGAGTTCTCTTATAACGGAGCCTTCGCGCCCGACTTCTAACATAAATTTGTTGAACATATTTTTTTCTCCTATATCCGCATTATAACACTTCGGCTTTGGATTTGTAAATATTTTTGATGACAAGCGGGGCAAGCGGTGCTAAAATATAGCCGTCAAGGAGGGAGTTATGACGGCTCTTAAAAGTACAAGTATAGAAGCGGTGAAAAAGCTTGCCGACGCGCTCAAGAGAGCGCACAGCGCAGTCGCGCTTACGGGCGCGGGGATATCCGTGCCCAGCGGCATACCGGATTTTCGGAGCGGCGGCGGGCTTTACAGCACGAAATTCGGCAAATTCGACCCCGAAACTATGTTGTCCCGTCCCTTTTTCAACGCGCACCCCGAGGAATTTTTTGAGTTTTACAGGCAAAAAATGATATATGAGGACGCAAAACCCAACCCCGCACACCTCATGCTTGCCGAGCTTGAAAAGAGGGGCATACTCTCCGCCGTCGTCACTCAGAATATTGACGGTTTGCACTTTGACGCGGGGAGTAGGCGCGTATACGAGTTGCACGGCAGCGTGAGGCGAAACAGATGTATGAAGTGCGGCAAGGAATATGACGGGACGGATATCGTCACAAAATGTAACGGCGTGCCGAGGTGCGATTGCGGCGGCATAATAAAGCCCGACGTCGTGCTGTATGGGGAAAATCTCGACACCGACGTTTATATGGGCGCGGAGCGCTGTATAGAGCATGCCGATGTCATGATGGTCATTGGCACATCCCTCAAAGTGTATCCCGCCGCGGGGCTGCTGTTTTCATTTTCGGGGGACACGCTCGCGCTCATCAACAAGGGCGATACGGCGATAGGCGGCAAGGCGGACATATACATCGACGACGATTGCGCCGCCGTTGCGCAAGAAATAATGAAATTGCTGTAACCGACGTTTAACACATCAAATCGCATACATAAACATCATATTTTGCGAAATACGCAAAAAAAGGAGAAATCAAAATGAATATAGACGAAAAATATTTTGCGCAGTCCGAGTCGGACAATTCTTTGGAGGGCGTATTAGAGACAGGGGAGAAGATACTCTTCCGCTCAAAGCCGGATAAGAAGTCGTACATCTTGGCGGCGGGGATAAAAATGCTGCCGTTGGCAATCGTTTGGCTGTGCGTGGACGCGTTTTTCCTCATTTTCATAGGGCGGGCACTAAGCAGAGGCGAAATGCCTATGTCAATGCTCGGCTTCGTCATACCGTTTTTCATCGTACATCTTGCGCCCGTGTGGATGTGGCTGTACAAGGTGATACGCTCCACAATTGAGATCAAAAATATCGAGTACGCCTTTACGGACAGACGCATAATCGTGCGCAGCGGCGTCATCGGCATAGACTTCAAATTTTTCTACTATGACAAGATAGAGAGCGTTGTCGCGAAGGTCGGGTTTATTGACAAGCTGTGCAAAGTGGGCGACATCTACATCACCGCGGCGGGCACGGCGGGTGTGATCTTCGATCAGAAGGATCCATACGGGCTCGCGACAAAACTGCAAAAGCTCGCGACGGATATCCGCTCAGACATCAGCTATCCCAACGCTCTCCGTCCCGAGCAAAACCCCGGCTATAATACCGAGCTCGCCTCGGGCGCGTTTGCACCCAATCCCGACAGCGAAAAGAAATCCGAGACATCTGAGGACAGTAAAAATCAAGATTGAGTAAATTGTGAGATCAATATAATAATCAAAAGAGAACTTGCGATTTCAAGTTGAGAGATTCAAGAGCGCTTGTCTCATACAGGAAATTATAATAAACTTTCCCGAGTGTTAGACTATAAAAAATACGGCGGAGTTGTTTTCTCCGCCGTATAATTTGTGTCAACATTTTTCGCTCACATGACGCCTTCGGGTCTGGTAAGCGTGGTCTTGTTATATTTACTGTAATGCATAGTGAGCGAACTGATGGAGCTTAGATCCTCGCCGAATTGTTTGAGTATATCGGGATCTGTCAAAATAATGTCAGATATATAGCCGTCCTGTATTTTGACGCGATTTTCCACGATATGCATATCCGCCAGATCGTAGCTCATCACGATGTACTCTTCGGTTTGATCGTCGTACTTGGACATCACAAACAGCGCGTCTGCGGGCAAGCCTGCGGTCATGGTTTCGGCAAAATTATAGTACAATAAATTGAACTTATGTGCAGCTTCCGGTTCGGACGCACTTCCTTGCTTTTCCCAGCTTTCCCATCCGTTGACATATTTGCTATTGTGCAACACTTCCAAGAAACCCATATCCTCGCTATTATCATAGATGAAATCAGCAAAGTTCGCGGCAGAGAAAACGACTTTGGTAGTCCATAGTCCGTCTTTGGGCACCTCCGATGCGTACAATTTTTCATATACGTTCAACATCGAGGCTAAACCCAACTTTGCTGCCTCAAAATTTAAGTTAAATATGCCGTCAAAATTAAAAATTCCATTATCGTAGTATGATACTTCTGTCTCTTCATCAGTGTAGGATTCGGTTCCGCTCCTGGAAAACAGCTTTCCGTTTCTTAAATATGTTTGTCTAAAATGTCGCAAAGGATCACTCTTATCTATAATTACAGAGTCAAAATCTCCGGTAGCGTAATTCCCGTGCAATATATCATCCCTAATAAGTGAAAATGCGCCGGTATTATACGCTTCAAATCCTTTATGATCGGCTTCCAAAATTTTTTTGACCGACGCCCCCAAGCGCGTCCCGCCGTCTTCCTTTGGAGAGCAGGACGCCAATGTCACGGCAAGGCACACGATAAGCAGCGCTGCCGCGACTATGATAGCTATTTTCTTTTTCATTTCGATATCCTCCTAAAGTTAAACCGTCAAATATTATAGTTAAATTAAACTATAATGTCAACTCAAAACAGAAAATATACTGTAAAAAGCTATAGTAAAATAAATTCAAAAGAGGAAATGAGACAGTATGGACATAATCAAAAAGTTGAATAAGCTCAGGCTTGAAAGAGATCTCAGCGTCTATCGCCTTGCAGAGCTTTCGGACATCAACCAATCCACATTGGCAAACACTTTCTCCCGTGGCACAGTGCCGTCTGTAAAAAATCTTGAAAAGTTGTGCGCCACGCTCGGCGTAAGTATGTCGCAATTTTTCGCAGAGGACGAATCTCCTATGCAGCTTTCTCCGCGTGAGATCGAGCTCATAAACAATTTTCGTAAACTTCCCGAAGAACTCAAACGTTCGATAGCGAACATTGTAAACACCGTTCCGAATTTGAGAGATTGACAAATGCATATTTAAATTTGTAAAAATTGTCTTTTGACCTGCTTTTGGCAATAAATTCGCATTGTGCCTGTTTTTGTATGTCGAAAAATATCCTTCATTTACGGTAAATATAAGACAATTCACCACTTCGCGCGCGAAACAATAGAATATAACAGAAGATAAAAGCGTTTTGGAGCGCGGTATGCGGGTATGCAAGTTTGGCGGGACGTCCATGGCGGACGGCGGCAGTATAAAAAAAGTTATGGAGATAGTGCGGCGGGACGAGAGCCGCAAGTACATCGTGGTCTCCGCGCCCGGCAAGCGGAGCAAGGCGGACACAAAGATCACGGACGCGCTGTACGGGTGTTTCAATGCGCTTGACGGCGGCGATTTCAAGGATAAATTTGCTAAGGTGACTCGGCGGTTTTGCGACATTAGCGGCGAGCTCGGCTTGGACATAGACATTTCGGCGATTTTAGACGGCGTACGCGAGGATATTATCAAGGCGCGGTCGCGCGATTTTACGGCGTCGAGAGGGGAGTATCTTAGCGCGGTCATACTTGCCGCCGCTCTCGACGTGAAATTTGTGGATACAGCGGGACTCATTTTGTTTTCAAAAGACGGCGAACTGATGCTCGAGGAGTCTCTTTCGCGGCTGCGCGCGGCGCTGGACGGCGTGGAGCGCGCGGTGCTCCCCGGGTTTTACGGTTCTATGCCAAGCGGCGAGATAAAGACGTTTTCGCGCGGCGGCAGCGACATATCGGGGGCTATAGTCGCGAGCGCGGTGGGCGCGGACGTATACGAAAATTGGACGGACGTGGACGGTTTTCTCTCCGCCGACCCGCGCATCGTGCCCTCGCCGAAACTCATCGAGTGCCTGAGCTATGACGAGCTTAGAGAGCTTGCGTACATGGGCGCGGAAGTGCTGCACCCCGAGGCTATCTTTCCGGTGCGTCGCGCGGGCATACCCATAAACATCAAAAACACCTTCCACCCGTCCGCGGCGGGCACCGTCATCGTGTCGAATGTGCGGCATATGGGCGAAAAGAGCGTGATAACGGGTATAGCGGGCAGGAAAGGCTTTTCAATCATCAACATCCAAAAAGAGATGATGAACAGCGAGATAGGCTTTGCGCGCCGCGTACTGTCCGTGCTCGAGGAGGAGGGCGTATCTTTCGAGCATATGCCGTCGGGCATTGACGCGCTGTCCGTCGTCGTAAGGGATGAGTACCTCGAAGGCAAGTTGCCCTCCCTCATCGCCGCGCTATGGCGAGCTACGGAGGCGGACAGCATAGACGTGCAATCGGGATTGTCCCTCATAGCTACGGTAGGGCACAATATGACTTCGAGGCAGGGCACCGCCGCAAAAATTTTCGAGGCGCTCGCCGAAAAACATATCAATATCCGCATGATAGACCAGGGCTCATCCGAACTCAATATAATCATAGGCGTGGATACCTTCGACTATGAAAAAGCAATAAACGCGATATATACAAAATTTTCCGTCGATTAGGTTCCTCCTGTCGGCGATCATATAAAAAGCGGGCGAAAAGCCCGCTTTGTGCTTTAAGGTGTATATGTGGGCTACGCGCCCACACTGCGGCAAGGGACTTCGTCCCCTGCACCCCGCTTGCATTTGCTCAGGGCTTGGCACCATTACAAAGTAAGGTGCCTAAAAGCCCACCGCAAAATGCTGCGCCACTCTGCGCTTAATTACCCCGCAAAATCACTGCGTAATTTTGCGGGGACCCCGAAGCTATACCCCACGAAAAATACTTTTCGCGGGGACCCCGATCAAATACCCCACAAAATCACTACGTAATTTTGCGGGGACCCCGATGTCGCTTAGACAAAGGTAATGTTAATCACTCGGACATGGGGGACTCCTCGACGTTGCTCGGAGTGACATTAAATATGCACTCGGACATAGGGTGAGTAAAATTCAGTGACCCCCACCACCGCCTATGGCGGAGCCTCCCCCTAAATAGATGTTTATCCTCTACATTTATGTTGGAGAAGGGGTATGCCTACACCCAGACAAACTGTTACTATCCGCTTGTGGGCCTCCCCCTTCTCAAACGCTGGATAGAGGAATCGGGGTCCCCGCGAAATTACGCAGTGATTTCGTGGGGTAAAATCGGGGTCCACATAAAATTGCATTGCGATTTTATGGGGTAAGGTTTAGGGGGAGGCTCCCGCTGACTAGCGGGTGGTGGGGTCCTGTAAAAATCAACGCTCGGACAGGGGGGCTCCTCGACTTTTTACCCCACAAAAACATTTCATATTTTTGCGGGGACCCGGTACGCTCGGAAGGACATATTATATAACCTGTCATGTTGAGCGAAGTCGAAACATCCCCGGGTTTTATATAAAAACGCTCGGACAAAGCAAACGTAAATATCAAGCTCACACACGGGAGTTTTGGGCATTGCAATCAATCAAAAACGCGCGAACTAGCGACAAAAGTCACGACGTTCGCGCGTTTTTAGCTTGGGATCGCAAAGGGCAAAGCGCCCTTTGCCGAGGTGCAGGGCGAGCAGCCCTGCGTGAGGCGTGTGGGGCAGAGCCCCACGCAAACATCAATAAAATCTGCCGGTTTTGCTGCGCTTTTTCTTTTTGTGGGAGTTGGCTTCGCGCATGGCGATAGCGGTGGGGGAGATGCCGTAGGCTTCCTCGATCTCGTCTTTGAGTTTGTCCATGGTCATATAGCGCTTTATCTCGCCGTGCTTGACGACGGATATTATGCCCGTCTCCTCGCTGACGACGATGGAGAGCACGTCCGTCTCCTCGGTCACGCCGATAGCGGCGCGGTGGCGGGTGCCCATCTCCTTGTTGACATTGCGCTGGGTGAGCGTGAGGAAACAGCCCGCGGCGACTATCTTATTGCCGCGCACTATGACGGCGCCGTCGTGCAGGGGCGCCTTGGTGTTGAATATGCTTTCGAGCAGGGGAGCGGAGAGCGTGGCGCCGAGGCGGGTGCCCGTATCGAGAATGTTCTCGTGTATATCGCCTACGGAGTCGATTATGATGATGGCGCCGACGTCCTGTTTGGACATATCCTGGCAGGCGGTGAGAATCTCGGCGGTCGCCTCGCGAAGGTCGTCGTCGCTGGTGTGCATGTCGAATTGCCGCTGGCTGGACACCTTTTGGAAGATGTTTTTGAAGTCGTTTTGATAGACGACGCAAGCGCATACGATGTCGAAGATGACGACATAGTGCATTATGTACTTGCCGACATCGAGTATATGCTTTTCGGGATAGTAGGCGGATAGCGTCTGCACAGCTATCTCAAGCACACAGCCGAGGAGCAGGATGCACAGCATCTTGACATTGCGCTTGTAGATGAAAAAGAGCAACATCACCACGAGCACCACGACAAGGATAAGCGCGTCGATGGCGGCAAACGGGCCTAGATTTTTTGCAAATTCAACAAAATTGTAATCCATATATTCCTCTCATCCCGCTTGGGGATAAAACTTGTTCGTGAGTCTTGTTTGATAGGCTTTTCAAAGTCTTTTTGAAGTTTTGTTCGGCGCCTTGTTTGGTCTTGTTTGATTTTTGGCCGAATGACTTGTCCGACAGGCTTGTTCGGGATTTGTTGGCGCGTCGTAGTCAGATGTCGAATTCGTCAAAGACTTTGTCGTCGCCGTCCGTGGCAGAGCCGTCGGTTTTGGTTTCCCCAAATACGTCCGCTGCGTCCGTACGCACGGTGTAGGGGGCGCTTGTATGCGCGTCGTAATAGTCTCCGCGGGTGGCGGGGTCAAGATAGAGGCGCGCCTTTTTCTTCAATATTTCGCCTAGCACTATGATAGCGATGAGATAGGCGAAGTATATTACTATGCCCGTGGCGCAACCCGCCGTGAGTAAGGAGATGTTTGCAGTGATGTCAATGCCGAAATACTCCGTAAGAAGTTCGGGCGTGTCCATGAGTATGAGCACGGCGCCGTTGCCTATGACAGCCTCTATGCCGCCGCCGATCATAAACCATGTCGCCCATGCGCGGAAGGCGTTGTACTCCTCGGCGGGATTGAACTTATAGACGCGCTTGAATACGACGAAGAACATGATGAGCATCGCCGCGCCGTTAAAGAGTGTGGACAAAAAGCCCGTCGTGCAGTAGGATACATTGACGTTGAGCAGCGCGAATATGTTGACAAAGCCCATGAGAAGGCGGGAGCCAGATATGAACAGCATGACGAAATAGATGAAGTCGGAGCGCGATATGCAGCGCACATAGCGCGTAAATCCGAATTGATACACAATAAACGCGAACAGCATGCAAAGAAGAGAAGGCACGATGATGTCCGCGAACAGCATTTGTATGACGCTTATCGTAATGTTGAGACGCGTGAGCTGAGATGCATATTGAGCGAGTGTGGCGCACGTCGTGTAAAAGTCGTAAAAATTGCACACCAGCGTCGCAAAAAACAGCCCAAGTAATATGGGAACGTGATATTTTTTGTCAAGTTTGTTGGGTACCATAGTGCCTCCTTATTGTATAGTCAAGAGCGTAAGCACGGCGTCGTAGAGCGCGCTGGATTCGCTGCGCTCGCCCGAAACGATCTCGTATTGCAGAGAGTGCAGATGATCCACGATGGCTTTCAGCCGCACCTGCGAATAATTGTCCGCGCTCTTCCTCAAAAAATATACCTGTCCCGGCTTTTTAAAGCCGAATATTTTTGCAAGTTGCTCGTTGCTCATGCCCTTATTGAGGGAGATGTGGAGCATGCGCCTGTAACGTTCGTATATCGCGGAGAGCAATACGCGCTCCGGTATGCCGTTCTTCAAAATGGCGTCCGTGACTGAGAGCGCCTTTTGCGCGTCGCGGTTTGCGACCGCCTCCGACAAAATGTACGTCTGATATTCTATGTCGGACGCTACCATCTGCGTGACGTCGGCGCGGGTGACGCCATCGGGCGCATACGCTTTTAGTTTTTTGACCTCGCCCACTATGCGCGCAAGCGATCCCTGAGTGCGTGTGATGAGCTCCTCTACGGCGGAGGTCTCTGCGGATACGGCGGGAGGAGCGGCAAACTGCTCGCGTACGAAATCTCTCAGCTCCTCATCGGAGAGAGGCGCGCAGGACACGGACTCGATATTCTTGCCCTTGAAAAGTTTTGCGCTCTCGCCTACATCCGCGACGAGTATAGCCTCGGCGGCGGGGGATTCGAGATATGTCTTGAGTTTTGCCGTCTCGTCCTCGCTCAAAACGTCCTTTTCAAGCACGCACACCCTGCGCGCGTCGAAAACGGGGAAGGTGTAGAGCGTCTCTATCGCCTCGCCGACGTCGGACGTCTTTGAGAAGTTCATATCCTTGAACCCCGCGTCCAACACCTCGCCGAAAAGCCGCTTTGCCTCGTGCAACAGGTATTCGTCCTCACCCGTGAGAAAATAGGCGGCGGCAAACTCGCCTCCGTTGACGGCGTCGTTGAGATGAGATTTGAGCTCGGAATACTTCAACGCATTCACCTCATTTTGATCATTACTATAATATCATCATTTCAAATATATGTAAAGAAAAATAACTTCAGGCATATCAAAATTCAAGGCATTTACTTTTGAGGACGGGTGTGATATAATATTCAAAAGACAAACGATACAAAGCCGCGCAAAGTCGTGAAATCGCAAAAAGCGTACTTTACGCGATGTTAATCGCCACTTTAAGTGTAATCGGAGGAAAATTATGTGCGCAAAGATAGCGGTTGTAGGTTTGGGACAGGGCGGCGCGTGCGCCGCGTATCATCTTTTGAGGGCGGGTCACGAAGTCACCGTTTTCGAGAGGTGCGCAAGGGAAGAGACGGGCTATGACTGGCAGGACGACATACGCGCGGACATATTTTCGCTTTGCGATATGCCTATGCCGAGCGAGGATGTCTACGAGCAAAAGCGCAAGTGGCTTTTCGTCTCTCCGAATTGGCAGCACTCTCTCCCCGTGCCGCCTCTGCCGGCTATGGAGGAGATATCCGTGCATAGGCGTAAACTTTGCGCATATTTTGCGGGGCAAATAGAGGGCGCGGGCGGAAAGGTCAAATTTAAGACTCCCGTGAGCGGTCTGCTAATTGAAAAGGATAAGGTCGTCGGCATAAGGACGGCGGAGGGCGAGGAGCGTTTCGACCTCGTCATAGACGCGAGCGGCATGAGGTCTCCCTTGAGAGGACAGCTCCCGAAAAAGTATTGCGTACAGGCTATGCCCGAGGAAGAGGGCGTACTGTACGGTTATCGCGCTTTTTTCCACAGGACGGAGGGCGCGGATACGCTCGAGGAGGGCATTGAGAGCACGATGTCCTTGAAACATATGGGCAAGGCGGGCATAAGCTGGTGCAACCTCGTAGGCGAGGACAGGGTGGACGTGCTTATCGGCAGATTGGGTGGCTTGAGCGACAAGGATATAGCCGAGGCGATGGAGGATCTGCGGGCGCACAACGCCATACTGTCAAAGGATATGTATTTCGGACAGCGCGTACAGATATGCTTGCGAGGCACAATACCCGTCGGCGTCGCGGACGGCTATGTCGCGGTGGGTGACAGCGCGTTTGAGACTATGCCGCTCATGGGCAGCGGTATAGAGTCGTCCATGAAGGCGGGCAAGATGCTTGCGGACTGCATAGCAGATGGCTGTGACTTTTCCGCCGCTGGGCTATGGAGCTATTGGACAAAGTGGATGAAGGAGTTCGGCGCGGGCTTCGCGTTTATAGACGTGCTCAAGCGGTGGGCGCTTAATGTGGATCCCAAGCAGATAGATTGGGTGTTCGGCGGCGGGCTCATCGAGAAGAGCGACCTCGCGCTTGTGAGCACGGATACGAGCGGGGCAAAGCCGAAGATCCCCGCGAAGTCCATATTCAAAAAGATAGGGCTGCTGCTTGGCAGACCCTCCCTCACTTTCCCCGCGATAGGGTGCATGGTGAGAGCGCTTAAAGCAAAGAGCTGCGCCGCGCATATCACCAAAAAGTATGACGAGAAGAAGATTGCGAAGTGGGCGAAAAAATATACAAAACGCCTCGGCGCAGGCGCGTAAATGCGATAATGGGGTCGAAATTTTGAGATAATGGCAAATATGGACATAACGTACAAGATCGCGAGAATGGGTCTGCACTACTTCGAGGAGCCGTGCATATCGGGAGAGCGGGGCAGTGGCACCGTGTTCTTTTCGGGTTGCAATCTGAGGTGCGCGTTTTGCCAAAACTTTGAGATCTCGCACGGCGGAAAAGGGCTTGAGGTGAGTGAGGAGCAGCTCATATTCGGCATGAAAAAGCTTGCGGATATGGGCGCGCACAACATCAACCTTGTCACGCCCTCAAATTTCACAAATCAACTCGTTCGCACACTTAAAGTTGTAAAATCTACACTTAAAGTGCCTATTGTGTGGAATAGTAGCGGATATGAGACTGTCGCGAACCTCAAAAAGCTCGAGGGACTTGTGGACATATATCTGCCCGACTTCAAGTACAGCGACGACTCGCTCGCGTGGGAGTATTCGCATGCGAAAAATTACAGAGAGGTCTCGCGCGCGGCGATAACGGAGATGAGACGGCAACAGCCGTACGACGTTTTTGACGAGGACGGCATTATGAGGCGGGGAACGATCGTGCGGCACCTCGTTTTGCCGGGCGCGACAGAGAACACCGCGGGCGTAATGCTCGACATTGCGGGGATAGACAAGTCCATGTACGTCAGCGTGATGGGGCAGTATTTTCCCACTCCCGCCGTAAAGGAGCATCCCACGCTCGGGCGCAGGCTGACCGCGGAGGAATATGACGCGGCGATGCAGGCTTTCTTTGACGCGGGGCTTTCAAACGGCTTTTCGCAGGAGCTGGACAGCGCGATAGAGGACTACGTGCCGTCCTTCGACCTCGACGCGTTGAGCGCATTTTTGTTTGAGTAGCGCACTTTTTGTGTTTTCGGCAAGAAATGTATGATTTAATGTCGATTTTTGTTGTCATTTTTTGAAATTTGTGTTAATATTTCTCCCGATAAAATTTGCGGAGGCAGAAATGAGGAGCTCGCTCGTAAAGCGTTTTGCAAACATCTGTGCGACTATGGTCGAAGTGCCCTCTCAAATTCTCGCTTCCACGCTTGCGTGAAAATTTGATGTCCTCTCGGGGACATCTTTTTTTGAAAAAATTTAAATAGGAGATATTGTTTATGGCAAACAAAGAAACAATCTCATCTATGACGTTCAAGATGTGCCGAAACCGTTTGGAAAGTTGCTCGTATTCGCTTTCCAGCAGGTCCTCGCCATCATGGCGGCGACTATCGCCGTGCCTACGATCGTAGGCAGACCCGCCGATATCCCTGCGGCGATTTTGGGCGCAGGCCTCGGTACTATAGTGTATCTGCTCTTCACAAAGTTCAAGAGCCCCGTATTCCTCGGCAGCTCCTTTGCATTCTTGAGCTCATTGGGAGTCGCGGTCGCCTACGGGTATTTCGGCATTATCATAGGCTCCGTATTCGCAGGACTTGTGTATGTGGTGCTTGCGCTCATCATCCACTTTGCGGGTACTAAGTGGGTAAGCAAGCTCATGCCTCCCGTCATCATCGGACCTACTGTCGCGCTCATCGGTCTCAGCCTTGCGGGCAGCGCTATGGGCGATATGGTCAAGGCGAGCGGCGACGCCGTCAACGGAGGCTACAACCTTGTTGGCTTGCTCTGCGGTCTTGTGACATTCATTACCATCATCGTGTGCTCCAGCCAAAAGAAGTTCAAAATGCCAAAACTCATTCCTTTCATCATCGGTATAGGTGTGGGCTATGTCGTGGCGTCTCTGTTCTCTGCAATAGGCTACGGCGCAAACGTCGAGTATCTCAAGATAATCAACTGGGATCCTCTTGTCAACAACTTCAAGAACATCACAGTGGAGTCCTTCCTTACATATCCTCGTTTCGCACTGTTGCACGGCATACAAGATGCTGTCAATGGCGAGCCGGGCATTACGGGCGCGGGCGTCGCGGAAGTCGCGCTTGCGTTTATCCCCGTCGCGCTCGTCGTCTTTGCGGAGCATATCGCAGACCACAAGAACCTTGGCACTATCATCGGCAGAGACCTTGTCGAAGGCGAGCCCGGGCTTGAGAGAACTCTTCTCGGCGACGGCGTCGGCTCGATCGTCGGCTCCGTGTTCGGCTTCTGCCCAAACACGACATACGGCGAGTCCGTCGGCTGCGTGGCTATCACGCGCAACGCGTCCGTCTGGACGATATTCACCGCGGCTTGCATGTGCATTATTTTGAGCTTCATCAGCCCGATCATGTGTCTGCTTCAGACGATCCCCAACTGCGTTATGGGCGGCGTGTGCCTCACGCTCTACGGTTTCATCGCGGTCAGCGGTCTCAAGATGTTCAAGAATATCGACCTCGGCGAGAACAAGAATTTGTTTGTCGTCAGCGCTATCCTCATCGCGGGCATCGGCGGTCTTTCCATACAGATCCCGTATGCGCTTGGTGACAATGGTCTCGTGACAAAATCTATACAGGTCACATCCATCGCTACCGCGCTCATCTTGGGTATCGTGACAAACGCCATCATCACCGCCATAGAGAAGAAGGGCGGCGAGTCAGAGAAACCCGAAAGCATTATGTCGGCTCCCGTGGACGCGGACAGCACCTATGAGGTCGGCGCGGCGGATGCCGAGGAGACGCCCGTCGAAAAAGACTCTTCAGACAACGAGTAAAATTTGCAGGGCATACGGGGCATAAACTCCGTATGCCTTGTTTTTAAAATGGGGCGCCCATGCGAATTTGTTTTTGGGTTCGCGTCCGCCCTACGCGCCGCAAAGAGTGCGGCGCAATGCAAAAATAAGAGGTGAAATTATGCAAAAATATGACAACGTAACTATTTTCGATCATCCGCTCATCAGACACAAGGTCGCCATACTGCGCGACAAGAACACGGGCATGAAGGAGTTCAGAGAGCTCGTCGAGGAGATCACCACGCTCATGGTTTTCGAGGCGTTCAAGGACGTCCCCACAAAGACCGTCATGGTCGAGACTCCGCTCGAGACGACGGAGCAAACTATGGTCGCGGACAACGCGGTCACCATTGTGCCCATACTGCGCGCGGGCTTAGGCATGGTCAACGGCGTACATACGCTCTTCCCGACGGCGCGAGTAGGGCATATAGGACTCTATCGCGACGAGGAGACTCTCGAGCCGCACGAGTACTATTGCAAGCTGCCCGAGGGCATTGAAAACAGCGTAGTCATCCTTCTCGACCCTATGCTTGCAACGGGCGGCAGCGCGGTCGGCGCAATAGACCTTCTCAAAAAGCGCGGCTGCAAAAATATCCGCCTCATGAATATAATCGGCGTCCCGCAAGGCGTAGAGACAGTGCATAAGGCGCATCCCGACGTAAAAATTTACGTCTCCACTCTCGATCGTCAACTCAACGACGTCGGCTATATCTTGCCCGGTCTCGGCGACGCCGGCGACCGCCTCTTCGGGACAAAGTAAGTCGTTATGTATATGTGGGCAGCGCGCCCACACTGCGGCAAGGGGTTTCACCCCCTGCACCCCAAGCTAAAAAACGCGAGCTAGGCAAATTCTTGCCGTCGCTCGCGTTTTTTGGATTGTGTGTAAGGTTCAAACTCCTGCGGGAGGGCTTGATATTTACGGACGTTTTGTGTGAGTGATTAACGTTACCTTTGTCTGAGCGTCATCGGGGTCCCCATAATAATGAGCGTAGCGAATTTTATGGGGTAAAATCGGGGTCCCAGCAAAATTGCGCAGTGATTTTGTGGGGTATAACAGGGGGATCTTTCGACTACACTCAAGATGACATGTCGATAAACGTTGCGTTTGGGGGAGGGGTGTGGTATAATCTTTACGGTCGCGATATTGCCTTTGCCATATTGCGGTTTGTGAGGGGCGTATGAAAAATCAAAACACATGTACAAGTTGTTCAAAGGAGCCGCAGGGATATGTGCCCGTCGCGAGGGTGATAGAGCGGCTGGACGAGCTTGCCGCGAAAAACGACAGCGCGGGGATGGAGCGCGTGCTCGACTATTGGGAGAATGAGGCGAAGGCGCTCGGCGACGACCGCGGGTTGCTTGTCATTTTGAGCGAGGAAGTGGGACACTACCGCCGCGAGGGCGACGAAAAGAAGGGGCTTTCCGCATGCGAGCAGGCGCTTGCGCTTTTAGCCGTCGAGGAGGAGATCACCGTCGCGGACGCCACGGTATATCTAAACATAGCGACGACTATGAAGGCGTTCGGCAGGGCGGAGGAAGCCTTGAAATATTACGATATCACGCGCGAAGTTTACGAGCGGGAGCTGGAGCCAAACGACTACCGTCTTGCGGGATATCACAACAACTATGCGACAGCGCTTGCAGACCTAGGCAAATTCGACGAGGCGAGGGCGCACTATATGAAGGCGCTCGAGATATTGAAGGCGCAGGGCAACATCAACGAAGTGGCGATTACATATGTCAATCTCGCAAAACTTATTGACGATGAAAACGCCACGGCGGGCAAGGAGGACGACGGCAGGGCGGATGAGTATATCGAGCTTGCCTACGCCACGCTCCTAAGCGAAGGCGCGGAGCACAACGGGCCGTATGCGAGCGTCTGCATGAAAGTCGCGGACGCTTGCGGCTATCACGGATATTTCCTTTTTAAGAAGGAACTCGGGGAGCGCGCGAAGGCGATATACCGCGCAAACGGCGGCGAGGCATAACAGCGCTCTACCGAAAAGAAAACCGCTTAAAATCACATAAATTGAGGTTTAAATGTGAAAAATTGCATTGTAAACCGCTTGTTTTGAGATATGAAAGGACTTGAAGAAGCAAGAAAGTTTTATAACGAAGCCGTCTCTGAAATGATAGACAGGGAGTTTTTGTCGTATGCAAAGCGCATCGCGGTGGGGCTTTGCGGGCATGGGTCGGAGTGTTTCGGCTATGACGACGACATCTCCCGCGATCACGATTTCGAGACGGGGGTGTGCCTCTTTCTCACGCGCGAGGACGAGGCGCAGATAGGCTATCGCCTCACGCGCGCATACGACCGCGTAAAAGCCGAGTACAGGGGCACGCAGCTTGCGCATACCAGCGTAATCGGAGCAAATTCGCAGGGAGTGCAGGTCATCGGCGACTTCTACCGCCGCTACACGGGCAGCGAGGGCGCGCCCGTCACGCTTAGGGATTGGCTGTTTACGGAAAGCGAGTACCTTGCCGAGGCGACAAACGGCGAGATCTTCCGCGACGACCTTGGCGCGTTCAGCAGGATAAGAAAGGAGATACTGCACGGCATGCCCGAGGACGTACGCCTCAAAAAGCTCGCCGCTATGCTCGTGCGCATGGCGCAGACGGGACAATACAACTATCCGCGCTGTCTCTCTCACGGCGAGGAGGGCGCCGCTATACTCGCGCTCGCAGAGTTTGTGAAGTGCGCCGCGCAGACGATATTTTTGTTGAATCGCAAGCATTGTCCATACTTCAAATGGACCTTCCGCGCCCTTCGCGAGCTGCCCGTTATGTCCGACCTCGCTGATCCGCTCGAGTTTTTGCTCACCGCGGACAACGACAATCAGGGAAGCAAGGTCAAGACGGAGATAGTCGAGGACATAGCCCACGCCGTCATAAAGGAGCTGGACGTGCAAAACCTCGCGCACCTCGAGGGCAACTATCTGGAACCCTTCGGCTTTGCCCTCCAAAAGCAGATAAAAAACGCGGAACTTAGAAATATGCACATTTTGGTGGGATAAATCAAAAAAATTTAAAAAAAGTATTGACATTTCATTTTTTTAGGTATATATTAGAATATGCAAATTTGAATATACAAATCGAGGTTTGCATATGAATTGGAATGAAAGCGAATTTTTGAGGACCTATAAGGGCACGGAGACTTTTGTAACGGAAGAGCGGGAGTATTACGCCATGTTTTTGGATCTACTTGGGGACGAGGCGTTGCTTGAGCACATCCGCTTTGCAAACGACGTTCTTGGGGCGCCGCCGCTAAAGACGTTTGTAATTTACGAACGAGATGTTCTTGGCAAGGATGTATTCAAGATAAAGATGTCCCAGACGGCAAAGCGCGGAATGGGGGCGTGTTTTGGATACCTGTACAAGTTTATATACCGCGGGTATGAGGCGGAGCCGTGCTGGTTTAACGACGAACTCACGGGCATAAAGACCGCAAGCTGTTTTAAAAAGATCTGAGGAGGAAATCCTAAAATGAAAACCGATCGTATTTTAACTGGGGAAGTACAAAAGTTTTTTACGACGAAGTCACCGATGAGAGATCGCATAGTGGATTATGTGCGCGAAAACCTCGATGAGGGGAAAAAAAGCGTTGCGCTTTGTTTCCGAGGCGATTTTTCGACGCTGTATTATCGCTCGCATCAACTGCTTAGGATACGAAATTCCGCAAGCGGATTGATAGGAGAATTCGATTTTCGCCACGCGCGTTTCACGAAAAATTATCGCGAGATACTCGACCGCCTGAGCGAGATGGGCGTCGATATTTCAAATTTTTCGGACGCGGACACCGAAAAAGGCAAAAGCACAAGCAGAAGATATGTCAGATTTCCGCTCATTGGATTTGGAGAAGAGAAGTTGAAGGAGGTTTTGGGCATTTATAAGGGGCTTATCGACGATTTTTTGGATCCTAATAAAACCGAATACGCCTTTGACCGCAAGGAGTGGCACCTTAAATCCCACAACATTGAAAAGGACCGTCAGCAACAACTTTATGCCGCGTATTTTCTGCATGAGGACCTTGTGTATTACGACATCGAGTACACCGAGCCGCACGCAAATGAGAAAGATGTGTCGGGAAGGGTGGATCTGCTTGGGCTGAAGGCGGAAGAGGACGGAAGCTACACGCTCATTTTGGCCGAACTCAAGTCCACGAAACACGCGCTCAAAGGAGAGTCGGGCGTGGAAGATCACGAAGAAAACTATAAAAAATATCTTGACAACCCTGGCGCGGAAGAACGTCTGAAAGCACGCAAAGAGGAGGCGTGCGCTACGGTCGCACTTTTATGCGAGCTGTTTGAAAAACCGTACCCAAAAAATCTCACGCCCGAGAATATCAAACACGAGCAAATAAAATTCGTATTTTCAGACGTAGCGGTCGAGGACGGAAAGAAATTTGTTCCCAAAGACCCCCGCACTGTCAAGGTTTATCTTTGCGAAAAGGACGGCACCGAGCGTAAATGAACATAGGGCGGACCGGGTCCGCCTGTTGTTTTGTAGTTACAATATGTATATTTGAGGATAGAAATTTCAAAAAATATGTAAATTTGCTTGACATATTGACGAGAATGTGTTTTCAGTATATAATGCGCGGCGCGAGCCGCAGCCTATAAAAAAGGAGAATATTATGGAGCAGAAATTTGTGAGAGTTGGCATCTTTTGGGCGATACCCGATGAGGAAGAGGGAGGATGGAAATTCGAAGCGTATCAAAAATCGTATCCTTTTTCGGCGGCAAAACAGCTTGCGAACGAGGCGGGACTTATAGAATATCCATTTTCGCATTTTGACGCGTGGGAAGGGAAGGACGTTCCTTTCGATTTTTATCCGCGCGGCAGAATAGCATACGACGTCGAGTGCGGCGTGCATCGCATATTTGCCGACGAGTGCCTCGACCTTGACGACCTCGACGAACTGTTCGATTTTTATGACATCGAGGACGCGACTATCCACCCAGACAAGAGCTATGTAAGCATGTTTGCAAAACGCAAGAGGGGCGTGCCCGTCCCAAAGCTTGAATATAGGATATTGCGCGGCAGAGACAAGATAGGCGAAAACCTCATCGAGATCACTTCGGGCGAGACGAGGGTGCTTGTGGAGCTTGGCAAGGCGCTTGACGGAGGCGAGGAGACGAGCGATATGGAAAAGCAAGTGCTTTCGACAAAATATGACGCCGTCATAGTTTCGCACTATCATGCGGATCATGCGGGTCTCATCGGGCAAAAGCGTGACTGCCCCGTATTCGTCGGAGCGGGCGCGCGTCGCATACTCGACATGATGAGCGCCTACGATGGTAAGACGCTTGGGGACAACATCAAAACATATCGCGACGGTCAGCCGATGTGGGTCGGGAATATAAAAATTACGCCATATCTTTGCGACCACTCGGCATATGATAGCTATATGCTCCTCTTCGAGGCGGGCGGGCGCAGTTTGCTTTACACGGGTGATTTCCGCTTTCATGGGCGCAAAAACGGCGAAAAGTTGCTTGAGAGATTGCCAAAACACGTAAATACGCTGATCACCGAGGGCACGAATGTCGGCTCCGACAAACCCTGCTTTTCGGAGAGGGAGCTTGAAATGCGCGCCGTGGAGCTTATGAAGAGCACGGATAAGCCGATATTCATTTTGCAATCCGCCTCGAACATAGACAGGATCGTCAGCTTTTATCGCGCCGCAAAGCGCACGGGGCGTATATTCTATGAAGATGTGTACACAAGCCATATCGCGGCGGCGGCAGGCGGGAGCATACCGCGTCCCGACTTTTTCAAAGGCGTGTATGCGTTCACTCCGCGCAGGGTGACGGGCAGACGCAGGGAGATGTTGTTTGAGATAGAAAATAAACGCGGCATCGCGGGTATATCAAAGGGCGACCAGTATGTGATGCTCGTGCGCCCGTCCATGACAGCCTATCTCAAAAAGCTGGCGCAAAGGGCGGATATTTCGGGCGGCATACTCATTTATTCGATGTGGAGCGGATATCGCGAACAGCCAAGCGTCAAGCAATTTCTTGACGCGGCGCGCGAGTTGGGGCTTACCGAGCGCACCTTGCATACGAGCGGGCACGCCTCCGCGCAGGACATTGAAAAGCTCAAACTTCACGTGCATGCAGACGAGACCGTAATAGTGCACACTTCCGCCGAGCAAAAGTGATAAAATAGTCCGCCCGATTTGGGCGGACGTTTGATGTTGCAGAGAAAAATATTTACGATTTGGTCATATTGTTACGGTCTGCTCATTTTGCATGTGCTGTTTTGTGCGGCGGTAGGGCGATGAGTTTTCCTTCGCGTGTAACGCATTATGAAAAGACGATGGGGAGCAATTTCAACTGCTGTTTTCATAATCTGTTCTTATCGCCCCATTCGCACATCATATCGAGAATGGGCATGAGCGACTTTCCGCGCTCGGAGAGGCTGTATTCCACTTTCGGCGGGATCTGCGGATATTCCTTGCGAACGATCAGCTTGTCCGCTTCGAGTTCTTTCAGCATTACGCTCAACGTCTTGTAAGAGATACCTTTGATATAACGCTGCAATTCATTGAAACGCACGACGGAAAACTCCATGAGCGTGTAGAGAATTGTCATCTTGTATTTTCCGTTGATGAGGGATAATGTGTAAGAAAAACCCGTGTCGGCAAGTTTTTCATTTGAAATGCACCTTTCCATAATGTTCTCCTATACTTTCTAAAAAGTAAGTACCATACATAAATGTGCGTACTTTACATATTTATCATATAATGCTAACATCTGTTTGTCAATAAATTTTTAAGGAGGCTCATTTATGAGAGCGACATTGAAAGATTATCAAGATGTGGAAAAAGCGGCGATGAATTTCGTCAAGAGCGTAGCCGAGGGCAACAGCAAGTACGCAAAGGAACTTTTCACCGACGAAGCGGTTTTGTTCGGGATCCTCAACGGCGAGCTTGAACATGGATCGATAGAGCAGTTCTACAAAAACGTCGATACCGTCGGCGCAGACGAGAATTTCAAGGCGAGGGTGGACGTCGTAACCGTAGAAGAGACGCTTGCCGTTGTGCGCGTGCTGGAAGAAGGGTGGGGCGGCAGTATTGATTTTACCGACTACCTGCTCCTTTTGAAACTGAACGGCGAATGGAAATGCGTCGCCAAAGCCTACAATCAAAATTCCAATACCATTAAAAAATGATCTGCGAGGAAATTATGGGCAAAAAAATACTTATTTTGAACGGCAGTCCGAGAAAGAGCGGCAATACGAGCGCGCTTGTTTTAGAATTTACGCGCGGGGCAATAGAAAGCGGTAACGACGTTACCGAATTTTTCCTGCAATCTATGAATATACACGGTTGTTTGGGCTGTTTCGGCGGCGGGAAAGATATAAACAGTCCGTGTGTACAGAAAGACGATATGCAAAAAATCTATCCCGTTTACAGAGAAGCCGAGATCGTGGTTCTTGCTACTCCTTTGTACTATTGGACGATAAGCGGACAGCTTAAAACTTGTTTCGACCGTCTTTTTGCCATCGCGGAGTGCAATAAAGATTACCAAAACCCGCAGAAAGAAACCGTTCTCCTCATGGCGGCAGAAGGTCATGATTTTGAAGAAAGTTTGTATTGGTACGACCGCTTGGAAAAACATCTCGGTTGGAAAAGCCTCGGCAAAGTTCTTTGCGGCGAAGTCGTAGGACTCGGCGATATTAAAGGAAGAAAAGAACTTGTCAAAGCCTATGAATTGGGAAAATCAATATTATAATAAAAGGAGCAAACAAAATGAAGAAAATCAATCTACCGAAAGCCTCTGCACTGACTTCTCCCAATCCCGTTACGCTTGTATGTTGCGAGAAGCCCGACGGCACGACAAATCTTGCCACAGTATCGTGGTGGACATATTTGTCTTTCAATCCGTCTATGATCTGCTATGCTATGGCAAAAACCTCATACAGCGGCGAGATGGTTCGCGCGAATAAAAAAGTAATTCTGACGATACCGGGAAGTAAAATCGCGGATGCAGTCGTCGGATGCGGTTCGACGACAGGCAGAAATACCGAAAAAATCACGAAGTTCCACGTCGAAATGCAAAAACTTGAAGGCAGCGCCATCGAAGTCCCTCTTCACAGCCGCGTCGCGATTCAATGTACGTTAAAAAATTTCATCGAAGTCGGAGACCACTATCTTTATATTTGCAATGTAGATGAGGTCTACGGCAACGAGGAAGAAGAAGCGCTTTTCGCATGGAACGGATATTCGGAGATCCGCCCCGCAAAATAATTTGAGAATTTATCCACTTGCACTGATAATGCGGGCGTTTTCGTGGTTTATAATAGAGAACGAACATTTTAAGGAAGTTCCTTTATAGGGATTTCCTTTTTAATATTCATCACAAAGTTTTGAGTTGCGTTTTTGCGCGTTTCATGACGGCGCGCATTATAAAACCCGAGTAAGTGCCGTTGGCGAAGACGGCAACTTATCTCACTAAACAGTGGAAAAAAGCTCACTGCGCGATTCTTTCTCCGTAAAATCAATATAAGTTTCGTCAAAAAAACCTACGAAATCATACAAGTGTTCGATTTATTAAAATTGTGCGAAATCATACAAAGTGTTTGATAAGTTGCTTCAATAGGTGTAATCTGTAGCTCGGATGCAATAAGCGGCCGCAAAAAAACGAGCGGCTGAGGAAATGAACTTGTATCCAAAGGAGGACACTATGAAGAAAAGGCAACTTGCACTTATGCTGGTTTTGGTCGGATGCGTTCTTTCGCTGACGTTAGGGCTTACTGCGTGTGCGAAAACCGAACAACCCTCCGAAGAAGAACCGGACACTACGACGCCGTTCGCGGCGCTTGAAAGCGCGTTTGATAATGCGCTCGATGAAGAAGGCGATCTTTATTTGCCCGTTTCGATCGGGTTCGAAGCATTCGGAGCGACCGAGCCTTTAAAAGGCGAGTTTAGTCTGCATCTCAACAAAGAGGCGTCCGAAGCAGGCGAGTATGCTGACGCTTTCAAACTTAGATTTGACGTGGATATTTCCGAGTTTCCGCTCATTTCGGACATCGCCGACACACTGACTCTGCGCTATCCGGGCGACGGACTGTTGCTCGTTATGCTTTGCAGCCATTCTAACGGCAAAGAAGTAGATCTTGTGACGTACCCTGTCGACCTCGGCTCCGCACTAAAAATTCTTCAAAGCGTCAATTTTGACGATTCCGAACAACTTTACGACATTCTCGAGGGGTTGATCACTGTCAACAAGGACGCAGACGGGTTTACGGCGTCTCTGAACAGCGCCACCGTCAAATTGATGAATTCCGCCTACAAAGGAATTCTTTCAAAACTAGAGACCACCATTTCGGACGATCGCGGTATGGTACGTTCGCTGTTTGAGGCGACGTTTACGGGCGTTTCCGTCAAACTCACGGGCGTCGACATGATCTCCGCGATCGACGTTGCAATCGAAGGCGAGCCTCCCGTCAACGTCACCAAGGGAGAAAAATTCGACGTGAGTTTCGACATCGGCTTGCTCTCATCCTCGGGTATGCTCACAGGAGCGTTTGAGGGAGATATGCAACTGCGTCTTACCCCTGCCGCAATTTGGTCAAAGGACTATTTTGCGATCGCCGAGGCGGGGCTTCATCTCGACCTTACGCCCGCAGGTACAATATTGGGAATGGTTTCGAGGCTTGCGCCGGCAGGGAGCTTGCCCGAATTTGTCAACCCCACACTCAGCAGTCTGGACGTCTACTATACGGGCGACGGCGTGTTGACGCTTGCTCTCAACAATACGGCAGAAGATCCCGTCACGGCAGAAGATCCCGTCACGGCAGAAGATCCCGTCACGGCAGAATATCCCGTCTTTGTCACGCAGGTAGATCTTAAGACGGTACAAATGCCAGAACTGCCCGAAGATGTGACATCTTCACTGCTCGCCGAGTTCAGATTCGAAAAGCAGGCGAAAGGGTATCTCTTCGCACTGGGCGACCCCATTGTACATACTGTAGACGAAGCGTATCAAGGGCTTGTCACAAAGGCAAAAGACTACATCACGCAATCCGCAGGCACTTTTGGAGCGATCGCGGGCGCACTAATCGAAAAGATGATTGGCGCAACGATCGATGACATCGAATTCTTCATCGGCACCGACGAAGAGGACAATTTGACGCTTGACTTTGCGGTGAAGGGCGTGCCCGTTTTCGACGCGGAGGACGATTATTATCAAAGGCGGCTTCTCTCTCTCACGCTCACCCACGGCGGGGAACTCACCGAAGAGGAAAGTAAGGCGCTTCTTGCGGGCAAGGATGAGGTCGCTCAACTTATGAAAAACGCGGAGACGGCGGCGGGATATACGGATAGAATACAAGACCTCGTCGACAATATGGACCTCACCGAGAGCGGTAAGGACGCATATCTCCAAAAGGTAAAAGAATTGATCAAAGAAATAAACGGTCTGCCCGCAAACGTACGCAGTTTGATTTCGAATACATCATATTTGGCGGATACGAATTACAACGACGATACGCTTGCAAAGCTTCTCGTCATGCATGAGCTGTACTCTGCGCGGGCAAAGGCATTTGAAGATCTGCTTCCCGCGGAGGACAACTACGAAGGTTTCGAGGGGTGGGACGCGCTCAACGCGCTTTACGACAGCGAGGACACGACTCATCGAAATGATTTGGGTATCACCGTCCCCGCCATCAAGGACAGCCCTGCCATACAGAAGGCGGTCGGCGAAGATCGCGTCAAAGCATTTGTTGAGGCAAGAGACAAATATGAAACCACTATAGTACAAAGCTTGAGAGAACGCATAACTAAGAACACGGAGAAATATAAAGACGTGACCGCGGACGTGACCGCGGACGCGACCGCGCGCGATGAACTGCTCGCTCTGCTTCAAGATTATTTGGAGGTCAAGCCCATATATGAGGCGCTCTCGGAAGAGAAGAGAAAGGAGCTCTCGGAAGAGTACAACGCTTATATGGCGCTTGCCTACACCAAAAATTTCGATGGTTTGAAGCAAGCGTATGAGGCTGTCAAAACCAAGATGCAAGCTCTGACGCAAAATGCCGCCGCCACTGTAGATAATCTGTTGGAAATCATGAAAGAGCTTGTTCCGGTGTACGAGTGGAAATCCGGCATGGACTATTGGCAAAAAAGGGATGGCGAAGAAAAGCCTTGGTTAAATTGGCTGAGCAATGTCCCTTCTCAATATAACGAACGATCGCAGGAAATAAGCGGGTTGGATTCCGAAGTCCACCTTAAGGGAAATACGACGAATGAACTTGTCGACGCCTTAAAGGATAAGATAGCGACGGCGCTGAAGGCTTTGAATGGCGAGCGTCAAACCTATGTAAAAGGCGATGGCTACGACTTTACAGGTTTGTCGGACGGCGAGACACTGCTTGAAAAGCTTCACGAATGGCGTTATTTCATCAACAGAGTTCTTCCGAATGCGGTAAAAGCGGAATTCCGCAAAGACCAAGACCTTAAAGATATTGTAGGCGGCATCGCGGCATATGAAAACGCGCTTTCCGAATATCTCGCCTCTCAAGGCGAATAAGCAACAAAAAAACCGTCCATTTCAAATCGAAGAGGGACCCCCGAAAGGGGGTCCCTCGTTGCGGTTTGCAAGGGCGCGTATCATTTTTCAAATGGCGTGCGCTTGACTTTTAAAAGAAAAATTATTTTAATGTTTTGAGTTGCGCCTTTGCGCGTTTCACGGCGGCGCGCATTATGAAACCCGTGTATCTGCCGTTGCGAAGATAACAATTTATTTCATGAAAAAGGGAGTAAAATGCGCACTTGGGGTCGCGGGCTTTGCCCGCTTTTTTTTACTAACGCTTGAGGAAAAGATTGCGGGATCCCCATAAAATCGCTGCGCAATTTTATGGGGTGCAGACCCGCCCTCACTGCGTTCGTGTGTATATCTCGCTCGCTCCGCGGGGTCACTCGGACAGAGTGACGTTAAGCTAGGACAAGCGCTGTTATCCGTTTGCTCAAAGGATAACTTACTTGGTGAGTTCGGCGGTGAGGAGAAGGTTGTAGAATGGGGCGACGGAGGAGAATTGGGTCGCGAGGTAGGAGGGCAGGGCAGGGCTCATGAGCAGGTCGTAGTCCGTGCTGTCCGCGCTTACGCCTATATTCGAGCGGCAGAGCAGGACTTGCGCTTCGGGCGGGTAGGCGTCATATTTGGACGTCTTGAGTACGTCGCCGTACACCTCGAACACGGGCGTGTTTTTGAGTGCGTCGCGGGCGGCGATATACTCCGCGGAGTTTTGCGTGATGAGGCGGCGGAAGTTTTTCATCGCGGACGGGGACGCTTGATAATAGCCGCACCCAAATGAGAATTTGTATGGCGAGACCTCGAAATAGTAGCCGGGCAAGCCCTCGTACATCTTCTTGTCGCGCGCGAATATCGCCCAGCAGTGGTCGCGATATCTGTATCCGTCCGTGGCGTAGCGCATGTCGCGGTATATGCGGGAGATGCTCCTGTCCACCTTTGGGTCGCAGATGAGTTGGCTGTCTATGGCTTTGAGCGTGGGCGTGAGAGCGACGACAAGCTCCTTGAATGGCTTCACCAAAAACTCCTCGTAGTCAGCCTTGTGATCCTTGTACCACTGAGGGGAGTTTTCCTTGTGATTGAAATATAGGAAATCGAGTGTGCGCTGTGTGAACATAATGTTTATTTTTTCAAAATGCGGCGTTTATAGCGATAGTTTTGCACTTTAAACCCGCCTTTTTGCGAATTAACGTTTTAGACGAAAAGCGAGACGAGGGTGTTTTCGACTATGTTGCGCATAGCGGCGTAGTCTATGTAGGGATGGTGGTCGAAAACATACTCGTGCGAGAAGGATTGCACGACGTCCATCGCGAAGTGCACGCGCTCGTTGAGGTGGGGCGCGTCAAGTCCGAGGCTTGCAAGTTTGCCCGCTATTTGCAGGGTGATGTCGTCCTCAAGCTGTATGAAACGCGCGTTGACCTCCTCGTCGGAGTGGGACATGCTGTGCAGTGCCTCGTGGATATTGGCGTTTTTTTGATGTATCTGCGTTGCCTTTGTCAGCACTTCGCAAGCGAAGGCGTGCAGATCTACGGGCGCGCGCAGGTTGTCCATCAGCTCGAGCACGGGCGAGAACGCCTTCTCCACATATATGGAGAGCACATCGAGCAAAATATCGCGCTTGTCCTTGAAATAGCCGTAAACTATGCCCGTGGACACCCCCGCGCGCTTTGCTATCTGCGCCGTATTCGTCGAATAGTAGCCCACTTCGCTGAACAGCTCGTAGCCCGCCTCGACTATCCTGTTTTTCTTTTCGATAGAGCGCTCCTGTTTCGGCTCTCTTATCTCCTTTGCCATGTTCACCCCCGCGCCTAAAAGCGTGACGCCATATTTTATGGATTATTTATTTATCAAGATAATATTATTGTTTATAAATAGGGCAAGCGTGTATCTCCCCCCCGCGAAATCATCTTGCCATTACAGTTTGCACCCCTGCGGACGATAGTAGCGCATTTTGTCCGCCGCGGCGATATACTTAAAGCGGATAATGTATATAAATAGGGTGTACGCCGCCCGAGGACGCTTTCAGTATACAGTATTTTCCGCGGTTTTGCAAGGCGAAAATAAAAATGTGAAAAAAATTTCGGATTTTTTGCGTAAATCGATTGACTTGTCTATTTTAGAGTGCTATTATCATATCGCTAAAACGTGAAATAAATTTCATATTCTCCGCATAAGATGAATATGGAAAGAGGAGAGACAAATGCCGCTTATTGTTGCGCCGATAGGAAAAGAGCTGAGGATCGTCAGAATATTGACCGACGAAAAGACGAAAAAGCATCTTGAGAATTTGGGTATCACGATATCCTCCAAGATCAGCATCATTTCTCAGAGCGGAGGGAGCACCATCTGTATGGTAAAGGACGGAAGGTTGGCTCTTGACAAAAACATCGCGACAAAAATACTTGTGGCATAAAGGAGTAAACAATGCTTAAACTGTTCAAAAAGAAGGAACAGCCCGCACCTGAGGTCAAACCGTTGAGCGGGGAACTTGTCACCGTGACAATGTCTCTCGACAATTTTGAAATCGGGCAATCGGGCGTCATCAAGAGCATAGGCGGCGACGGAAAGATAAGGCGTCGCCTGTTCGATATGGGCGTGACTCCGGGCGCGGAGGTGTATCTTCGCAAGAGAGCGCCCCTCGGCGACCCCATAGAGGTCACCATACGCGACTATGAGCTTACGCTGAGAAAGACGGAGGCGGCGGTCGTCATGCTCGAGACAAATGTCCAAAAGAGCGCGGACGGTAAGGCAGAGGGCGCTTCAAATGCCTCGGAGGTGAAGGATGCTTAAATTTGCACTTGCGGGCAACCCCAACTGCGGCAAAACGACGCTGTTCAATTCGTTGACGGGCTCCACAGCCCACGTCGGCAACTGGCCGGGCGTTACGGTGGACAAGAAGGAGGGCGTGTACAAAAAATGCGCCGAGCCCATATCCATCGTCGATCTGCCCGGTATTTATTCGCTCTCGCCGTACACGCCGGAGGAAGTCATATCGAGGAATTATATCCTCGATGAGAAACCAGACTGTATCATCAACATCATCGACGCGACCAACCTCGAGCGCAACCTCTATCTCACAACGCAGATAATGGAAATTGACGTGCCCATGGTCATCGCTCTCAACATGATGGACGCGGTGGAGAAAAACGGCGACAAGATAGACCCCACCAAGCTTGAGGCGCAGATAGGGCTTCCCGTCGTAGCTATTTCCGCGCTCAAGGAGAAAGGGCTCGACGAGCTTATGCAGCGCGCCTACGAGGTGAGCAAACAGCCCAGAAAAGGCGCGACGGTGCTGAGCGATACCAAGCTTATGCACTTGATACGCGACTGCCAGATAGCGCTTGAAGGGCAGAAAGTGGAAAATTCGCTCTTCCACGCTATAAAGCTTGTGGAACTTGACGAGATAGAAGTCGCTATGCACCCCGACAGCGCCAAGATGGTGGAGGAGTTCAAGCATACATTCAACGACGACACCTTCGGCAGCGATTTCGAGGCGATAGTCGCGGACAGCAGATACAAATATATATCCAAAAATTACTCGGGCGCGCTTGAGCGCAAAAAGCACTCGGACGGCGCGGACGGAGAGTCGGGCAAACTGTCCGTCTCCGACAAGGTGGACAGAGTACTCACGCACAAGATTTGGGGCATACCCATCTTCATCGTCGTACTGTTCTTCATCTTCCACTTGACATTCTCCGAGGACCTGCTTTGGATAGGCGCGGGCGGAGCATTCGATAAGGACGTATTCGCCTACGACGCGCAGGGCAATGCGATTACGGAATTTTACGACGCGGAGGGAAATATCCTCGACAGCCTTCTCGACGAGAGCGGAGAGCAAGTCGCGCTTTACGACAAGAACCACAACGCATACGACGTCTTTTATGACGAGGACGGCAACGAGGCGGAGCTTGTAATAGACGAGGACGGCGCGCTCGCCGAGCTTGAGATAGTGCCGTACGCCTACGCCACAAAGAATGGCGGCAATCCGATAAAGACATTCTACGACAAGGACGGGAATGAGCTTACGTCGCTCGTGGACGGCGAGGGCAATTTGCTTGAGCTGTACGACGAGGATGGCAAAAAATACGAGCATTTCTACAATTTGGACGGCTACGAAGTCAATATCGTCGTGGACGAAGAGACGGGCGAGTTTGCGGACGTAGAGTTTGTCAGCGGCATAGACGAGTACCTCTCGGAAATATCCGTGCATACATTCTTCGGCTACGAAGAGGGCGTGTATTCGCCGGGCGTGATACTGCAAAGCACTCTCACCGTGCTCACCGACCTCATCAGCGTAAGCGTCGCCGAGGGGCTCAAGACTGCGGCGCCGTGGGTGAGCGGACTTATCGTGGACGGCATATTGGGAGGCTTGTTCGCAGTGCTCAGTTTTCTGCCGCAGATACTCTTGCTCTTCTTGTTCTTCTCAATACTCGAGGACAGCGGCTATATGGCGCGCGTGGCGTTCATTCTGGACAGGATCTTCCGCCGCTTCGGGCTTAGCGGCAGGGCGTTTATGCCTATGATAATGGGCTTCGGTTGCTCCGTGCCCGCGATGATAAACACCCGCACTCTCGCCGACCAAAACGAGCGCACCTCGACGATACGCGTCATACCGTTTTTCAGCTGCGGTGCGAAGTTGCCCATACTCACGGCGATAGCGGGCGGGCTTGTGCGGCAATTCGGGATCGCGAACGCAGACCTCATCACATACGGCATGTATCTGCTTGGCATAGTGACGGCGATATGCTGCGTGTTGCTCATGCGCAATACGACTATGAAGGGCGACGTTCCGCCGTTCATTATGGAGCTGCCCGCATACCACGCGCCTCAATTCAAAAACCTAATGCTGCACCTTTGGGATAAGACAAAACACTTCGTCAAAAAGGCGTTCACTATCATACTGCTCTCCACGATATTCATTTGGTTTATAAGCCACTTCAGCTGGAATTGGCAATATCTTGATGACTCCGAGATGGGCGGCAGCATACTTGCGGGACTTGGCAGCATAATAAGACCGTTGTTTACTCCGCTAGGCTTCGGCAGCCAGCTTAACGCGCAGTGGGGCTGGGTGTTCGTCGTCGCGGCGATAACGGGACTCATCGCAAAGGAGAACGTCATCGCTACATTCGGGACTTTGGCGGCTTGTATTTCAAGCGCGTTCGTCGCGGACGAGGCGCTTGAGGGCGTGGACAGCGTGGTGCAGATGATATCCGCAACGGGCATAACCGCCCCCGCGCTCATAGCGTTCATCGCGTTCAATATGCTCACGATACCGTGCTTCGCGGCGGTCGCTACGGCAAAGGCGGAGTCCCCCTCCAAGAGCTCCTTCAGATGGACGCTTGTATTCTGGGTGGCGACGTCGTACATCGTCTCGACAATGATATACGTCATCGGCAGCTGGTGGTGGACGGTGTTCATCTTCGCGGCTCTGTGGGCGGCGGTCATCGCCCTCATAGTGCTCAACAACAAGGGCAAGATAGACATAAAAGGTTTCTTCGACGACCTCAAAGCGAAGTTGCATCTGAATCGTAAAAAGGCGTGAATATGGGACCTATCGAAATAACCGTCATAGTGCTTGTCGCTGCATTCGTGGTCGCGATGGCGATCGCGATGATAGTGAGAAAGCTCAAAGGCAAACCCTCTCTCGGCTCGGACTGCGGTTGCTGTCCATACAGCAGCAATTGTCATGGCGCGTGCAAGGGCGGAAAAGAGGACGTCTCGGACATAGTTGCCGAGGCGAAGGCTAGGCAGGCGCAAAGGCGAGATCCTCAAACCGAGGACGGCACTATAGGCGGCGGGGAGCAATAAAAACAGAATGTTCGGTGCAACACCCGACGGTATACTCTCTCTTTTAGCAACGAAAAGCGCAGAATGTCTGCGCTTTTCGTTTTAAACCGATAAAAAGCGGGCAACGGCGCGGGGAAGAGATAAAAAACTTTTGAAAAAAGCTTTTTTTTTCTTGAAATGTTTGGTAGTATAGTATATAAGCAATAATTAGTCGGGCGTATGCCCGCAGGAGTGTATATGAACGAGGCAATAGTTGCAAACATCGCAAAATATGCAAAGATGCTCTTTGAAAAGAAGTACATCGAAAGCGGCTATATCGCAGTCAAAGAGGCGGACGGCATTTGCATCACCACCGCTACCGCCAATTTCGACGATATCAAGGCGGAGGACGTCGTCTTTGTCAACGACAAGAATATCGAGTCGTACGAGGGTAACTTCCGCGCGGCGGCAGTCATACTGTTCTGCGCCGTAAGGCAGGACAAAAACAGTAATGCGGCGGCGATCGTAGACAGCGAAAGCATACTCAAATATTCCCAAAAACATTTGCCGTTGCAGCCAATTTTGGACGACCTTGCGCAGGTGTGCGGCATAAGCATAAAGTGCGCGGCTAAAAACGTAGCGGCGGAGGTCGTGACATCCCTTTCGGGGCTCAGAAACTGCTGCTTCCTGCCCGACGCGGGCGCGGTCGTCACCGGGCGTACGCTCAACGAAGTTTTTACGGCGACGCTTGTCCTTGACAAAGCTTGCAATGCGGAGCTCCTCGCGGAAGGAAAGGGCGGCACACAGCACCTTGGTAAAGTACAGGCTGTGCTTGAGAGAGTGGTGTATCAGCTCAAATATTCCAAAAAAAATCAAGAGCAGCAAAAGGACGCGGCGGAGCATATCGCGGATAAACCCGCAGATGGCGAGGCTCCCGTAGAGGGCGAGTCTCCCGCTCCCGAGGCAAAGCCCGAGGAGAAGGAAGAGCGCGCTACCGCGATAGTAACGGACGAGGAGAAGGAGATCGCGCAGGCGATAAAGGACGCGGGTATGACTATGCTCGAGGAAAACCTAGTACAAGGCACGTGGGGCAATATCGCCGTCAAGCTCGACGAAAAATATATGCTCGCTACGCCGTCGGGGCTCGACTATGTGCTGTTAAAGCCGGAGCAGATCGCCAAGGTGGATATGGAGACGCTCGAGTGGACGGGTACGGATAAGGCGACAAGCGAAAAGGGCATACACGCCGTGCTGCTCTCGGACGGAAAATACGGCGCGACCATACACTCTCATCCCTTCTACGGCTGCATACTCGCCGCGATGGACAGGCCTCTTCCTGTGCCCGATGAGTACAAGGACATTTTGGGCGAGGAGATCCCCTGCGCAAAGGCGGCGCTCCCCGGCACAAAGGGGCTCATCAAGAACGTCGGCGAGGCGATCGGTGGCGCTCCCGCATGTTTCCTTGCGCACCACGGCGTCATAGCCCGCGGCAAGGACCTCGAGGACGCGCTCAACATCTGCCGCGCGCTGGAAAAAGCCTGCGAGACATATCTCAAAGCGTAATCATAAACCGAATATCAATATGCGCGACACGAAATGAACGTGCCGCGCTTTTTTGTTGCAAGCTATAAAAGTTTATGCGGTTAACTTTTTTTTGTTTCGGAGGGGGTGATCTTAAGACGCGTTTGTCGACAAAATATGCGCTTTATGAGCAAAATTTTAAATTTTTATGCAGCTTTTTTACAAAAATATGCATATTTAGTTGCGCTTTATGCGAATTATGTTATAATTACAAACAAATAAAATTGCGCTCGAGAAATTGATGGGCGAAAGGAGCAATTATGAATAGACACAAATTGTTACGGGGGGGGGTACATATTGCTTTAATGCTTCTGTTGACTCTCCTGATCGTATCCTCCTTAGTCGCGTGTGGAAACTTAAAGCGTAAAGAAAGCAAGGTCGAACTTGTTCCGCATGACGCCGAGACTTTGTTTGTAGAGAGTTATGATTATGTTTCCATGTTTGAGGCGACGGTGGACGATAAACCGTTCGAGATCGAAGCAGAAAATATCGACGCGTCCGCTGTAAAACTGAATGAAGCGGGCATTTACAATGTAAAGTGTGAAATTGAGGTCAACGGCAAGAAATACAACGCGACCGCAAAGCTCACAGTCGTCGCGCCAAGAGCTTTCTCTGTCGATGCAAAGTCAAGCGAGCTCAAAGTGGTCCTCATCGGAGAACAGCTTGACCTCACGACGCTGTTCAGCGCGACCGTGTCGTCCCAACCGTACGCTTTGAAAGCGGAAGATATCGACTCCGACTTGGATCTGACAAAAGAGGGACTTTACGAGGCAACCGCAAGCCTCACTATCGACGGCGTCACCAAGAGCGCCACTCAAAAGATATATGTCATACCCGTTGCCAATTACGATATCAGCGGAGCGATGCAATACAACTATTCCAACTACAGCGCCAAAATATCCGTAGAAGAGGATGACAACGGCAACAAAGTTTCCGAGACTATAACCGTCAAAGACGCCGAGGGCAAGTATCATTATGAGAGCAAACTCCCGCTTTCAAACGGCGGCGAAAGTCATAAGACATATGAGTTCCAACTGGATACCGATACAGGCGCTGTCCTCAAAACATATTATTACAATGATACAGCAAAAGAATGGGAAAAGCGAGCCACAGACCCCGATACAAGTGCGTTTGTCAACCATGTCGAGGCTGACGAGGAATTCGCACAATATTTCAGTCTCGGCGAGGACGGAATGTTTGTGGCTGACGCGGATGAGGAGACCTTGTCGGAAATGGCATGGAGCTTGCTGTGCTACAATACAAGCTTGATAGGCGATGTGACTTCCTTGAAAGTGCGCGTCGAAAGCAATAAAATCGTAAAAATCGTGGTAGAGTCGGAATATGTCGGCGAAGGCGATTATGTTGATACATATCTCATCACCGTCGAGCTCGGCGATTTCGGCGCTGTAGAATTCGATCTACCGTATTTTGAGCCAGTCGTAGAAATAACTCCCGCCAATGCGGAGGTCTATGTCGGCGACGCAACGGAGTACGATTTCCTTTCCATGTTTACAGTCAAAGTCGATGGGGACAACTACACATTGGGTGAGGGCGACGTATATTCGATAGAGCAGAGCGTCGACTTCAATGTTGCCGCAGATTATGACATCACTTTGAAACTCAAAGTCAAAGAGGGGCGTGTAGAACACACTGTCACAGCCAAATTTACTGTCAAGGAGAAGCCCGTCGAGAAAAAGACTTTCCACGTAGCTATGGAAGAGATGATCGCCAACTGCACGATGTCAAAGACCAACAATTCCAGCAGCAGTGCAACAATATTTTTAGTAGATGGCAATGCAACATACAATCAAAATCTAAAATATTTGTTTGATACAAGCAGGATCGATGGAAAAAACACACAAAGATATACGGTCAACACCGATAATACTTTACAAGATGACGGTATGAAGAGTGGTTCATTCTTGCGCTTGTGCGATTTGTCAGCGATAATAGATGATTTTGTTGCAGGTGATGACGGCATCACCTATACATATACCGGAGATCAACTCACTACTATTTCAACTAATGCGGGTGCTTTAATGACCACAATGTATAAAGCCATTAATATAGAAATAGTTTTTCAAAATAACTCAATAGAGTCTATAAAATTTAATTTCAAGACGGGATCCAGTGCGACTGCAAAAGACGCTTATCATCTTTACACGATCTCCGCGATCGGGACGACGGAGTTGCCTGTACAATTGCCAAAAGCGTAAGTCGTAAGATAAGACAACGCATAAAAAGCTCCGTTCTTCGGGACGGGGCTTTTTGTATATGCGGCGGAGCAATACTATGGCAGAACAGGACTACGGCGGAGCAATACTACGGCGGAGCGATACGGCGCAGTCTGCTTGTATGGCATATTCGACGCGGCGGCGCATACGCGCACAGGGGATCCTTCGACTACGCTCAGGATGACAAGGCGAGACGTAGGCGCTTGAGCGCATAGAGAATTTCTCGACGTTGCTCGGAATGACAAATAAAGCAAACAGCCCTAGGACAAAAATATGTCGCATATGCGCGCGCGAAGGCAAGGCGAACCGCAAGCGGCAGTATGGGCAGGATACGTACACAATATGTTGTGGGTTGCGGGAATTTTGAACGCAAGATATGCAATTTTCGGAAAATTGCGGGCGCAGGGAATACTATTTGTGTTTTTTTGAATTTTTTTGTCATAAGCCCCTCAAATTGTTTGACAGGAGCAAGGCGGATTTATTATAATTCTCTCATCATTTTTCCCGAAAGGGGAGGATGACGGCAGGTCGTTTGTTTCAACCGAGCTATGCTCGGAAACCGCTATGGCGGAGGTCGTATGAAACTTCTTGAAGATCGCATCCTTAAGGACGGCAAGGTGTATCCGGGCGAGGTCCTGAATGTCAGCGGATTTCTGAATCATTTGATAGACGAGAGTCTGCTTGACGAGATAGGAAAGGAAATTTCTGCGCGCTTTGAAGGCGACAATGTCACAAAAATTTTGACTATAGAGGCATCGGGCATCGCAATAGCTTGTGCGGCGGCACACTATTTGCACGCGCCGATGCTTTTTGCAAAAAAGAGCAGGACTTCAAACATATCCGACAACTGCTATACGGCGGAGGTCATGTCCTATACTCACGGCTTGAAGAGCACCGTCTGCGTTGACAAGGAGTTTTTGTGCGCGGGGGACAGAGTGCTCATCGTGGACGACTTCCTTGCGCGCGGCGAGGCGGTCAAGGGCCTCATCAGCCTCATAAATCAGGCGGGCGCGACGCTTGTCGGTTGCGCGATCGCCATTGAAAAGGGCTTCCAGCCGGGCGGGGCGGAGCTTAGGGCGCATGGCATACGCGTTGAAAGCCTTGCCATCATCGAGTCCATGACGGACACGAGCCTCACATTCCGCCATTAAAAATCGAAACAAAATTAAGCCTAACGGCTAAAAAGGAGAATTATCAATGAAAAAGAGAATTTTGTCGATAGTGCTCATCGTAGCGCTTGTGGCAACACTCACGATTGGTCTTGCGATCGGGCTCACGGCTTGCAACCCCACCGAGGAAGAGTACGTCAATCCCGACTACTCCAATATCAAGGTCGGTTTCATCATGTTGCACGACCCCGCAAACTCGACATATGACAAGAACTTCTACAATGCTATGGAAGAGGTCAGAAGAGGTCTCGGCCTCAGCGAGAGCCAAGTGCTGTATAGACACACCATTCCCGAAGGACCCGAGTGCACACAAGCCGCGGACGACCTTGTTGAAGAGGGCTGCAATATCATATTCGCAGACAGCTTCGGACATGAGACATATCTTTTGGAATCCGCAAAGAAACATCCCAATGTACAATTCCTTCATGCGACAGGCACGCAAGCTCACACCGCAAATCAAAAGAACTTCCACAATGCGTTTGCTTCAATCTATGAAGGCAGATACCTTGCAGGCGTAGCCGCAGGTCTCAAACTCAAAGAGATGGGCTATGGCGAAGGCAAAGATTTGGGCGACGCTCCTCTCGTAGGCTATGTCGGCGCATTCCCCTATGCGGAAGTCAAGTCCGGTTATACAAGCTGGTTCCTCGGCGTTCGCTCCATCTTCCCCAAGGCGACAATGAAGGTCACGTTCACCAACAGTTGGTTCGACATCGACCTCGAGAAGGGTGCAGCTGAAAAATTGATCGCAGAGAAGTGCGTTCTCATTTCACAACACGCAGACTCTCTCGGCGCACCTCAGGCTTGCGAAGCGGCGGGCGTTCCCAACGTTTCCTACAACGGCAGCACAGAGGCAACAGGCCCCAACACCTTCATCATCTCTTCAAGGATCGACTGGGCACCCTATCTCAAGTATGCCATCAACTGCGTACACACAGGTTCTCAAATTGCGACCGACTGGACGGGCACAATTGCAACGGGTTCCGTGCAACTTACAGCTATCGGCGACAAAGTATTTAAGGATAAGGCAGCTGTTCAGAAACAACTCGATGAAGTAAGAGATCAATTCGTGGCGGGTACACTTCACGTGTTTGATACATCTAAGTTCCAAGCATACAAAAAGGATGACAAAGGAGTCATCATTCCCGATCAATACTATGATTTCACTAAAGCAGATCATGATGGTTACAAGGCAGATGTAGACACCGACGCCGCATTTACTCCTGACACAGATGTCATCAGTGACGGATATTTCCATGAGTCCGAGTATCGTTCTGCACCTTATTTTGACCTCGATATCGTAGGCATCACAGACCTCGGCAATTACAGCAAGTAAGAGTAGGTTCAAACAAAACAAGAGGTTAGACGGAGCAAATGCTCCGTCTAACCGATTTATGACTTATAAACAGTATCAAATCGGAGGTAACAGCGTGGAAAAAACTGTTGCTATTGAGCTCAGAGGCATCACAAAGACTTTCGGCGATGTGGTTGCCAACAAGAATGTGGATCTCGACGTATATGAGGGCGAGATACTTTCTATTTTAGGGGAAAACGGGAGCGGCAAGACCACGCTTATGAACATGATCGCCGGCATCTATTTTCCTGACGCGGGACACATCTATATAAACGGAGAAGAGGTCGTCATCAAATCTCCAAAGGACGCCTTTGCGCACAAGATAGGCATGATACATCAGCACTTCAAACTTGTGGACACCTTCAGCGCGGCGGACAACATAATCTTAGGTGAAAAGTGTCCCAAATTCGACCTCAAAGAGGAAAAAGCAAAGCTTGTAGAGGCGCACAGGGCGGAGAACGAGGCTTACGAGAATTATGACGAAGCCGAGCATCCGGGACCTCTCGCATATATGGCAAAGCCGAAGTTCCACCCCGAAAAGGAAACTAAGCGAAAACTTGCGCTTATGCCGCTTGTGGGGATAGGAAGAAGAATAAAATTCAATTGGCTTGCGAAAAAGCGCGCGGACGTCGTGCAGGACATCGCAAACCGTTTTGGCTTTAAAATAGACCTAAAAAAGAAAATATACGACATGTCTGTCAGTGAAAAGCAGACTGTCGAGATAATAAAAGTGCTGTATCGCGGCGCGGATATCCTCATTTTGGACGAGCCTACCGCGGTGCTCACTCCGCAGGAGATAGACAAGCTGTTCGATGTGCTTCGCAATATGAAGGCGGCGGGCAAGTCGATAATCATCATCACCCACAAGCTCAACGAAGTTATGGCGATATCGGACAGGGTCGCGGTGCTCAGAAAGGGCGAACATATTGCGACAGTCAATACGTCCGAGACAAACGAACAGGAACTTACCGAGATGATGGTGGGCAAAAAAGTCTCCCTCAACATCGACAGGGCGGAGCCGCACGATGTCAAGAACAGGCTTGTCGTCAGCGGGCTTTCCGCAGTTGACGCGGACGGAGTCAAGGTGCTTGATGACATTTCGTTTGAGGCGAGGTCGGGCGAGATACTCGGCATCGCGGGCATCGCGGGCAGCGGGCAGAGACAACTTCTCGAAGCTATCGCGGGGCTGTACAAGGTCAAGGACGGTACTATCACTTATTTCGATCCCGCAAAGGACGACGCGCCTGTGGACCTTCGCTCCAAAACTCCCGTGCAGATACGCGACCTCGGCGTGAGGCTGTCCTTCGTGCCCGAGGACAGGCTGGGTATGGGACTCGTCGGAAATATGGACCTCATCGACAATATGATGTTGAGGTCGTATCGTAAAGGCTTTATGTTCCTCGACAGGAAGTCGCCCAAGAAACTTGCCGAGACGATAGTGGAAGAGCTTGAGGTCGTCACTCCGAGCACGCATACCGCCGTCAGAAAGCTGTCTGGCGGAAACGTGCAAAAAGTGCTCGTCGGTCGCGAGATAGCCGCGTCGCCTTCAGTGCTTATGGCGGCATATCCTGTGAGAGGGCTCGACATCAACTCCTCATACACGATATACAATCTTCTCAACGAGCAAAAAGAGAAGGGCGTCGCGGTCATTTTTGTGGGCGAGGATCTTGATGTGCTGATCGAGCTTTGCGACCGCATACTCGTCATTTGCGCGGGCAAGGTCACGGGCGTCGTGGACGGCAGGCGCGCCATAAAGGAGCAGATAGGCTTGCTCATGACAAAGACAGCGGGCGACGTCGACGAAAATCAAATGTCCATTGACGACTTACACGATACAAACAACGATGAAGGAGGGGAGGCGTTATGAGATCCGTGACAGGCAAAGAGAGCAAATTCGACGCATTTGTCGATAAGCTCAAAAAAGAATCCCCCATACATATCGCAAAGCGTATGGACGCTCCAAAGTGGCTGCCTATCGTCATAAGGATAGCGGCAGTCATTGTAGCGTTTTTGGTGTGCGCGATAGTCACTGTATTTTTTGAACCGACTGCGTTTGGAACATTCTTTACCGAGATGTTCAGAGGGACGTTCGGCACGGAGAGACGCGTCATCAACCTGTTTTGGGAAGCGGCGATATTGCTCCTCATAGCGCTTGCGGTCACTCCCGCATTCAAGATGAAGTTCTGGAATATCGGCGCAGAGGGACAGGTGCTTATGGGCGCGCTTATGAGCGCTACCTGTATCTTCTATCTTGGCGGAAAGGTGTCCGAGGGCGGACTTATTGTCCTATGCTTGCTTGCGTCGGTGGTGGGAAGTGCAGGATGGACTCTTATCCCTGCGCTGTTCAAAGCAAAGTGGAACACAAACGAGACGCTTTTCACGCTTATGCTCAATTATATAGCTACCGCGCTCATATCTTTGGTGATAACCGTGTGGGTCAAGAGCGGCTCGGGTGTTGTAGGCATTATGCCGTATGGTCATTTGCCTAAACTCGGCGGTCAAGATTATGTTTTGAACATACTCATAGTGGCATTTGTAACCGTACTCGTTTGGGTTTACCTCAAATTTTCAAAGCATGGCTATGAATTGTCCGTCGTCGGCGAATCCATAAACACTGCAAAATACATTGGCATAAGCGTGCCTAAGGTTATCATTCGTACAATGATATTCTCGGGCGCATTGTGCGGCGTCGCAGGCTGGTTGCTCGTCAATGGCGCAAGCTATACTATAAGCACGACAATTGCAGGGGGCAGAGGTTTTACTGCAATTTTGATAAGCTGGCTTGCCCACTTCGATCCTATCATAATGGCTATAACATCATTCCTCGTTGCGTTTATGGGCAGAGGCGCCGCGCAAGTGTCTACGATAGCAAATATAGGCGGATCATTTGAGGATATTGCGACATCGATATTCTTCTTCATAATCATAGCGAGCGAGTTCTTTGTAAACTACAAGGTCAAGTTCTCATTCTCGCACAGCAAAAAGAAAGTGGAAGGCGAGACAACTGAAAACACATCGGAAGACGATTCCTCGGACGCTGAAATGATGAGCGATACATCGCAAACGACCGACAGTGAAGCGCAAACGAATGAAATTTTCGATGAAAGCGTGCCCGAATTGCAAACATGTCAGTCATCGGAGGATCGGACATGCGATGTCTCGACACAAAATAAGGAGGTGACAGAGTAATGTTTTGGACATTTTTGACAAGTACTATAAAATTCAGTACGCTATTCCTTTACGGCTCTGTCGGTGAGACGATAACCGAAAAGTCGGGGCACCTTAACCTCGGCATACCCGGCATAATGTGCCTTGGCGCGATAGGCGGTTGCTACGGCGTACGGTCGTACATAGACTCGCTCGGCAGCCTGTCGCAGATGAGCGGGTTTGCCGTAGTGCTTGTCGGCATGATCTGCGCTTTTCTGTTTGCGGCGCTCGGCGGAATGATATTCAGCTTTTTTACTGTGACTTTGCGTTGCAACCAAAACATCACAGGTCTCACCATCACGACGTTCGGCGTTGCCTTGAACAGCTTAATGCTCAGCAAAATAGATAAGACGGGGTTTTATGAGGCTGGCAGATTGTTCTCAAAAGGCATAGTAGACGCCAATACAACCGACGGACTTGTAAAAGTGTTGTTCTCGCAGAGCGCGCTTGTGTATATAGCCATCGCTATTGCCATTATCACTGCCATAGTCATAAAGAGGACAAGGGTAGGCCTCAACTTGCGCGCCGTCGGCGAAAATCCCGCTACTGCGGACGCCGCGGGCATAAGCGTCGGCAAATACAGATATCTCGCCACTCTTATCGGTTCGGGAATTGCGGGATTCGGCGGTCTGTTCTTCATTATGGACTATCTCACGGGCAACATTGAGTACGGCATAGACACCTACGGTTGGCTTGCCGTCGCGCTTGTCATATTCACGATTTGGAAGCCGAACTGGGCAATACTCGGGTCGATTATTTTCGCAGCGCTATATCGCGCGCCAAGCTATCTAAACATAGGTTTTACAGAGCGCGAGGTCATCAAAATGTTGCCGTATATCGTCACGGTGCTCGTGCTCATCATCACGTCTATTTTCGGAAGGAAGAGCGTACAACCGCCGGCGGCACTGGGTACGACGTACTTCAGAGAAGAGCGATAGGGCGTTTTGCAGGACGCATACAAAGCGGCGCGAGACGCAAAATCCAATACATTCAAAAACATCCTCATTTTTGGGGATGTTTTCATAATTTAGGGTTTAATCGTGCACAATTTGGGGTTTAAAATGCGGATTTTGCGAAAAGCGGCAAATTTTGAGGCGCGTCGAACAATACGATCTCACAGCCTCAAATCGTCGCCACGCAGGACAAATATGTGCGAGGTATCGCGCTCGGACAGACGGGAGCATATGCGCTCTTGATAGCGGCTGCGAAGCGCGCCCATGCCTAGGTTGGACGTTATCACCGTGCTAAGTCCCGCGCGCAGTCGCTCTTCGAACAGGACAAGCAGATATTCCAGCGTTACGTTGCGAAGGACGGGTTCCGTACCTAGGTCGTCTATGACAAGCACGTCCGCGTGCGTGACGGGGGAGAGTATGCCGTCGCGTTCCGCTATGGGCGAGGTGTGGCACTTGAGAAAGAGGCTGTTCAGCTCATATGCGCTCATTATCAGCGCGCTCTTGCCCCTCTCGACCGCCGCGAGCGCGACCGCACCCGCAAGCGTAGTCTTGCCCGTACCCGTGCCGCCGAGCAGTACAAGCGTCTTGTACTTTACATTCGGCAATTTTGCGGAGTACGCCATAAGCCAACTCACGATCTTTTGCATATCCGCGCGCTGAGCAGGGTTTTTGATGCGCTCCGTGTCCAGATCTTCAAAGTGGGACAGCGCGCGTCCGTCCAGCCCGCATTCGCGCTTGAGATAGGCTACGTATTCCGACGCGGCGCAATTGCACAGCTTGCCGTTTGCAACGCCGGTATCGCCGCATATGGGGCAGGCGGGGACGAAATAGAAATCGCTCTCGCTGTATCCGTGAGCGGACAGCGCGGCGACATACTTAGCGTGTGTCTCTTCGACACTCTCTTGTCCTTTGCCGCTCATGCCGCTTGCAAAGCTCGCCTTGACAAACTGCGTGTGCGCGTCCTTGACGTCGGGCAGGGCAAACGCGGCGGTAAGCCTCTCTTCCGCCTCCGCTTTTTTCAAGTTTATCATCCTTTGCCGCGCCGAAACGAGCGCGGACATAGCCCTCTTTTTCATACGTCGTCCTCGCTCAATTTGTCTATGCTTGTGATTATGGAGTGCAGCTCCTCGTCGGAGTAGTCCCGCTGCTCGAAATTCGCTTGCGGAGCGGGGGAGGACGTAGGCGCCGCTACAAATTTTTCAGCCTGCTCCACGGTTGTTATGCCGTTTTTGCGATATGTGGACAGCAATTGATTGATGTATGGCGTAGGATATGTGCGCCCCGCCGCCTGCTCGGCCGCGTACAGGATGAGCGCGTCGTCAAAGCCCCAATCCGCCGTCCATGTGCGGTAGAGGTCGCGGTCGCTCTTTGTGACCTGCCTCGAGGAGCCGCTCTTTTCGATGATCTTGCGTATCTTGCCGTCCTGCGCTATCTGGTCGTTCAGATATTCGTCAATGCTCGCTTCCGTGAGGAGGCCGAGCGAGAAGAAACGATTTACGACATTGTTCATGCCCTCGAGTGTGCGTACGCTCGTAAGATAGCAGTAGTGGGCGAGCCTCGCAAGCGCGCCGTCGTCAAATCCCTTTGCCGTCCACGGCACGATGTACGTCTCTATCTCGTGCTCGAGCGATTCATAGTACAAGCCGAGATTTTTGTTGACGGATATCGCGAGCGCCTTCAACCTCTCCATCTGCGCCTGATAGTCCCGTATCTGCTCCACGGTGAAGATGGACATGCGGTAAAATTCGTCGAGTTTTGCGTCCAGCTTTGCGAAAGTCTTGCCTCCCTTGAGGGATTTTATTGCCGCAAGTATGGCGTCCAACTCATAGCCCCAACTGCGCGTCCACTTGAGCAGGAGCTGCTTGTCTTCGAGCTCCGCGCCGCCCTTTCTGCCGAGAGCGGAGAGCACTTGACGCATATCCTCGCTTTGGTTGTCGTATTCTTTGAGTTTTTCCTCGACGTCCGCGACGGTACGCACTCCGTCCGCCACCCAATTGCGCGCGACGGTGAGGATATAGGGGTATCTGACGCCCATGCCCTTCAGATTTATGCAATATTGCACTATCATGAGCAGTGCGTCCTGTTCCAGCCTACAGCTGTCGAGAAACATATAATATTCGTTGTATTCGTTTGGCGTGAGCATGCGCTCCGGAAAGAGCTGTTGAAGCTGCGTATTGAAATCGTTCCACTTCTCGCCGCGGTACTTTTTGGGAGGCTGATTTGCCTTTTTGACGCTGAGATAGGAGACCTCCAGCGGCGATTTTGAGATTATGCGGCATAGACCCATATCCTCAAAATAGCCGTATGCGCTTATCACTTCCGCCTCCGTCATGTCCAGTGTGGAGCACAGCGCGTCGAGGGTGTTCTGCTTTTCGGGAGTAGCACACAGATACAGCCCATACAGATACACCTTGATCTGTTTCTCGTCAAGGTAGGGCAGGTGTTCCATAATGAAAAGATTGTCCACTAGCGTGAACGTCTCGAGCAAGAAATCGCTTGAAAATTTGACGAAACTCATCTTTTCATCTCCCCGTATTTGATGCTTTGATAGCATACCACAAAATCCCGCCGCTGACAATTATTGTTTGCAAATTTTTTTGCGACCACAATATCTTGTTGCGCGACCATAATCAAATCATATTGCGCGGTGGCTGCGCGTTTATATGGAGGTGAGCAAGGCGGAAAAAAATTGTGTGCGCTGCTCGCTTGCCATAAAAGGCGAGCTGTGCTATGCTATTGCCATGAAGATCTGGGCAAAAGTGATGAAAGGCGACAAAATTTTGCGCGACGCCATCTATGAGGACGGCGCGCAGCTCACTCCCGCCGCGTACAAGCGCGCGTTGCAAGAGGTTTCCTATACGCTTGACGTATCCACGCCCGTCACGCTGCCCTCGCACTACAAGCATTTCGAGCGCTTCAACCGCGTGAAATATCTCCCCCGCGACTTCGTTGAGGACGTCGATTTCACCGCCTACATTTTGGAGCGAGTGGTAGAGAAGAAGAAACCCGAGAATTACTATGTGTAAAGTGCAAAATATCCGGCAAAAAAATGCGGCTTGTCCAAAACGGACGGCCGCATAATTTTTTTGCTCAAATTTGAAAATCCCTGTCGACAAGCTCGTCCAGGGAGATGTGGTAAAAATCTGCAAGTTTGATACACTCCAAAATATCGGGGACGTGCACGCCCTTTTCCCAGCGTGAGATGTTTTGCTGTTTAATTCCTGTCGCGTCGGCAAGCTGCTGCTGCGTAAGCCCATATGCAACGCGCAGATTTTTCAGATTTTCACCGAGTTTCATATAAATATTTTAAACGTTATTGTGTAAAATCATTGATTTTTACACGAAATCGTGTAAAATATATATAGTATATTATACAATTATATATCGCTGCTCGGCAAAGTCCCGAAAGGCTGTTGACTATGCGCGGGCAGGGTGATATAATGATGACACCACAAACTTGATCTATATCCACTGCACTTACTATAGGTAACAAGTGCATTTCTTGATATGCAGTGGATAATTGCATGCAAGTTTGTGGTAAAACGGACAAGAGTGCGCTTGTTATATTTCGGCCGAGTGTAGAGGTGCGCCCTTGTCGGGCGCATTTTTGTATATCAAACCGGGCGAGACCCGAAAGGAGAGAATATGAAACAAAAAGGCAAAATCTTACTGACCCTGCTTGCAGTGGCGCTGCTTGTCTGCATTGCGACAGTCACGCTTGCCGCGTGTAACAAGAAAGCTGCTGAATTCGAATTCGAATTGCTGGACGACGGTACATATAGTTTGGTTCGTTACAACGGCAACAGTCCCAATGTCATTATTCCCGATGAATATGAAGGCAAAGCCGTGACAAGCATAGGCCGTCAAGCATTTTACAACCACGAAGAAGTGAGTGAGATAACTATTCCCGACAGTGTGGAAAGCATAGGCTCATCTGCATTCAGTTCTTGCACAGACATAAAAACTGCCACTATGCCGGCCTTGGCAATAAGCTATATTCCACAGAATAGCCTTGCCACAGTTACTATCACAAAAGGTGATATAGGCAATCATGCATTTAGTTTTTGCACAGGCTTGAAGACGGTGACGATAGGCGACGGCGTGCAAAGCATAGGCCAACAGGCATTTGATCGTTGCACGGGCTTGCAGACGTTGACAATAGGCGAAGGTGTGCAAAGCATAGGCAGTTCTGCATTCTCTGATTGCACAGGCTTGACTGAAATAACAATTCCCGACAGTGTGACAAGCATAGGCAATAATGCATTTTCGGGTTGCGCAGGCTTGCAGACGGTGAAGATAGGCGAAGGTGTGCAAAGCATAGGCGAGCGTGCATTCGAAGGTTGCACAGGCATGACAAAAGTAAATGTGACTTCACTCAAATCTTGGTGCGAGATAGAGTTTGGGGATGTATCTTCAAATCCTTTGTATGCGGCACATGACAGTCAAGAAGGCAAAGCAAAACTATATCTGAATGATGTGGAGATAAAAGGAGATGTGGAAATACCTATAGGCACAGTCAAAATAGGTGATCAGGCATTTCGTTGGCTTACCGACATAACCTCTGTCACAATTCCCGACAGCGTGGAAAGCATAGGAGTTACTGCATTCAATGGTTGCACAGGCTTGAGCGAGATAACCATCTCCGACAGCGTACAAAGCATAGGCCGGTCTGCATTCTCTTATTGCACAGGCTTGCAGACGGTGACAATAGGCGACGGCGTGGAAAGCATAGGCAAGGATGCATTCGATGGTTGCACCGGCATAAAAACTGCCACTATGCCGGCTTTGGCAATAAGTTTTATCCCAAAAGATAGCCTTACCACTGCTACTATTACAAAAGGTGATATAGGCTATCGTGCATTCGGTTGGTGCTACGCGCTTACATCCGTGACGATAGGCGAAGGCGTGACAAGCATAGGGGATGAGGCATTCAATTATTGCACAGGCTTGCAGACGGTCAATTGGAATGCGACAAATTGTACAAAAGCGGGAAGTCAGAGAAATTACATTTTCGATGATTGCACCCGACTTGCAACAGTGAACTTCGGCGAAAACGTACAAACTATTCCCGAGTATGCATTCTCGGGTTGCACAGGCATAACAAAAGTAAATGTGACTTCACTCAAATCTTGGTGCGAGATAGAGTTTGGGGATGTATCTTCAAATCCTTTGTATATGGCAGCAGGCACGGCAAAACTATATCTGAATGATGAATTGGTAACCGAAATAAAAGATTTAGACGGAGTTATTGAAATACCTAACTATGTCTTCTATAGACTGACAGAAATAACCTCAGTAACGATCCCCGACAGCGTGACAAGCATAGGCAGTAGTGCATTTTACGGTTGCGACTCGATAAAAGAGCTGACGGTGCCCAAAAACGTAACATCTGTGGGTGAACTTGCGTTTGGTGGGATGGACAACTTGATGAGTATTACTTGGGACGCCGCAAATTGTGAGATCACGACGACAACCTCCTACAGCACAGAATACGGCGTGTTTTATGGTAGTGCGGCAAACATTGCAAGCGTCAATCGTATGAACGGCGTATGGGTGACTATTGGAGCCAATTGCGAAAACATCGATGATTATACTTTTGCGGGACTCGATATCGACACGATCTTCATCGATTCCGGCTCCTCATTGAAGAGCATCGGGGAGTATGCTTTTGCAAATTGCCACACTTTAAGAAAAGTTCCAAAACTTACGAACGATGTGACAGTCGCTGACACCGCGCTTTATGGTTCAACTACCGTAATGAACAAATTGCAAGGATTGGATCCTAGCAAACTGCATACTGTAGGTGAAGGGCTGGTGTTTTACGAGGAGAGCAAAAACAATTTCACGCTTGTGGACTACAACATCAACGGAATATTCAATGTGCTCGATCTCCCCAAGCAAATAACCATAAGCAGAGTAAAATATGACCATTACAAAATAGGCAAATATGCGTTTGCGTACAGGAAAGACCCAATTGTGACGATCCCCTCGTCTGTTACGGACATTGACTCTACGGCATTTTATGGTTTCAGCGGGACAAAAATCACTTTGGATGACAACATGCGCGTGGAAGAGCAAGACAACATAGTCTACAAATTTGTCGATGACGTACCGTCCATTTTGTATGTATCAAAAGATATAAGCGGAGACGTCAAAATTTTGAACGGCGTGACCGAAATACCCGAAGACGCATTTTCGTCTTGCAAAGACATGAAATCCATAACCATTCCCGACAGCGTGACAAGCATAGGTCAGCAGGCATTCGACGAATGCACAGGCTTGAAGTCATTTGAGGTTGCAGAAGGAAACTCGGTATATCAAAGCAAAGACGGCGTATTATACAAAAAAGAGGACAAATCTATTTATCTTGTGCCAAAAGCAATAGAGGGCGCAGTAACAATTCTTGACGGTTGCACAAGCATAGGCAATGGGGCATTTAGCGGTTGCAGAGGTTTGACCGAGATTACTATTCCCGACAGCGTGACAAGCATAGGGGAATATGCATTCTCTGGTTGCACAGGTCTGACGTCTGTTGTGATACCGAACAGCGTTGAAAGCATAGGCGGGGGGGCATTTGAAGATTGTACAGGCTTGACATCTATCACGATTCCAAACAGCGTGACAAGCATAGGCGGGTTTGCATTCAAAAATTGTACAGGCTTGACATCTATCACGATTCCAAACAGCGTGACAAACATAGGAATGGAGGCATTCAAGGATTGCACGGGTTTGCAGACAGTGTATTACAAAGGAACGAGCGAGCAATGGAACGACATGTCAATAAATGATTACGACAACGGCAACGACTCTCTTATAAATGCCAAACGCTACTATTTCAGCGCGGATGATCCGTATGAGAAGGGAACGGCGCAGGAAGGTGAAGAATATTGGCATTGGAATGAAGATAAAACTCAACCTGTATTGTGGGTAAAAGAAAATTAAAGTTCAATCAATGGGGCAGGATATGCTCCTGCCCCCATTGATAATCGACAAAATGAAAATATAAAGGAGAATTATTATGAAATATTTAAATTTGCAATTTCGAATAGATAATATGCCCGACTGTAAATCGAATTGTTTTGACGCTTTATTTTACATAGGTTTAAAAGAAGTCGGCAGCGATGTCAATAAATATAGTCGTTATCAGATAATAAAAGTAGGAGTTGACAAAGTAAGAAAAGCATTGAGATCTAAAAAATATTCAAACAGTATGATATGGGCAGTCGCGAGAGCATACAAACATTTTTGGTGCGAAAATTTGTATACATTTCATATACCGGATCTTACATATGACAAAATAGTGGACAAAATATACTCATTGCTTGATAAAGCCAAAGTAACTGAGCTGTATAATAATGTGCAAGTATTAGATTTTTGTGATCAAAGTCAAATTGGAAAAAAGTTTTTAACAGTCGCACCGGTTCCGAGCGGAGTAATTGTGAGTGCAACAACAAATTATGAGGATATAAATAAAAGATTAGATGCATTACGAGTAAAAATTAAATAAGGAGAAAAATATTATGGCGAATTTTCCAAGCAAATGGGGCGAGTTTGTAGAAGGTAAAGAAATCAGGCGAATAAACAAGAGCCTTAACACAAACAATGCAATAAGTTGGCAACTTTTTTGCAATATTGTCACAATTATATTGACTACGATATTGAATCTTTACTTAAATAGCTTAAAGGCAAACCAAGTTAAGTGGCTTATGTTTGGGATTATATTATTTTTCTTGTTATTAAGCGCTTTGCCTATTATTATTTACAAATTCAAACGAATTTTCAGAGTAAATATTTTTATGAAAGGAAAAGATGCCGTGAAACTCTTTGATGAGGATATTGTTTATAATACAATGATGGCATATGAGTTTTATGAACAAATCGTAGCATTACAACAAAATAACACAAATCAAAACTCGACCCCGCAGGGAAATATGACAGCTCTTAATGGCAACATCAATGATTTTTATAAAATAGAAGTTTCATATTATGTTAATAAGGCAATCGATGAATTGATAAGTTTTAATTCTAATTTGAGGGAGATAGTGTACAACCCAATACAAGGCGGAAAAAATAGCAAAATGATAAGCAAAGATAGAGTACTCAACATAACAGATATCTTAAATAACTTAATAAACTTAACCAATATACAAGTAAATAATTCAGGGCTTTTTGCATCATTTATTTCTGCAGTGAAAAATTTATAAAAGAGAGAGCCTTGCAGGCTCTCTCTTTTATATGGCTCGTTTTATGTGGCATTTATCTAGTTCAATATTGTTTGAAAGGATAAGAAATAAAACTAATTTTTTGTATTCGGGTCAGATTTATAGCAAATATAATTTTCGCGCGACTCGCTTGCGCTCATTTTTTACGGCGTCGCTATATTGGCGGCGCTTTGTGGTTTTTGTGGATATGGGTGCGCATAATACAAGTACAGATATATGATATGCAGATATAGGCGACGCGAGAAATCATGCCGAAAAAAATGTTCCGGAAAGGGCACTATGATTTGGATTTCGTTTCGGGCAGTCATTTTATTGCAACATTAGCAAAAAAAACGTAAGAGGCATGGCTATCGGCACAGGCGCTCACCGGCAGATAAGGAAAGGCAAACATGTTGGGAGTTTAAAACTCTCGACTTGTTTATCAACTCGACCAAGGGGAGCTTGCGTTTTGTAAAATGCATATTGACATTTGCTCTGCAATAAAATAAAATGATTTCAAAGGATACAAACAAAGGAGACGAATATGGGTTGGTTTGACGATTACATCATAAGATTTGTATTTACAGATCTCGCTCGTCGCCGTTATAATGCGACGTATTGCTATGTAGCAAACGGAGATCCCGACGACTACGACTTGTTCAATTCATTCAAATGGACCAAAGACATTGGGGAAGCCATGACTTTCTATTCTAAGGACGACGCAAAGTATTTTGTGAAGCAGTTGGTGAGAGCCTATCGCGCGAACGGTATGGACATTTATGACATCGTCGATTCGGTAGACTATATCCCCGTCAAGGAATAACAAGCTTTTTTCAGGTGACTTTCAACAAAGCAAAAGCACACACGCACAAGATGTCGCAACGGCGCCTATTTTTGCGTATTGAAGAGCAGGTGCTCGGACAGAGGTATATAGAACTCCTGCACGAAAAGCGTTAATGTCTCTGACATTGGAGTGAAAGACCCAACCTCTCCCTTCGTTACGTGCAGCGATGAGTTGGGTATTAGTATAGACGTAACGATCCGCCACACTGCACTCAGGACTCCCCAGCTATACCCCACAAAAAATACTTTTTGCGGGGACCCCAAGTCGCCCAGACAAACTTTACGTTAGAGCGCAAACACAACCCCATGCGTTACGCCGCGGCAGGGCGGGAAGGGGCTACGCTCGCGCTTGCATTTGCTCAGAGCCCGCGACCCTTGCGGAGCAAGGTCTATAAGGGCTCACCGCAAGCTGCTGCGCCACTCCGCGCGCAAAAAACTTAACGCTTCACATACTTCGTATGCAAGAAGTAGCAAGAGGACGCTCCAAGATACTCGTATAGTTCGCTATTTTTTGCGCTTGGTATACGCGGGCTTGCGCCCGCTTTTTCTTTTTACTAGCGTTTGAGTGAGAGATTGCGGGGTCCCCAAAATAATTACGAAGTGATTTTTTGGGGTGCAGACACGCCCTCACTGCGTACTTAGCGTGAAATCGCTTGCTCCGCGAAGTCGCTCGGACAGGGTGTCCGTCCGTGTATAAGGACGCTCGGACAAAGTGCACGTAAAATCAAAGCTCTCACGCAGGAGTTTTGGCACTTACAGACAAATCAAAACGCGCGAACTAGTGACAAAAGTCACGACGTTCGCGCGTTTTTAGCTTGGGACCAAAAGGGCAAATCGCCCTTTGCCGAGGCGTGGGGCAGCGCCCCACACGATAATTATGAGTGGAGTTTGTGGGGTTTTTCCTTGCGGAGGCGGATGTCGAGTCTTTCAAAGAGCTCCTCGGTCCTATCGCCGAACCGTTTTTTGATGAGTACGCAGCCGAATATCATCGCAAGATAGACGGGCAGCAGTACGGCGCAGATGGCGAGGATGGCTTTGCCCATATCCCACGTGAGGTCGGTGGTGAGGTTGAAGAAGTTGATGAAGAAGTCGCCGGGCAGGGGCACGACGTACACGCCTACGAAGATGACTATCATCAGTACATATGTCGCGAAGTGCAGCCAGGTGAAGGGCAGGCTCACTTTTGCGAGGAGCATAAAGCCGACAAATGTGATGCATATCATAAACATAGTCGTCTCCTGTTTGGCGTCGAGCGCCGTGAGGAAACGGTTGTTGCAGATTATAACCGCTATCGCCGCGAGCAGGACGGTAAGTCCCGCGGGGACGGCGTTTAAAAGTACTTTCGGCAGGAAGTGTCCCTCTACCCTGTCCGTATTGGGCTCGAGCGCGAGCACTATGGAGGGCATGCCTATGGTGACTCCGCCGATGAGCGTGAGGTTGGACGGCGCAAATGGCAGCTCGTTGGGCACGCACAGGAAGAGCAGGGCGAGCAGGGTGTTGTAGATGGTTTTCATTATGTACAGCGCCGCGCTGCGTTCGAGGTTGTTTATGGAGCGTCTGCCTTCGGCAACGACCTTGGGCATAGAGGCGAAATTGCTGTCGAGAAGTACGAGCGAGCTGACGTTTTTCGCCGCGTCCGAGCCCGACGCCATAGCGATAGAGCAGTCCGCCGCTTTGAGCGCCAGTACGTCGTTGACGCCGTCTCCCGTCATGGCTACGGTATGTCCCGCCGCTTTGAGCGCGTTTACAAGCAGCAACTTCTGATCGGGGAGCACGCGCCCGAATATGGTGTATTTTGTCGCCGCCTCTATGACTTCCTCGTCCGTTTTGAGAGTGGACATATCCACAATATTGTCGCAGTCCTCAAGCCCCGCGCGCATTGCCACGGCGCGCACCGTCGCGGGATTGTCGCCCGAGATTATTTTAACGTCCACTCCCTCTTCCTTGAAGAAACGCAGCGTGTCGGGAGCTTCCTTTCTTATTGTGTCGGTGATGAGGATGAAACTTATCGGTTCAAGCGAGGCGGGAAGGGCGTTACCTTCAAAATCCGCACTTGATGACGCCAAAAGCATAACTCTAAACCCTTTTTGCGCCATTTCAGTGGTCTGCGCTTTGATGTCATCGGAAATGTTTTTAAGCACAAATTCGGGCGCGCCGAGCACATAGCTTACGCCGTCTATGCGCGCGCCGCTCCACTTGCGCTGAGAGGAGAAGGGCACTTTGAATGTCGCCTCGCCGCTTGCCTCGAGCTCGCTCACATACGCCCTGAGCGCGTTTGCGGTAGCGTTGTCGTCGTCGAGCGCGCTCATAAGGTTTTTGATCGTCTGCTTTATCTCGTCCTCCGTCCTGTCGCCGATGGGACGAATCTCGTTGACGTCCATGGTGCCCTCGGTGATAGTGCCCGTCTTGTCGAGGCAAAGCACGTCCACGCGCGCGAGAGTCTCCACGCAATAGAGATCCTGCGCAAGCGTTTTGCGCTTTGAGAGACGAATTACGCTCACGCAAAATACAGTTGAGGCAAGCGCGACAAGTCCGCTCGGTATCATGCCTACGACGGTGCCTACCGTGGTGACGACATAGCTCTGCGGGGAGAGCCCTTCGGGATTTTGCAGGAAGTACTTGACGAGGAATAGGGCAAGTCCCAAGGGGACGATTATTATCGCCATGATCTTTACTATGAACATGAGCGAACGCCATATCTCCGAGTTGGGCTTTTTGAAATATTTCGCGCCCGCGCTTATCTTTGTGGCGAAGTTGTCGGCGCCTATGTGTTCCACCTGCGCCCTCGCTTTGCCCGATACTACGAAACTGCCCGACATTATCCTGTCCCCGGGCTGTTTGAGTATGGCGTCCGGCTCGCCCGTGATGAGGCTTTCGTTGACCTCTATGGCGCCGTCGCGCACAACCGCGTCCGCGCATATCTGGCTGCCGGGGGAGAGCTGCATCATGTCGTCAAGTACAATGTCCTTTATCATGATGTCATCTTCCTTGCCGTCGCGTATGACCGTAGCTTTGGGCGCGGAAATGAGGGAGAGCTTGTCTATCGTGCGCTTTGCGCGCATTTCTTGAAATATGCCTATCGCCGTGTTGAAAAAAATGAGTATCATAAAGCCGAATTGTCCGAGGGCGTTTATTATGTTGCCCTTCCAATCCACGCAGAAACAAAGAAGCACGGCAAGCGTTATAAATACAAAATTGAAAAACGTGAAGATGTTTTCACGCAATATTTGAGAGACGCTCTTAGTCTTGACGTCCAGATCGCCGTTGATCTTCCCCTCGGCGACGCGAGAGGAGACCTCTTCGGATGAGAGACCATTTTCTATGTCCGTAACATAGGACGGGAGCGCGTCGTTTTCGGACCACTGCTCCGCCTCCGCGGAGAGGGACGCTATTTCGTCGGGGATGACCTCGCGGATATCTCCACGCATCTGAGGATCATTTTCTTTGTCCATATATTTTCCTCATTAACAATAGTAAAATCCTTATAACACGATATTATAACGCTCTTAGATTTTAGCATATGCAAACAAAATTTGCAATGCTTTGCACAAATGTTCTATTTTGTGCGCAGGGCGAATAAAATTGGCATATGAAAAAGAAAATATCTCTGATTTTTGCAATTTCGGTCATTATAGCGTGTTTGCTCCTGCTTGCAGCCTGCAACGGAGGCAAAAAACAGGACCAGCCCGCCTCGGACATCTCACGCATTACGACAAGATATCTCGCTGGGGAGAGCGAGCTTTTTGCGGTCAGCCTCGAGAGCGGTATGAGAGAAAAAGCTTTCATCGCGGACGGCAAGGTCACGGACGTAGCGCCTTTTGTCGAACTTAAAATCATTCCTCTCAAGGCGGCGGACGCGGAAGGGTTGGATTTCGTCCTCGCCTCAAACGGCGCTACGCTCAGCGGCAAGATAGACAAAGGCACAAACGGCGAATTCAAGACCGCGCTCGACCTCACTTTCGTGCCCGACAAGATCAGCGTTACTATGGGCGAACAGAGCTCGGAAATAGACCTTTGCAATGTGCTGGAGGGAGCAATATCCGCAGATCAAGCAATAAGCGTCGCGCGGGAAACTTTCAAAGATAAGCTCGAGAGCGAGACGGCGGAGGGCAAAACGCGCGAAGTCTACCTCAAACTCATCACAGGAGACCGCGAAAACTATTATTATTACGTTTCGTTCATAGGCGACGGCGTAAACTACCTCGCCGCCCTCATTTCCCTCGACGGCAACATCGTCTCCAAGAGAGGATGATTCAGTCGTGGGCTACTCGCCCCGCACGCCCCAGGTGGGGCGCTGCCCCACACCTCGGCAAAGGGCGCTTTGCCCTTTGCGATCCAAAGCTAAAAACGCGCGAATGTCGTGACTTTTGTCACTAGTTCGCGCGTTTTTGATTGTTTGCAAATGTCGAAACTTCCACGTGAGAGTTTGATATTGACGAAATCATTGTCCGAGCGTACTTATGCACGGACATCAGCCTTGTCCGAGCGACTCCGCGGAGCAAGCGGTTTTACACTAAGTACGCAGTGATTTTGCGGGATAAGCAAGCAAGTCACAAAAAATTTTTTAGGGCGAGGGAGAGGACGATTATCGCGACGACGCAAAGGGCGGAGATCGTGACGGTAACTATGGTGTTTTTTATTGAGTTTTTCTTTTGTGCTTTTTGTAAAATTTCATCTAAATCTTTAAGATCCGCGTCTCCATTGTCATTCTGCAGCAAAACCGTCCACTCAAAGGAGGAAGATGAGTCGTCCGGAGCGAAGTTGCGCACGATCTCAACTACGCGCCAGCCTGCGTCGGTATACCATGCAAGCGCGTCGCTCGGATCGCCGTCGGAGGATGTGATCTTTACAATTTTTTGCATTTTAATCTCCTTTTTTGTCAATAGTAGTATTTTATCCTACTTTATAGGATAAGTCAAGAATTTATATGATTTTTGATATACTACATACGAGGTGACTTATGAGGCCGTTGAAGGAGAAGATAAGCATAACCATTGATTCCGATTTGCTCAAGGAGTTGAAACGCGAGGCGGAGCAGGACGACCGTTCGCTGTCGCAGTATATAAATTTGCTCTTGCGAAAGAGCGTAAAATCTCAAAAGGAGAATTGAATTTGCCGCCTTCCCGCCCGGAAGGCCTTTTTTTGTAACACACAAAATTTCGGGAAAGTGTGGGGATAATATTTTTGATGGTAGGGACATACGGAGATATTTTAGGGTATTTTTTTTGCCTATTCGCCCCAAATGTTGCATTTGAAAAAGCGCTGTGATATAATGAATAAAAATAATTCCGAGGTGAATTTATGGCAAGAAAACCCATTATTGCAGGCAACTGGAAGATGAACAACACCCTCGCCGAGACGAGGACGTTGGTAGAGGGGCTCATTCCCCTTGTCAAGGATGCAAAGTGCGACGTCGTCATCTGCACTCCGTACACAGATCTTGCTCTCGCGGTAGAACTCACGAAGGGCACAAACATCCATGTAGGTGCGGAAAATGTGCATTGGGCTGAAAAAGGCGCTTTTACGGGCGAGATATCCGCGAAGATGCTTGTCGAGCTCGGCGTAGAGTACGTCATCATCGGACACTCCGAGCGCCGTCAGTATTTCGGCGAGACGGACGAGACCGTCAACAAGAGAGTCAAGGCGGCTCTCGCGGCAGGGCTCAAACCCATCATCTGCGTAGGCGAGACCCTCGATGAGAGAGAGGCGGGCAAGGTCGAAGAAGTGCTCGTCAGACAGACAAAGGCGGCATTCGACGGCATAGACAAGGAAGAGCTTGACAACATCGTCATCGCATACGAGCCTGTTTGGGCTATCGGCACCGGCAAGACGGCTACGGCTCAAGTCGCGGACGAGACCATTGCCATCATCCGCAACACCATGGCTGAGCTGTATTGCCCCAAGTGCGCGGAGAATCGCGTACGCATCCAGTACGGCGGTAGCATGAACCCCAAGAACGCGGCGGAGCTTATGGCTATGCCTCAAATAGACGGCGGGCTCATCGGCGGCGCGTCCCTGAAGGCGGAGGATTTCTCCAAAGTCGTCAATTATTGAGATAGATTTTGCGTTTGCGCGCCATGAAAGCAGGCGCGCAAATGTCAAAACAAGCAGTTTAACTCAGCGATATTGACATATAAAAGTCCGTATCGCGCAGTTTACGCGCGCTCCAAGGGGGCGCAAATATTTGTGACTTAATATGAAAAATCTTGTACTTGTAGTTATGGACGGCGTCGGTAAGTCAAAGACAGGGCTTGGCGACGCGGTCACAATGGCGCATACTCCTACTTTGGATATGCTACTCAAAGAATGTCCGCACACCTACATCAAGGCGCACGGCACCGCGGTCGGTCTGCCTTCAGATGAGGATATGGGCAACAGCGAGGTAGGGCACAACGCTCTCGGCTGCGGGCAGGTCTACTCGCAGGGCGCAAAGCTCGTCGAAGAGGCGATAGAGAGCGGGCTTATCTTCAAATCGTCCGCGTGGCGGGAGCTCACTACATATTGTAAGGACGGCGGCACGATGCACTTCATCGGCTTGCTTTCGGACGGCAATGTGCACAGCAACATCTCGCATCTGCTTGCGCTCATACGTCAAGCGAAGGCGGAGGGCATAAAACATGTGCGCGTACATATCCTCCTCGACGGCAGGGACGTCCCCGCGACATCCGCGCTCACATATGTCGGCACTCTGGAAGAGGCGATGAAACAGCTGAACGACGCGACTTTCGACGCGCGTATCGCCTCGGGCGGCGGCAGAATGAAGATCACCATGGACAGATATTTCGCAAATTGGGACATGGTGAAAGAGGGGTTCTATACGCACGTATACGGCGAGGGCAGGCAGTTCGCAAGCGCGACGGAGGCCATCGAGACCTATCGTAAGGAAAACGAGGGCGTGATAGACCAAGATCTGCCCGCTTTCGTCATTGCCGAGGACGGAAAGCCCGTCGGCGCTATGAATGACGGCGACAGCGTAATTCTGTACAACTTCCGCGGCGACAGGGCGATCGAGATATCCATGGCGTTCGACAACGACGATTTCAATTGTTTCGAGCGCGGTCCCATGCCAAAACTCAAGTACGCGGGCATGCTGCAATACGACGGCGACCTCAAATTGCCAAAGCGTTTCCTCGTCGAGCCGCCTCAAATCAAGTATACCTTGAGCGAACAGTTTGTCAAACAGGGAATAAAGTCGTACGCCGTGTCCGAAACGCAAAAATATGGACATGTCACTTATTTTTGGAACGGCAACCGCTCCGAAAAGTTTGACGACGAGCTGGAAACTTGGGAGGAAGTGCCCTCGGACAAGGTGTCCTTTGACGAACGTCCCTGGATGAAAGCCGCAGAAATTACGGATAAGGTCATCGAGGCGATAGAGAGCGGCAAATATCAATTCATCCGCTGCAACTATCCAAACGGCGATATGGTAGGGCATACGGGCAACCTCGACGCGACGATAATCGGCGTAGAAGCAGTTGACCTCGGGCTTGCAAGATTGCTCCCCGTCGTCAAGAAGTACGACTATACCCTCATCGTCACCGCCGACCACGGCAACGCCGACGAAATGCTTGAGAAAAACAAGAAAGGGCAGATCACAGTGCGTACCGCGCACAGTCTCAACGTCGTGCCATTCATCGTCTACAACGCCGACTGCGAAATAGCCGACGGCAACTTCGGACTGTCCAACGTCGCCGCCACCGTCACCAAACTCATGGGCGTCAAAGGCGACCCCCATTGGGACGCCCCTATTGTGAAGTGATATATATGGGGCTACTCGCCCCGCACCCTCGGCAAGGGACTTCGTCCCCTGCACTCCAAGTAAAAAACGTGCGAACGTCGTGACTTTCGTCACTAGTTCGCGCGTTTTTGATTTGTCTGCAAGCGTCAAAACTCCTGCGTGAGAGCTTGATATTACGCTTTGTCCGAGTGATTAACGTTACCTTTGTCTGAGCGTCATCGGGGTCCCCACAAAATTGCGTAGCGATTTTATGGGGTATTTGATCGGGGTCCCCGCAAAATTACGCAGTGATTTTATGGGGTATTTGATCGGGGTCCCCGCAAAATTACGCAGTGATTTTATGGGGTTTAAAAAGAGCCACATTCGCGCTTTTTAGCTTGGGATTGCAAAGGGCAAAGAGCCCTTTGCCAGGGTGTGGGGTAGCGCCCCACCTGGGCGTGCGGGGCGAGTAGCCCTGCATGGGGCGACGAAGTCCCTTGCCGGGGTGTGGGGCAGAGCCCCACGAGATCAGTGATTTTTACGGGCGGGGGTTGGGATGGATTCGTGGACGTAGGAGTCCCAGACGTTCATTTTGTCGCCGTCGTCGATGGTGCGTATCACGCGCGCGGGGACGCCTGCGGCGAAAGAGTGGGGTGGGATATCGCGTGTGACGACGCTGCCCGCGCCTATGACGCAGCCGTCGCCTATGGTCACGCCGCCGCATACCGTCACGCAGGAGGCGAGCCATACGTCGTTGCCTATCGTGATTGGCTTTGCGTACTCGAGGTCGTGATAGCCCGTGGGATATTGCTGTTGTTTGCGCTCCTCCCAGTGCATGGGATGGACGGGAGTGGCGAGAGTGACTCGAGTGCCCAGCATGCAGCCGTTGCCTATTGTTATGGGGGCGATGTCAAGCATCGTGCAGTCAAAGTTTGCAAAAAAGTCGTCGCCGAAGGAGATGTTTATGCCGTATTCGCAATGGAAATCGCTCCAAATGCAAAAGTTTTTGCCGTGGTTGGGTATGAGTTTTTTGATTATGTGATTGCGGCGGGGCACATTCCACATATGCACGCGGTTGTATTTTTCCGAGAGTAGTAGCCCGCGAATATGCACTTTGTTGAGGTAGGGATCGGTGCAGTTGTAAAATTTGCCTGCGCGCATAAGCTCGAAATCTTTATTCTTTTCTGCCATAGAGTTTCCTTTTCGTTTCGGCTCCGCGACCGTTGCGGGGCAAAACGATTTATTTATTTTAATATGATTATAATAAACTTTATATACAATTTCAACCTCAAATTCGACTTCAAATGCGAAAATACTCAAAAAATGCTCAAACGTGCGGCGCAATTTTGCGTATGTTGTTGAAAATAGTAAGCAAAGAGAATAAAATGTTTTTTGAATATTTGTAACCGTATGACTACTCAAACGTATTTTTAGCAAAAAAGGAGAGCACGCCATGAAGAACGCGGCTTTTGAAAAGCTGTTCAAGACATATTATAACGAAGCGTTGCTTTATGTGTGCTCTCTGACTCACAACCGCGCGCTCGCGGAGGACATCGTGCAGGAGGCGTTTTCAAAGGCGCTCACCTCCATAGACGACGAGAGGGACACCTTCAAGTATTGGCTGTTCAAGGTGAGCAGAAATTGCTACTTCGACTACCTGCGCAAGACGAAACGCCTTACGCCCATAGACGACAAGCAGCGCAGCGAGGAGAGAGAACTCGTACAGGGTCTCATAGAAAAAGAAGAGTATGTGGCGCTGTACAAGGCGATATCCGACCTCAAAGAGAACTACCGAGAAGTCGTGTTGCTTTACTACTTCGACGGGTTGAGCGTGAGTGAGATAGCGAACATTACGGGGCAGTCAACGGACAATGTAAAGGTGTTGTTGTTCAGAGCCCGTGCAAAATTGAAACAATTGTTGGAGGCGAAATTATGAATTTCGAAGAGGTATTGCAAAAGGTCAAAGCGGGCACCGCGACCGACGAGGAACGCGCCTTTTTCGAGAAGAGACTGGAAGAGGCTCGCTCCGCGCTGTCGGGCAAGAGACCGCTCGACTTTGACGAGGCTCTCTCCCACGTGCAGGACGGCACCGCTACGGAGGAAGAGCGAGAGTATGTGACGAGCAGGCTTGCGGACGCTACGGCGTTTTTGGGTAGCTCGGCGGCGGAGGAGACCCCCGAGGAAGAGGTTTTAGACGAAGAGAACGCCGCAGAAGAGGATATCTCGGATGTTAGCGCCGAAAAAAAGAACGCTCCCGAAAACGAGGAAAATTCGGCGTTGGAGTTTGAGGAGGCGCTCGATCATGTGCAGCAAGGCACCGCTACGGAGAGGGAAAAGCTGTATGTAAAGTCGCAGATGGCGGCGGCGAACGCATTCTTCTCAAACGATTTCAGAAGGAGCGGTGCGCCCGTCAGAGAGGCGAGCGGCGCGGAAGTCAAGAAGGCTAAAAAATCCTTCAAGATGCGCTATATCGTCATCCCCATATGCGTTGTGATGGTCGTTATCTTGGCGGTGGGCGCGATACTCGGCGGCGTGTTCGGGTTTGCGGCAAGCAGCGCTCATAAAAACATGACGATAAGCCGCGACGAGTGCAAACAGCTTGCAAAACAGTATGTTCTTGACAGGCAAAGACAAATCTTTGTGGAGCTCGAACAGACTACATTCAATGCGGATCAGCTTTATATAGAGGATGACGAGAGACACTTCAACTATAACGAGCATGACTTGAGCGCAAGCTATTATTCATACGAGATAGAAGTCAAGGGGCGCCTCTTTGTCGAGGGCGGCGTGCGCAAGCCTGTCGTCGAGATAGAGGTGAAAGTTGAGGTCAACTCTAAGACGGGGAATATATATGTCCTTGAAAGGGATATAGATTGGGATTGAGAGGTGAAATATGAACTTTGACGAGGCGTTGAGACATATGCAGGAAGGCACTGCCACCGACGAGGAAAAGGCGTATGTGGAGGAGAAACTTAAGAGCGCGAACAATAGCGTAAAAAGCGATTCTCCCCGCATTATCGAAAAGCCGAAACCAGCGAAGATAAAGGGACAAAAGAGAGAACGCAGCAAGTTTTTCACACTTATTGCCGTTATCATCGCGATATTTCTCGTGCTCGGCGTGATATTCGCGGGAGTTTTCGGCTCCGCGGCGGCGAATGCGAAGAAGGCGGAAGTCATAAGCAAAGCGGAAGCTCAAGAAATGGGGCAGATGTATGTTTACAGACTTGCACAAGACGGCGCTATGGCTCTTCCGCTTGTGACGTCTATTGACGATGTGAAACTTTACGATATTGACCACGACTTGGCCTATGATCCCGCAAAGCCCGCGAACAGCTATTATGTGTATGAGATAATTTACAATGTGATGGGCTCCCGTATCGAGGTCGAAGTTGACACGAGAAACGGCAATTGCGCGACCACAGACGTGGACAATTGACGCCCATATAAACCTGCGGCATTTCAAGCCGTATATCACGACACACAAAAATTGCTCCCGATGTTTAGGGGAGCAATTTTTTGTGTGTTTATTGCGATTTTGTCCAAACGTCATGAGTTTTAACAACTTTTCAACCGACGTGAGTTTTTCAGTATGTTTAAACGTTTTGAGCCTTACAGCGTGAAGGTTGGGACGACCGCGCCGCCGTAAGTCTTGTTGATGAAGTCAATGACCTCTTGAGATTTGAGCGCGTCTACGAGCGCCTTGATCTTTGCGTCGTTCTCGTGTCCCTTTTTGACGGCAATGACGTTTGCATAAAGCTGCGCCGCGTCGCCTTGCGCGTTCTCAATGCCGAGTGCGTCCTCTTTGGCGTTGAGTCCCGCTTGTAGCGCGTAGTTGCCGTTGATGACCGCGAGCGCGCCGTCATTTTGTTGATCGAGCTGAGCGGCGAGCGACTCTGCTAATACCGGGTTGATTTTGTTGCCGTTGTCGTTTGCGATGTCCTCAACGGTGAGATTTTCGTTGGGATCCGCATCGTTCTTAAGGGTGATGAATCCCTCGTCTTGCAATACGTACAGTGCACGGGTGCGGTTGGAACCGTCGTTGGGGATGAGTATGGTGCGCCCGGTCTTTTGCGAAGCATAGTCCGTAGCGGTTACGTTCTTGCCATATACGCCAAACGGCTCATAGTGTATCTTTGCAACTGCGACGAGGTCTGTTTTGTAGTCATTGTTGAAGGTGTTGAGATAGGGCGTGTGCTGGAAATAGTTCGCGTTGAGCGAGCCTTCGTCAAGCGCGGTATTGGGCGTGGTGTAGTCGTCAAATACCTTTACGACAAGGTTGTAGCCCTGTTCTTTGAGCTTGCCTTTGATCGCATTCAGTATCTCGGCATGAGGGGACGCGCTGGCGCCGACGACGATGGTTTTAGGGTCGTTGGGATCGACTTTGTTGCAAGCGGTGAGCGCGAGTGAGAGCGTGAGCGCGACAAGCGCTACGCAGATGATGACAGCAATGAGTTTGTTCTTTTTCATAAAAATTCTCCTGAATTTGATTTTTATTTTTTTACGCCGGGGGCGGTGTTTTTGTTTATAAATTTTGATCGTCTTGCCCGACTATCTCGTCATTTTTTGTGGATATGGGGGCGGGAAGTTCCTCTACGGGCGGTTGAGCGGATACAACCGCGGCCTTTTTCACTTTTCCGAAATATACTCGCCTGTCAAGGCGTTTTGCCAGTAACATGCCAAGCTCCTGAATGATCTGCACTATGACAATGGTGAGCACTACGCACAACCATATGACATCCTGCGCGTTTGACGGACGAGCTTGCGTTACAGCAAGCGAGCCGAGACCGCCGCCGCTTATCGTGCCCGCCATTGCGGAGTAGCCGATTATCGTGACCGTGGATATGACTGCGCCTACTATGAGGGAGGGCTTTGCCTCGGGCAGGTATACCTTCCAGATTATCTGCCACGTGTTTGCGCCCATGGATCGCGCCGCCTCGATGACGCCCTTGTCCACCTCTTTGACGGAGGACTCCACCATGCGCGCTATGTAGGGGGCGGCGGCTACGACAAGCATGAATATCATCGCCTCGTTGCCTATGCTCGTGCCTATTATCGCGCGGGACACGGGGATGAGCGCGACCATAAGTATGATGAAGGGTATGGAGCGCAGAATGTTGACGATGACGCCCACTATCTTGTTCAGCCACGGAATGGGTTTTATGCCGTTCTTGTCCGTCGCGCAAAGCAATATGCCAAGCGGGAGACCTATGAGATAGGCGACGGCGGTGGAGATGAGCGTCATATATATTGTTTCAAATGCGGCGAGGGCGAACCCTTCAAAGCCGAGTTGTCCGAATAGCCTGCTCATAATTCCTCCTCAAATCGCACGTTGTGCCTCAAAAGATAGGATTTTGCCGCTTCGAGTTGTCCGTCCTCTTCGCTTACGGCGATGACCATGTGCCCAAAGGACTTGCCGTCTATGTTTTTCGTGTCCGCATAAAGTATATTCGCCTTTACGCCGCACTCGAGCGCAAGCCCCGATATTACGGGCGTATCCGCCTCGTCGCCCGCAAATATGAGCCTCAGTTTTTTGCCGCCTTCGCTCTCTATAGCGCGGATAAGGTCGGGGATTATAAGCTCCTTTGCGATGTCCGACTGCGGGGTGGAGAATACGTCCGTAACTTTGCCCGTCTCGGCGATCTTGCTGTTTGAAATGACAGCGACGTCCGTACATATGCTCTCGACGACCTTCATCTCGTGCGTGATGACTATGACCGTCACGCCCAGCTTTTCGTTGATGTCTTTGAGCAGAGCGAGTATGGATTTCGTAGTAGTGGGATCGAGCGCGCTCGTCGCCTCGTCGCACAGCAGATATTTTGGTCTCAGCGCAAGCGCACGCGCTATGGCGACGCGCTGTTTTTGCCCGCCGCTCAGTTGCGAAGGATAGGAGTTTGCCTTGTCGGATAGTTCCACAAGCTCCAAAAGCTCCTTCACGCGCTCATCTCGCCTTGCCTTTTCCACTCTGAACGGGACGGGGGAGTCTTTGGGACTGCGCTTGCTCTGTCTTGGGGCGATGTCCAGCGGAAAACGCACGTTCTGCGCCACGGTGCGCTGTTCGAGCAAGTTGAAGTTTTGAAATATCATGCCGATGTTTTTTCTGAGCAGGTTGAGGCGCTTTTGCTTTACGCGGGTGATATCCTCGCCGTCTATGATAACGCTGCCCTCGGTGGGCTTTTCAAGCATGTTTATGCACCTGACCAGCGTACTCTTGCCCGCGCCCGAAAGTCCTATTACGCCAAAAATCGCGCCGTCCGGTATGGTGAGGTCGATGTCGTTCAGGGCAACGGTGTCGCCGCTCTTTGACGGATAGATCTTGGTGAGATGTTTGATTTCTATCATACTGTCCTTATGCTCGCAGCGCGAGCGATGTTTTGTTTTGAAAATACGATTTTTATTTTTATGTTGAAAATAAAATCGCTCGGGAGCTTTCCCGAGCGAGCATTGCTTTGACTTCAGCCTCAGAGGACGGCGAAAAGTCCCGACAATACTGCTCGGGATCTGCGCATGCCCATCATCATGTTGCTGATACGGAACATAATCCGCCTCCTTGCTTTGGATAGATGAAGTGTAGCAAACATTTATGCCTCGTGTCAAGCGAATTTTCAAAATTTTTCAATTGAGCGTATATTCGGCGCAAGTATTTTTGCGGGGAGACTGCATACAATATTGACGAGGTGATTCATGTGGTCAAACGTAATAAGCATCGACAAGCGATATGAGAGGGAGATCTCATATATACTCGACAGCGTTGAAAGCACAAAGGATATGTCATACGCGACGGAAGAATCCTCTCAAAGGATATACGTGTACGTCGCGAGCGCGTGCGAGGCTCGGGACGAGGCGGAAGAGAGAGTGCTCCGCATTGCCGAGACCGTAATACTCGATTTTTTCAAACAGCGTTTTTTTTGCGAGAAGTTGGGGCTTGAAAGACCCGACCTTGCCCAGTGCGCGCTGATAAGCTCCATAGTGCACTTCGACAGGGAGTTCGAGAGCGCGGTTTGCGCAAAGGCGTTTTCCACGCTGCTCGACTATAACATAGACGGCGCGTATCATTTCAGACTTTCCGCTTTGACCGATAGCTGGGAGGAGCTTGCGGGCGTGGCGTCCCGTCTGCTCGACGGCATAAGCGGCGAGGGAGAGCTGTACGACATAGCGGCGTTCATCACGGGGAGCGACGGCGGCAAGAACCAATTGCTTGTCGAGAGAGGACGGCTTAAAAACTTGACGTGCAGAAAGAATGTGGAAGTCGTGAACTTGTATGACAGACAGGAGCTCAATCTTTTGAGCGCCATACTTGGCGAACGCCCGCTCGAGATACACATCAGTAAAGGGGAGCTCAGCGGACAATTGTGTTCGTCGCTTAAACATATAGCAAGAGTGATCGAGCGCTGATAATATACGTATCGTGTTTTAAAATTTTGACATATCGCCTAAAACGGGCGATATTTTGTCTTTTAGATATAATATAAGAACCTATTAAAAACACGTATTATGTATTAAATAAAAAATTTAAAACACGTTTAGTGTACCTTATATTTTGCGTTTTTGAGTTTTTGCAAACAAATTTTATCCCATGCGTCCATTGCGCTTGATTGTTTTGAAAAAATTGTGTATTATAAACTGTAAATGTTTTTATAATTGATATAGTAGCGACGCGCGTGGAGCGCGCATACGGAGAATAAATGGCAAAGAAAGCAAACAATGTGAAAGTGACCTTCCTCGGCGGAGTCGGCGAGATAGGCAAAAATATGACTGTGATAGAGTGCGGCGAGGATATGATCGTCGTGGATATGGGCGTTGCGTTTCCAAAAGAGGACAGCCCGGGCATGGACGCCATCATCCCCGACATCACCTATCTCAAGCAGAATATAAAGCGGCTCAGAGGCGTAGTGCTCACCCACGGGCACGAGGACCACATCGGCGCGATACCTTATTATGCGGACGTCCTCAAAAAAACGCCGATATACGGCACCGCGCTCACTATAGGGCTGCTCAGGCGCAAGCTTGAAAAGGATGCAAAAAAGTGCGAGCTCAAGGTCGTCGCGGAGGGAGATACGATAGCTCTCGGCAGCATAAAGGTTGAGTTTATCAAAGTGTGCCACTCCATGGCGGGGGCGTGTGCGCTTGCGATATACACGGCGGGCGGCACGGTGTTCATGACGGGGGATTTCAAGATCGATAACACCCCCATAGACGGCAAAAAGACGGACATAGGCAGGATAGCGGAGATAGGCGCTAAGGGCGTTACGCTAATGCTCGGCGAATCCACGAATGTGGAGCGCAGGGGCAGCTCCACCTCGGAAAAGGTCGTAGGGCAAAACCTCGAGGCGATATTTGCCGCCAACAGGCGCAAGAGGCTTGTCGTTGCTTGTTTCGCGTCCTCCAATTACCGCGTGCAGCAGGTGCTCGAGCTCGCGCACAAGTACGGGCGCAAAGTGGTGCTTGCGGGAAAGAGCATGAAAGGAATGGTGGAAGTCGCCTCCGCCTGCGGGGAGCTCAAGGTGCCCAAGGGCATCATAGTAGAAGGCATAGGCAAACTGAAACCGAGCGAGACTCTCATTCTCGCGACGGGTTCGCAGGGGGAGCCTCTCTCCGCGCTGAACAAGCTGAGCAAGGGCGAATTCAACAAGATAAACGTGGGCGCGGACGACGTCATAGTGCTGTCCTCCTCTCCCATACCCGGCAACGAGAAGGCGGTCTACGACGTAATAAACGCACTGTTCAGAAAGGGCGCGGAGGTCATCTACGACGCGATGAACGACATACACGTGTCGGGACACGCCTACGAAGAGGAGCTGAAACTCATGCTCACCCTCGTGCGCCCCGAATATTTCATGCCCGTGCATGGCGAGTTCAGGCATCAGCATAAGCACGCTATGATCGCAAGAGCACTGGGCATACCCGCCAAAAACATTGTAATACCCAATATTGGGGAGAGTTACAGCGTTACCGCGAAGGGATTTCGCAAACACTCCAACGTGCCCGCGGGCAACACGTATGTGGACGGAGTCGTGCTCGAGGACGGGGACGCCGTATTGAACGATCGTCGCTCGCTCGCGGAATACGGTATGCTACTCGTGCTTGCGGCGGTGGACCTCGAAAGAGGGACGCTCGAGGGCGAGCCCGACGTCGTGGCGCGCGGATTCAGCCTTACGGACGAGACTCAGAGGAGCATAAAAAATGCCGTAGCCGAGGCGATACACACCGCGGATTTCGACAAGACCGACATAGACGAATACGCAAAATGCGCTAAAAGAGCGGTGAGAAAACTGTTCTTGCGGGACAGGCAATTTCCAATCATTATCCCCGTTATAGTGGAGGCGTGATATGAAGAGAAAACCCATAATACTCATTATGACATCTCACGAAGACCAAAGCGGAGTCGCCGCGCGCCTTGCGGGCGCCATAAACGCCAAAGGTACGCACAACGTCGTCATCATAAGTGACGACAAGTACGGCTCCGTGCAGAAACTCTCCATACTTGACAGGCTTATGGACACGGGACAGGAGTATCAATACCTGCTCGAGAGCAAGGACAGGGGCGTCATCCGCGATAAGCTGAAGATGCGCAAATTCTCAAAGCGCGTGACGAGGATAGGCAATATGCTGAGGCGGTTCAATCCCGAATACGTGCTGTGCGTCACGCCGTACGCGCACCATTGCGCCGTCGAAGCCAAGAAAAAGCTGCATTCGCGCGTGCGCATACTCTATCTCGTGATGTCCTTTACCGCGCCGAAGAGGGGGCTGGACGAGGCGACGGACACCTACATAGTGGAAAACGCGGACGTCAAGGCGGCGCTCATTAAGTCGGGCGTGCATCCGAAGGATATTATGACTATGGGGTTGCCATTTGACATCCCGAGGTGGGATCCCGCGGAGCTGGCTTTCGCAAAGCAGGAGCTCGGCTTGCCCGGCGGCAAGACGGTATTCGTCTACATACATGACAAAAAACAGCTCGAGGAGATGTTCTCCCTCCTCCTCGATCAAGGAAATATCGCGACATACGTCGTCAGGTGCGAAGACGCAAAGCTCAGACAGGAGCTGAGCGCGCTCGCGACAAAAGTCCCCGACGTGAACATAGTTTTTGTCGCTACGAAGGAAAAAACGGACGACTTTTTGAGGACGGCGGACGTTGCGGTGCTCAGCTATGACGTGCCAATGATATACAAGTGCCTCGAGCTTGGCATCCCGCCGCTCGTGATATCAAACGACGAGCACGTCGAGGAGGATATATCCTATCTGCTCTCGCACGGGCTCATCGTGCGTGCGAAGGAAGGCGTCGACGCGGTGGGGCTTATATACAAGCTTTTGCAGACGGAGCTCGGACTGCAACTATCCCAAAACGGGCTCAGATGGACGGAATTGAGCTCGGTGGAGAATGTCGCCGATTTCCTTATAACATACATCGGAGTTTGACCTCGGAGGAAAATATGAAACCTTTGATAGCAGTCGTAGGACGCCCCAATGTGGGCAAATCCACGCTGTTCAACAGAATAGTAGGCAACAGGATAGCCATCGTCGAGGACACCCCCGGCGTCACCCGCGACAGGATATATGCGGACGCGGAGTGGTGCGGGCGCGCCTTTACGCTCATAGATACGGGCGGGCTTGAGCTCAAGAGCGACGACGAGATGTGGTCGCATATAAGAGCGCAGGCGCAGATCGCAGTGGACAGTGCGGACGCCATACTCTATGTAGTGGACGGAAAGACGGGACTCACCACGGACGATACGCTTGTGTGCAACTTTTTGCGCAAGTCGGGGCTGCCCGTAGTGCTTGCCGTGAACAAGATAGACAACGCCTATATGGACACTGTATACGATTTTTACTCGCTGGGTTTCGGCGAGCCGTATCCCGTTAGCGCGGAGCAGGGCAAGGGCATAGGCGACCTTTTGGACGCGCTTATGGATGTCATACCCGAAGCCTCTGTTGAGGAGGATCCCGAACGCATAAAAATTGCTATAGTCGGCAAGCCGAATGCGGGAAAAAGCTCCATCGCAAACAGGTTGCTCGGCTATGACAGGAGCATAGTCAGCGACATCGCGGGCACGACGCGGGACGCCGTGGACACCGAGCTCAATGTCGGCGACGACAAATACCTCATAATCGACACTGCGGGCATGCGCAAAAAGCGCGCCGTCGAGGAGAGTGTGGAGAGGTATTCCGTCATGCGCTCCATACTCGCCATACGCAGGGCGGACGTCGTGCTCATCGTATGCGACGCGGGCGAGGGACTTACGGAGCAGGACGTCAAGATCGCGGGGCTCGTGCACGAGGAGGGCAAACCGTCCGTCATAGTCATGAACAAGTGGGATCTTGTGAACAAGGACTCCTACACCATAAATACCTTTGAAAAAAAGCTGAATGAAGATCTGAAGTATATGGACTATTTCAAGTCCGTATACATCAGCGCGCTCAGCGGAAAGCGCGTAGACGCCATTTTGCCCACCGTACGCGAAGTAGTTGAAAACAACAGGCGGCGCATCCCCACGGGCTTGCTCAACGAGGTGCTGGGCGAGGCTACGAGGATAAGCGAGCCGCCGTCCTATCTCGGCCGCAGGCTCAAAATATACTTCGTGACGCAGGTATCCGTCGCGCCTCCGACCTTCGTACTCAAGGTCAACGACCCAAAACTCATGCACTTCAGCTATAAGCGCTATCTTGAAAACGCGCTGAGGAAGAGTTTTGACTTTGCTGGCACTCCCATAAGGCTCGTAGTGAGAGCCAATGGCGAGGACGACGAGTGACCGCGGCGCGCGCATATACGCTAAACGCGATGTTAATGTGATAAAATTCGACAAATAAAACACTTTTTTGTGCAAATACGCATATTGTGCAAGGGAGGTATCAAATTGAAGAGTTTAAGTCTCGACGAGGCAAAATGCCTGCTTGAAAAGTGCAAAAATTCTGGCAGACAAGTTGATATGACGAGGGGCAGGCCGTCCAAGGAACAGCTGGAGATAGGCATGCGTATGCTCGAGAGCGCGGGCGAGTTGGACTATACATACGCGGGCGGAGACGCGCGCAATTACGGAGACTTGAAGGGAGTACCCGCCGCGCGAGAGTTGTTTGCGGATCTTTTCGGGGTCGGGAAGGAAAACGTCGTCGTGCTTGACGGTAGCTCGCTTTCAATAATGTACAGGCTTGTCGCAAACGCTATGGATTTCGGCATTATGGGCGAAAAGCCGTGGCGGGAGCAGGGCAGAGTCAAGTTTTTGTGTCCCGCGCCCGGCTATGACAGACATTTCGCCATTTGCGAGGAGTTTGGCATAGAAATGATGACTGTGCCAATGCTCGCGGACGGGCCCGATATGGACGTCATTGAGCGCCTTGTGCAGTCGGACGCGTCCGTCAAGGGCATATGGTGCGTCCCAAAATATTCAAATCCTACGGGGATAATTTTCTCGGACAGCACAGTGGAGTGTTTCGCATCTCTCAAACCCGCCGCAAAAGATTTCAGAATATTCTGGGACAACGCCTACATCGTCCATTCGCTGACGGGGGAGCAACATCACCTCGCAAACATCTTCGACGAGGCAAAAAAATGCGGAAACGACGACCTCATATATGAGTTTACGTCCACTTCCAAGATAACTTTCGCGGGCAGCGGTATCGCCGCGCTCGCCGCAAGCGAGAAGAATATCGCAGACTTTCTGTCCCACTTGCAATTCGAGATGATAAATCCCAACAAGGTCAACCAAGTCATGCACGCGGCATACCTCAAAAACACGGACAACATAGCGCGCATTATGGGCGAGCACGCCGCGCTGCTCCGTCCCAAGTTCGAGCTTGTGGACAGGCGGCTTTTTGAGGCTTTCGGCAGAGACTGTCCCGACGTGAAGTGGACAATGCCCCTCGGCGGTTATTTCATCTCCCTCGACGTGAGAGGCGTCGCCGCGCGCGTGGGCGAACTTACAAAATGCGCGGGCGTAAAATTCACCAAAGTCGGCGCGACCTATCCCTACGGCAAGGATCCGCACAACTCCAACATCCGCATCGCCCCCAGCATCCCCACCCTCGAGGAGCTTGACTTCGCCATGGACGCCCTCATCGCCGCCATCACCATCGCCCTCGCAGAGTGAAGTTTTCAATTATATGTGGGCTACGCGCCCACACTGCGGCAAGGGACTTCGTCCCCTGCACCCCAAGCTAAAAAGCGCGAATGTAGCTTTTTCATCGCCGACATTCGCGCTTTTTTGATTGTGTGTATGGTACTAACTCCAGCGGGAGAGCTTGATATTGACGGACGCATTGTCTGAGTGATTAACGCTCCCTCTGTCCGAGCTTTCTCGGGGTCCCCATAAAATTGCGTAGTGATTTTATGGGGTATAACAGGGGGATGTTTCGACTACGCTCAACATGACAGGATATATAATGTCATTCCGAGCAATGTCGAGGAATCCCCTTGTCCGAGCAATATCGGGGTCCCCATAAAATTGCGTAGCGATTTTGTGGGGTATTAAATCGGGGTCCCCGCAAAAATATGAAATGTTTTTGTGGGGTGAATAAACGCCGTCCGCTTTGTCCAAGCGACCCCGCAGAGCAAGCGGTTGGGGCTTTCACTCCAATGTCTGAGGCACTAACGCTTTTCGTGCTTGTGTTCTATATGCATTTTTCTAAGTTTTCACCCATCTCTTTCAAACCGGAAACAAAATATTGTCGCAACTTGTAATATTGCTTGAAAGGGCGGCATACATTTTAGCAAACGGAATTGGAGGAGTTTATGGATAAATTCGATCTCTATCGCGATATTGCCTCACGCACAGGGGGCGACATCTATGTGGGAGTTGTGGGACCGGTGCGCACGGGCAAGTCCACCCTCATAAAGCAGGTGATGCAACAGCTCATCGTTGACGGCATCGAAAACCCCGACGAGCGCACTCGCGCGATCGACGAGATGCCGCAGTCCGCAGACGGCAAGACGATCATGACCACGCAACCGCGCTTTGTGCCTAACGAGGCGGTAGCGGTGCCGGTAGGCGACAATATGACGGTCAATATGCGCCTCATAGATTGCGTAGGCTATCTTGTCGCGGGCGCGCTGGGCGCGGAGGAGGATGGCAAGGAGCGTATGGTCTCGACTCCGTGGTCGGAGGAGCAGATACCCTTCTCAAAGGCGGCGGAGATCGGCACGCAGAAGGTCATAAAGGAGCACAGTACGATTGCGCTTGCCGTGACTACGGACGGCAGTTTCACCAATATCTCCCGTGAAGAGTATGTTGCGGCGGAAGAGCGCGCGATAGGCGAGCTCAAGGAGTGCGGCAAGCCGTTTGCGATCGTGCTCAACGTGCTCGACCCGACGTCCGAGGCCGCCATAGCGCTCAAGGCTCAGCTGGAACAAAAATACGACGCGCCTGTGCTCCTCAAAAACGTGGCGCAGCTTGGCGAGGACGACATAACGGAGATACTCGAGACGATATTGCTTGAATTTGCGGTCACCATAGTCAATTTCGACCTGCCGAGGTGGGTACAATCACTGCCTTTGGACAGTGACGTAGTGCAGGAACTCATAGAAAAAGTGCGCTCCGCGGGCGACAAGATATCCAAAATGAAGGACTATGAGCATATTGACGCGCTGTTTACGGACGCATCGTATTGGGACGAGCCGTCGTCCATAAAGCTCGACGCGGGGACGGGCGCGGTGCAGGTGTCCCTCGCGCCAAAGTCTGACGTATTCTTCAAAGTGGCAAGCGAGGAGTGCGGCATAGAGATGTCGGACAGCTTCGATCTGCTCTGCCACCTCAAAAAGCTCACAAAGGACAGGGATAAGATAGACAAGATAAGGTCGGCAATGGAGCAGGTGGACGCCTTCGGCTACGGCATTGTCCTGCCCACTATGGACGAAATGGAGCTCGAGGAGCCCGAGATATTGAGACAGGGACAGCAATACGGAGTCAAGCTCAAGGCACACGCGCCCTCCTTGCACATAATGAAGGTGGACGTCCAGACCGAAGTCAGCCCGCTCGTCGGCAGCGAGGAGCAGAGCAAAGAGCTTGTAGACGGCATGCTCGCCTCCTTTGAAAATGACAAAAATGCGATATGGGGTACAAATATCTTTGGCAGAACGCTCAGCGATATGGTCGCCGACGGCATATCAAATAAGCTCCGCGTCATTCCCACCGACGCCGAACAGAAACTCCGCAAGACTTTGGGGCGCATCGTCAACGAAGGCAAAGGCGGCGTGATCTGCATATTGCTGTAAGCTCGCAAAATACCTCAGACTTCATGAAAATATCAAACTTGCAAGAGTTGTGATATCGCGCTTTTCAGAGGCGTAGCGACAAAATCTCAACACCTTAAGGCGCATCACATGCATAGAACCACCGTTTGCAGAAGAGGAGAAAAAAGCTCGCGTTCAGCGAGCTTTTTGTAAGTTCTCCTTGCAATAACAAATTTTCCGACTTGATTTCCTGCCGGTTCAATATAATTTTTCCTACATATAAACGCTCGTCATGCAAGCTCTCTATATTACTTTGACGTTAGAGTTTAGAAACCCTCACTCAAAAATTACGTAGAGTGTTAAATTTTTGTTGATATATGCGGCGGAATGTGATAAAATATCCGTACATCGAAAAATCAACTATTGGAAGTTGTAGAATTTCGCGCGTCAAGTGCCGTCTGAACGGGGGGTGTCAGCGGACGAAAGGCCACTTTGAAAGCAATTGGCTTGCGGTGCGATATTCACTCCCGCTTCCCCCGAGCAGTACTTCCTTTTGCGAGGTGCTTTTTTGATTTATAAAGAGGCCATCGAGTACATCAAAAATATAGAGCGCGCGGGCATCGACCTGGGTCTTGAGCGCATGCGGGAGCTACTTGATATGCTCGGCTCTCCGGACGAGGCCTTGAGGTGCGTGCATATCGCGGGCACAAACGGCAAGGGCAGCGTATCGGCATATCTGACATCCATTTTGCGCGAGGCGGGATACAGAGTCGGCACATACAATTCGCCGTCCGTGTTTTGCTATAACGAGAGGTGGCTCGTTGGCGGCGCTCCGCTTGGCGACGACGCGGTGGCAAAATATATGAGCAAGGTCGCGCGCGTCATAGAGGGGGAAAATGCAGGGCGCGAAGGAGGCTTTAAACCTACGGCGTTCGAGATCGAGACCGCGGTCGCGTTCGAGGCGTTCAAAGAAGAGGGATGCGACGTTTGCGTGATAGAAACAGGTTTGGGCGGCAGGTGGGACGCGACAAACGCTATGCGGCACAAACTGTTCTCCGTCATCACGCCCATAGGGCTTGACCACTGCGCGTATCTCGGGAACACTCTCGGCGAGATAGCGGCGGAGAAGGCGGCTATTATAGACGGCGAAGCGGTGACTTGCGCACAGAGCGAGGAGATAATGCGGGAGCTGGCGCATCCGTGGCGCACCGTGGACGGCGAGAAAAAATACATGCCGTGCAGACTTTTCGTAGCGAGCGAGCCTACGCTTCTCGACGACAGTTTGGACGGGCAACACTTTTTGTATGAGGGCGAAAAATATTTTGTGAAAATGCTGGGCGCGCATCAACTCCAAAATGCCGCGATAGCGATATGCGCTGCGAAAAAGCTGAATGAAAAGGGACTTGAAATAAGCGAGGACAGCATAAAGAGGGGACTTTTTAAGGCGGTGTGGCGCGGGCGTTTTGAAATCGTGCAAAATGCAAAAGAGAGGTTTGATCTGCGCGTTCCGCACGGAAAAACCCTCGTTTTTGACGGTGCGCACAATCCGCATGGCGCTAAAACTTTGAAGAGCGCGCTTCAAAATTACTTTGCAGGAGTGCGCATACATCTTGTCATCGGAGTACTGAAAGACAAGGATGTGAAGGGCATCGTAAGCCTCATCGCGCCGCTTGCGGCAAGGGCTACTTGCATGACTCCGCCGTCTCCGCGCGCTATGTCCGCGGAAGAGCTTAGTGGCATAGTGGGAGAGTATGTTCAATGCGACATAGGGCAGAACATACATAAAGCCGTGCAGGACGCGTTGGACGGGGACTGCGACGTCGTACTTGTCGCGGGATCCCTCACGCTGTTCGAGGATATGGGCGGAAAAGGCGAGCGTTGAAGATGACATTTGAAAATAATTTAAACGATATATATTTGAAATTTGCGAGGTGCGCATATGAGCGTTGACAAGAAGAAGATAGAACAGGCGGTGAGGGATATTCTCGAGGCGATAGGCGAGGACCCGAACAGAGAGGGGCTTAAGGACACTCCGGAGCGCGTTGCGCGAATGTACGAGGAGCTGACTTCGGGCTACGGCGAGGACGGCGCGGCGCAGCTCCAAAAAGTATTTGACGAAAGCGGGAGCGAACTTGTCATAGAGAAGGACATTGCGTTTTCCTCTACTTGCGAGCATCACCTCATGCCGTTTTTCGGAAAGATGCACATCGCATATATCCCGAACGGCAAGGTTGTGGGGCTCAGCAAGCTCGCGCGCGTGGTGGACATATACGCAAAGCGGCTGCAACTTCAAGAGCGGCTGGGCGCGCAGATCGCGGACGAGATATTCCGTGAGCTAAAACCCAAAGGCGTGCTTGTAGTCATAGAGGCGGAGCATACCTGCATGACAGCGCGCGGCGTGAAAAAAGTCGGGAGCAAGACGGTTAGCTACGCGACAAGGGGGGACTTCCCCGAGGCGTACGTCGCGAGGGTGTTTAAAACATGAGCGAAAAAGAGCGCTATGATTTTAATGTCAGCGGCAGGATATTCGCGGGCGGGACGCATGTCATGGGCATTCTGAACGCCACTCCCGACAGCTTTTTTTGCGATAGCAGGGCGGAGGGCGTGGCGGCGTCTCTCGCGCGCGCGAATATAATGTTGTCCGAGGGTGCGGAAATTTTGGATATAGGCGGGCAGTCCACCCGCCCAAATGCGAGCGCTCTTTCCGCCGACGAGGAAGAAAAAAGAGTCGTCCCCGTCATACGCGCGCTCAAGGAGACGTATCCCGACGCGCTTTTGTCCGTAGATACGTTTTACGCATCGGTGGCGGAAGAGGCGGCGAAGGCGGGCGCGGATATGATAAACGACGTGAGCTGTCTCGCGGACGAAAATATGGCGGCGGTCGTAGGAAAGTACGGGCTTGCCGTTTGCGTCATGCACAATAGGCGAGGTTCGAAAGTCGGGGATATGTTCGAGGACAAAAGAAAAGGACTGCGCCGCGCCATAGACAAACTGCTTGCGGCGGGCGTGGAACGAAATAAGATATTGCTCGACGGCGGCATAGGGTTCAACCTCTCGCGCGAGGAAGATATAGAACTGCTTGCGCGCTACGGCGAGCTGATAGACGCATTTGAATTTCCGTTTCTTTTGGGCGCATCTCGAAAGTCGTTCTTGGGCGGAGAGGTGCAAGACAGACTTCCCGCTACGCTTATTATGACGGTACGCGCGACAAAAATGGGCGCGCTGTTCGTAAGGGTGCACGACGTGAAGGAAAACGTCGAGGCGATAAAAAATTTTATAGGCAAATAGCGATTTTTAAGGAGCAAAAGTCATGACAGGTTGCGAATTTGAGGAAGATAAGATAATTTTGAAGGACTTCGAAGTTTTAGCATGTCACGGCGTAAACCCGGAGGAGAAAGTTGTCCCGCAGCGGTTTTTGATCTCCGCCGAGATATATGCGGACGTACGCGCGGCGGGGGAGAGCGACGATGTGGAGAATACAGTCAGCTACTCCGCGGTGAAAAAAGTAGTGAAAAGTTTTACGGAAGAGAATTGTTTCGACCTCATAGAGACGCTCGCGACAGGTTTGGCAAAGCGATTGCTTGAGAAGTTTCCGCTTGCGAAAGGCGTGACAGTAGAGGTCAAAAAGCCGGACGCGCCCATGAGCGGCAAGTTTGACTATGTAGCCGTAAAAACTACTTTTGCGTGGCACAGGGTATACCTCTCGCTCGGCTCCAATATGGGCGACAGAGGCGGATATCTGGACTTCGCGGTGAACGAGTTGAAAACAGATCCCGCCTTCAAAAACGTGCGCGAGAGCGGGCGCATAGCGACAAATCCTTACGGCGGCGTTGCGCAGGGCAAGTTTTTGAACAGCGTCGTCGAGGCGGATACCTATTTTACGCCCGAAGAGCTTTTACACAGGGTCAACGGCATAGAAAAGGCGGCGGGCAGGACGCGTGACGTGAGGTGGGGAGACCGCACTCTCGACATCGATATACTCTTTTATGACGACATAGTTTATGACAAAAACTGGCTTTCAATACCTCATTATGATATGATAAACCGCGATTTTGTGCTTAAACCGCTCGCTGAGCTTGCCCCATACAAACTACACCCTATCCTTCGCAAGCGCGTGATAGATTTGCTTGAAGAGTTGGAAAAGAAGATTTAATACTTAAGTGATTGTGGGGGGGTGAGGACTGGGGGATTCCTCGACTGCGCTCGGAATGACAATATGTCATGTTGAGCGGAGCGTAGCGGAGTCGAAACATCCCAGGGTTGCAGCCCGCCCTCACTGTGTATATTATCTATCCCGCTCGTTCTGCGAATTCGCTCGGACAGTGCGGACGTCCGTGAACAGGCACTCTCGGACGGAGGTTACGTTAATTCGCTCGGATGAGGGGACTCCTCGACGTTGCTCGGAGTGACATTAAAAATACGCACGGACGGAGGGTCGTGTTAATCGCTCGGACACTGCGGACGGCGTGTATAAGAACGCTTGGACAGGGGTGCGTTAAGATTTATAATGGACTTTCAGTTATCCTCTTGACGATTTTTTCTTTTGAAATTTAAATGTTTTTCGGGTTGTTTTGGGTTGCGCGGCGCGCGCGAGTATGATATAATATACACATTATATTGTATGCGTGCGATTTTCAGGCACAAAAGGTAGACATGGCAAATCAAGATTACAAGGCGGGAGACATCCGCGTGTTGGAGGGGCTGGACGCCGTAAGAAAGCGTCCCGGCATGTACATCGGCACGACGGGCGCAAAGGGCATGCACCACATCTTGTGGGAGATCATCGACAACAGCGTGGACGAGGTGGCGAACGGCTTTGGCGACACCGTGAAGATAGAACTTCTCGACGACAACGTTGCAAGAGTGACGGACAACGGCCGCGGCGTTCCCGTGGACAAGCACCCCAAGCTCAAGGTGAGCGGCGTTGAGGTCGTCTTTACGCAGTTGCATGCGGGCGCGAAGTTCGACAACGATCAATACAGTTTTTCGGGCGGTCTGCACGGCGTGGGAGCGTCCGTCACGAACGCGCTAAGCGAATGGCTCAATGTCGAGGTCAAGCGCGACGGCAATTTGTACAGGATAGAGTTTTATTCTCCCGAGATAGGTTCCAAGATAAAGAGCGGCATTGTCAAGACTCCTCTCACCGTAGTGGGCAAGACGAAGGGAACGGGCACCATAGTGACCTTCAAGCCCGACGAGCGAGTGTTCGGCAAGGAAAAATTCGATTATGCCACCGTTGCGGAACGCATGCGCGACGTTGCCTACCTCAACAAGGGCATGACAATAGTCATAGACGACCTTCGCATGCCGCTTGACGGGGGCACGGACAGGCACGACGTATTCTGCTATAAGGGCGGCATCGCGGACTATGTGCAATACCTCAACGAGGGCAGGACGGTGCTGTACGATAAGCCGCTTTACGTCGAGGCGAAAGAGGATAAATTCGAGGTGGCGGTGGCGATACAGCATACCGAGGCGTACACCGAAAATATATATAGCTATGTCAACAACATCCCCACGGCGGAGGGCGGCACGCACGAAGTCGGATTTAAGAGCGCGGTGACAAAGGTGTTTAACGACTATGCGCGCAAAAACGGCATACTCAAGGACAAACAGGCAAACCTGCTCGGTGAGGATTTCAGAGAGGGCATGGTCGCGGTCATCACCGTAAAGATGCAAAACGTACAATTCGAAGGACAGACGAAGGGCAAGCTGGGCAATCCCGAGGTGCGTCCCAAAGTGGAAAACCTCGTCAGCGAAAAACTTGCGGAATTGCTGTTGCAGAGGGGATATAAGGCGACGGCGGAGAAGATAATCTCAAAGGCGATGGGCGCGGCAAAGTCGAGAGAGGCGGCAAAGCGCGCAAAGGATCTGAGCCGTCAGCAAAACAAGTTGCAGGGGCTCAACCTTGTAGGCAAACTTGCAAGCTGTTCGGGCAAAAACGCCGCCATAAACGAGCTTTTCATCGTCGAGGGCGACAGCGCGGGCGGCAGCGCGAAACAGGCGCGCGACAGGTTTTTCCAAGCAATATTGCCGCTCAGAGGCAAGCCGCTCAACGTTGAGAAGGCGAGCCTTGAGAAGATACTTGCAAATGAGGAATTTGCGACTCTCATAAGCGCGCTCGGCACGGGCATAGACCCCGATTTCGACATCACGTCTTTGAGATATGACAAGGTGATAATTTTGGCGGACGCCGACCAGGACGGCGCGCACATTAGGGCGCTTTTGCTCACCTTCTTTTTCAGATATATGCGACAACTCATCACGGAGGGGCACGTGTATATCGGCATGCCGCCGCTTTACAGGCTGCAGAAGAAGGACGAGATACTCTACTGCTATGACGATGCGGCGCTCGTCGAGGGACAAAAAAAGATGGGCAAAAACGCGCTCCTGCAGCGTTTCAAGGGTCTTGGCGAGATGAATCCGGAACAGCTTTGGGACACCACTATGGACCCCGCAAAACGCACGCTCACTCGCGTCACCATAGACGACGCGGCGATGGCAGACAAGCGCATAACCATACTCATGGGCGACGACAGCAACATAAGGAAGGACTACATCTATAAATACGCGGATTTCAACAAGGTGGACAGCTTCAAAATATCGGGCAAGTCGGACGAGTAAGCATGTTCGGGCAAAAAGGCGGAAAATAAAACGTAAAACATAAAAGCGCAAGCTTGGGAAAATATTATGGCAAAGCAGAGACAAAAGGAAATAATCTACAATCAGACGGTGCTGGACACGGTGTTTGAAGAGGTCATGCACAATTCCATGATACCGTACTCCGAAAACGTCATTTTGGACAGGGCTATACCGCGCGTAGAGGACGGGCTCAAACCCGTTCAGCGCAGGGTGCTGTACAGCATGCACGAGATGGGGCTCACTCCCGATAAGCCGCACAAGAAGTGCGCGCGCATAGTGGGCGACTGCCTCGGCAAGTATCACCCGCACGGCGACAGCTCCGTATACGGCGCGCTTGTCAGAATGGCGCAACCCTTTGCGATGCGCATGACGTTGGTGGACGGACACGGCAACTTTGGCAGCGTGGACGGCGACGGCGCGGCGGCGATGAGGTATACCGAGGCGAGGATGAGCGCGCTCGCGCTCGAGCTTTTGCGCGATATCGACAAGGAGACGGTGGTATGGCAGCCAAACTTCGACGACAGCCTCGAGGAGCCTAATACGCTGCCCGGGCGTTTCCCCAACCTGCTTGTCAACGGCGCGAACGGTATAGCGGTCGGACTTGCTACGAATATTCCCACGCACAACATGGGGGAGTGCATAGACGCGGTAATTGCGCGCATTGACGATCCGAACATCACTACGGCGGAGCTTTTGAAGGTTTTCCACGGTCCCGATTTCCCGACGGGCGGATTCGTCATCCCGATAGACAGCCTCGAGGAGATTTACGGCACGGGCAAGGGGCGCATCAAGATACGCTCCCGCCTGCACATAGAAAACGACGACAACGGCAAAAAGAATATAGTCATCACCGAAATGCCCTATCAAGTGTCCAAATCCGAACTGCTTGCGAGGATAGCCGACCTCAAAGAGGCGAATAAAGAACTGCTTGCAGGCATAAGCGAGATAGTGGACGAGTCGGACAAGATGGGCATGCGCGCCGTCATCAAGTGCAAGCGCGACGCAGACGTCAACAAGATAATAGATTTTCTCTTCAAAAAGACGAACCTCGAGATAGGCTACTCCGTGAATATGGTCGCCATCGCAAACGGCAAGCCCGAGCAGCTGAGTTTGAAGGCGTACCTCGACTATTATGTGGAGTATCAGCGCACCGTCATTGTCAAGCGCACGACGTACGATCTTAAGGCGGCGAAGGCGAGGGCGGAGATCGTCGAAGGCTTGCTTGTTGCGATACGCAACATAGACGAAGTGATAAAGATAATCAAGGAGTCCGAGACGACGGCGAAGGCGAAAGATACCCTCCGCGCGCGGTTCGGGCTCAGCGACGCGCAAGCGCAAGCCATACTCGATATGCGCCTCAAAAACCTCGCCAGGCTGGAAGTCGGAAAGCTCGAGGACGAACTTGCCGAGCTCAAGCGCAAGATCGCGCTGTACGAGAGCATACTTTCATCAAAGCGGAAACAGCTCGAGATAGTCAAAGAGGAGTTGTCCAAGATAAAGAAGGAGCAGTCCTCGCCGCGTATGACCGTGATCATGGACGGCGACGAGGAAGAGAACTTCACCGCGCCCGACGAGGCGCAAGCGATAGCGTACCGCGACGGCGTAATCACCCTCAACTGCGACGGACAGCTGAGATTTATGTCCCAAAAGAGCTATTCTATCGCAAGTAAGGATATGAGCGGACTTCCAAAGGACGCGTTGCCCGTACAGGCGCTCTCCGTCAACAACAAGGGCACGCTTTATGCCTTCACAAATTTCGGCACCCTCATCAAGCTGGACGTGGGCGCGCTGCCCGAAAAGAAATTCCGCGAAAAGCCATTCAAGGTAGGCGCGGTGGATCAGGATGTGCAGACGGGCGAGTTGGTCGTCAAGCTGCTCTTCTTCGAGGGCGCGCCCGAGGGCGAACTGCTGTTGTTCACGCGAATGGGCGTCGTCAAGAGAGTGGAGACGGGCGAATTCTCCTCTATGAGCAAGACGTACATTAAGGCGATAAACCTCGCGGACGGAGACGAGCTTATAGGCGCGGAGCTCGTCGATGACGAGCAGAATGTGCTTGAAGTCACAAAGCAGGGACAGGTGCTCGCATACAAGGCGACGGAAGTCCCGCTGCAAGGGCGCGGCGCCGCGGGCGTCAAGGGCGTCAAGCTCAACGACGGCGACAGCGTGGCGTTCGGCGGACAGGCGTCGGACGAGGGAGAGATAATCGTCGTCACCTCCAAAGGCTATGCAAAACGCGTGATAAGCGCGCTTATCGACCCCATGTCGCGATATCTCAAGGGCATAAAGCTCGTGGAGCTTTCGGACGGGGCGGAAGTTTTCTACATCGGCACGGTCAAGATGCCGTACGACCTCGCGTACGTGGCGGGCGGGACAGTCGGCACCGTCAACACCGAGGCTATCAACATCGAGACGCGCACCACGAAGGGCAAGCCGCTCTTTAAGGGCATTTCGGGCGTGGAGCTTGTAGTGCCGCTCACGGAGCCGTAATGAGAAATCCTGCGACGGGCGCAAGCGAGAAGAATTGCGCGACGCAGGCGGACAACAAAATAAGACACAAAAAAATACACATCATTTTCATAAAGAGGACGACAAATTATGCACAAAATAGGCTTTGACAGCGAAATGTACATGCAAAAGCAATCCGAGCATATCCTCGAGAGGATAAGCCACTTCGACAAGCTGTATCTCGAGTTTGGCGGAAAACTTTTCGACGATCTGCATGCCTCCCGCGTGCTCCCGGGCTTTGACAAGGCGGCAAAGATAAAACTTTTGCAAAAGCTCAGGGATAAGGCGGAGCTCATCATCTGCGTGAACGCGGGCGCGATAGAGCGCAACAAGATACGCGCGGACTACGGCATCACCTACGGCAGCGAGGTGGAGCGCATGATAGACAACATCTCGGGCATGGGCATATACATCAACTGCGTCGTCATCACCATGTTCACGGATCAGCAGGGCGCGATCGCCTTCAAAAACAAACTTGAAAACCGCGGAGTGAAGGTGTACATACACCGTCCCACAAAGGGATATCCGCACGAAATAGACACAATAGTTTCGGACGAGGGCTACGGCGCGAATCCGTACATCGAGACGTCGAGGCCTCTCGTCGTGCTCACCGCGCCCGGACCGGGCAGCGGAAAGCTCGCTACCTGCCTTAGCCAGCTCTATCACGAGCACAAGAGGGGAGTAGAGGCGGGATATGCAAAATTCGAGACCTTCCCCATCTGGAACCTGCCACTCAATCATCCCGTAAACGTCGCGTATGAGGCGGCTACGGCGGACCTCAAGGACGTCAACAAAGTGGACAACTTCCACCTCGAGGCGTACGGCAAGATCACCGTCAACTACAACAGGGACATCGAGGTTTTCCCCGTCGTGAGCAGCATACTCTCAAAGATCACGGGCAAGGAGTGCATATATAAGTCGCCCACAGATATGGGCGTCAACATGGCGGGATACTGCATAATCGACGACGAGGCTTGCAAAGAGGCGTCAAAGCAGGAAGTGTTGCGCAGATATTATAAGGCGCTTTGCGATTTTAAACTCGGTGCGGCAAGCGCGGACACCGTGAGCAGATTGGAGTTTTTGCTCTCCAAGCTCGGGATAAGTCCCCTCGACAGACCCGTCGTAGACGCGGCGGCGAAGAAGAGTGAAAAAGCGGGCGGGGCGGGCGCGATCGCGCTCGAGCTGCCAAACGGCAAGATAGTCACGGGCAAAAACAGCGATCGTATGAGCGCGGCGGCGGCGTGCATATTCAACTCCGTCAAGGAGCTTGCGGGCATGCCCGACAGGCAAAAGCTCATCTCGCCGTATGTCATAGGCCCCATACTCGATCTGAAAACAAAGATATTGAAGGAAAATTCAAACAAGCTGACGCTTGAAGAGGCGTTGCTCGCGCTGTCCATATGCGCGGCGACGGACGCGAGCGCTGCAAGCGCGATAGAACAGCTCGCATATCTTCAAGGTTGCGAGGCGCACTCCACGCATATACTCTCCAAAGCGGATGAAAATCCACTGAGAAAACTTGGCGTGAACCTCTCCTGCACCCCCGAGTTTTTGAGCGACAACCTGTTTTTGGATTGATAGGGCGCAAACCGTTTTTAAATGAAACGATAAAGCGATATGCTTTGAAATGATAAAAAAGAAATAATAAGGAGGTCACAATATGACTGAACGCGACAAAATAGATGAAAAATTCAAGTGGCGCCTCGAAGAGATCTTCAAGGACGACTCCGAGTGGGAAGAACTGTTTTTCAAATGCGACGAGAGGCTCCCGCACATAGCCGAGTATAAGGGCGCTTTGAAGGACAGGGACAATCTTTTCGATTGCTTGGAGTTTAGCACGCGTCTGTCCCACGACATAGGCAGGCTGTATCAGTACGCGAAACTCCATCTCGACCTCGACACGCGAGAGGGCAAGTATCAAGGCATGACGAACAGGGCGGAAATGCTTATCGTGAGGTATTCGAGCCTTGCGTCCTTCGTGGATCCCGAGGTGTCCGCACTGCCCATTGAGGAGCTCGAGGCGCTGTCCAAGTCGCCGAAATTTGCCAATTATGACGTGTATTTCAAAAATCTGATACGCAACAAGGACATAATACTTTCCGAAAAAGAGGAGAAGATCTTGGGCGAAGTCGGGCTGTTCGCGGGGACGAACGACGACGTGTTCACGATGTTCGACAACGCGGACATAAAGTTCAAACCCGTAGTGGACGAGCAGGGCGTAAAGCATGAGATGAGCCACGGCGCGTATGCCGTACTCTCCCAAAATCCCTCGCAAAAAGTGCGCAAAAAGGCGTTTGAGAGCATGTTCACGGCGTACAAGGACCACATCAACATGCTCGCGGCAAACTATGCGGGCAACGTCAAAAAGGATTGGTTTTTCGCGAAGGTCAAGGGGTTCAAAAGCTCACTCGATTATGCGATGTATCTTGAAAACGTGCCGCCCACCTGCTATAAAAAATTGCTCGGCGCAGTAGACGAGGGACTTAAACCGCTGCACAGATATATCGCGCTGAGAAAGAAGGCGCTCGGCGTGAGCACGCTGAATATGTACGACCTGTATGTGCCCATCGTGCCCGAACAGGAGCTGTCCATGCCCTACGAAGAGGCGAAAGAGCTTGTCAAAAAGGCGCTTGCCGTCATGGGCGAGGAGTACGGAAAGGTGCTCGCGAGCGCGTTTGAAAACAATTGGATAGACGTATACGAGACGAAGGGCAAGCAGTCGGGCGCGTATTCGTGGGGGATGTACGGGGTGCATCCGTTCGTGCTGCTCAACTATGTCCCGACGGTGCACGACGTTTTCACGATAGCGCACGAGCTCGGACACTCCATGCACAGCTATTATTCAAACCTCGCACAGCCAGAACAGAAGGCGGGTTACGAGATCTTCTGCGCGGAGATAGCCTCCACCGTCAACGAGGTGCTGCTGCTCAAATATCTGCTCAAGAGCGCGGAGGGCGAGTTCAGAAAATATCTGCTCACCTACTATCTGGATATGTTCAGGATGACGCTTTTCAGACAGGCGCAGTTCAGCGAGTTCGAAGTCGCGGCGCACAGCCTCGTCGAAAGAGGGGAGCCCATCACCGCGGAGGCGCTGAGCGACATCTATTATGACCTCAACAAGAAATATTACGGAAGGTCGATGAAGCACAACGACCTCATCCGCTACGAGTGGTCGAGGATACCGCACTTCTACAACAGTTTCTATGTGTACAAGTATGCGACGGGCATCACGACGGCGGTGTCCATTGCGAACAATCTGCTCGAGCAGGGTGCGCCCTATTTCGAGAAGTACAAAAAATTCCTCTCCGCGGGCGGAAGCATGCCTCCGCTCGACATCATCCGCCTTGCGGACGTAGACCTCGAGAGCGACAAGCCCTATAAGCTCGCGATGAAGGAATTTGCGGACGCCCTAAAAGAGCTTGAGGAGACTTTTAAGCAATGACAAAGACGCGGCAAAAAGGCATAATTCGCGCGACAGGTGCGATTTTTGTCGCGCTCGTCTGCCTAATTATGCTGTTTTCGCTTGCGGCTTGCGACGAAAAAGAGGAAGCGTCAAGCGTCAGATACGGACTTTATCTTGCAGGCTGTACCTATGACGACGAGACGCTCACCGTCACCGCGCACGTGTCCATATCGGGTACGGCGGAGCAGAGGCTTGACGGTTTGACATTAGAGGGCGTGAGAGTATTTAAAGGCGAGGGGCTGTTTTACAACAGGACGAATATTACCGTCGCGCTCGACGTCCCCGCAATATACGACGCCGTGAGCAAAAGAGGAGTGCTCGAGCGTACGGTGCGAGACGAGGACGGCGGCGAGAGCGTCAAAAAATATCAAAGCTTGCAAGTCGTGATGAGATATGCTACGATATATAAGTCTATCGTGACAAACGGCACGAGACATCCGAGCGGGAGCGGCTATGTGGACATTTTGCCGCTCGACGGCGAGGGCGCGCAGGAGTTTGAAATATCCCAGCGCTCTCAGAACACCGCGAATTGGTATACCTTGCTCGTGGCGGCGGGCATAGCGCTGTTTGCCGCGCTCATGGGCGCATATCTCGCACATATGCACAAAAAAGAGAAGGCTTTGCCTCAAGAGGAGACCTATGCCGAAAAAGATTGAAGAAAAGAAAGTCACGAGGGCTATGCCCGCAAATGTGGAAGCCGAACAGGCTGTGCTCGGCTCTATCCTCATTGACAACCGCGCCGCGGACGACCTCATCCCGCGACTCAGAGAGGATGACTTTTTCGTTGAAAAGCATCGCACCATATTAGGCGCTATGCGCGGCTTGCACGAGAAAAGCAGCCCCATAGATACCGTGACCGTCGCGGACGCTTTGGAAGTGCAGGGCAAACTGGACGAAGTCGGCTCCGTTGCCTATCTCAGCGAGCTTGCCGAGAGCGTACTCTCCTCCGCAAACGGCGGCTATTATGCCGATATGCTGCGCAGGGACGGGCTCATCCGCAGGGTAATAAACGCGGGCAACGAGATCGTTAAAGCGGGCTACGGCTCCGAAGAAGGGCTGGACGCGCTCGCCGAGGCGGAGAGGCTTGTATATCAGATCTCCGACGAGAACTCAGAAAAGACGCTTGTCAAGGGCGAGACCGCGTTTGCCGAGGCTATGAACAGCATACAGGACGCGCAAATCGGCAACAGGCCCCAAAACATTGTAAATACGCAATTCGCGCAATTCGACAAGAGCACAAAGGGCTTGAAACCAGGCGAACTCATCATACTTGCCGCTCGCCCCGGCGTAGGCAAGACGGCGTTCGCGCTCAACGTCGCGGTCAACGTCGCGCTCAAGGGCAAGACGGTCGCGATATTCTCCATGGAGATGGACGCGCCCCTCATCGCAAAGCGTATGCTCGCCTATGAGTCCCGCGTCACTTTTGACGAGATGGACAGTTTGGGCGGTCTCAAAGGGGACGCGAGCGGCAGGCTTATGGCGGCGTTCAGGCGGTTGTCCGAGGCGAAGATATTCATTGACGATTATAGGCAGAATACTCCGGGCGACATACTCTCTAAGTGCCGCAGGTTAAAGCGCGAGCAGGGGCTTGACCTCGTCATAGTGGACTATCTGCAACTCATGAAGGGTGGGGCGTCCAAAGGCTACGAGTCGAGGCAGATAGAAGTCAGCGAGATGTCGCGCATGATGAAGATATACGCGGGCGAGCTAGGCGTGCCCATACTTACGCTTTGCCAGATGTCGCGCGGCGCCGTACAGCGCAAGGAGGAGCCGCAACTCTCCGATTTGAGAGAATCAGGCTCCATAGAGCAGGACGCGGACGTCGTCATGTTTTTGCACAATCCCTCGAGCTACAACGACGCGCTGCCCGAAAACCAGATACAACTGCTCATAAGAAAGAACAGAAACGGCCCGCTCAGGGATATTTGGCTTGAGTGGGAGGGAGAGACCACGACGTTCAGAGAGTTCCCCGAGGGTGCGAATGTCGGCGGAGGTGGCGCTCCGCAATATCCGCAGACTCCGCAAAAACCAAGTGCGCCCGCACCTGCCAAGCAGACGGTTTCGAACGCGCCGCAAGGCGGAAGCGATGAAAACGGCGCGTCTGCGCCCACGCCTCCTCCCGACGACAGCGTTGCCCCTCCCGATGAGTCCGACGCGCCTGCCGACGGCTATCCTGCATCCGAGGACGAAGAAGAGTACGTCGCGCCCGCAAAGAACGATGAGCCCGACGGAGGTTTCAAAGCTTTCGGCGATATGGAAGAAGGGTTGAGCGAAGTGCGCGAGGCTCCCGCGTTCGACGGCGATGAGTATGATGATTTTGTTGAGGAGGAGGACGAATATACGGATATGTTCGGCGACGAGGACGGCGACGGCTCAGACGACGGAGGACTGATCGGATATTGACGAAAAGCGGTTTGACCCGTGCAGAATGAAATTGACGAAAACGCGGGTTTATAAATCCAAAACACAAAGTTAAAGTCGCGATCTTGCGATTTGAAAACGATATTAAATCGGCGCTTTGGGGTGCGCCGCTTTTGCATATTATCGGCGTTTTGCTCATAAAATTTTTGTATGTTTAAGGACGAGATATGGGAGAAGCTTGCCCCAGCGGGGGAGCTGTTTGCATTTTCCGTTTGTATGCTGTCAAGGGATAAGCTTGTTGTGAGCGGGGTCAAAAACGTGCTGTTTGCGGACAGTACACGCGTCGCGCTCAAACTGCACGGAGAGACGCTGTCTATCGAGGGCGAGGAGTTGAAGATCGCGGAGATAGGCGGCGGAGACATCTTCATTACGGGACATATGGGAGGGCTGCATTTTGAATAGGGGGGCGAAAAACAAGAAGGAAACGTCCGAGAGCAAGTCGGGAGAGGGCGAAATAAAGCGGCAGGTGTTTTTCGACTCCGACTTTTACGAGCGCGAAAGCGCGGACAAAAAGGAAGAGAAAAAACAAAAAGCGGAGAGACCGCGCAAAAGAAGGGCGCGGAGGAAGAGGGGACTGCCCGCGTTCGCGCTTAAATACGGCAAGGCGTCCCTGCTCGTAAAAGGCAGGGGCGGAGTGAGGGCGCTTGGCGCGATAGGCAAGATATGCCGCGTGAGCGACGTCGCCGTAAGCGAGGAAGGCGTCCGCTTTTTTGTGCCCGCAAAACTTTTGCCGCAAATCGTTGCGTTATTGGATAATCTATGTTATGATTATAAAATAATAGGATACTCGGGCGCTGCGCCCGCGCTCGCGAGGGTGCTTGCGCGCGTAGGGCTCATCGTCGGGATAGTTATATTTGCCGCGCTCATCGCAGCATATCCCTCCCTGGTCACCCGCATAGACATTTCGGGCGTGGACGGCGCGCTGCCGGGCGCATTAAACGCCAAGGTAGAGCAAATACTATCATCGTTCGGCATAGTGGAAGGAAAGTGGCTGCCCTCATTCGACGAGGACGCCGTAAGCAAGCGGCTCCTCGAGTTGGACGGCGTGGCGTTTGCGGGAGTCGAGAGGCACGGGACGCATGTGAACGTGCTTATAAAGCGGGAGCTTGCTCCCGACAGACTTTGGGAAATAGAGGGCTCCGCAATCACGGCAAATCGTCTTGCCACCGTCACGCGCGTCATAGTCGAGGGCGGCACCGCGCAAGTGAAATACGGAGACGTGGTGCGCGAGGGCGATGTCATCATAGACGGCTACGTGCTTTTCGGCGAGGACAAGTTGCCCGTCGAGGCAAAGGGCAGGGCGTACGGCAAAGTGCTGCTGAAGAGGGAAGTTTTCTTTGGAGACGTCGTGCTCAAAAAGAGCTACGGAGCGGTGAAACGCGTCTCTAAACTCGCCTTCTTCGGCAAAGTCCCAAAAGCGCCGAAAAGCCCGTACGAGTGTTACGAGCTTTGCGTGACGAAGTCGGAATTGGGGTTTTTTCTCCCCATAGAGACCTATACATATGAATTCCGCGAGCTCGCCGTCGTCGAGGCGGAGGAGACAAGGCCGGACGAACAGCTTGAGGCGGAGGTGTACTCTTCGCTCCTTGCCGAGATAGAGGAGCAAGCGGATATTGCCGCGGTGTACAGCGACGTCGCGCGCGTAGAGGGCGGCAGAAAAGTAAGCGTAACGATAGAGGCGGAGGTGCTCATCACGTAACTCCGCGGGAAGGAGTAAATGACTGAAACAAGAGAAAAATATTTTGAAAATTACGAGACGATGGTCAGCGTTTTCGGCGAGCTGGACGCAAACATAAAGCGTATCGGCGAGGCTTTCGGCGTGGATATCCTCGCTATAGGCGCCTGTCTCACCGTGAAGGGAGAGGCGGCGGCGGTCGAGGACGCGATGAGCGCGCTTTGCGCTTTGGAGCAGCTTGCCATCAAGCACCCCATATCCTCCGCGCAGGTGGAGTCCGTCATAGACAAAGTTAAGGCGGGAGAGAGACCGGACGTCGAAGGCATGCTGGGCGCGGTCGCGGTGACGGCGCGCGGCAAGATCGTGAGGGCAAAGACCTTCGGACAGAAGGCGTATGTGGACGCCATAAAGTCAAACGGCGTCGTTTTCGGAGTAGGACCCGCGGGCACGGGCAAGACCTACCTTGCGGTAGCGCTCGCACTGCAAGCGTTCAAGAGCGGCGAGGTGGACAGGATAGTCCTCACGCGTCCCGCAGTGGAGGCGGGAGAGAAACTCGGCTTTTTGCCCGGGGACCTCAATGAAAAGGTGGACCCGTATCTCAGACCGCTTTTTGACGCGCTAAGGGAGTTTTTGGGCGAGGACACCTATCAAAAACTCATTGAAAAGGGCGTTATCGAGGTGGCGCCTCTCGCGTATATGAGGGGCAGGACGCTGAGCGGCAGCTTTATCATCCTCGACGAGGCGCAAAACACTACGCCTGAGCAAATGAAGATGTTTTTGACGAGGATGGGCGAGGGCAGCAAGATAGTTGTCACGGGCGACGTCACGCAGATAGACCTTCCCCGCGGCCAGCTGAGCGGAATGAAGCACGCTATGGCTGTGCTTAAGGACGTGAAGGGCATAAAGATCGTGGAGCTCACCTCAAAAGACGTCGTGAGAAATGAGTTCGTCGCAAGGATAATCGAGGCGTATGACCGTTTCGAGAAGGGCGGCTACAACAAAGACAATAATAAAAATCTTACAAATACCGATACGGAGCAATAAATCGGAGAAGCACTATGATTGACGATGTGAGAGACCTTTCGGTCGTTGAAAAAAAGAAAATTCTTGCGCGCAAACGCTTTTTCAAATGTTTAGGGCAGTGTATCGCCGGCATCGTGATCGCGACTTGCGCATGCGCGTTGTTCGGGCTGTTCATGGCAAGCGACTTTCTTGCGGCGTTCAAGCCGTCCGCTGTATATAAGACGGTAGGACTGTTTGTGACGGCGTTCTGGATAAATGCGTTGTTGTTTGCGGGCGTTTACAGGTTCGCAGGCAAGGATGGCAAGCCTGTCAGGGACTATTGGCTTTGTACTATTATCGCCGTAATAACCTACATTGTGTCTATGGTGAGCTCCAAAATGCTCAACGTGTTTGCAATGCCGCTCACGCTCTCGACGCTCGTGATAATCGAGCTCATAGGCAGGAGATCCGCCACGCTCACGACCGCGCTCGTCGCGATACTCGTCATATTCACGTACGTATTTTCAGGCGGGAGCTATGACATAAGTCTTGTCGTCGCGGCGGCGATATGCAACGGGCTTACCGCGCTCGTAGTCAATTTCTTTGTGCACAAGCACTATAACCGCCTCAAGTTTTTGCTTATGGCGCTCTTCAGCCCCCTGATCGTGCAACCCATAGTCGTCGCGGTCACGCTTGCGCTTGGGGACGTGTCAATAAATATGTTCTGGCACTTTGTGTGGAGCTACGGCTCCGCTGTGGCGGCGGCGCTCCTATTCATGCCGCTCGTCGCAATGTTCGAAGGTATTTTCAACATTGCGGACGATTTCAGATTGAGCGAGCTTTGCAATCTTTCAAATCCTCTGCTCAAGAGGCTCGCGAGCGAGGCTCCCGGCACATTCAACCACTCGCTCGTCGTGGGCAACCTTGCCGAGGCTTGCGCGTCCGCGATAGGCGAAAATCCGAATATGGCGCGTTGCGCGGCGTATTATCACGACATAGGCAAGCTGAAGGCGCCCCTCTATTTCAGCGAGAACCAATCCTCATACAACCCACATGACGAGCTCATTCCCGAGGTCAGCGTGAGCATGATAACCTCGCATACGCTCTTCGGCGAGATACTTGCGAGGCAGAACAAGTTGCCGAGCGAGATCGTGGACATCTGCCGTCAACACCACGGCACCGCGCCCGTCGGATATTTCTATCGCAAGGCGCTCTCCTTGAGAGAGGACGGCGAGCTCGCCGTAAACAAGTACACCTATGCGGGACCAAAGCCGCAGACGAAGATAGCCGCGATAATCATGGTCGCGGACACCATAGAGGCGGCAATGCGCGCATTCACCCCCGACACGCGCGAGGAGTATGTCAACCGTATCAATAAACTCGTGGACGAAAAGGTGGAGCTCAGGCAATTCGACGAGTGCCCAATCACTATGGGCGACATCGCCGTCATAAAGACCACTATAATTGAAGTTTTGCCCTCCATACACCATCGCCGCGTGGATTACGACAAACGCAAGAAGGATTGATATGCTTTTTGTAGAAGGCGCGAAAATCTTTGAAAAGAGCCTCATGAAGAGGGTGGAAAGAGCGGTGCTCGAGGAGCTCGGGCAGGCGGACTTTTTCGAGACCTCGGTGAGCATAGTGGACGCGGAAACGATACGGAAGGTCAACGCGGATCAAAGAGGCGTGGACAAGGTCACGGACGTGCTGTCATTTCCGTATTTCGAGGGACTGAGGCCGCCGGTGAGAGAGGACGCGTTTTCGGACGCGGACAAGGACGGCAAGCGCGTAATGCTGGGATACATACTCATATGCCGCGAGAGGGCGGCGGAGCAGGCGGAAGAGCTTGGACACAGCTACAAGAGAGAATTAGGATTTCTCACCTGTCACGGACTGTTGCACCTTTTCGGGTTCGACCATATCAAAAGCGAGGACGAGGAAGTTATGACGGCGCGTCAACGCGCGATCATGGAAAGAGTCGGGCTTAAAGCATAACGGATATAGCATGGCGGCATAAGCGTATGGCTGCCAAAGGAAATAACAAAAAAAATAAACAACATACCAAAAAATCGAATACAGTTTGCGAATAATAAAAAATTTATAGACGGAAGGAAAGAATGAAGGAAAATTTCAAATGCGGATTTATATGCGTGGCGGGGCTTGCAAATGCGGGCAAATCCACCCTTGTCAACGCGCTCGTGGGCGAGAAGGTATCCATCGTATCCTGGCGCCCGCAGACGACGAGAAATAAGTTGCTTGGCATAATAAACGCCGAGGACTATCAGATGATACTCATTGACACCCCGGGCATACACGAGGCAAAAAACAAGCTCGGACAATATATGATGAAGTCCGTGCAGAGCGGGCTTAAGGACGTGGACGGCATAGTTTACGTCATAGACGCTGCGAAGGGACTCAGAGCGGAGGACTACAAATTTTTGGAAAATACAGCGAAAAAGGCGCCCACTGTCGTCGCGCTCAACAAGCAGGACAGCGTGACGAGAGAGACCCTGTTTTCCGCGCTCGAAAAGCTCAACTCTATTGAGGGGCTGCGCGCGGTCGTGCCCATATCCGCAAAGAAGGCGGAAAACCTTGAGCCGCTCATGGCCGAGCTTGCGGGCATGCTCCCCGAGGGCGTGCCGCTGTATCCCGAGGATGAGTACACCGTAAGCTCCATGCGCTTTATGGCTACGGAGATAATAAGGGAAAAGGCGCTCTATCTGCTCGACAAGGAAGTGCCCTACGGCATAGGCGTTTACATCAACAAGTTCGAGCAGCGCGAGGACAAGGATATCGTGGACATAGACGCGGACATAATATGCGAAAAACAGTCCCACAAGGCCATAGTCATTGGCAAGGGCGGAGCGACGCTCAAAAAGATAGCGACCGCCGCGCGCAAGGATCTCGAGGATATGGTGGGTATGAAGGTGTTTTTGACGCTGTATGTGCGCGTAAAGGACGAGTGGCGGGACAGCGATCTCGTCATGCGCGAGCTGGGATACGACATCAAGGACTTGAAAGAGGATTGAACGCATAAAAATTTCCTTTTGAAACATGCTAAGGATATGGACAGTAATGAACTTTGGCAGATTTTCAGAAGGACGGGCGATATCGAGTGGTACACACTTTATCGCACTATGAAAGAAGAGGACAGCCCCGAAAAACGCATATGAGTAAGGGCTGAAGGCAAATGACGTCCGACAGCTTAAAGCTTAAAGCGATCGCGGTGAGAGCGGTGCCGTACGGCGAGAGTGATATGATAGTCACTCTTGTCGGCGTTGAGACGGGAAAGATCACCGCCACCGCAAAGGGGTGCCTCAAGCGCGGCGCGAAGCTCAGATACGCCGCGGAACCGTTCAATTTCGGCGACTATGTTCTGGCGGGAAGAAACGGGCGTTATGTAATCGTCGAGTGCAGCCAGATAGAGAACTTTTCGGGCATTACAGCGGACATAAATTGCTATTATGACGGCTGCCTCATACTTGACGCGCTTGCGAGGCTTAGCGAGGAGCCGTCTCCCGAAGTCTTTCTTTGCGCGCTCAAAGCGCTCGCGGCGCTCGCGGCGGGGCCAGACGACCCTTCCGCCGTAGTCAGAGACTTTTTGCTCGGCGCGCTCGAGGCGGGAGGCAGCAGCCTGGACTTTTCAAAGTGCAATGTATGCGGCATGCTGCTTGATGGCGAGGCGTATTTCAGCGATGCGGACGGCATAGTTTGCAAGCATTGCGTGGGCGAACACGCCATAGAGATCGACGCAGGGACGCGCGCGTTTCTCGCGGGGGAGAGCGGCGGCGAGACGGTGGGCATAAGGGCAAACATCCGCCTCATCGAGCTTGTATATATAATGTTGGGAGTAAAAATAAACACACGTTTTTTGACGGAGCAGATATGAAAAACAGACGTATGATTTCAAGAATGATCGCAGTCGTTACGCTTTTTGCCGTAGCGTTGACTTGCACGGCGCTGTTTGCAGCATGCAACAAGTCAAAGCCGAAGGGCATAGCGGATATCTTCAATTCGAGAGAGAATTTCGGCGAGCTCACTTCGAGCAAGCTCGAGTTCACTCTCCCCGCGGGATGGGAAGTCTACACCGACTCGGATCCGTCCACATCCTCGTCATCCTCCTCAAAGGATTATGAGAAAAACAGCGACGTGGGCTACATACCGGAGCTTGACGCGTTTATTGTCAGCCAAAAGGCGGGCAGCAGCACAAAACTGTCCATCGTAAAGTGCGGCGACGAGACAAAATACAATGACGAACTTATTGCGGGCATGATGTTTCACCCGAGCCAAGGCATAAGTGCTTTGCGCTTTAAGGACGGGCTGGTTGCCTGTCTCTTTGACGATGGCACTGCTGGCGCGTTCGACGCGAAAACGGGCAGGGAAGTTTTGTCCCGTTCCAAACTTGGCAAGGCTGAAGGAAAGGACTCCACGGGATATTCCGACACCAGCGGCGCAAATATAGACAGCGTCATCAAGATACTGTGCGCGGGGCTCATCGCCGTGCATTACGACTACGACCACGACGGACAGAGCGGCTATGTCTCCATCTACCGTCCCACATATGACGGCGATATAGAAAATAGAGGAGAGCTTGTCTGCCGCATAAAGAGTTCTGTCGGGCTTTCGCAGGTGGACGGTTTCGACGGCAAGTACGCGACTGTGAGCGGGACGTCAAACGGCGAGTACATTTTCAGAGTACCCGATCATGCTCCAAGCGGCGGCGCGCAGAGCATAGAATCAACGTCGAGAGGCACTTTCACCACAAACAGCAAGACGAATTATACCGACGAAGTCACCTATCTCGGCAACGGAAAATTCTTTGTGTGCCAGGATTGGGAAGTGTCCGAGGGTACGGACTATGCCTACTATAAAGACGGCAAGTACGTTGACCTGAGACACGGCGTGTACAATGCGGACAGCGACGCTTTCAGGGAAGTCGGAAAAGATAAGATATTCAACGATCTCACAAACAATCGCTATAAGAAAAGGTCCAATGTGAGCGTGGACGTCAGCCCCTACCTCAAGGACGGCTATACCTATGTGACCTATGGGCTCACGATATACGAGTCGGGTGGCAAGAAACTCGGGCGTTACGACCAATTCATAATAGACAGCGATCTGAACGTCGTAATGTCGCTCTCGGACAACTTCGGCGTGACAGTTAAAGACCAGAAAAAAGGCAATGTAGAGTGTTTCGACTTGTTGATGTATGGCGTGGACGGGAAATACTATTCCCCCAACAAGCAGAGCGCTATGAACGTATACGACGCGGGCGGCAAGCTTTTGTGGCATGACGATCGCTCCGCCGTCACAAAGCAGGAGTTCAACAGCAACATCATGGCGGTCGAGATGCCGGGGACAAGCTCGTCCTCGTCGCTCTTCGGCGCATACGACGCAGTCGGAAATTTGATCGTGCCCTTCGATTACGATATGCTCAAGACTTATCGCGGCGCATACACGCTAGGCAGACGCTATGGCAAGTCGGGCAACGAGGGCGAAAGCACATCTACGCGCTATTTGCGCCTTATCGGGGCGGACGGGAAGGAAATAGCCGAAGCCGAGATGATAGACAAGAACGGCAACATCACGACGGCAAAGCCTTTTTCGGATATGGCATACAACTCGTCGTCCTCAACAAGCATAACGTATGCCGCCTGCGAGATGGGATGCTATATGTTCAGAGTTGACATGGGAGAGGGCAGCGGCGACAGCAGATACAAGTACGGCGTCCGCAACTACTCGCCAAAATATCATGACAGCGTCATTATCCCCGCGACAATGGCGGCGGGCAGCAAACTGTACTCGTGCTTAAGCTCTCCGTCGGACTTGTTCGTGTTTGAAAAGCAGGAAGGCAAGACAGGCGACATCACTTTCGCCGTTTACAGGCTCATCTGATATGGCACAGATAATAAAAGCACAATATGCGATTGACAAAGCGGTCGAGCTCATCAAATCGGGTGAGCTCGTCGTTTTTCCCACTGAGACTGTATACGGGCTGGGCGCAAACGCCTTTGACGCGGCGGCGGTTGCGAAGATATTCGAGGCGAAGGGAAGGCCTCAGGACAATCCTCTCATAGTGCATATTTCAAACTTGAAACAGGCGGACGACATAGCCGTCGATATCCCCGAGGCGTTCTATGCGCTGGCGGAGCGTTTTATGCCGGGTCCGCTCACCGTCATACTCAAAAAGAGCGATAATATCCCGAGTATTGTCACCGCGGGTGGGGATACCGTCGGCATACGCATGCCCGATAATATATACGCGCGCGAACTTATAGAGGGGAGTTGTCCGCTCGCCGCGCCGTCCGCAAACAGGTCCAAGCACATCTCCCCCACACTTGCCGAACACGTACAGGAGGACATCGGCGACAGCGTCAAGCTGATTATGGACGACGGACCGTGCAGGGTAGGCATAGAGAGCACGGTGCTCGATCTGACCTCAGACATACCCACGATATTGCGCCCGGGCGCCGTTACGGCGAATATGCTCGCCGAGATCTTGGGCGAGGTGAGCCTGCAAGGCAAGATTATCAGAGTCGCGAAGGCTCCCGGCATGAAATACGCGCACTACTGTCCGAAAGTCGAGACTGTTACCGCGCAGGACATACAACACGCCGTGAGCGCGTACGACAAAGCAATATCGGAAGGCAGACATCCCGTCATCGTCGCGCGCGATATTTATAGGGACAGCGTACGCGACAGGGCGCAGATATCCCTCGGAGTCACGGGAGAGGACTACGCGCGGAATATATATGCGGCGTTGCACTCCGCGGAAAAGAGCTATGATCTCATCATTATCGAGGAGCTTGTCGGCTGCGACATAGCGCCGTCCGTAATGAACAGGGTGTTCAAAGCGGCGGGAGGAAAGCGCGTATGAAGGTGCTTTTTGTGTGCACGGGCAACACTTGCCGGAGTCCCATGGCGGCGGCGCTCTTCAACGCGTATGCGCGCAAGCGCGGCTTTTACAGGGCGACGAGCGCGGGGGTATTCGCGCAGGAGGGCGAGACGTCTGAATATGCGCTCGAGGCGCTGAGGCGCGCGGGACTCAGACCGAAAAAAAAGAAGGCGATACAGTTGGATGAGGCTATGCTCGGGAGCGTAGACGTCACCGTCACAATGACGAGGACGCAGCAGGACGTGCTCAGGGCAATGCGCCCGGACCTAAGCAATATTTACAGTATTTACGACATCGCGGGCGAGGATATCCCCGACCCGTACGGCGAGGGGAAGGAGGAGTATTTCATCTGTTGCTACGTCCTTAAAGAGCTTATGCCTCAAATTTACGATTTTATCAAAAAGCGGGCTTAAAAGTCCGCTTTTGTATGTGTAAAAGCCATTTTTTTGCAAATATATCCGCGTTTACAGCATATTCAAAAGCTGCTTGAAAATGCCTATATGCAGCTCCTCGTCGAGTATTATGCGCTCGATGAGCAGTTTTACGCTCTCGCTGCGCAAATTCAGCACGGTACGCTCATATCCCACGATAGCCGCCTCTTCAGCCGCTATGTTCTGCATGAGGAATTTGTGCGGGTCGAGGGTATAGTTGACCATGCTGCCGCTATGGTAGGTGCGCGCGCCCATTATGGGATAGCCGCCAAGTTTGAATATCGCCCGTCCAAGCAGCTCGAAGTGTCTCATTTCGCACCTCGCTATGCCCGAAAGCGCGCGTCTCAGCTCGCCGTCCTCGGGGGATATGAAACTCTGAAAGCTGTAGGTCATAATTGCGGTGAGCTCGCTCCCCGCGCCCGCGTAGCTCGGCATGAGCAGTTTTGCCTCGGATAGCGTGTCCTCGGCTTGCACTTCGGGGTAGGGCAGTTCACTTGCGAATTTGAAATTTTCCATATTATATCTCCGTGCAAACAGTATATGCGGGTCGCGGAAAAGGTGACTATCCCTCGACGATTTTTTGTTTGCAACGCCTCGAAATCGCAAAAAAATGAAGCGACGACTCAAAACATGACAGGTTTATCATTCGCGTTTAATATTAAAACATCAGCTGATTTGCACAATAAATATTTTTTGCGCAAAATGCTTGCCAAATCAGGCGCCGTATGCTAAAATCGATAAGTACAAATCGGAGGTTCAATAAATGTTGAATTCGATCGCGTTAAATTTCAGTTCACTTCTCGGCGAGATCGCCTATGAAGTCCGCACAAATGTCAAGCTTGCGTTTGGCATACTTATGGTCATTGCGTCCATTGCGATAATCGTTGTCATCATGATGCAAAAGGGCACAAACGACGACGTCGGCGTCATATCCGGCTCGTCCGACACCTATTATGGCAAGAATAAAGAGCGCGGCAAGGAAAGCTTGCTCAAAAAGATTACGCTCGGGTTGTTCGTGTTCATCATGGTCTGCGCGGTCATATGCTTTGCAGTCGGCATTGCGGACTGAGTTATATCGCCATACGCGGCTCGCTTGTCGGGCCGTTTTTTTATGCAAATCGACAATATTTTCGTGCGGAGCGGGGCGCATACGCTTATGCCGCTTGCAAATACGCGCCGAAAAGAATATAATTTGAGTATGGACAAAATTGTAGCTACAAACAAAAAAGCCTACCATGATTATTTTGTGGAGGACACATACGAAGCGGGAATAGTTCTCGTGGGTTGCGAGGTCAAGTCGATAAGGCAGGGCGGAGTCAACCTGCGCGACAGCTTTGTCATAATCAAAAACGGCGAGGCTTTCCTCATCGGCGCGCACATCTCCCCCTACAAGATGGGCAGCTATTTCAATCCCGACCCGCGCCGTACGCGCAAGCTCCTCCTCAACAAGTACGAGATAAACAGACTGCGCGGCAAGGTGGAGCAAAAGGGATATACGCTTGTCCCGCTCAAGATATATTTCAAGGGCGCCCTCGTCAAGATAGAGCTGGGCGTCTGCAAGGGCAAGGAGCTGCACGACAAGCGTGCCGCCATCAAGGACAAGGAAAACAAACGCAATCTCGAGCGCGTTATGAAAGAATACAACACAAAATAACGTCTGATATATTTTTTAAAAGTATTTTTATTGCCGCATTTTTTTGCGGCATTTTAATAAACGGGGCAAAAGAAAAAATTATAATATGCTCATTTTGTACATAGCCTTGAATTGCACGGGGCTCAGCCCATTCAATTTGAGGGATATCCTATCGTTGTTGTAATAGAGAATGTACTCCTCGAGGCATCGGACAAACTCATCCGCCGTCATAAATATCTCGCCGTAATACATCTCTTCTTTCAATCTTCCGAAGAAATTTTCCATGCTGCTGTTGTCCAGACAGTTGCCTCTGCGGGACATGCTTTGCGTGATATTGTGCTCTTTGAGCATCTGCTGAAATTCGCTCATCTGATACTGCCACCCTTGGTCGGAGTGAAGTATCGGCGTAGCGGTGGAGGGCAATATTTCAAACAACTTGTTCAGCATATCCCTCGTCTGTTCAAAGTTCGCCATATAAGATATTGAATAGCTCAATATCTCTCTGTTGTACAGGTCCATCACGGGGGACAGATAAATTTTGGCTTGGCACACCGTGAACTCCGTTATGTCTGTCACAAGTTTTTTGTACGGCTCCGTCGCCTCGAAGTCCCTGTTTATGATGTTCGGCGCCACTCTGCCGATATTTCCGTGATATGACCTGTAGGGCTCTATAGGCGTAAGATCGTTGTCCGTATAGCGCGGGACGGCGCCCACGGCGTCCCCTTGAAGAGACGGCTTTTTGCTGTTTTTTCCTTGTATGCCAAGCCCCCTCATAAGTTTCTGTACCGTCTTATGATTGACTTTATAGCCGAGCTGTCTGAGTATCTCGAGTATCCTTCTATATCCGTATCGTCCCTTGTTTTGGGCGAATATCCTCGCTATTTCCTGCCGCTCTTTGGCGTATTTGTCGGGCTTTGGTTTGCAGTTATAGTAGTATGTGCTCCTTGCGACTTGCGCAACTTGCAGCAATTGACGGAGAGCATATTGCTGCCTTAGTTCGGAGATCACTTCCGCTTTTTGCCGTTCTCTTGCTCTTCCTTTCGAACTAAGGCGTCCAATTTTTTTAGATATATATTCTCCATCTTCAAACTTTCGTTTTCTCGTTTCAGTCGCTCGTTTTCTTTTTTTATCTCCTCGATCTCTTCCAAGGATAAAATACTCTTGTTCGGCGTACTTTCGCCTCCGCGCTTTTCCATTGCCTTTTTCTCCCCCTTGTTTGATATATAACGGCGCCTCGTTGTTTTGTCGCTTGCAGCTTTATAAGCCTTTCTCCCGCGAGGCAAGGTAGTTTGCAGGGCAGGGAGGACACTCATTCTACCGCAAATTATTTCTCTCGTCAAGTACAAAAATTTTCATGGTATTCCTATATTTTCTGTTTTTCGTGCTTTTTTCTTGACACATATATTGATTTTCAAGGATTTTTGCCTTCGAAAAAGCGTCCAACTTTTGGGGGTCATAACATATTTGGGAGAAGAATGCCCAAATGTATTCAACAAGGAGGAATTATGAAAAAAATCAACTTCAAACTGTTGATCGT
>CANPWB010000002.1 GCA_947581925.1 uncultured Clostridia bacterium
GGCGCTCACTCTGCACCCGGGGATTCCTCGACAAGCTCGGAATGACAGCTCGGACCAGGGGATCCTTCGACAGGCTCGGAATGACACTTTATAAAACGCTGTCATGTTGAGCGGAGCGTAGCGAAGTCGAAACATCCCCAGGTGTGAAACATCCCCCCTCTGTCTGAGCGACTCGGGGTCCCCATAGAAATGAGTGACGACGAAGCATTTTGTAGAAATGAAACACTTGTGGAACGAATTTTATGGGGTATCAAAGGTATATAATATTAAATTATATAAAAACTAAAAAAGGAGAAGCAAAAAAATGAAGAGAAAAGTTTTAATTTCTGTTCTGGCAATTGCGCTTGTGCTTACGCTTTGCATAGGTATATTTGCGGCATGCGACCCCAAAGAGCCTGCAAAGACCGAGTATACCGTGACATATTCATTAGGCGAGTTTGAAGGCACAGGCACAGCCCCCGCCGCGCAGAAAGTCGAAGAAGGCTCCAAGATCAAGTTGCCCGCTGTGGGCGTGACGTGGGCTGATCACGACTTCCTGGGCTGGAAAGCGGGCGCAGACGGCGAACTGTTGCAAGCCGGCACCGAGGTTGAAGTCAAAGCTGACATCACCTACACCGCGCAGTGGAAAGAAAATGGTACGTTCTACACCGTGAAGTTCAATCTCAACGGTTATGACGGCAACGAGCAAGCTCCCGCCGACATCAGAGCAAAAGAAAACTCTGAGATCACTCTTCCGACCATTTCTTTCAAGTGGGGCGAGAAAGTGCTCAGCAAGTGGGAGTTGGGTCAAGGTTCGCTTGAATATCGTGACCCGGGTTCCAAATACACCGTAACCGCAGACGCGACATTCTACGCATTCTGGAGCGAACCCGGTTTGAAGGTCACAGTATATGGTCCCGACGGCACCAAGCTTGGCGAAGAGAATGCCACAAAGCTTGAGGACAGCTACTCTATATACAATCCTGCGCAAGAGTATGGGCTTGAAGCTCCGGAGAAGACTTATTTCACCTATCAACTGTATGATCCCGCCACACAGACAAAGAAAGGCGCATTTGACTACAACAATTTCCAAGCTGACGGCGACTTCAGCATTATCGTCGTTGCCGAAAGCATTGGTGAGCCTGCACAATCCATTGAGGAAAAGTGGGTCGGCATCTATGAATATGAGAATATGATGGGCGGCTATTATACGACTGAGATAAGAGAGACAATGATTGATGTCTATATCAATAACGGTCTTGAGACGCTCAATCCGTTTGGTCAATTGAACAAATCGACCATATGGCTCAAGGACGGGCGTTATATCCTTAGCGAACAACATGATGTTAATCCCGAGAATAAGGATGAAGGCAAGACAAAACCCGCATATTATGCTCTTTCTCTCAGCGAAGATGGCAAAACTTTGACAGTGTCCAACTTGTCAGACCCGGAGATCGCGGACTATACTTTCACGAGAAAGCAACTCACCGTAACAGTGCATTATACTCTTGCAAATGCAGAAAAGTCCGCAAAGTTGGAGGCATCAACCGCAAAGGAAGGTATTAAAATCGCTAAAGGTTACACATTGAATAATCCTGTTGAGGTGCTTGACGACGGAGCGGCTCTTATGGATGCACTCAAAGTCGGTGAAATCTATAATTTGTACTATTATGATGCCAACGCTGCAGGTCACAAAGGTGCTGCATTTGATAACAGCCATTTCGAAGCAACCGAGAATTTTGATATCATCATTGTCAAGGAAAGCATAGGAAGTCATGCTACAAGCATTGATCAATCTTGGTATGGAGTATATGCCGGAGAAGGTAAGTACGGTCAAACTTTCACTTTGGAGATCTCCAATGCGGAGAGTGGCACCATCATATACAATGATGGTATGGATGACATGTCAGGCAAAGTTGGTGCCGAGGGAACGATATTCAGCACTACAGACGGCAAACTCGTACTTGCTGCAAAGGATTGGTCTGACAGCTATGTCTATTACTACTTCACCAAGAACGCTGATGGCACCATCACAATGGAAAGCGACAGTGGCAATGTCACATTCACCAGATGTGATGTGTACAACGTAACAATATATTATCAGCTTAAAGGGGAACAAGAACTCAAGAATGTTACGGCTCGTGCAATTGGAATTGACGGGCAATTCACGTTAGATGAGCCTGTAAATTACCTCGAAGCGGATTACGACGCTTTATTTGAGGAATTTGGCTTTGGTAAGAAATTCGCTTATTATTACTATGACGATACGAAGCAGGACAAGAAGGGCGACGCGTTTGACTGGACCGATTTTGAACCGACGGCTGATTTCTCGATCATCATAAAGATTGAGACATTCGCAACCAAAGCTGCGCGTATAGATGAATCTTGGGCAGGAACCTACACAGGCACATGTGAGCCGTGGGGCGACTTTACATTGACGATTTCATCCGTAGAAGGCACGATCAAGCTCAATTACAGAGATGATTTGGAAGACCCCAATCCTGTCGAATCCAGCATTCTAGATGGAACGATCCTTACGACTGATGACGGCAAGCTTGTTTTCGCTGGAGGTTCCTCTGCAAAATATGCACACTACTATTTCATCACAGAGGACAAAGGCAAATTCACACTTGACAGTGAATATTATGAGAATGTTGCGCTTACAAAACAAAATGACCCGACTGTTACCATCAATTATAAGATAGATGACCAGATGAAACAAGTAACAGCTGGCACGGTCGTATATGGCGAAGGGCAATATGCTCTCCTTGATTTGCCTGTAGATTATCTCCCCAAGGGAAATGGTGACGATCCTAACAGCGATTACGAAAAATTCATGAGCGGTTACGTCTATGGTACTCAAATCAAGTACTATGTCTATACCGATGGTCAAAAGGGCGAAGAGTTCGACGCTACAGGCTATTTCAATAGTGACATTGCTATTTTAATTGAAATTGAAGCATTCGCAACTCCCGCAAAAGAAATCGATGCAAAGTATACCGGTTCATTCGCAGGCACACTTAATGGACATGCTTTCATTTTGACGATCGACGCAACTGCCAAGACGATCAATGTTGATTATGGCACAGCACTCAACCCGATCAATGCAAGCATCGAAGACGGCACCATCCTCACGCAAGACGGCAAACTTGTGTTTGTTGAAGGCACCTTACAGTATGTGCATTATTACTACCTCACCGAGAAAGAAGGCGCTTTAACTCTCGACTGTGAATATACACAAGAGCCTATTGCACTTGTCGCTTCTCTCAAAAACCTAGTAGGTACTTACAAAAGTACGGGGGGGGGCACCCTCGTCGTAACGACATATGCCGCAGGCGAGTATGTTGAGTCTTATGATTTCACAGCTTCCGGCTCTGTGATATACAATGGCGAACTTATTAAAGTTGCTTATGGTCTGAATGATGGGACATGGTATATTCAAGGTTATCACAGCGAATATGAGACCATACAAGAAGATGGAGATAGCTATAGTATGGCAAAGTTCTTCTCTGCGACTGTCAGTGAAGGCACCATAACAGTCGGCGAGACGACGGCATTCACGGGTCGTACCGATCTCGTAAATGCAGATATGTCCGACTTTGCAGGCTATTATAAGCAATCCGATAACAACCGTTATTGGAGCATCAAAGCAACGCAAAACGAAGATCATGAAGATATCCTCAAAGTGACCTATGGCGATGCGAATCCTCAAGAAGCAAATTATGCGATAATCGGTGACTATATCTATCTTACCTATACGTCCCAGAGCTACACCTATGCATACCTGCTGCAAAAAGGTGAGTCTGACTCACTGACGGGCACCTACATTGCCCCCGAGAAGGCTCCAGTAGCAATAACATTCAACAAAGCCGACAGATATGCGGACAAGACCAACACCTACACATATACACCTGCTGAAGGCGCGACGCTTGATATAACTGTAAGTGCGTTTGGCGGCACAGCAGACCTGAAGATAACATCTATCTTGCTCAACTCGTTCACAGCTCCGACTTATGCCGAGTTGACAATGGCTGTTGGCGATGGCGCTGCTCAAACATACAAGCTGTGGCTTGAAGATGATACTTTGTTCAAGAAGCTCAGCCTTCTCATTGCAGACAAAGATTATCATGTGAGTTCTCCGCTTTACACACTGCAAGATGTCACGGGACTCAAAGCACATGGTTTTGCAATAGCGTTGACTGGCGAGGGCAAGATTGAAATCTACGACACATCATCGAAAGAAAAGCTCGGTGAGTTGACAAACAAAAGCTATACGGGGGGGGGTACTGATACCCACCCCACCGATACTGTGACCTATGAAGGAAACGTTAAGGTCAACGATCTCTTGAATGTAATAATCACTAAGCTTGAGTTTGACAATATACCCGATCCTACAACTGTCACAATAACCGGAACCTTTGGTGGTAAAGAAGCTACCACGACGACAACTTTAAGTTCGAACAATGACTATCCTGGCTACCTACTGGAAGCCCCCAAAGGTAAGCCTAAGCACTATTGGAATGTTAACTTTTCAAACGGTGGGTCGTCGGCTACATTTGGCATAGGTATTTATGAGGACGGCACAGTAGTTGTTGCAGAGGGTAGTGGTGACTCATATCGCGGCACTCTCACCAAATCCGGTGAGAAACCCGCAGAGCCCGAACAACCCAAAGAAGAGGACGTCCAAATCACCGTCAAGGCAGGTGAAGGATGCGCCGAGGCACAATGGTCCAAGCAGATCACAATCAAGACCGGCACTCGTACATGCGCAGAAATAACCGAACTCTTGGGCGGCGAGGACCAACTTCCCGCAGGCACAAACAGGTATTGGTATTTTGCAGGCTACACTGTGAATGGTGAAAACTATTTGAAATCCAAATCAATAGAAATCACCAAGGAGACCACAGAGATCACGCTGTACTATAAGGATGGGAAGTGGACTGCATCCGATAAGTCAGGTTCCTTTTCTTTGAATATGGACCACTTTGGTGCGACAACGGGCGAGTTAACATTTTACAATGAGGAGATGTTTGACGATATAGCAACGTATACCTATACCTACAACCTTGAGGACAACACTATTACGTTGGTAGAGAAAGGCGGCAGTGGAACGGAGATCAAGGGCACTCTGACTGACGAGACAAAAGCCGGATATACTGACGTATCACCTCACACATTTGGCATCAATATAACTCTTATGTTCAATGACAACCCCATAACTTTCGGTACAGGTTCTCCGAGTACGGGAGGCACAACTGATACTGATCCGTTCGCAGGTACAACGTGGAGTGGAAAGGCTGACAACATCAACAAAACAGATGTAACGATTGAATTCACAGCTGATGGTACGATCAAAATTCAATTTGGTTCATATCCCGAACTTACAGGAACTTATAAGTATGCGGATGCAAAACTCACTGTTGAGTCTGAAGGGAATGCCGTGATGACCAGTGTAGAGATTACAGTGACCTTGACATCTGATGGCAAGAGCATTAATGAATTCACGATCGAATGTGATGATGAGGGTTCGGATGGCGAGCATATGACTTATCACATCAAAAATCCCACGAAGGGCTGATCGCACATCAACGATCTTGCACAGCAAGTGAAACAAAATCAAAAAGGGCGGGGCAGCGTCCCCGCTCTTTTTTGCGCTTTACCCCACAAAAACACTGCGTATTTTTGCGGGGACCCCGATCAAATACCCCATAAAATTCGCTACGCTCATTATTATGGGGGACCCCGGTTCGCTCGGAATGACACGCTCGGACTAGGGGATTCCTCGACTGCGCTCGGAATGACAATAGACACCAGGGGATTCCTCGACTGCGCTCGGAATGACAATAGACACGTCCGATTTTTCTTGCGCTTGCTTTTTCGGTTGGGTTTTGCTACAATAATACATAGGGGCAAGCCGACAGCCGCTAGGGGATAGGGCGGCGCAAACTGCACTGCCAAATTGCCAAAAATAAGGAGAGCCGCTTGACGTATGATCAAAACATCAATTCGTTTCTTTGAGGATATACCCGTGCGAGCCGTTTGGAGCGACGAGGACCACAAATGGTGGTTTTGCGCTGTAGACATCGCCGAGGCGCTCTCAAAAAGCAAAAATCCGCGCGTCTATTGGGCGCAAATGAAGCGGCGCAATCCGCAGTTGATTACAATTTGTAAACAACTGAAACTCACCGCGCGAGACGGGAAAGCCTATCTCACCGATGTGGTGGACGCAAGCGGAGTCAATACTGTCGTCGCGCTTATCCCAACTAAAAACCGCGAGAACTTTGTGCGTTGGCTGTCCGGCATGGGCAGCAGCATAGACGAAAAGAGCAAGCAGAAGGCTTACGAGCTGTTTGAAAGTGGGATCATCAATGAGATCGAAGTCGGCACGGTCAAGGGACTCAGACAGATACACGGCTACATTTTCGGCGGGCTCTATGACTTTGCGGGGCAGATCCGCGCATGCAATATCGCAAAAGGCGGCTTTGCGTTTGCGCCCGCGATGTATCTCAATGAAAACCTCGCGCTCATAGAGAATATGCCCGAAAGCACCCTTGACGAAATCGTCCGAAAATACGTGGAAATGAACATCGCCCACCCGTTTATGGAAGGGAATGGGCGCAGTACGCGAATTTGGCTCGACCTCATTTTGAAGAAGAATTTGCGAGTGTGCGTCGATTGGAGCAGGATAGACAAGCACGCCTACCTCGACGCCATGCGCGAAAGCCCCGTCGACGCGTCGGACATCTTCGACCTCATAAAAAGCGCGCTGACCGACAAGATATCCGACCGCGAACTTTTCATGAAAGGCATTGACTATTCCTACTATTACGAGGAATGACAATAGGCACCCGGGGATCCTTTGACAGGCTCAGGATGACACTTTATAAACCTGTCATGTTGAGCGGAGCGTAGCGAAGTCGAAACATCCCCTTGATAAAGGACGTTCGCATTGCACTAGGGGATCCTTCGACAGGCTCAGGATGACAGCTCGGACCAGGGGATTCCTCGACTGCGCTCGGAATGACAGGTAAAAAAACGCTCGGACAGAGGTTACGTTAATCGCTCGGACACGGTAAACGGGCTCGGACAGAGCTGACGTAAATATCAAGCACTCACGCAGGAGTTTGGCACTTGCATAACAATCAAAAAACGCGAGCGACGGCAAGAATTTGCCTAGCTCGCGTTTTTAGCTTGGGGTGCAGGGGACGAAGTCCCTTGCCGAGGTGTGGGCAAGTAGCTCACGTAAATAATAAATTATTTCTCCGGGTCGCTGCGTTTTTTGATGGCGAAGATTGAGACGGATATGCCTGTGCCGGCGATGAGTACGAGTACGGACAACACTATCGCCACGATCTGCACCGTCGTCAGTCCGCCGATCTTGACCTCGGACGCGCGCATGAAGCCGACGACGTCGCCGTAGCGCACTTGATAGTAGCCCGCATATGTGGCGAGTATCTCAACCTTCTTGCCGTCCACGATGGGGGTGAGCACGCTTGTTTCGGACATATCGGTGTAGATGTCCACCGTGCCGCCGACGCGCGCCGCCTTAGCCCTGCCATAGACCGCCTTTGTTTCTTCGGGCTGTTCGGGATGTTCGGGCTGTTGCGGGTCAACGGGCGGGGCAAGGTCCTCTTCAAGCAGCTCCGCGAGGGCGAAATAGGTCTTGCCGTCATAGCTCACTATGAGCCAGCGGTTGCCGTCATAGCCCGCGCAATCCGACGCCGCGCGAACGCCCTGTGCGCCCTTTGCGAGCGCTACGCTGCCCTCGTCGAGGTAGGGCAGGCGATACAGCGCGCCGTCCTCTTTCAGCTTGTATGCCTTGTCGCCGAGGGACGTGGGCGTGACCGCCTCAAAATCCGCCGTCGGAATGATGTACAGTTTGTCGCTGTCCATTGCGTACGCAAGCCCTTCTGCGGGCGCGACCTTGTCAAGCACCAGCAGTACGTTTGACGTCGCGGGTATTACGCTGTCCGCTCTGCCGTCTGCCGCGGGTATGAAATACGAAGATATGCCGTCTTTAAGTTTAGCAAACCGGTAAGTCTCGTCGCTGAGCGCGGGTAGCGCGGGCGGAGTGTAGCCCTCGTCCGACACGGCATCCACGTTCAGCTTGCCGACAAAGCTCTCCTCCGCGGAGAAGTACAGCTCGTCGCCCGCAAGCGCGCACGACGTCGCCGTCGCTGCGTATTGCGTCGAGCTGAATTCGTACGTAGCCGTCTTTTTGAGGGACGAGATCGCGTTTTCAAAATATTCCGCCCTGTCGGCGTACAGGACGCAGACGTTGCCCGCATAGTCTACCGCTATATCGCGCGCGGAGGAAAAATCGCCCGTGAGCCGCGCGGGGAGCCTGTTGCCTTTTTGATCGAGCATAACAATCTCGCTGTCCGTCAGCGCATAGAAGCAGCGGCTGTCCTTCGCGACAGCAATGCGTTTCGCGCCATCGAGATCTGAGAGAGGATAGAATGCGTCGCCTATGCACATGTACAGCGAGGCGCCGTCCACAGCATACAGATATGAGTCGTAGCATACGATGTCGGAAAATTGCGGCGCGTCATTTTCGGGCGCGGGGATAGTAGTAGACTGGATAAGCTCGTCGTCCGATATCTCAAAACTTGCGATGTCGCCGCTCTCGAGCAGGGCGTATACCTTGTCCGCGTCGCTTGCGAGGCGCAGGGGCTTGCTGTCAAGCGGGTAGGGGATCAGCGAAGCGGCGGATGGGGTGATATAGGCAAGCCGCATATTGTCGCTGTCTGCAACCACTACCGCGCCGCTCGACAAAAGCAGGTCGGAGGGGTTGTCAAGGTGTTTGAGATCGCCGCCCGTCATGCTGAGTATCTCCTCGGGCTCGAGCGCGTATTCGCCGCCTTCCTCGGTCGGCTTTTTGAGGCGATAGCCCGTGACGTTGCCGCGCTCTATTGAGTACAGCTTGTCGCCGTACGCGCAAAAGCTCTCGGGCATAAAGTTGGAGGTGTACAGCTCCTCGCCCGTCTCCTTGTCGAGGCAGATGATCTTGCTGTGATTCTCTATCTCCTCCGCAGGGGATATTTGCGCGTAAATGACGTCGCCACCGATGAATGCGCTCTGCACAAATCGGGACGGCGTTTTGAGCAAAATTTCGTCGTTTTTACTGTCATATTTGTAAAGTTGCGCCGTGTTTTTGGCGTCCGTGGTGAAAATGTAGATCACGCCGTCGGAGGCGGCAAAATTCGCTTGCCCAGGGGTCACGTCATAGTTGTAGATGTCGCGCTCGGGCTCGTTTATCTGCATGCTTTCGTCATAGGCGGCGATGTGTCCCGCTGTATTTTTTGCATACAGTTTATTCCCGTCGCTCGCGAAGCAATCCATCTGCTCGGGCGATGTCAATTCTTTCTTTTCGGGCGCGGCGGACATATCCTTCAAATCGAGCGAGTATGTTTCAAAGTGCGGCGCCGTCCCGACAATTATGACCGCATGCGTACCGACCGCGTAGACGCCATATACAGACTTGCGCGCGGGAGCGTCCTCGTCCGCTCCGCCCGCCGAGGGAAGAGCCAAAATCGAGGATATGTCATAAAAATATGTTGACAGATCCTCTCCGCGTACGTAGAGCCTGCTTTGCGCGTCGTCGTACACGATGAGATAGCCCTCATTGGCGGCGACAAGCGTCGGCTGTTCGGATTGGAAATAGTTTTCCGTGGGGAAAACCACCTCAAATGCGTCGCTCGCGCCAGCCTCCGCAAACGCCGGGGCAGCCACTCCGAACGTTAAAACAACGACAAGCGCAACAGCCGCCGCCAAAATATATAATGAAAAATTCGTGCCTTTCGACAATTTTTTGATATGCATAAAAAAATTATAATAAATTTATACGTCAAAGTCAATATTAAAACGCGGACGCGCGCGAAATACGAAAGATTTTATGCGCGCTTTGCTTGAAAAAAGGCCGCGGATATGTTATATTATCCTCAAAGGTAATTATGGCAAACAAAAAATTTTATCATCGCAATCAATCAAAGGCAGCCTCTAAGAACCGTATCGAGGCAAGGAGCGAGGCGCTTGTGGGTCTTAGCGAACAGCAACTCGCGCTCACCCTCGCCGACCTCGGGCTGTCCGAAAATACGACAAAACTGCTCTCGGGCAGCGGCATAAACACCGCGGCGGAGCTTGTCATCCGCACCGAAAAGGATATGTACAAGGTGCAGGGGCTCAATAAGCGCATACTTCTCGAGATAAAAAACGCGCTCAAAGCAAAGGGTATGGAGCTCTTCTCCTTGCCCGAGACGGAGGACGGCGAACAGGGCGCGAAGAGCGAGCCGCAAAAGCCCGCAAAACAGCCTGCCGAGGACAAAAAAAAGCAGGAGAAAACTCCCGAAAAAAAATTGGAGCAGGGCAAAGTTAAGCCGCAGGAAGAGCATGCGTCCAAGTTCGGGCTAGCGGACAGGCGGGATAAACAGCCGCAAAAACAGCCCGCGAAGGCGGCGCGTCCCGAAAGACCCGAGAAGATCACGGAGCCTTTGCCCGTCGAGCTTTGGCGCAAAGTCATAAAGGGCGGCAAATGGGGCTTTTCGGACGGATTTAAGATCGTCATTCCGCCTATGTACGACGAGGTGTTTTCATTCAAAGAAGGACTTGCGTCCGTAGAGATTGACGGCAAGTGCGGCTATATCGACAGCGAAAACAACGTCGTCATCCCGCTTGAATACGACCTCGCAATGAGCTTTTCGGAGGGGCTCGCTATGGTCGCGCGGGGAGAGAAGTGCGGCTATATCAACAAGCAAAACGAGGTCGTCATCGGTTTCGAGTACGACGCCGCGTCTCCTTTCGAGGGCGGCGAGGCAAAGGTCAAAAAGGACGGCAAGTGGGCGACTATCACCCCCGACGGCACGCTCAGTAAGATTTGATCAAAACTTCGGCAATAGTACCTGTCGATGGAAATTTTTGTTGTGAGACAGCAATTGCCTTGGCGTCATATCGACAAGCTCGGACTGTTTTGCATAAACCATTATTTTCAAAAACATCAAACCGTTCGCTTGCATATCTTGACTTCATAATATGTCGCGCGATTTGAGGAACGCACAAAATGATCCAAGTCAAACAACTCACAAAAATATACAAAAGCCGAAAGAGCGGCACATGTACGGCTCTCGACGGCGTGAGTTTTACATTGCCCGACAAGGGCTTTATGTTTGTCATTGGCAAGAGCGGCAGCGGCAAGACGACGCTACTCAGTTTGCTCGGCGGGCTGGACACGATAACATCGGGCGAAATAATCGTAAACGGCAGGCACATAGAAAAATTCACGCTGAACGAGCAGGTGTATTATCGCAACTCGACGATAGGTTTTATTTTTCAGGACTTTCACCTCATAGACGACCTCACGATATATGAAAACATAGCGCTTGCGCTTGAACTTCGCGGGGAGGATGACAAAGAAAAGGTGCTTAAAGCGCTTGCGGACACCGATCTTGCGGAGTTTGAAAACAGATATCCCAAGGAGCTTTCGGGCGGGCAAAAGCAGCGCGTGGCGATAGCGCGGGCGCTTGTAAAACAGCCCACGATAATACTTGCGGACGAGCCTACGGGCAATCTGGACAGCAAGACGACGGCGCAGATACTCGACCTTCTGAAAGAACTGTCCAAAGAGAAACTTGTGGTCATTGTGTCGCATAATCTGAGCGACGCGGAGCATTATGCGGACGAGATTCTCGAATTGTCGGACGGCAAGATCCTGCAACATGTCAAGCGAAATGAAACTTTTGACAGTCGCCTCCGCGTTGAAGACGATACTCTTGTAATACCTGTAGGCGAGCGATTTGACGACGAGAACATTAAAGCTGTGGGCAACGCAATGAAAACGACTCACGTGACAGATGTGCGTCAGCAAAAGGATCGCTTTCTGCCCCATGACGAGGTCTCTGCAAATATGCCGGAGGAGAAGCCCATTGAACGAAAACATTTGAGAGCGAGGGGGACGGCAAAACTTTCGGTCAAGTTTGCAAAGCGCAGTTTAATTCGGACGTGCGTATATTCCGTGATCTTTGCCGCAGTGCTGGTCGTTTTGGGGCTAAGTCAGCTCATAATGAATTTCAACGGCGGCGAAGTGATAGCAAAGGAGATGGCAAAGCGAAACCTCAGCTGCACTTCATTTATAAAGGATAACAACGACAAATATGAGGTCACGGACACTACACGTCTCGTGGACGTAAAAGAGGATGACCTACAAAAATTTTACGACGCGGGCTACGTGGGCAAGGCGTATCCGCTTGTGAACTATTCGCTGTATAATTCAACTCAAACTACTTGTTACAAGCAATCGCGGCTGAACTACAATTCCAATCCTTACAATACTCCCGCCTCCTCCGGTGTACTCATTACCGATGAGGAATTTCTCGTAAAGAAGTTTGGAAAACTCGAATATATCATTGTGGCGGACGAACAACGAGCAGACGGAGTGTTTATCACCGATTATTTTGCGGATGCGGTAATCAACAATCTTGCGAGCAAAAAATTTACATATAATGACCTTTTGAAAGAGATACGATGGAATACTGTCCATAGTTACGGTTATGTCAATGGGATCATTTACACGGGATATAAAGAGAGATATAAGGAACTCCTTGAAAAGCTAACCGACCCGACAACTTCCAAAGAGGAGATACGCAACCTTTCCGAAAAGGATGAGTTTCTCGCTTTTTTTGATGAGTTGACACAATATCTTAATATCGCCTACACATTTAATAAAGACTTTATAAATGCTAACATAGAACACAAGGATCGACAATTTACCTTGGGTGTAAGCAGCACTTTTGAAATAGACGGGATGAGTTACGCATTTCAAGACAATTATTTTTCCGATGAAATGATCTATAACGGCAAGCACACATTGCACGAAGACGAGATCATGATGACCTATACTGCCTATAACAACACGTTCGGTACGACCTACACATTATCAAATTATCAGAATTTCACGCCGCATACCGTCAATTTGTGCTACTATCTGATGTGCGACACATCCGACTCTGTTAAGAAGTACGAAAAGACTGTAACTATCGTTCGTTTGGTATCGTCAAAAGTAGGATATTGTTTTTTGTCCGAGGAAGTTTTCGAAGATATTCAGCGTTTAGAGATGTTTACATCGGGCTATTATTTTGACAATGTAGAGCAGACCGAGCTTCTTGCCAACGTCGCCGCCGAAAACGGCTTTATCCCCAACTCCGTCCTAGGCAGTTCGATCACCACGATGTCAAAGGCGGTGGGCGTGTTCAGTCGGTTCTTCTATCTCATATTCGGAGTGCTGTGCGCAGCGATGTTTGTGCTTATGGCGCAGTTCGAGGTGAAGAGCATAAAGGACAAGATGGAAGATATCGGCATTTTGAAGGCGCTCGGCGCGCGGGATGTAGACCTGCTTTGCATATTCGGCTTGCAAATCGTTATGGCAGGGGCGCTCATGCTACTTTTGTATATCGCGGGCTCGTTCATATTTGTAGGAGCCGCAAACAGGTTGCTCGTGTTCTCCCTCTCGGAGCTCGCAAAGAACGTTTTTGTTGCAGACCTCACTTTCCTCTCGGTGAAGTGGAGCTATATCCTGCAAAATTGCCTGTTGTCTATCGCCATTCTTGTCGTTTCTTTTCTCGTGCCTATGCTCCGGCTGAGATATATCAAGCCGTCAAACGTCATCAAGGCAAAAGAGTAGGCGAGAGGGATCGCTTTTTACGCGACGTCCGCTTGGGAGGACACGCCCGCCGGCATATGGGCGCCAAGATGTAAATTGGCCCAATTTTCCGCACATTTTGCGTCAAGCAATCACGCATTTAAAAAATGCGCTGTACAAAACAGCCAAAATGTACTATATTTTATATGAGCTGACTTATTTTCGCTAGGCGGTGGAGCAAGGGCATGTCGAGGCAAAAATACGCTTGGAAAATCATTTTTGCCGTTGGGCTTATAATTATTGCGGCGCTCGTGTTTTTGGCGCCCGATATCGCGTATGCTCAACTTCCGCCATCGTATGTGGAAAACGTGCAGGACGCGGGGCTCGAGTGGTGGAGCGATCTGCTCCAGCTTGACGAGGTCAAGGCGACGGTGGAAGGCTGGTTCAAGAGCGGCGAAATGTACGACTTTTCAAAGCTCGATGACGATCCGATAGTCATTGCCGTGATAGACAGCGGCGTTGACGTAAAGCACGAGCTGTTTTCGGGCTCGTACGGCGGCGACGCGGACTACGACGTACTGCTCAGGACAAGCGACGGCGACATTGTGGGCAGAAACACGGTGGGCGAAAATGCGGACTTTTCGGATGTCGATACTGCAGGACACGGCACACATGTCGCGGGCATCGCGGCTACGCTGATACATTGGCTTGGGCTTGAAAAATATATCAAAATAATGCCTGTCAGAGCGGGCACGGCAGTTGTGAACGGAGGCGCGTCATTCACCGTGGCAGATATAAAAGAGGGTGTGGAATTTGCGCTCGAAAACGGCGCGGACGTCGTAAATCTGTCCATAGAGTCCAAAAGCGACAGTTTTGACATCGTGACGGACGAGTGGGCGAAAGAGGCAATTTTCGTAGCGGCGGCGGGCAATCACAGTTCATTTTTGAATAAATACTATCCTGCGGCTTCAAAGAACGTCATAGGAGTTATGAACGTTTCAAACAAGAGGGATGAAGATGGCAACCTTCAACTCAGCGCTTCCTCGAACTTCGGCGGCGCATACGAGCTGTGCGCCCCGGGAGCGGCTTTTTACAGCGCGGCGAAGGGCGAGCAGTGGAAATATGTCGAAAAGTCGGGCACGTCTATGGCGGCGCCCGTCGTATCCTTTGCAAGCGCGCTCGCACTGCTGAAATACAGGGCTATCGAGGCTGCCACGCACATCTCGAAGAGCGTGGAAGAGGTCAGAAATATTGTTGAAAATTCATACACGATCCAAATCAAAAAGGGATTATATAAACTCAATGTGCTCGACCTTCAAAAACTTTCAACGGCGGGAGACAACGTCTTTGCAAAGGTGAATATAGCGTCGGGAGAGCAAATACAGCGTTTGGGCGACGTGTCCCCGATAACACTCAAACTGGATACGCTTTTCGCGCCGACGGGCGGCAAGGGAAGTGTGGAGTGGGCGCTTGGGGACCCGAACGGGGAAAAGGTTGGCGAAGGTTTTGAATTTACTTTCACGCCCGAAAATGCGTACGGAGCACAGATCGTATATGCGCGCTGGACAGTAGATACCGATGACGGCGAAATAACCGTTGTCACAAGTTTTTCCATCACCGTTGACTATGCCCGATTCACTGAGGAAGTCCTCGCAAAGTTGGAGATAGGCATAAAGGGCGAAAGCGGCGAGCTTATCAAGAACGCTACGTTCAAAAAGGGCGAAGAGTATATCCTCACGTTCGCGGGCGCGGACAATTACTCCCCAAATGATGCAAGGGGGATAAAGTGGTACGCGGGCGGCAAGCAGATAGGTACAGGCAAGGAGATACGCTTTAAACCCGACAGAGACGGCAAGTATGAGATATATGTGAGCGTAGGCGATATGAACTCGGCGAAGAGCACAGTCGAATTTAAGGCAAATAAGCCCCTCGCATACGTTTGTTACGCTCTGGTCGCGGCGGGAGCTTTGACGCTTGTAGTCATCATTATTATACGCGCATACGGCTTTTATCGCGCAAAAAGACGCAATTAAAAGTCGAAAATTTTTGGTTTTGAACAAATATTTGTAGTTTTTCTTGCTTTATGCGCCTTTGTCCTGTTATAATAATGCAAAGGGGTAAAATTATGAATATCGATTTTGACAAACTTATTGACCGCCGCGGCACGTCCTCCCTCAAGTGGAACGTCGCGGACGGCGAACTTCCTATGTGGGTGGCGGATATGGATTTCGCCGCCGCTCCTCCCATCTATGAGGCTATGAAAAAGCGGCTCGAGCACGGCGTATTCGGCTATGCCGTCGTTGACGACGAGTGGTACTGCGCGGTGCAGAGCTGGTGGAGCCGCCGTCACGGCTTTACGCCAAAGAAGGAATGGATGCTGTTCAGCGAGGGCGTAGTGCCCGCCATATCCTCGCTTGTGCGCGCGTTCACCGCGCCCGGGGAGAGCGTGCTGCTCCAAACTCCCGTGTATAATTGTTTCATAAGCTGCGTAGTGGACAACGGCAGGAAGGTCGCGGACTGCCCGCTCACGTATGAAAACGGCGTCTACAGCGTGGATTTCGCCGCGCTGGAGGAGTGCCTCGCGCGCGAGGACGTCAAACTTATGATAGTATGCAATCCGCACAATCCGACGGGCAACATATGGGACAGAGATACGCTCGCAAAGATAGGGACTCTCGCAAAGAAGTATGGCGTTACCGTCATCTCCGACGAGATACATTGCGACATCGTAGAGCCCGGTTATCGCTATACGCCGTACGCCGCCGCGTCCGAGGAGTGCCTCATGAACTGCGTGATGTGCTGCGCGCCGTCAAAGGCGTTCAACATCGCGGGCATACAGACGTCAGTCGCTATCGTCGCGGACGAGGCGCTCAGGGCAAAGGTGCGCGCCGCGCTAAATGCGGACCACGTAGCGTCGCCCAACGTGTTCGCTATACCCGCCGCTATCGCCGCATTCAACGAGGGCGAGGAGTGGATCGAGGCGTTTGACAAGTATGTGTTCGAGGGAAGGGCATATTGCGCCTCCCGCCTCGAGAATGAACTCCCCGAGCTCAAACTCGTCAAGGCGAACGCCACATATCTGCTTTGGTTGGATTGCTCCGCCGTCACGTCGGACGCAACGGACCTGCAAAGGTTCTTGCGCAAGGAGACGGGACTTTATTTGCAGGAAGGCGAGGCATACGGCAAGGCGGGCAAGGCTTTCCTAAGAGTGAACATCGCTTGCCCGAAGTCTATTCTCGAGGATGGAATGGACCGACTCGTCGCGGGCACGAAGAAATATATCGCCCAACATAAAGCGTGAATTTTGTGATATCAACCCCCGCCACTGCTTAAAGCGCAGAGGCGGGGATTTTAATTTTTATCAACGCCATGTGCGAGATACAAACGCCTATCCCTCGTGCGCTCAAGCGCTGGCGTTACGTCCGCGCTTGAGCGCATACATAGAGGTTTATTGAATATAAAATTGCTCTTTTTCGACGTTTAAATTGAAAAAATCGTCTGAACAGACGATTTTTTATCAATATATCAGAATACAGAATTTACGAGAGTAAACTCAGTTTGCCTCGGATTGGAGCTGATAGAGCAGCTTGCCGAGCGTTGCTTTCTTTCTGGACGCCGTGTTCTTCTTGTAGATGCCGTCCTTCATTGCGCAGTCGATGACGGAGTATGCTTCCTTGAGGAGTTGCTCCGCAAGTTTGACGTCCTTTGCCTCGATAGCGGCGTTGAACTTCTTGACGGCGGTCTTGACCTCGGACTTTTTGGAGGTGTTGATGGCGTTGCTCTTTTGAGATGTGATGACTCTCTTTTTGGCTGATTTGATATTTGGCATTATTATCTCCTCGTATTCTGATGGATATCTTTTGATATATTAGCATAAAGTGCGAAAACTTGCAACCGTTTTTTGCTTTATTTTTTCAAATCATGCACAAAATATGGCTATGGACGGTTCGCATTTTGTTACAGATATGGTTTTAGAGGCTGCCGAAGGTCAGGGAGCATACGATCTCTCCGAGCATTTCGAGCTAGCTATGGGCATTGTACGGCATACTTTGAACATAAAAAACGACGAGCTTGCAAAGCAGGTCGGCAGGGATAGAGGCGTATATATCACCTACGATTGCCCATTGAGCGTGCATTCGTCGGTAAAGACCGCCTCCGCCGTAAAAGGTTATTTGGCGAATACGATATCGCGGCTTGCGGGGACGCTCAAAAAGACATCGCCCGTACTTGTGATAGGGCTTGGCAATGCGGACATCTCCGCGGATTCGTTGGGACAGCGCACAGCGGACGGCATAGAAGTCACAAGGCAGAACATCTCAGAAGTGCGCAAACAGAGCGTCTGCGCCTTTGCGACAAGCGTGCTCGGCAGGACGGGCATACAGTCCGCGGAGCTCGCAAGCGCGGTCACGGACAAGATAAAACCCTCTCTCGTCATACTTGTGGACAGCCTCGCGACGGGAAATGTGACGCGCGTAGGCACGTCTTTTCAAGTTTCCACCGCGGGGATTGCGCCGGGGAGCGGCGTGGGACAGGACAAGGAGCGCATAGACAAGAGTGTGCTGGGAGTGCCCGTCATCGCGATAGGCGTGCCGCTCATGCTCTCGCTGCGCACGGCGCTGTACGGTTTTGTAAAAGAGTTTTGCGAGAGGCAGGGTTCGCCCGTCAACGAATTCAAGTTGCGCGAGACTATGGCGGACAAAAAACTGTCGGGACTTGTCGTTGCGCCCAAGGATATTGACTTTATGGCTACAAACGCCGCAAACATAATCGCCGACGCAATAAACGAGGCGTTTTCGTGACTTGACCAAAAAATCACTTTGTAATTTTATCTGTCATGTTGAGCGGAGCGCAGCGGAGTCGAAACATCCCCGAGTGTAGGGGGAGTGCCTTTATCAAGGGGGATTTTTCGACTGCGCTCGAAATGACAGCGAGGAATAGTGGATTTCTCGACTGCGCTCAAAATGACGTGTTATATGTGCGCTTTTGGATAGAAATGACTCTAATTCATTGGAAATTTACGTTTGCATGAGTACAAAGATGTGCAGGGATAAGCGGTCAGTATGCATTGTTTACGAGATTTTTCAAAATGCGGGAGTATTTTTGAGTTTCGTCGGCGCCGGAAAAGGCGAAGTTTACAGGGGCGGAAAAAGCTTGATTTTTTTCGACAAAATCATCAAGCGTTTTGATGAGGGCGCTTGTGCCGTCGAAAAAGCGCACTCTGCCCAAGACTTGGGAGATCTGCCGCTTGCACAGCGGGTAATGCGTACAGCCCAATATGACGTTTTTTACGCCTACAAACAGCGAGAGCTTTTCTTCGAGGTAGGGGCGCAGCGAGGAGAGGTCGTCGCCGTCCCTCAAAGCATTTTCGATCATTGCGGCGAGCTCGGGAGTGGACGCTACTCGCATACCGTCCCGAATGTTCAAATGCCTCTTGGTGCCTTCCGTGGCAAGCAATAGCGTCTTTGACGGAGAGTCTGAGACAAGGTTTTCACGAGAATATGAGGCTATGGGAGGAAGTATCCCAAAGATCGGTTTAATGTGAGGTCTTTCATCGCATTTTGATATTCTAAACGCGTCGGTTTCAGTTTTATCTTCATATTTTGTGCCTCGCGCAAGGCCTTTTAAAAGCGTAGACGCCGTGTTGCAGGCGACGACTGTAACGTCCGAATTTGCCTGAACGGCGGCAAGCCCGTCCGCGATTATATTGGACAGCTCGTTATCGTCGAGCGAGCCGAAGGGCGCGTGAGCATTGTCCGCATAATAATAAATCGCGTTGCCCTCGAAATTTTTCAATATTTCATGGAGGACTGTCAATCCGCCTATGCCGCTGTCGTAAATGCCTATCGTGCGCATACTTCGTTTTATTCGAGTAGGCTGCAAAATATGACGAACGCAAAGTTTGAAACGTTTTCATGTGTGTTTTGAGCAATTCAAATACGGAGACAAATTTAGATTTTATCGAATTAGAATGCCTGTTTTTCTGCTTTTTGATGTTTTTGCGGGCTATTATCTGTCGCGTAGTTTCTCGCATTTTGACTGCCGCTGTTTCGCATAAGTTTAGGGCGAGAGCGGGTAAGGCGCGGCAACGTTTTTTATTATTTGAAAATTATATCCGCAAAACAGTTGAAATTTGTATGAAAATAAGCTAAAATCTATTTATCACGCAATTTTATAATATTGAGGTAATTATGAAAGTTTTTGACACTGAGTCAATCCGCAATGTCGCGCTCATCGGTCACTCCGGAGAGGGCAAGACCTCCCTCGCAGAGGCAATGATGTTCGAGACAAAGACTATCGACCGCCTTGGCAAGGTGGACGACGGCTCCTCCACTATGGACTATGACGACGAGGAAATCAAGCGCAAGATATCAATATCCTTGTCCCTCGGCTATGCCATACATCAAGGCAAGAAGATAAACATACTCGACGTCCCCGGTTTCTTCGATTTCGAGGGCGAGATGGTCGCGGCACTGCACGCGGCGGACAGCGCGGTCGTAGTCACGTCCGCAAGCGGCTCCGTCACGGTCGGCACGGAGAAGGCTCTCGAGATGTGCACGGAGAAAAAGACTCCCGCATTCATCTTCATAAACGCCGTAGACAAAGAAAATTCGGATTTTCTTGGCACGGCAAAGGCTATCATGGCAAAATATCCCGCGGTCGTCCCTCTCGAGTTGCCCATCATGGAAGGCGGCAAGATGATAGGATCCGTCGCGGTGCTTTCGGGACAGACTTTCGACCCGAGCGGCAAACCCGCCGCTCTCGCTATCCCCGCAGCTATAAGCGGCGAGATAGATGAGTTCAAGTCCAAACTTATGGAGCTTGTCGCAGAGACGGACGAGGAGCTTATGATGAAGTTCTTCGACGGCGAGGAGTTCACCGAGGAAGAGATCCAAAAGGGGCTGCATCAAGCGGTCATGGACGACAGCTTTATCCCTCTCATGGCGGGCAACGCGCTCACGTCAAAGGGTGTCAAGAGGCTTATGGATTACATCCTCGACATCATGCCGTCTCCCACGCATGCGCACAAGATCAAGGCTATCGTCGGCGGCAGCGAGGTTGAGGTGCCCGTGGACGCGACGGCGCCTTTCAGCGCGCAAGTCATCAAGTCCGTCGTTGACCCGTATGTGGGCAAGTTGCTCATCTTCAAGGTCATACAGGGCAAACTTTCAAACGGCGACTCCGTTGTGAACACCACGGAGGGCAAGACGGAGAAGATAGGTCAGCTCTACGTGCTCAAGGGCAAGAAGCAGGAGATGGTGGACTGCCTCAACGCAGGCGACATCGGCGCTGTGGCAAAACTTGTGTACACAAACACCAATCATACGCTTGCCGCTCCCGACAACAAGCTCGAGTTTGAAAAGATAGAGTTTCCGAAGCCCGTCATCTCTTACGCCGTCAAGGCGCTCAAGGACGAGGAAAAGGCGATACAGGGTCTCATCAAGATGCAGGACGAGGACGCGACATTCAAGGTAGAAAAGAATATCGAGACGGGCGACGTGCTTATAAGCGGTCTCGGCGAGGCGCAACTCGACATCATGTGCAAGCGCGTCAAGGCGAAACTCGGCATAGACATCACGTGGCAGGAGCCCCGCGTCGCTTATAGAGAGACGATACGCAAGGCGGCTCGCGAAGAGGGCAGACACAAGAAACAGTCGGGCGGCGCAGGTCAGTTCGGCGACGTTTGGGTCAAGTTTGAGCCGGGCGCGGAGGACGGCGTGTTTGAGTTTGTGGACGCAGTCGTCGGCGGCGCAGTCCCGCGTCAGTTCATCCCTGCAGTCGAAAAGGGCTTGAGAGAGGCAATAAAACACGGTATGCTCGCAGGCTATCCCATGGTCAACGTCAAGGCGACCCTCGACGACGGCAAGTATCACCCCGTTGACTCCAAGGAAATTGCGTTCATCACCGCCGCAAGGCTTGCGTATGAAGCGGCTATCCCCAAGGCGTCCCCCTGTTTCCTCGAGCCTATCATGGAGGCGAAGATAACAGTCCCCGATGAGTTCCTCGGCGATATCCTCGGCGATATGAACAAGCGCCGCGGCAGGATACTCGGCACGGATATGGCGGGCGGCAAACAGATCATCACTGCGGAAGTCCCGCAAGCCGAGATGTTCCGTTATGCTACGGATTTGCGCAGCATGACGCAGGGCAGAGGCAAGTTTGAGATGAAACTTGTCCGCTATGAGGAAGTCCCCTCCACAAACAACGACAAGATAATCGCGGACGCGAAAAAGCGCGAGGAAGAGACCAAGAAGTAATTTGTTGATCAAAAAATATAACGGGCGGCTATGCGTTTGCATAGCCGCCCGTTATATTTTTTTGATGATAACTCTTTGGTGAAGTACAAGGCGATGTTTAACTATACCCCACGAAATTACTGCGTATTTTCGTGGGGTATACAGGGGGATTCCTCGACTGCGCTCGGAATGACAACTAGGGTAAGGGGATTCCTCCTTTTACCCCAAAAAATCACTTCGTAATTATTTTGGGGGCCCCATCCGCTCGGAATGACAGGTAATATAAAGGTGTCATGTTGAGCTTGTCGAAACATCCCCTTGATAGAGGCACTTCCCTCTGCATTAGGGGATTCCTCGACGCCTTACCCCACAAAAACACTGCGTATTTTTGCGGGGACCCCGTATCGCTCGGAATGACACCGCAAAAATTGTAAATCGAGATTTGGGTTAAGTATGAGCGTGGCAAATTTTATGGGTTATTTGATTTGGGTCAAAAAAATTGCGTAGCGTTTTTATGTGGTAAAAACAAGCGGCGCGAGAATTTGTCGCGCCGCTTGAAATGTCAATTTGACAAGTTGACTTTTTAAAGTCCGGTCGTTTTTTAGTTTATTCCTTGTTTTCGTCGGTAGAGTCCTCTGCGGGTTCTGTCGAGTCCGTTTCGGGCACTGCGGTTTCTGCGGAGTCGATATCTGCGGCGGGTTCGCCGGCAAACTCGCTCTCCTCTGGAAGGGCACCCTCGACAACGTTTTCGCTTTCTTCAGCAGCTTTTTCAGCAGCCATTTCTTCCTCATGTCTTGCAAGCGCGACGGCGCGCAGACGGTCGGAGTCCTTATACACGAAGATGAGCGGGATGAACGCGAGCACTGCAACTACAGCGGCAGCGAGGAACATCCAGAAGTCGGGTTTTGCAATAGCGTCGGCGTCATTCGGGACGAAGGTGTTCATACCGATTATGAGCGCGATTATGGGGCCGACGATCATGGGGATGAGGACTGTGAAGCACATTCTCACGCCCTGGAAACGTCCCTCAGTACCCGTCGGGATGTAGTCCTGGAAGGAGCTCATAAGCGCGCCATTGAGCGAGAACAAGCTGCCCATAAGCAGTATGCCTAAGACGATCAATAATGGTAGATAGGTGCTTTGGGGCATAAACTTCATCAAGAATATAACAAGCGTGCATACAACGACGATCGCCATGAGAGGGAAGTAGAAGTGTTTTCTGCCTACTTTGTCGAAGAACAGTCCCAAAACGCCCGTCATGACCGCCGCGCCGACGATGACTCCGCCGAGGGGCAGGAAATAGTCTGTTATGCCGAGAGTCTTTGTAATGAAGTTGATGAGGTAGGACATGAATACCTGTTGAGATATGCCGATGATGCACATCGCCGCCAAAGTGACGTACAGCATCTTGTTGCTCTTGATGACGTCCTTTCTGAAGCCGTAGAATGTCTCCTTCAAAACGTTCGGATTGTTGTCCTTGACGATGTTGGGGGAGTCTTTCAGTGTGAATATTGCAAGTACGCCCGCGACCATCGGGATGATGCCCATGATTATGAAGAAGAGTTTGTACATGAGCGGTTCACCCGCGAGGAAGCCCTCTACCGGATCATTTCTGTCAAAACCCTTGTCAAACGTGAACATAGCGACGACGATGGCAAGCACCATTGCGAGGACGGGCATTATTGACAGCACGGCGTTGATACGTCCGCGGTTTTTGGTGTCGGTGACGTCGGTGAGCCAGGTGTTGAATGCGGCGTCGTTTGCGGTGGAGCCGAAGAAGGTCATTATGCAGTCGAAGATGACGAGCATTGCGATGATACCGGCCACCTTAGATTTGTCAAATCCAACATCAATTGCCGCAAACAGCATGATCGTCACGCCCCAGATGATATATCCGAAGGCAATGAAGGGTTTGCGTTTGCCCGTCCTGTCGCACATTCCGCCCGCGAAAATCGTGGACGCCGTCGCCGTGATAGCCGACAAAATGACCATGAGGGTGGTCGCGACGTAGTAGGCGTCGATGCCGTATTTGTTGGTGTCCTGGAAAAGGTTCTGCGCAAATGTGGCAAAGTACATGTTCTCAATGACCCAAGCCAGCTGACCCACTATGCCGAACACAACGATAGGTGCCCACAGCTTGGCGCCGATAGAACTGTTTTTTTTCAATACATTTTGTTCCATAATAATCTCCCTTAAAAGAATAAGAATATAATAACATAAAACAATATATTTTTCAATACAAAATCGAATAGTTGTAAAATTATTTTTTGTTCGTTAAAAATTTTCACGGCGAAGGCAAGGGCATTTTGTCGTTTTGTCCGGGACTATTTCCGATAGGCGTGAAATGTAAACGTAATTGACTTGATCGGCAGTTTAACTTGTAAAATAAATATTTTTAACCGCATGTTTTGCAAATCCATGCAAAGGGACGCGGACTTTTACTAGTTCAAATTTGATGCGGACTATTAAATTTTAAACTTGCGCTCTTGAAATGTATAAAATGGTGTGGTATAATCATATCAACTTTAACAAGGGGGAACAACTATGGCAAAGGTAAAAAAGGAAAGAAAACCATTGTCAAAAGGCGCAAAGTTGGCAATATTTTTGCCGCTCAGCGCGCTTATTCTGGTGTTTGTGCTCAACATTATAATTCTGCCGCTGACCGGCGAATACGGTCGTACGAGTTGCAGGGCTAACGACGACACAAACCAATACATCGCGGGCGAGGGCATGACAATGCTGTCCGCTCACCGCGCAGGCGGCGGAGTCGAACCCGAGGAGACTCTCGCGGCATTCAAAAAGTGCATGGAGAATGACGGCGCATACAAAGTGGATATAGTCGAATTTGACCTACACCTCACCAAGGACGAACATCTTGTGCTTATGCACGACCATGAGATAGACCGCACATCAAACGGTCCGGAAGTGTTTGGAAAGAAAAAATTGAAAGTGCAAGATCTTACGCTCGCAGAGCTTAAGACGCTCAATTTCGGCTATCATTTCGAGAGGACGGAGACGATCGACGGCAAGGAAGTCACCACTGCTCCGTACAAGGATCTCCAAACTCAAGAAGAAATAGAGGCAGCTAATGTCGGCATTCTTACGCTTGACGCCATATTGACCTATCTTGAGGACGTCCGTCCCGATGGCGACCTCAACTATGTCATTGAAATAAAAGACAAGGGCAAAGTGGGAAAAGATTCGATGGATCTGCTGTATCAAACAATGGAAAAGTTTAATATCACGGATCGCGTAATCGTCGGCACTTTCAACGGCGACATCACAAAGTATATGGACAAGGAGTACAAGGGCAAAAAGGGCACGGTCAAACGCAGCGCTGGCATACTCGAAGTGCTCAACTTCTACTTTGCTTTCCTGTGGGGAGTCAAGCAAGATCCCGCAAATCTCGGATACAGAGTGCTGCAGATCCCCGTGGGTCTCACGACAGGATTCTATGATTTCACGACGAAAGCGTTCATAGACTATGCGCACAGCCTAGGCATCGCGGTACAATATTGGACGATAAACGACGAGGATATGATGGAAAGGCTCATCAAGAACGGCGCCGACACCGTGATGACGGACAATCCCGACGTCTGCTATCGAATTTTGGATGAATTGGACAAGGTTTGGTATAAAAAAGCGGCGTAAAAGCATTTGCTCTGACAATAAGGCGTCTTAGGCGACAGCGCGTCCGGCATCGGACATAGCCGGTGAATTTGTGAAGGCGCAGTGAGAGTACGCGGCGTGCCGTATGATCGTAGATCTGCCCGAGACATGATTTAAACAAGTTTGAAAACGGCGGGGTTTGCCTCGCCGTTTTTCTGCATGCGCTCGCCATAGCCTTTCCGCGATATGGAAAGCCCGAAGTTTAAAAATGCGCTTAAAAATTTAGTTTACAAGCGAATATAGTGCGATTTTGGCGATTTCTTTGATTGACAAAGCCGATGAGATGACATAAAATCAAAATATATATTCGGGACGCTCAATGTCGTTGATCGCGCGCAGAGTGCGGGACGGACGAAATTTGGATACGGGATCTTAAGCTACGCGTTTTGGATCTCGATGGGGAGCAGTATGGATATCAACGCGGTTTTTAAATTTTTGAAGGCATTTTTGGGCGCATTCTATGAAAATGGGATAGGCAGCGTCTTTTGGGGCGTCCTTCACATCTTTTATAACGACGGATACAGGGACGCGTTTAAAAATTACACGGAAAATTTCGGCGCGGGAGAGTGGATAGTGGCAATGATATTTGTCATACTCGTCTTTGCCGCGATCGCGGCGGTAGTCGTGCTTGCCATACTCGGCTTGCGTAAGCTCGCGAGGCTCAACAAGGATAAAGTGCTGCCGCAGGATCTTGTCGAGGAGTGTGCGGATCTGAAAAAGCAGCTCGTCAAGATGAGCGAGGAGAAGGAGCGTATCCTCGCAATGCGCTTGAGCGACGTCGGGAGATACGAGGTCGAGGCGGGCAAAGACGTCGAGGACGGCGTACAAAGCGCAAGCGCGGAGGGCGGCTCCCGTTTTTCAAAACTCGCCGAAATAGACCGTATGTATGCGGACGATATCCCGCTTTTGTACAACGACAATATAACTTTGCCCGAGTTTTGCAACCGTTTTCGCAACTTCGCTTGTTCGCGCTTGAAACTTTATTATGAACCGCGCCTAATCAGGCAGTTTGTGGCAAGTATGGCGACTACAAGGCTCATCATATTGCAGGGAATATCGGGCACGGGCAAGACTTCGCTGCCGTATGCTATGGGAATGTTTCTGAGCAATCCCGCGACCATAGCTCCCGTGCAACCCTCTTGGCGGGACAGGTCGGAGCTTTTTGGATATTTCAACGAATTTACAAAGCGATTCAACGAGACCGAGGTGCTGGGGAAACTGTACGAGGCGACTTGGAACGACAAAATTTATCTGATTGTGCTCGACGAGATGAATATCGCGCGCGTCGAGTACTATTTTGCGGAAATGTTGTCCATTTTGGAGTTGCCGTCAAAGGACGATTGGGTGGTAGACCTTGTCCCGTCAGGTTGGGATAGCGACCCCGTCCACATAGAAAAGGGGCGTTTTAGACTGCCTTGGAATATATGGTTCGTCGGCACATTGAACAACGACGACTCTACATTTGCCATATCAGACAAGGTGTACGACCGCGCTATGCCCATAAACATCAACTCTAAAGGCGTTTCGTTCAAAGCGCCTCATACGGACAGCGCATGCGTAAGCTACAAACGTCTCGAGGCCCTGTTTGAGGAGAGCAAGCAAAAGTATAAGGTCTCTAAAAAGAGCCTTGACAAGATAAACCTTCTCGACAACTATCTCATACAGCATTTCAGGCTTGCGTTTGGCAACCGTATCTTAAAGCAATTGCAGGATTTTGTCCCGGTATATGTCGGCTGTGGCGGCACGGAGACGGAAGCGCTCGATCATGTGATATGCAACAAGATCTTCCGCAAGTTCGAGTCGCTGAATCTCTCATATATCCGCGATGAGATTGACGGATTGATATCATATATGGACAAGCTGTTTGGGAAGGACAATATGCGGGAGTCGAAGGAGTATCTCAAAGGCTTAAAGAAACTCTTCTAGCGATGCGAGCGCCCGTCCGCGCTATAGTACCGGTGTGCAACGTTTTTGAAGGGCGGGGTGAAACGAGGGTATAAACGCGGCGATTTTAGGCGCGGACGCAAATCGGCGACGCTGCTTGTATGCGGGGCGCGGGAAATTGCCCGAAAAGAGGCTGAAAATAAGACATGTCGGAAGAAAAGATAACGAAAGAGGCGTACGAACGCTACGCGCATAGGATAGTTTCCGTCCTCGATGATGAGGAGTTTTACGAGCTGTTCAAAAAGCGTGTAGACGGTGGGGCGTCAAGTTTTAAACTCGAAAGAAAGCGAGTGCGAGACGTGTCCGTCGATTGGATAGATACCATAGAGAAGTTTTTGCCGAATTTGGACGCGATCGTCAGAAATCCCCGTCGTTTTATAGCGCAGGAAGAAAATGTAGTTGACGTCTCGCTTGCAAAGGACATCTCGTCGGATTTTGTCAAATACCTCGCGCAGCATTCAAATATGATTTCCAAAGTGGAGAAGGACGGCAGCGTGATCCCCGACAAGATACTCAACGTCTCAAAAGAGGATTCGTTTGAAATTTACGAAAACAGATTTGTATATACTCTTCTCCTCAAACTCAAAGATTTTGTAGCTGCGCAGTTTGAAAAGCTCAAAAATGCGAGCGTACAGCATGATTCGTTGCGGCTCGGCGTAAAGTCGAAATTCGATCTGCCGGACAAAAATGTAGCTTTCCGCGCGGAGTATGTTGCCGAGCTTGGCTATGACGACAAGCGGGAAGCGGAGGATATGCTTTTAAAGACGGAGCGCGTCGTGAAGATACAGCGCGTGATCGCGGATTTTTTGGCGTCGTCATTTGCGAAGTCGATGAAACACTCCTCGCCCGTAAGGCCGCCTATCACGCGTACAAACGTCATCTTGATGGAACCGAATTTCAAAAAAGCGCTAATGCTGTGGCAATATATCGAGGACTATGAAAGCGCCGATCATTCTGCGCAATACAGCGTAGAAAATGTGCCCTTGAGCGACGAAAAGGCGGAGGAGCTCCGCCGTATGCTCGCTCTCAATGCCATGCTTATCGAAAGCATGTACGATGACGACGAGAGTGAGTGCGCGACAGCGTCCGAAGGGGACAGCCGCGAGGCGGAGCGCGGTGGGGCAGTAGGCGCTCACGACAATTCGCATGAGAGCGAGTCGCGCAAGAGAGACGGCTCGGATAAAATTTAGGCGCGACGGTGAAAGGCGGGAAGGCAGAGGCAAAGCGGGGTATCCGATATGAGCAAAGGCGGAGAAAAGCAAATTTCCAAAACAAAAAAGATATACAACGTCATTTCGACGATGCTTTTGCTTGCCGCGTTTATATTTTTGGCGATCATGGTGGGTATAGTGCTGTACAGGCGCAGCCACGGCGGGGAGGCGAACATTTTCGGATACTACCTTTACGACGTCGTCACCGACAGTATGGACCCGACAATAAAGGCGGGCGAGGTCATCATAGCGAAGAAAGTCGAGGACGCAAATTCGCTTGAAGTCGGGGACATCATCACTTTTAAATCGCCATATGGGTCATTCAACATAACGCACCGCATTGTGGACATTGCTTACAAAGAGGACGGCAGCGTGGACTATTTCAAGACGAAGGGCGACTCTCCCGACGCGCACGTAGACGATTGGCGACTGAGCCCGTCCGAGGCCAAAGCGAAATTCGTACGCGTTTCGCCCCTCGTCACGAGATTTGTGAAATTCGCCTCAAAATGGTATGGCTATGTCGTGCTCGTTGTTATCCCGTTTTTGTTTGCGGGCGTACTTCTTATCGTCGGCTATGTGCGGGACGCGCGCGCGGCGGAAAAGGAGGAAGGGAGCGCGGCGGAAGATGAAATCGGCCAGGGGCGTGGCTTGGACGATAGCTACTGCATATGCAAGGCGGAAGATGGAAAAATCATGCGCGGAAACGAAAATGTTTCGCGCGGAAACGAAAACGATGAAAACGGCTGATGTTGCAAAATTTGAAGCCTATCATATCAAAATATGCGTTTAGATTGCTGTTTTTAATTTTTATGAAAAAATTCGCGTATCTGATTTTTGACGTTTTGGCTTAAATTTAAAAAATAAGTGTTAAGCCGCATTTGCAAATTTGTTATGCTGAATAAAGATAAAGATTCCTTTAACTAAGTTTATTATTTTAAGAGTAGGCGGTTTTCCTATTGCCTTTTTTTTCGCAATGTGTTAAAATTCATTGATAATTATAATAATCTACTGCTTAAGGAGAAATTTATGCTTGCCTCGCTGAAGAGCTACGCGCTTGACGGACTCGTGGGATATCGCGTCGATGTGGAGATCGACATCAACAGCGGCATTCCCGGCTATGACATGGTCGGTCTTGCGTCCACCGCAACAAAAGAGAGCAAAGAGAGGGTGCGCTCCGCCATCAAAAACAGCGGATATATGTATCCCGCAAAGCACATAGTCGTCAATCTCGCTCCCGCCGACACAAAAAAAGAGGGCCCCATTTTCGATCTCGCAGTAGCGATAGGGCTACTTGCGGCGACGGGACAGCTTGAAAGCAAGAGCTACAAGGATTATGTGTTCATCGGAGAGCTCTCTCTTGACGGAAACATAAGGTCGGTGAACGGCATAATGCCGCTACTCATATCCGCCATGCAGGACGGGCACAAAAAATTTGTCATACCCGCGGAAAATGCCACGGAGGCGAGTTTCATAGAGGGTATAGAGGTTTACGCGCTCGGCACTCTCAGGGACGCTGTGGATATGCTGAGCGGCGTCGTGTACGAGCCTGTGGCCACAAGCGACTATTCTCGGGCTGCCGAGGCGCATCCTTACGACATTGATTTCAGCGACGTCAAGGGACAGACCGTCGCAAAGCGCGCGCTGGAGATCGCCGTCGCGGGAGGGCACAACGTCATAATGATAGGACCTCCCGGCGCGGGCAAGACTATGCTTGCGAAGTGCGTCCCTACGATAATGCCCGATCTGACTTTCGAGGAGGCTATCGAGGTCACAAAGATACACAGCGTCGCGGGGATATTGGACAGCTCTATCGGCATTGTTACGACGAGGCCGTTTCGCACTCCGCATCACACGACCACCGTCCCCGCGCTTGTCGGAGGCGGTATGAAGGCGACGCCGGGCGAAGTCAGCCTTGCAAACTACGGCGTACTCTTCCTCGACGAGATGCCCGAGTACTCCCGCCATTCTCTCGAGACTTTGAGGCAGCCGCTCGAGGACAGGAAAGTGACGGTATCCCGCGTCATGCGCACGGTGGAATATCCCGCGAATTTCATGCTTATCGCAAGCATGAACCCGTGTCCCTGCGGCAACTACGGGTCAAAAGATCAGGTGTGCCGCTGTACGCCGCAGCAGATACACAACTACATAGGCAAGCTCTCGGGACCGCTTATGGACAGAATAGACTTGCAGATAGAGGTCGATAATCTGAGCTATGACGAACTAAGAGGCAAGCAAGCTGCGGAGACTTCCGCGACTATAAGGGAGAGAGTGAACAGGGTGCGCGCCATACAGCGCGAGCGCTTTAAGGGGCTGGACATCCGCACAAATGCGGAGATGGGTCCCAAAGAGATGGCGAAGTACTGCGCCATTGACAGCGACGGCGAGAGACTTCTTGCTCGCGCCTTCCAAAAGCTGGGGCTCAGCGCGCGCGGCACCACGAGGATACTCAAAGTCGCCCGCACCATAGCGGATATTGAGGGAAGCGAAAACATAATGCCCGCGCATCTTGCCGAGGCGATACAATATAGAGGAGTAGACAGGAAATATCATTGATTTGACTATGGACGACTCAACGAAATGCCTTCTCGCCCTATCTTCGGTGGGGGAGCTGGCGCTAAAAAAGAAACACACGCTTTTAAAGTCGGTGGGAGACCCCTCCGAGCTTGCGGGCGAGCGCAAGAAAGTGAAGGATATCCTCGGCGAGGAACACGCCAAGGCGTTTTTCGACAATCTGGAAAACATTGATGAACTTGCCGAAAAACTCGCGCGAGAGGACGCCGTGTTCGTGAGCTACCTCGACGACGCCTATCCCGAGAATTTGAGAGAGATCGACGATCCGCCGATAGGGCTGTTTGCAAAGGGCAGCCTGTCTGCGCTCAACAACGAGTGCATAGGCATAGTCGGTACGCGCCATCCCACGCGCTACGGCAGCAAGGTGGCGGAGGAGTTCGCGAGGGAATTCGCGCTTGCGCATATGACCGTCGTGTCGGGCTTTGCGCGCGGAGTGGACAGCATAGCGCACAAAGCGTGCGTAGCTTTGGGCGCGCCCACCGTAGCCGTATGGGGGAGCGGGCTTGACATCTGCTATCCCGCGGAACACAGGGGGCTTGCGGACAGCATAGTTTTGAACGGCGGGCTCATTTTGAGCGAATATCCGTTTGGAGCGCCGCCGCTGCAATATCATTTTCCGGAGCGTAATCGCTTGATAAGCGGGCTGAGCCGCGCCGTTTTCCTCGCGGAAGCCGCCGCAAAGAGCGGCTCGCTCATCACAATGAAACTTGCGATTGAGCAGGGCAAGGACATATTCGCCGTCCCCGGAAACATTTACGCCGCGGAGTGCGAGGGCAACAATAAGTTGCTTATGGAGATGCCGCATGCGCTTGTCATAAGCCCGGAGGGCGTGCTTGACGCATTGCATATCTCCCGCGAGGCGTCCGAGAAGGAGCCCGTGGAGCTTAGTATCGCCGAAAACATCATAGTTGAGGAACTCAAGAGCGGGGAGAAGCATTTCGAGGAGCTGCTTGCGGCGACCGATCTCACCGTGGGAGAGCTGACAAACACGCTGTTCGGACTCGAGATGAACGGCATTGTTGAGAACATCGGCGGCAACTATTACGATCTTGTATGACCGCTTTTTTCAAGCGGAATTTTTTGTAGGAGAGGAAATGAAAAAACTGATCATTGTTGAGTCACCGCATAAGGCAAAGACGATCCAAAAATATCTTGGCAATGAGGCGGCTGTAATGGCGTCCAAAGGGCACGTATGCGACCTCCCGCAGCGCTCGCTGGGCATAGACATCGAAAACGGTTTCAAACCGCAGTACATCGTCACTCCCGACAAGGAAGCGACGATAGAGCAACTCTCAAAGGCGGTGCAAAAGTATGACGCCGTATATCTCGCGACCGACCCCGACCGCGAGGGAGAGGCGATAAGTTGGCACCTAAAGAATCAGCTCGGCGTGAAGGGCGACAAAGTGCGTATCGAGTTCAACGAGATATCTCCAAAAGCCGTGCGCGCCGCAATGGAGAATCCGCGCGAGATAGACATGAAACTCGTCAACTCTCAACAGGCGAGGCGCGTACTCGACAGGCTTGTGGGCTACAAGATATCCCCCATACTCTCGCGCAAGCTCCGCCCGGGTCTGTCCGCGGGACGCGTACAATCCGCCGCGCTCAAGATGATAGTGGACAGAGAGAAGGAGATAAGGGCGTTCGTCCCCGAGGAGTACTGGAATATTAACGCGCTCCTCTTGAAAGTGGGCGCAAAAAAGCTCAAGGCAAACATAATAAGCGCGGCGCTACAAGAGAGCAACGGGGCGAAGATAAAGGTCACAAACGAGAAGGAAGCGAGCGAAATCACCGCGTTTATGCGCGGGGCTAGCTACAAAGTGGACGACGTCAAGAAGGGAGTCGCGTCCTCGAAACCGCAGCCGCCTTTTACCACGTCCACTATGCAGCAGGAGGCGAGCCACAAGCTCGGAATGACCGCGGAGCGCACGAGCCGCGTCGCGCAGGCGCTGTATGAGGGCGTAAACATCGAAGGCGAGGGGCAACACGCGCTCATCACATACATCAGGACGGACAGCGTGAGAGTGTCTCCCGATTTTCAGCGCATAGCCCTCGCGTTCATAAGGGACAATTACGGCAAGGAATTCGCACCCAAACTCCCAAACATATATCAGACGAGCGCGAACGCGCAGGACGCGCACGAGGCTATACGTCCCATAGATCTGAGGCGTACGCCCGCGTCCCTCGAAGGCAAGATGGACAAGGACGCTTTCAGGCTTTACAAGCTGATATACGAGCGTTTCCTCGCCTCGCAGATGACGGCGGCGCAGTACAACACCATGAGAGTGCACATCCTCGCCTCAAACGGCAACGACACTCTCGGCTTTGTCGTAAAGGGCAGGAGCGTCAAATTCAAGGGCTTTACCGTCGTATATTCGGCTACGGAAGAGAAGGATGACGACGACAAGGAAGTGGATACTATGCCCGACCTCTCAAAGGACGAGCCGCTCAAGCTCGACGACATAAAGTGCGAGCAGAAGTTTACAAAACCGCCTGCGCGCTACAACGACGCGACGCTCGTCAAGGCGCTCGAGGAAAACGGCATAGGGCGCCCCTCAACGTACGCGTCCATAATAAGCGTTCTCGCTAAGAGAGAATACACCCAAAAACAGCAAAAGGCGATAGCGCCCACTCCGCTCGGAGAGGCGGTATGCGAGTATATGGAGAGCAACTTCCCCGACATAATGAATTTGAGCTTTACAGCGAGAATGGAAGGCGCTCTGGATAAGGTCGCGGACGGCGAGCTCGAGTGGCAAGCGCTTATAGGGTCCTTCTATCCGAGGCTCAGCCGTTTCCTCGACAGGGCGGCAAAACAGGGCGGCGGCGGGCATCTCCTCGACGAGGAGAGCGACGTCATTTGCGACAAGTGCGGCGCAAAAATGGTGATACGCCACGGCAAGTACGGGCCCTTCCTCGCATGCCCCAACTACCCGAAGTGCAAAAACATTAAGCGCATAGAGGAGCGCGTCGGCACCTGTCCAAAGTGCGGCGGAAACGTGTGCAAGAGGACGTCCAAGACAGGCAAGACATTCTATGGCTGTTCCAATTATCCGAAGTGCGACTTCATAAGCTGGGATATCCCCGCGCCGTACTTCTGTCCCGATTGCGGAAGCGTCATGAAAGTCGTCAAGCGCGACGACAAGACGTACTATCGCTGTACCAATCACGACTGCAAGCACAGAGAGCTTGTCAAGCCCGAAGATAAAAAATGAAGAGGACGGTCAAGATAATAGGCGGAGGACTCGCGGGCTCGGAAGCGGCGCTACAACTGCTCGAGCGCGGCTACGGCGTGAGAATGTACGAGATGCGCCCCTTAAAGACGACGGGCGCACATTCGACGGCGCGCCTTGCGGAGCTTGTGTGCTCAAACTCCCTCAAATCCGAGGAGCCGACGACGGCGTCCGGCATACTCAAAGAGGAGCTCGACCTTCTGGGTTGCAGGCTGCTCGCGCTGGCAAGGAAGTGCAGGGTGCCCTCCGGGAGCGCGCTGTCCGTGGACAGGGAGAAGTTTTCGGCGGCGGTAGAGGAGGCGCTTGCAAGCTATGACTGTTTCGAGCTCATGCGCGAGGAAGTCACGTCCCTTGACGAAGAGCCGACTATAGTGTGCACGGGGCCTCTCACCTCTCCCGCTATGGCGGAGGTTTTGGGCGATCTCACGGGCAAGGACAGGCTGTACTTTTATGACGCAATCGCGCCAATTGTGTCCGCCTCGAGCGTGGACATGTCAAACGCGTATTTCGGCGGAAGGTATGGCAAGGGAGGCGACGACTACCTCAATCTGCCCATGCAGAGGGCGGAATACGAGGCGTTTTTCGAGGCGCTTGTGAGCGCGCAGACCGTTGTGTTGCACGACTTTGAAAAGAAGGAGCTCTTCGAGGGCTGTATGCCCATAGAGGAGATGGCAAAGCGCGGCAGCGATACGATAAGGTTCGGGCCGCTCAAGCCCGTTGGACTCAGAAACCCCGTCACGGGGGAAAAGGCGTATGCGGTCGTACAGCTCCGCCGCGAAAACGTTGCGGGAGACTGTTTCAACCTCGTGGGATTTCAGACAAATCTCACGTACGGCGAGCAAAAGCGGGTTTTCCGCATGATCCCCGCACTGCACGACGCGGAATTTTTGAGATACGGCGTTATGCATCGCAACACCTATATAAACGCTCCCGGAGTGCTGAGCGAGGGATTCAGGGTGAAAGCGTGCGAGACCCCGCTGTATATCGCAGGACAGCTGAGCGGCGTTGAGGGATATATGGAAAGCATAATGAGCGGACTTCTCGCGGCGAGGGCTATGGCGTCGGAACTCGAGGGAAAGAGCGAGGCTCCGTTGCCCGAGGTGTGCATTACGGGCGCGCTGTCAAGGTATATCGCGGGCTGCGGCGAGGATTTCAAGCCTATGAACGCGAACCTCGGCATATTGCCGTCCATAAGCGGCATACGCGACAAGAAGGCGCGAAAGCAAGCCTATCGAGATAGAGCCATAACCGCCTTGAAGGAGAGGCTCTGAGAGGACGAGGATAAGTGAATATACGCAGGATACCCTGTGAATAAAATATAAGTAAAAATTTGCCCAACGAGGGCAACGATTTGCCCGATAAGGGCAATGATCGAAGTGAGGTAATTATGGAATTTCGCGGAACAACCATTTGCGCGGTCAAGCGCGGCGGTATGACGGCAATTGCGGGCGACGGACAGGTCACCATGAGCGAGAGCGTTATCATGAAGGGCAACGCCGTCAAGGTCAAACGCATATATGGGGACAAGGTCGTCATAGGCTATGCGGGAACCGTATCGGACGCTTTCACGCTGTCCGAAAAGTTTGAGGCGATGTTGCAAAAATACAGCGGCAACCTTATGCGCGCCGCCGTCGAACTTGCGGAACTTTGGCGTATGGACAAGGTCGCCAGAAAGCTCGAAGCGCTCATGATAGCGGCGGATCAGACCTCGATGTTCATCATTTCGGGAACGGGCGAGGTCATAGAACCGGAAAACGGCATTTGCGCCATAGGCAGCGGCGGAAATTACGCTCTTGCCGCGGCGAGGGCGCTTGCAAGCGCGACTCAGCTTGACGCAAAGGAGATAGCCACGCGCGCGCTAAAGATAGCAAGCGAGATATGCATCTACACAAACGACCACATAACAGTGGAGACAGTATGAGGTGAATTATGGACAATGTTTTGACCCCCAAACAGATAGTAGCAGAGCTGGACAGATATATCATAGGACAGCACGAGGCAAAAGTCGCCGTTGCGATCGCGCTTAGAAACAGATATCGCCGCAGCAAGCTCTCCGAGGAGATGAGAGAGGAAATAACTCCCAAAAACATCATTATGAAGGGCCCCACAGGTGTGGGCAAGACGGAGATCGCAAGAAGGCTTGCAAAAGTCGTAAGGGCGCCTTTTGTCAAAGTGGAAGCGACCAAATTTACGGAAGTCGGCTATGTCGGCAGGGACGTAGAGAGCATAATCCGAGACCTTGTTGAAGTGGCAGTACGCCTTGTAAAGGACGAAAAATTCAAGGAGGTACGCCCAAAAGCTACGGAGGTAGCAGAGAACAAACTTGTCGAGATACTCCTGCCCGTTCGCAAAAACGGCAGCGGCACGGAGGACAAGAGTGACGAAGTGCTCAAAGAAGAGCTCCGAAGCGAGCTTAGAGCGGGACACCTCGACAATCTGACGGTAGAAATGGAGATACGCCAAGTGCCAAAGCCTATGCAGATACAGGTCGGCAATAACCCGAGCGACGCTATCAGCATCGGCAACATCTTCGGAGAGATGATGGGCGGAGGCAAGCCGCAGGTCAAGCGTCGCAAAATAACCGTCAAGCAAGCTATGGAAAACATCATCGCTATGGAGTCCGAGCGTATGGTGGATCAGGACGACGTTATACAAGAGGCGCTTGTGAGAGCTGAGCAGGACGGCGTCGTATTTCTTGACGAGATAGACAAGATAGCTGCAAGCAGCAGTATGCACGAAGGCGGACACGACGTCTCGCGCGAGGGCGTACAGCGCGACATACTTCCCATCGTCGAGGGCAGCACGGTGCAGACGAAGTACGGCGCCATCCGCACGGATTTCATACTCTTCATAGCCGCGGGCGCCTTCCATATGGCGAGGATGGAGGATCTCATCCCCGAACTTCAAGGACGTTTCCCGATCAGAGTCGAGCTTGACAATCTGACAAAGGAGGACTTTGTCAAGATACTCACCGAGCCCGATAACGCGGTCATCAAACAGTACAGAGAACTTTTGGCGGTGGACGGAGTATCCCTCGAATTCACGCCCGACGCGATCGACGCTATCGCCGCGATCTCCTTTGAACAGAACGAGACGAGCGAGAATTTGGGTGCGCGCAGGCTGCATGCCGTCATAGAGGCTTTGCTCAAAGACGTGTTGTACGAAGCGGACGACAACGAGACGGCAAACATTGTCATTGACAGGGAGTACGTCGAAAAGCATCTCGCCTCAACGCTCAAAGAGAGCAACTTGAGAAAATACATCATCTGACGCGCTTTATGTCGCGGGCGGGCTGTATGCCCGAAGTGTGAGGACAAACTATGATCAACATCCCAAAGGGAACAAAGGATATGCTGCCGTCGGACGCTTACAAGTGGCATTTTGTGGAGAATACGGCGCGCGAAGCGGCGGCAAACTTCGGATTTAAGGAGATACGCACTCCCGTTTTTGAACATACCGAGCTGTTTTTGCGCGGCGTGGGCGAGACGACGGACATCGTGAACAAGGAGATGTACACCTTCGAGGACAAGGGCGGCAGGAGCCTCACACTTCGTCCCGAGGGCACGGCGGGAGTGGCGAGATGCTTTGTGGAGAACGGACTTCAGCAGGGCGTCCTGCCAATGAAGGCGTATTACATTGCCTCCGTATTTCGCTATGAGCGCCCGCAAAACGGCAGACTGAGGGAGCACCACCAATTCGGTGTGGAGTGCTACGGCAGCGACAGCCCTATGGCGGACGCGGAAGTCATTTCGCTCGCGTACGCTTTCCTCGGCAAGGTAGGGCTTGACAGTTTGGAGTTGCGCCTCAACAGCATAGGTTGCCCCGAGTGTCGCGCAAAATTCAACGCCGCGCTAAAAAGCTACATAGGCGACAACCTTGAGCATATGTGCGCCACCTGCCGCGAACGTTTTGACAAAAATCCGCTTCGTATTCTTGACTGTAAGGAGGAGGGCTGCAAGCGTATCGTCGCGGGCGCGCCCAAAATAACGGACTTCCTCTGCGAGGATTGCCGCGCGCATTTCGAGGCGCTGCAAGCGCTGCTCACGGCGCAGGGCGTCCCGTTCACGCTCGACCCGATGATCGTGAGAGGGCTTGACTATTATACGCGCACGGTGTTTGAATTTGTCTCTACGGACATAGGCGCGCAGGGCACGGTGTGCGGAGGCGGCAGATACAACGGACTTGTGGAGCAGATAGGCGGCAAGCATATGCCCGCGGTCGGATTTGGGCTGGGGCTCGAGAGACTGCTCCTAGTGCTTGAAAACACGGGCAAACTCAGCGCCGAGCCGGAATGTATCGACTTTTATTTCGCGCCTATTGGCGACGCGGCAAAGAAAGAGGCAAATCGCATAGTCTCCAATTTGCGCAAGTGCGGCGTTTCGTGCGAGACGGACATCATGGACAGGAGCGTCAAGGCGCAAATGAAATATGCGGATAAAGTCGGCGCGCGCTATGTCGCGGTCATAGGCGACGACGAGGTGGAAAAGGGCAATGCCGAGGCAAAGGATATGCGCACGGGCGACGCGGTTTCGCTGAGTCTTGACGCGCTGCTTTCAGACGGCGCAGGCGAATATCTCAAAGCGCGCGTTTCTCTTGGTGTGTAAAGTATAATGGCGGGGACATCTGATCAAAGTAGGGCAAATGCGAGCATGCTTGTCAAGCGCGGCAAGAAAACGGAGCGCACCGAAATTGCGGAGCGAGGCAGGGTGACGAGAGTCGTTGACGGCTACGCTTTTGTACGCTTTGAAAGGCGCGCCGCTTGCGACAAGTGCGGAATGTGCAAAATTGACGCGGACAGTGTGCATGTCGTGGCGAGAGTCAAGAACACGCTTGGCGCGCACACGGACGACTATGTGGAAGTTGACATGAAAAAGCGTCCCGCGCTGCTTGCTTGCCTCATATATCTTGTTCCGCTCATACTTGCGCTGACGGGATTTGCGATCGGCTTTGCGTTTACGCCGCTTGCCAAAGTACTGGGCGCGACGGCGGGACTTATTTTGGGACTTGCCATCGCGATCCCGATAGACTTGCTCGTATTCAGGCGAAAGTTCGAGCCTAAGATGAGAGCGTTTGCAAGCCCCGATCCGCGCGACTCTTCCGACGTCGAATTCGACGATATGACTTTGGAAGAAGTCGAATAAGCACCGTCGCAAAATTTGCGCGGACGGCGCCGTCGCACATACTTGATGAGCGCAAAACTCACTACGTTTGCATAAAATGCGGCAAAACGGACAAAAAACAAGCATTCAAAACAAGGCAAAAAATAAATTTTTCGGAGAATGTATATGGCAAAGACGACAAACAGCGAAACTTTTGAAAACGACATCTCAACGGGCGTAGTGCTCGTGGATTTTTGGGCGGGCTGGTGCGGTCCGTGCAAGATGCTTGCGCCTACGATAGAGGAGCTCGAAAAGGAGTACGAGGGCAGGGTCACGGTGTGCAAGGCGGACGTGGACGAATGTCCCGACCTTGCCACGAGTTTGGGAATATATTCCATTCCCACCGTCCTCATCTTCAAGGACGGAGAAAAGAAGGAGCAAGTCATAGGCTATCATCTCAAACGCGAGTATGTGGCACTGCTTGATAAATATCTATGAAACATCGCGCATACCGCGCAAGGAGGAGATAATATGGTAGATCTGAACATCATCAAGAGCGTGGACGAGGAGCTTTACTCCTCAATGCTTGACGAGCTCGACCGCCAACAGTGCAATCTGGAGCTTATCGCAAGCGAAAACATTGTCTCTCCCGCAGTCATGGCGGCATGCGGCAGTTATTACACCAACAAGTATGCGGAGGGCTATCCCGCACATCGCTATTATGGCGGTTGTCAATTCGTGGACAAGGCGGAGGAGCTGGCGATCGAGCGCGCGAAGGCGCTCTTCGGCGCAAAATATGCAAACGTACAGGCGCACAGCGGCTCAAATGCCAATATGGCGGCGTATTTTTGTCTGCTTGAGCCCGGGGATAAAATACTCGGAATGTCCCTCGCGGCGGGCGGGCACCTCACTCACGGGGCGAAAGTCAGTTTCAGCGGCAAAATATTTCAGTCATTTGGCTACGGCATAAACGAGGACGGCTATATTGACTATGACGAAGTACTGCGTATCGCTAAGGAAGTGAGACCTAGGCTCATCGTCGCGGGCGCGAGCGCGTACCCGAGAATAATCGACTTCAAGCGTTTCAAGGAGATCGCCGACGAGGCGGGCGCCTATCTCATGGTGGATATGGCGCACATCGCGGGACTTGTGGCGGCAGGGGAGCATCCAAGCCCGATGCCGTATGCGGACATCGTGACGTCCACTACGCACAAGACGTTGAGAGGACCTCGCGGCGGACTTATCCTCACAAACAACGCGGACATAGCAAAAAAACTTGATAAGACTATCTTCCCCGGCATACAGGGCGGTCCGCTCATGCACATCATAGCGGGCAAGGCTATCGCTTTCAAGGAAGCGCTCGAGCCCGAATTCAAACTCTATCAGCAACAGGTCGTCAAAAACGCAAAAGCGCTTGCGGACAGGTTGCTTGAGCGGGGAGTAAAACTCGTGAGCGGCGGCACGGACAATCACCTTGCGCTCATAAATCTGCTCGGCACGGGGCTTACGGGCAAACACATGGAGTCTATGCTTGACGCGGCGCATATCACCGTCAACAAAAACGCCATACCCAACGACCCCGAAAAGCCCTCTCTCACAAGCGGTATTCGCATAGGCACTCCCGCCGTCACGACGCGCGGCATGAAAGAGGACGAGATGCGCGTCATCGCAGACTGCCTTGCGGATATCATAGAAAAGAAAGAGGAGGCGATCCCTTCCGTGAGCGAAAGAGCGCTCGCGCTCTCAAGCGCATATCCCATCTATACCCACGACATTTTGAAATGAATTTGCGCAAATCGTGCAAACGTCGTGAGTTTTGAGAGAAATCTCAAAAATTTATTTTGTGTCTATTGCCAAAAATGCGCCGTGCAAATGTGCGGCGGTTTTAATATTTTTTAACAAATATACTATATAGCGTTGACAGTTTTGGTAGGGATTGCTAAAATTATTTCATAATTCGACATATTTCGCGCAGTCGTATTCCGCCGGCATGAAATGTTTTGAACTCCTCAGCGACGGCGTATGCACTTCAAACGGTTTTTGAGACAAGCGACCCGCGCACTATGCGTCTTAGCTCAAAAGCGTTGCGCATATTAAGGAGAATGTTATGAAAAAGAAGGGCTTGATCGTTTCGACCGTCGTTTTGGCTGTAGTCTTGATCGTGGCGCTCGTCACAGTCTCATTCGCATGGTTCAGCAATAATGCGAACGCAAGTATCGAAGGCGTACAACTGAGCGCGTCCGCGGCGTCCTCACTTCAAATCGCCGTAGTTACTCCCTCTGCGGGAAAACTTACGAGTGGCAAGCCTCAAAGCCTCGAGGGCGGCAGCGTAGCAAGCGGCGATGTGAAAAAGGACGGAACAGGCTGGACGGGCGACGTCACGCATTTGGGTTCTACGATCAACTTCGCCGACGCGTCGTTTTTGCTCAATAGCGCCGTTTCTATAAACAAGGAAGTGGAAGCCGTCGGCGGCGCAAATCATTGGGAGTTTTTTAAGGGCAATTCAAGCGGCAACAGCAGCAATCTGGACAAAGCGCATGCGCAAAAGGCAGTCGCAAATACGGATTATTTTCAAGCGAACTTTATCGTTCAAGCTGTGCAAAGCAGCAATGTCAAACAAGCCTTCTTGAAAGTGTCCGTCAAGCCTACGGACGAGACCCAGCTCGGCATGGCGGGCGCGATCACGTTTGCATTCAAGATAAACGATAAATTGGTAAAGATAGACGGCACGGACGCAAGCAGTGCTCATATGGGCGAGGCGGACACGACGATCAATGCGTTTTACGGGCAAGAGTATGGAAATGCGGTCGGGGACGGACTGTCAATAACGAAAGGCGAATATGATCAAGGCAGCAAGACTTGGTCGTTCTATTTGCAAATTTCAGAGTTCAAAGACTCCGGGTTGACTTCGGATCTCGAAGGCGCGATATCTGTAGAGGTGTTTGCGTGGATAGAGGGCACATCGCAATACTGCAACAATGCCACTGCGGGCACCGGCGGTGCGATAAGCATGGAGTTCATCGCAAATACCGAAACGGCAAAAACAGTCACGGACGGCAAAGCACCCAAATGATTTTAAAATTGCTTAAATATTATCCGATTTGCAGACATTCCGCTTTTGGGACGCCTGCATTTTTTTGGTGTCCACCAATGAGAGACAACTTAAATATCGTGCGAGCGTAAGCGCTTCGAGCAGCTTCAAAAATGTCTGTATTTTGATACAAAAGCAACAAATCACTTCATGATCGAGGTGATTTTTGCCAACATGGTTTTTGGTACAAATTTGGTAAAAATTTAGTACACTCAAACAATCATTTCCTTAAAGCAGGGAACAGGCGCAATTATATTCCTTGGCACAGCGCAAATATTTCCGCAAAATTTTCAAAAAATTGCCTATTGATATATGGCGCGAGCTGAGATATAATATATATGAACAAAGTTTCCTGCTACGTGCGTGACAGCGTTTTATTTTGAACCACAACACTTATACGGGAGCGCGGGTCCGAACAAAATGCGGAGATGTCAGGCCTCATCAATATCAGTGGAAGACAGAGACTGCACGGCAGCGCTAGACCCACCCTGCTTATACAGCGGGTTTATAAAATGGCGCTGTCACGGCGACGCGGGATTTTTGAAATTTACGGCGATGCTAAAGTGCGCGCCGTTTTTCTTTTACGCTGTATATATTTATTCGGGGCGGAACAGCGATTTATACGCAGTTTTGCTCGCTCGCGCCCGTCTGCGGCACGCTCACAGCCGTCCGTGACAGACAATATACAGACAATAATATATTCGTGCGTTCGTACGCGCGTGGAAAATGGGAAATAAGGCTTGAAATGCGGACATTTATATGTTAAAATAAATCATAAACTTAATGAGGGGATGAATTTTATGAAACTCAGTGTAAAAGCAAAGACAATTCTTGCGGTCGTTCTCTTCATAGTGATTTTTGTGGGATTGCTGCTTATCGCGACTTTCTGCGATTATCAAGTCAGCGAGATTCTTACAAAAAGGGCGCTTGGAGACGGCGAGTACTTTTCAAATGACTTTTTCGGCGTACTGCTTGAATGCGTCGGATGCGTGCCGATCTATCTTATGATAGCGTTCGCGCTGTGCGTATTTTTCTGGTGCGGCATCAGGATCGTAAAGGACAAGAACAAGGCTCTGGGCATCATCTTGTCAGTCGTGTGCGCGATAGGCGTTGTCGCCGCGTGCTGGTACACCGTCAAAGACGTGTTCAAGTATCTAATGGAGCATGTCGGCGCACAAATCATAGCCGCAAACAACGGTGTCATATACGGGACGCTTGAGGCAATAGATAAATTCCGTCACAGCTTCACCGTGTATGCCGTAGAGGCGGTCATAGGCGCGTTTATCGCGATACCGTCCATACTCGTCACAAAACTGTTCACAAAGGAGACGCTTGTCAAATTGGTCCGCTTTATAATTGCGGCAGCCATAGGCATACTTGTCGCAAACGTGCTCATTATGATTGTCAAGAACCCCGTCGGAAGGATGCGCTTCAGAGCTATCAATTCCGATTTGGGTCAGCTGTATAAAGATCAGGTCGGTTATACGCCGTGGTATGTGCTCAACAAACAGCCGTCCGAGGAAATTTTGCTCCTCTTTGAAAAGACATACGGCGTGGACGACGCGTTCAAGTCATTCCCGTCCGGACACACTTGCTCCGCGGGCACGGTGTACGCGCTCATTATGATACCCGACCTCTTCGAGCTCAAGCATAAGAAGGGAGCAAAGATAGCATGCTGGGTCGTGCCCATCGTCTATACCGCGCTTGTCGCGATAAGCCGTATCGTCGTCGGCGCGCACTATATGAGCGACGTGCTCATGGGCGGCACATTCGCGTTTGTGTGCCTCGCCATCACGTGGGAGATATTTATCCGCAAGGGCGAGCATTTCTTCGCAGTGTTCCCGCGCAAGGCTACGGCGGCAGCGAGAGCAAGCGACGAGAGCGTAGAGTCAGTAGAGGACGATGCGAATGAAAATAGCGAGAGCGGCGCGACGGCGGCGCAGGAAGAGCCTGCGCTTGCGGAACTCTCCGAGGTCAAGGATGATACTCCCGAACCCGAAGCGCCCGACGAAGGAAACGCGTAAAACAGTATTAAAATTTGCGGTAAAACTCAATTTCGATTGAGTTTTACTGCTATTAGAGGTGAAAAATATGAGCAAGAAGGCAAAAATTTTGACTGCGGTGTTTGTGCCGATCGGCGTAATAGTCATTTTTCTTACGATATTTCTGTCCGTCATTTTCCAAGGCAAAAATATTCGCGCCGGCAAGGGAGCAACAGACGGTGGATATAACTGCGTACTTGGCGACATAGAGGACATTGTTGAGGCAAATCCGCACATAGTCGATATAGCGATGTTGGGCGGACACGGCTCGTCATCGTACAACGTTGAGGCGGGGAACAAATTCGGCTTGAGCGACGCGGACGGCGCTATGGCGAAGTTCGACCCACTAATTAAAGGTTTCACTTTCCGTTTTGCAAAGACGCAGATGGTCGATGTCAAGACATTGCTGTCGCAGGGCGCAAGATATCTGCAGATCAAATGTAGTAAATATTCGGACGGTACATGGTGGGCGGAACACGCGCTCCTCTCAGTGCATCTTGAGGATATCATAAAGGACATACTCGATTTTCTAGCAAACACGAAAGGCGAGGTGCTCCTGCCGATGTTCGAGTCCGTCTATCTCGGCGAAAACGGCACTTTGAGCGACCTGCATGAGTTTGTAATGAGCGTGAAATTGAACGGAAAATCGCTCATGGACTATGTCCACTATAAAGCAGTCAACGTCTTGCATGATGAAAATGCGGAGGGTGTGAAGATAGGCGACTTGCACTACAACGGCATCACCAAAAACGGAACAGAGAGCGGAGTAGTGCTGCTGGATAGTCCCGACGAGAAAAAACTTGACGTCGCATATATACATACAGGCAACGGCGAATATGACAAGTACTTCTTTGACGAGGATACAAACGCCTTCCATCCGTGGCATCATCGCTTTGATAGCGACCTGCTCCTCGATATGATAGACGACGCGTCAAAAGAGGCACAAGAAGAGCAATATAAAGATATGCTCCGCGTCAATCAGACGCAGGGCGCATTCAATGCCAATCTCGCCGACTTCGACGATATGATAGGCAGATGGTCGCTCATCGACTTTGCAAATTATCACAATCCGCGCGTGCTGGACGACCCGCGATTTGACGAGTGGCTCAAAGCTATGCCCATCGTGCATACGGATTACACCAATTGCAACAACAAGGATTTCAACAAGCGCATAAATAAAAAGTTGCGCGAGTACAATGAAAATCTGGTCAATGGTCTACTCGTAAAATAAAGATTATTTTTTAAGCGAACCGATCAGTTAAACTGAAAGCGCGGGCATACGGCAAGTCCATTACCCGCGTTGATTTTAGCAAAATAAGGAGACATTATGAAAATACACGCTGTACAAGGTAACATTACAAAGATGCAAGTTGACGCTATAGTCAATGCGGCAAACAGCTCTCTGCTCGGCGGAGGAGGCGTGGACGGCGCCATACACGCCGCGGCAGGCCTCGGACTCCTCGAGGAATGCAGGACTTTGGGCGGTTGCTATGCGGGCGACGCAAAGCTCACCGCGGGGTACAACTTGCCCGCGAAATATGTGATACACACCGTGGGGCCAGTCTGGCACGGAGGAGACTACGGCGAGGCGGAACTGCTGGAGAGCTGCTATATGTCATGCATGTGCATTGCGATTGAAAAGGGAATAAAGAGCATCGCTTTCCCGCTCATCTCCACGGGCGCCTATAACTTTCCCAAACGCGACGCTATAAATATCGCCATACAAACGCTGCGCGGGTTTTCTTCCACAGACATTGATGTCTACATTGTTGCATACTACCCTGACGACTACGATCTTATCTGCGAGCTGTTGGACGAAACGGCGTAAAACGAATTACTTTTATAATGCGCCAATCGCGTGCAGGGCGAGCGGATTGCGAAGCAAGACGTAGTCGGCGGGGCGAGTGCGCCCACCAGCGAGATATGAACCAAATTTTGAGCTTTAATATGACTCGTAGCGCGCTTGCGCGCGTAATAGCGAGCGGGGGTGTTTACACCCGATAGCGAGCGTCAGCGCCGACCAAGGTAGGGCATCGCTTGAAAAAGCGATGCGGCAGACAATGAAAATTGTCTGCCACGGGGAGAGTCCGCTCACCAACGAAAAAACCTCGCAAAATGCGAGGTTTTTGGAGCTGGTGGGCGGACTCGAACCGCCGACCTGCTGATTACGAATCAGCTGCTCTACCGACTGAGCCACACCAGCAACTGTGCAAAGATTATAGCAAATCTTCTTGCAAAATGCAAATGTTTTTGAGCACTTATTTTATTATCATATTTTTTAGTGCGTATTTACGTTAAAATTCAAGTAAAAACACGATAAGTGTTGCAACACGATACGTGTTTGAATAATGTGTTTTAGATAAATTTTGCACTAAACAGTAGAAAATCGACAAAATGGCAGACAGGGCTAATGCATGTCAAGCGTCATATTCAATGTAGATAACTAGAATCTAGTAATGAATTATACTGTGCGAAATGACAATTAAGATTTCAGTCATAGCTATTTTTCATGTTGGGCGAGTTCTCGGAGTATTTAGTATAGCTTTATACTTACAAAATAATTATCCATATTGCGCGCACAATAATTTTGGAAAAGAAAAATTAAATCAATAATATATGGAGAAAGAAAATTTAAAATTCTGCATAAAAGCCTTGACATTTGGCAAAATAGGAAATATACTGTTAGCAGTCGATGGGTGAGAGTGCTAGCAAGCCCACGACGACAGAGGAAAGAATGAGCAAAGAGCTGTCTGAAAGAAAAAAGAAGATACTGCATGCGCTTGTGGATCTGTATATATCCACGGGGCAGCCGGTGTCAAGCTCAGACATACAGAGCAAGTATTTGCCTGAAGTGAGTTCGGCGACCGTCAGGTCAGAGCTGAGCGCGCTTGAGGCGCTTGGCTATATCGAGCAGCCGCATACGTCCGCGGGGCGCATACCACTTAAAGAGGCATACAAGTTTTACGTTGACAGCATAAGCGCGACGGGTAGTAGCGAGACCGCGCTCACAGATCGCGAGACGGAGTTGATCCGCGAAAAGTTCTTTAAGAGGCTTGCCCATATCGAGGATATGTCCAAAGAGGCGGCAAAAATAATAAGCGACGCGACGAATTACACTTCGTTCTGCATAGAGCGTTCGTCTATGGACATCGAGATAGAGGAAGTCAAGCTTGTCCCGCTCAAAGGACGTAAAGCGGTCGTCCTCATAGTGACGGATAAAGGCATGCTTGCGAACAAGGCGATAGACCTTGCCGAGGACGTCAAGGATGAATACATCGAGGCGGCGAGCAGCCTTCTGAATCGTGTGTTTAGCGGCAGAAATTTGCTCGAACTCGAGAATTTTGACTTGAGCGAAATAGACGTCGAGATACGCGGATTCAAGGATATTCTGGATGAAGTGCTCAACATCTTGCGCATATACGTGAGCTCGCACAGCGATACCGTAGTCGTTGAAGGCGCGCTTAAGATGCTCGACTATCCGGAGTATAGCAGCGTGGAGGACGCAAAGGCGTTTTTGTCCGTGATAGAGGATAAGGACAGCATGGCGCAGATACTTTCCGACGACGGCAGCATAGAGTTGTCCGTACGCATCGGCAAAGAGGACAACGGCGTTGACAGGTGCGCGATCGTCACAGCGGCATACAGAGTTGGAGACGACGTCGTGGGACAGGCGGGAGTCATAGGTCCCGAAAGAATGGACTACAAGAAGGTCATCGGCGTGCTGGAATTGATGAAACAAACTATGTCTAAAGTGATAGATACCTCATCTAAACACATCACGGACGGACACGGAGAGGATTGATATGAAAAAGGACAAGAAGCAGGAAGTAAAAGAGCAGGCGGCAAACGAGGAAGCCAAACAGGCGGCAAGTGACGCCAAAGTAGGCGATATCGAGGATAGGGATTGCGGCGAGCTAGACCGCGCGCAGATGTCGGACGGCGACTATATCTCCGCTTTGGAAGTAAAGCTCGGACAGGCGCTTGCCGAAATTGAGAGCGTGAAGGCGCTCGCACAGCGCGTACAGGCGGACTTTGACAATTATAGAAAGCGTAACAACTCCATGGCGGAGGATATGAAAGCGCTCGGGCAGTCTGCGGTCATAGAGAAGATGCTCACTGTGCTTGACAACTGCGACCTCGCAAGGAAGTATATTTCGGACGAGGCGGCGCTCACGGGGTTCAATATGATGGAGGCGCAGATACTCGGCGCGCTCACGGGTTTCGGGCTTGCCGAGGTCGAGGCGGACGGAAAGGAGTTCGACGCAAAGACTATGAGCGCGGTGGAGCGCGTCAAGGACGAGGAGAACGCGGGAAAAGTCATCGAAGTGTTGCTCAAGGGTTACACGTTGGGCGGAAAGCTTTTGCGCCCCGCAAGCGTGAAGATCGCATATGCGGACTAGTTTCCTCCAAACGATTCAAATAAATAAATAGACAATCTAAACGAATAAAATTGATATAGATACGCGGATAGCGTGGATATATAAACAAAAAAATATGCAGCGTCCCCGCATGGGGAAAAGGAGAATAATATGGGCAAAATAATCGGAATCGATCTTGGCACAACAAATTCATGTGTGGCGGTCATGGAAGGCGGCGAGGCAGTCGTCATCCCGAATGCAGAAGGCGCAAGGACGACCCCGTCGGTTGTCGCATTCACAAAGGACGGCGAGAGGCTTGTCGGCGAGATTGCAAAGCGTCAAGCTGTCGCAAATCCCGAGCATACGGTGAGCTCCATCAAGAGAGAGATGGGCTCCAACTATAAGGTGAAGATTGAGGGCAAGGAGTACACTCCGCAGGAGATATCCGCAATGATCCTTACAAAACTCAAAAACGACGCGGAAAAGTATCTCGGCGAGAAGGTTACCGAGGCGGTCATCACAGTCCCCGCATACTTCACGGACGCACAACGTCAAGCGACTAAGGACGCGGGCAAGATCGCGGGTCTCGACGTCAAACGTATCATCAACGAGCCTACGGCGGCGTCGCTCGCATACGGCATAGACAAGGACGAGAACAAAAATCAAAAGGTGCTCATCTTCGACCTCGGTGGCGGTACATTCGACGTATCCGTGCTCGAGCTCGGCGACGGCGTATTCGAAGTGCTTGCCACATCCGGCAACAACAGGCTGGGCGGCGACGACTTTGATAAGCGCATAATGGATTGGGTAGTGAGCGAGTTCAAGAAGTCCAACGGCGTCGATCTCAGCGGCGACAAGATGGCTATGCAGCGCATTAAGGAAGCTGCTGAAAAGGCGAAGATCGACCTCTCGGGCGTCACAAAGGCGAAGATATCCCTTCCCTTCATCTCGATGAACAACGGCGTGCCTTTGCACCTCGAAATGGACATCACAAGGGCGAAGTTCGACTCCCTCACGGAGGACCTCGTCAAGGCGACCGTCGGTCCTATGAAGGACGCATTGAAAGAGGCGGGACTCAGCTACGGCGATATCGCGAAGGTCATCATGGTTGGCGGATCCACGCGTATCCCCGCTGTGTACGAATCCGTCAAAGCTATTACGGGCAAGGAGCCGTATAAGGGCATCAATCCCGACGAATGCGTTGCGCTCGGCGCGGCGATACAGGGCGGTGTGCTCGCGGGCGAAGTCAAGGATATGCTTTTGCTTGACGTAACTCCGCTCTCACTCGGCATAGAGACTTTGGGCGGCGTGTTCACAAAGCTCATCGACCGCAACACCACTATCCCCACAAGCAAATCGCAAGTGTTCTCCACGGCGGCAGACAATCAGACCGCAGTCGAGATACACGTGCTGCAAGGCGAGAGACAGTTTGCGCGCGACAATAAGACGCTGGGCAGATTTGAGCTTGTCGGCATCGCGCCCGCACCAAGAGGCATCCCGCAGATCGAGGTCACATTCGACATCGACGCAAACGGCATAGTGTCAGTCAAGGCTATGGACAAGGCTACAAACAAGTCGCAGTCCATCACTATCACCGCGTCCTCCAACCTCACCGAGGCGGACATCGACGCGGCAGTCAAGGACGCGGAGAAGTATGCGGAAGAGGACAAGAAGCGCCGCGCTCTCGTAGACGCGAAGAACGGCGCCGAACAGCTCATCTTCGCAATGGATAAGTTTATTTCCGAAAACGGAGACAAGCTTGAAGAGGCGGACAAGACCGCAGTAAGCGAGGCTACAAAGACCGCGAAGGAAGAGCTTGAGACCGCTGATAGCGAAGAGGCTGTCAAGGAAGTCGTCGAGAAGCTCACCAAGGTCACGGACCCCATCTTCACGAAGTTCTACCAGCAGAATCCCGAAGCGGCGGCAGAGGCGGCGAAACAAGCGGGATTCGATCCAAATGACACCGGAGACGGCAAGGACGGCACGGTAGACTGATAAATAATTCGGACATCAAATATGCGGCGGGGCGATATTCGCCCCGCTAAGCGCTAAAAAGAGCTATGGCAAAAAATTATTACGAGATTTTGGGAGTGGAGAAAAACGCCACTCCCGATCAAATAAAATCGGCATACAGGCAGCTTGCAAAGAAGTATCATCCCGACCTTTACACCACAAAGCCCGAGGCGGAAAAGAAAGCGGCGGAGGAGAAATTTAAGGAGATAAACCACGCCTACGAAGTGCTTTCCGACGATCAAAAGCGCGCCGCCTACGATACGTACGGCGACGAAAACGGGCCTCAAATGGGCGCGGGCGGATTTTCGGGAGGTTTCTCGGGCGGTACGGGCGGCTTCGGCTTCGATATGGACGACATTTTCTCGTCCATATTCAGCGGATTTACGGGCGGAGGCGCAACTTCGCAGAGAGCGAATGCTCCTCAGCGCGGCAGGGATATACTCGTCTCGCTTGCGATATCCTTCGAGGACGCAGTGTTCGGAACGCAGCGCATAGTCTCCGTCAAGCGTACAGAGGAGTGCAACGTTTGCCACGGCACGGGAGCGAAGGACGGCAAGAGCTTTAAGACCTGCCCGCAGTGCGGAGGCCGAGGACAGGTGATTTCCGTCCAGCGTACGCCGTTCGGGCAGATAAGCACTACAAATGTATGTCCTACCTGCAAGGGTAAAGGTAAAGTTGTTACGGAGCCGTGTTCGGCATGCTCGGGACAGGGTAGGACGGTGAAAGCGCGCGACGTCAAAGTCAATATCCCCGCGGGCATAGACAGCGGACAGCGCATAACCTATCGCGGCGAGGGTAACGACGGCGCAAACGGCGGCGAAAAAGGCTCGCTCGTAGTAGAGATATCGGTCAAGCCGCACAAGCTGTATTCGAGGAAGGGATTTGACCTCTTCTATGAATACCCCATAGGCTTTTATGAGGCGGCAGTGGGCGCGACTGTCAAAGTCCCCACTCCGTACGGCGAGAAGGAGCTCAAAATACCCGAATGTACCCAAAGCGGTACACAGCTTAAACTCAAAGGATGCGGCATGCCGAAGTTGCGCAGCGACTCTAAGGGCGACATGTATGTGACCGTCGTCGTGGAGGTGCCGAAGTCTTTGAGCAAGGAGCAAAAGGAACAGTTGCAAAGGTTGGCTCAGTCGATAGAGCCGAAACAGCGCCCCCTCAAAAAAGCGTTTGAGGATAAGAAGTGACGCGCGTTTTGCGCAAATATTGCCGTCTTGGCGGCAAAAACATGTAATAACTTGCAATATATGCGCAAAATTGCGTAATAGACAAATATGCGTCAGAGCGGCGCTCGAGGCGCAGGACATACGGCGTAAGAGCCTAAAAGCTACATAAATGAAATATCTTTCGATCACAGTCTCAACGATCTCACGCGATGCCGACCTCGTTGCGTCGGCGATGTTCGACGCAGGCGCGGGCGGGGTCTCAATTTTGGACAGCAATGATTTTCTCGAGCTCGTGAAGAGCGACGTAATTTGGGACTATGTCGATGAGAGCGTGCTCAAGCACAGCGACATAGTGAAAGTTTCTACCGTTGTGGAAACCTCCGACGGCGAATTTATGAAGCGCCTGAGCGAGCGGCTTGCCGAGATGCGCAAGGCGGGCGGGATCACCTATGGCGAAATAGTCTCGGAAGTCATCGACAACGCGGACTACGAAAACGAGTGGAAAAAATATTATAAGCCCATAAAGACGGCGCATATAACCGTCGTGCCCACCTGGATAAAGTACGAGCCCGAGGAGGGGGAGCGCGTAATGCGCCTCGATCCCGGGATGGCGTTCGGCACGGGATCCCACGCGACGACGCGCATGTGTCTGGAGCTCATGGACGCTAAGGATGAGGACGTTATCGACGTCGGCTGCGGCAGCGGCATTTTGGGTATAGCGGCGGCGCTTACGGGCGCGAAAAGCGTGTATATGTGCGATATAGACCCTCTTGCGGTGGAGTTCGCGACTCAAAACGCAAAGCAAAACGGCGTAAATGTCACCGTTGAGTGCGCAGACCTGCTGGAGGGCGAGCGCAAAGCCGATCTCATAATCGCAAACATAACAGCGGACATCCTCATGCGCTTTGCGCGCGATATAGACAAGCATCTGAATCCGGGCGGCAGTATACTGCTCAGCGGCATAATAGACGAGAGGCTTGACGAGGTTGAAACAGTGTATACGAGCGCTGGGTTCGCCAGGGCGGGCTATATGACGTCCGACGGCTGGAATGCGCTGTTGCTCAAACGAAAACAAGAAATCTAAAGCGGTAAAATTCGCTTTGTAGGCAATGCCTGTCGTGGCAGAAATAAAATTTAGGGAACACTGTATACATAAAAGATCATGGAAATTCGCAGATTTTTTGCAGATCCAAACGACATATCGTCAGATGAAGTCATCCTTTCGGGCGACGAGTTTTCGCATATGACGCGAGTGTTGCGTTATAAAGAGGGTTACAAGGCGGTCATCCTCGCCTCGGACGGCAAAGAGAGGCATTGCACGGTGCAAAAGATAGAGAAGGATCGTGCGCTGTTGCATATTGACAGCATTATCCAGGTTGACAAAAAAAATGCGTCGATAACCCTGTTTGCAGGCGATCTGAAAAATAACAAGCTCGATTTTGTCATTCAAAAGGCGGTGGAGCTTGGCATTGACAGGGTCGTCCCCTTTGTATCCGACAATTGCGCGGAGAAGAAATTCTCAAAAGACAGAGGGGAGAGAATAGCTCTCGAGGCGGCAAAGCAGTGCGGAGCGGTGTATTTGAGCGAGGTTGAAGATATCATATCGTTTGATGAGGTCATAAAACGGATACCGAATTTTGATCAAGCGCTGTTTGCGTATGAGTTTGAGAGAAAATATCCGATATCTAAAGCGGCAAAAGGAAAAAATATCGCGATAATAGTGGGACCCGAAGGCGGATTTAGCAAGGACGAGGCTCGCCGCGCGGCGGAGGCGGGCGCTAAGACGGTCACCCTCGGCAGACGCATACTCAGGGCGGAGACGGCGTCCATCGTCGCAGCTGCGCTTGTTTTGAACAGTTTGGGGGAGCTTGACTATGAGTGACGCGCCACGCAAGATCTGTATATTCACGCTGGGATGCAAAGTCAACCTATATGACAGCGACGCCATGCTCGCGGTGTTCAAGGATGCGGGATTCGAGGTCGCGGAGGGGCTCGAATATGCCGACGTTTACATTTTGAATACCTGCGCGGTCACTCGCGAGGCGGAGAAGAAGTCCCGCCAAAGCATAGCCCGCGTAAAAAAAATAAATCCGAACGCGAGGATATTCGTGTGCGGATGCGCCTCTCAACGCGACAGCGCGCAATTTGAGAGGGACGGCGTGGAGTATGTCGGCGGCGCAGAGGGCAAGATAAGGCTTGCAAAGGACATCGCCGCTGAGCTTTTGAGCGGACAACAGCTGCCCGCGGCGGACTTTTCCACGTCAAGCACGTATGAGGACAGCGCGGGAGTAGTAAATTTGCGTACCCGTCATTTCATCAAGGTGCAGGACGGCTGCAACAATTTTTGCAGCTATTGCATAATCCCGTATCTGCGCGGCAGGAGCAGGTCGAGGAACATTGAAAGCATACGCGCGGAGCTTGACGCATGCTTAGATCGCGTCAAGGAAGTCGTCGTGACGGGCATAAATCTCTCCGCGTACGGCAAAGACACAGGAAGTTCGCTCACCGAGCTTATAAATTCGCTTTCCGACTATGATTTCCGCATAAGGCTCGGCTCAATTGAAGCGGGCGTAGTGGACAGGGAGTTTTTGGACGCGACGACAAGGCTCAAGGCGTTCTGTCCGCATTTTCATCTCTCCCTTCAGAGCGGCGACAGGGAAGTGCTGAAGGCAATGAATCGCCGCTACACGCCCGAGGAATATCTTAAAAAAGTCGAGCTTATACGCGAATATTATCCGCTCGCGGGCATAACCACGGACATCATCGTAGCATTTCCGACAGAGACGGAAGAGCAATTTGAAAACAGCATGGCGTTTGCAAAGCGCGTCGCGTTTTCGGACATACACGTCTTTCCGTACTCGTCGCGCAGCGGCACGGTGGCGGGCAAACTCAAGACCCTCCCGCCCGAAGTCAGCGAGAGCAGGGCAAGGCGTATGGGCGAGGTCAAACAGCAGCTTATCGACGACTTTTTGGCGCTTAACATTGGCAAGCCTCAAGAGGTGCTCTTTGAGACCGTAGAGAACGGGCTTTGGGTCGGGCACACTCGAAATTACATCAAATTTTTCAGCGAAAACGGCGGCAAAAACCTGCTTAGAGAGGCTGTACCCACTTCACGGCATCTGGATGGGGTTAAGGAGTAAATAACACAATTTGATATAAATTTGAAATATAATTTGGAAAAGTTTTCCAAATTATGCCGAAAATCAGAATACTTTTAGGAGATTACAAATATGAAGGATTGCATTTTTTGCAAAATAGCAAACGGGGAGATCCCCTCTACAAAGCTTTTTGAAGATGAGGATATGGTGATCATCAAGGACTTGAACCCACAAGCGAAGATACACCTTTTACTTATCCCAAAACAGCATTTTTGCGACATCACCGAGATGAGCGACGAGCAAGCGGCTCTCCTTGGTCGCTGTCTGAAAAAGCTGTCAGAGCATGTTGACGAGTTTGGGCTCAGCGAAGGTTTCAGACTTGTCTCAAATAAGGGTAAACACGGCTGTCAATCCGTCCCGCATTTGCATATCCATATTCTCGGCGGTCAACAGCTCGATGACAAAATGTGCTGAATAAGTTTCGGCGCTGTTTTCAAAAATGTGAAAATAAGCGCTAGCGCACATTTTAGAATAGTTTGATCATAATAAAATGCTCCGGAAGCGTCGCGTAAAGCGGGGCTGTCGGAGCGTATTTTGATTTACTGCGTTTAATTTGCAAGTATTTACGTTTTTATAATGTCTTTGATGACTTCACCCGCCATTATCAAGCCCGCTACGGAGGGGACGAAAGATACGCTGCCCGGGGTTTGTTTGCGTGGAGAGGCGTTTAAGGTGGTATCATTTGCGCCGTTTTGCATATTTGAGCGCTTGCCGCTCTCGTTTTTTGAAGCATTGTCTGCGGATACGGGAGTTATGGGCGGCTCCTTTGAATAGACGACTTTGAGGCGCTTTATGCCCATGGCTTTTAGGTTGGCGCGCATTACGCGAGCGAGAGGGCATACTGACGTTTTGAAGATGTCCGAGACCTCGATCCTTGTCGGATCCAGCTTGTTTCCCATGCCCATACAGCTTATTATCGGCGTGCCCGCCTCGTCGCAAAGTCGTACAAGCTCCAACTTCGCTTTCACGCTGTCCACCGCGTCGATGACATAGTCATATGCGGAAAAGTCGAATAGATGCGCGGTCTCCGGCAGGAAAAACAGGGGATAGGCGTTGACTTTGATGTTATTGTCAATGTCAAATATGCGCTCCTTTGCGACGTCAACTTTAAGTCTGCCTACGGTGCTCGTGAGGGCGATGAGTTGGCGGTTGATATTGCTCGGGCTCACGGCGTCGCTGTCTATGATGTCCAGAGTGCCTACTCCCGCGCGGGCGAGCGCCTCAAGGGCGTATGAGCCTACCCCGCCTATGCCGAAAACGGCGACCCGCGCCGCCCTAAGCTTTTCTATGCCCTCCTTTCCTACGAGCATTTGAGTGCGAGAATACTTTTCTTCCATACTCAAAATATTATCACCCTTTTGTCAAAATGAAAAGTGAAAACTCAAATTTTGCCGCTCCGAGAGCCGATTATCGCAAAAAAACGCGAGCGAGCCGTTGATATAAGGGCTTTGCAATCAGAATGACATATTGAAAAGCTGTCTTTATTTGATGTTTGCAACTTTTATAAGCGCGGATAATGAGTTTTGTTTAAGCGAGCTCACTTCTTTGCCAAATCATAACTTACGACAAGCAATTCGCAAATTTTTTGTATATCCGCGTCGCCGCTTAGCACAGCGGTGAGCCAATTTTTTTTGTTCATATGGTATGATGGCAAAAAGTGTATTCCGTCGGGCAAGGTAGCCACTGTATCGGGAAGGGCGCGAATTACGGCGATATCGACCTCGCCGTCGCCGTCAAGTCCAAGTTTTTCACGTTTCAGTTCCACAAAAAGCGCGTACCATTTGCCACTGTCTTTACGGCGCAGCACCGCGTCCTTTGGAAAGCCGTCCCACAAAAACTCGAGTTCGTCCCCGAAATTTTCTTTGGCGAAGTTGAGGAGGGCTTGTGCCGCCAAATTTTTGAAAGTCCCGCCGTCGAAACATTTTGAGGCGATATCATCAAGCGCGCGCTCGAGATCCGCTCTCACGGCGCCCACAAACTCCCCCGTCACGCCCTCTACGAGGTGTAGGGAGTATACCTCTCCCGACGCGACGTCCACAGTCTCAGTTGAAACTTTGCCGCCTTTGTCTATCGTCACCGTCAGAAAAAGTTGTCCGCCTACAAGCTCCGTTCCATAGACATATTTGCCTTCGCGCTCCTCAAAGCCGTAAGCCTCGAGTTTTTTGAAATTCGGCGTTTTATTGTCAAAGAATGCGATGTCCAAAGCGTGTCCGTCCTCAATTTGATATTAAATTTATTCCGTTCTAAGCGCGACGGCGGGCTGTTTCTTTGCGGCAATATACGCGGGGATGAGGCTTGCGACAAACAGCAGACCTATGCTCAACAATATCATCAAAAATGCGGTGAGCGGCGTAAGGTTGGCGATGCCCGTGACCCCGACCATTTTGAGGAGCAGCGAGTTTATGACCGCGTTTGCGACCAAGGTCAAAATAATCGCGATGACTCCCGACAGCGTGCCGATAATGCCCGCTTCCGCGATGAATACGCGCGAAATATCCTTCTTTCTTGCTCCGAGCGAGCGCAGTACGCCGATCTCCTTTGTGCGCTCTATCACCGACGCGTAAATTATGATGGCTATCATTATGGATGAAATAATGAGCGAGATTATTGAGAACGCGAGCAAGATATACGTGATCACGTCCACAATTTTGCCCAGCGTAGCTGTGACGAGGTTGGATATGTCGAGGCAATAGATGTTTTCGCTCTTGTCGTGCGAGGCATTCCACGCGTCTATCGCGCTGACAATATGTTCGCGCGCCTTGACGTCGTTGGGGTAGACGATTATGGAAGTCGGGTAATGCGTGTATCCCAAATTGTCAAGCGCGGTCTCATATTCTACCGAGTTTTTGAATTTTGCGCCGTTTGTCACATTGATGTTCTCGCTTTCAGCTTGCGCGACCGCGACGGCGGAGTTTTTGTTTTTCTCAAGCACGAGCTGAGTGAGTTTTGGCGAGTAGGCTATGCCGTTTGAGAGGAAATTTGACCCCGCGGCATCTTTATCCTCGCGCAGGACGCTCACGATCTTCACGGTTATGCCGTTTTCGTCCTCATACGCTTTGGAGGCGGCGACAGTCTTATAAACGCCTTTTTGCTCTTGATACCAGCCATCGTTGAAAACCACTCTGTATTCTTTGCCTATGATGTCCTCGTATTTTATTTCCGACATGTCCTCGGAGTAGGGGATGCCGATGGAGTTGAGGACGCTCGTTGACAGCCTGTTGTATTTGTCCACGACGAGCGCGACTTCGTTCGCCTCTGAAGGTATGCCGCTCTCCACTCCGTCCGCCTTGCTCAGTACGGTGTATTTATCCTTGAGGTAGTCATAGTTGTTGAAACCTTCTTTCCAAGTATTTTTGGTGGTCACGGAAACTATTTTGCCTTCCTTTTGCGTGAGCACATGCAACGTGACTCTGTAGGAGTACAAGATGTCCACGACTCGTCCTTTACTTTCGTTTTCAAGGTATTGAATGAATTCGTCACTGAATTTCTGCTGTTTTTGCACTTTTGAGGGCTCCGGCGTGTAAGGATAAATTCCGGTGGTGCCTTCGGGGTAGGGTGTAGGCTTGTTTTTGCCCGTCATGTCGTCCACTACTTGATCCACCGTCGCCTCGATATCCACATATGTCGTCGTCATAGAGAGGTAGTTGAAGGACGCGGTGTCCTTCATTGTCTTGTCAATATAGTCGGACATGCCCGAGCTCAAAGAGAGTATAATAGCTATGCCGATTATGCCTATGCTCGCGGCAAAGCTCATTATCGCCGTCCTGCTCTTTTTTGAGAGCAGATTTTTTGCGGACAGCCTTAGGGCGGTGAAGAATGACATGGAGGAGTTTTTCTTTTTGTAATGAATCTTTCCATGAGAAGCGGCGGCGCCTTCTTGAGGCTTTTCGCTTTTGCCGCCCTCCTTTCCTTCGTCCGTATCTCCGCTTGTGACTGTGGATGTTTGCGTATCTTCGGATGTATCAGACGCGTTCTCGCTGTCTAGTTGCGCAGATACATTTTTGCCTTCCGAGTCCGTAAGCGCGTCCTCGCTTGCGACGGTAGAGGGCATATCCTCGTTTAAAGCAGTTGAAGATATGTCCGAGTTTTCGGGATATGAACTTCCGAATGATTTTGACGGCTCAAATGGGGAAGTGTCCGAAGTGATTTCTCCGTCGAGCATGCTTATTATGCGGTCGGAAAACTCCTCGGCGAGCAGGGGATTGTGCGTAACCATGATGACGAGGCGGGTCTTTGATATTTCTTTTAGCAATTGCATGACCGTCTTGCTCGTCTCGCTGTCGAGCGCGCCCGTGGGTTCGTCCGCGAGTATGATATCGGGATCTCCTACGATAGCCCTCGCGATCGACGCCCTCTGCATCTGTCCGCCCGAGAGCTCGTTCGGCTTTTTGTTCATCTTGTCCGCGAGTCCGACCTCGGTCAAGGCATTCTTTGCGCGCTGTCTGCGCTCAGACTTTGGCAGCCCGCCGAGCGTCATTGAAAGTTCTACGTTTTCAAGTATCGTCTGATGAGGAATGAGGTTGTAGCTTTGAAAAACAAATCCTACGGTGTGATTGCGATATGTATCCCACTGTTTGTCGTTGTAGTCGCGGGTGGAGACTCCGTTTATGATGAGGTCGCCGTCGGTATATCTGTCCAGCCCGCCGATAATGTTGAGCAGGGTAGTCTTGCCGCAGCCGCTCTGTCCAAGAATGGACACAAATTCGTTCTCGCGGAAAGAGAGGGTGACGCCCCTCAGCGCTGTCACGGCGCTGTCGCCCTTACCGCCGTAAATTTTGCGTATGTTTTTAAGCTCCAACATGACTGAATTCTCCTTGACACAGTGATATTCTATGTCGATATAAGCCTGGCTTAGCCGCTATGTTCAAACATTTTTGCACCGAAAAGCTCCGAGCAATATATTTATGGTGGTCTATGTCTGTAATGCTGTACAAGTAAGTCAATTGAGCCGAACTCCGCAAACGCTGTAAATTTTCTGTGCTTTTGAGACCGAGTCCGTATGTTTTTGAAAGATACGCAGTATTTATCTTCCGCCTGCCAGCCATGTGCGTTCCTTTCAAAGACTATATTTCATCATATATAATATGTGTGTATTATTTCAAGACAGTATTAAAAAATAATTAAAATTATATTAAGATGCGGTTAAATTTTCTCAAGCGAATGTTTTTCCATATCGATCACATTTTTTGGCACTCGATAGGGTGCACCGCCGCTCGGCAGAGTTTGCAAAAAAACACAAGTTGTGTACCGTTGACAAAAAAGCAAATGAAATTTGATCCTCATTTTAGAGCCGAACATTAGAAATATGGTTGACAATCTTATTCTGATTGTTTATTATAATTATAAAATATCGCGGGCGTAGTTTAGTGGTAAAACGAGAGCTTCCCAAGCTTTTGTTGTGAGTTCGATTCTCATCGCCCGCTCCAAATGAATCACGACGGGCAATGATCGTGAATACGTATCGATTGCGTTTTGAAATTTATTTCTGTCGTGAGTGCAAAAAAGTGTTTCGCTTGTTTGCGAAGCACTTTTTGTGTAACTTATAATATGAATATCACTTAAAAATACTTTTTTAAAAGTCATCATAGTCGTCGTTGAAATTATCAAGGCAGTCGTCATCCATGTAGTCTTCATCAGAAGATGAAAGTATATCGTCGTCGTCATTTTTCTCAAACTCTTCGAACGAGTCATCATCATACAAATGACTATCATGCGTCCGTTTGAGCAGTTCGTCCTCAAAGCGATCGTCTTCTTCGATTTGGAAACGTTCATCGTCATCATAGTGTCCGTCGTCATTTTCGTCATACGCGCCGAATGGATCCATAGATTTATAAAAATCGTCCATAAAACGTTGTCTTTCATTTCATATCTCCTGTAAAAATTATTCTACAGACCAGCCGTACCGCTCGCGTTTAGTTTGTTGGGGCTGGGGTCTACATCCGAAGTATTTTTTTTCCGTTTGCCTTCTAATGACAAGACCCTCTTGCTTTTCAATCTGGAGGACATATTTTTGCAACTTTTCCATAGTCGCAATGATTGCGGCGCTGTGCACATGAGAAAAGTCGTATATTTTGTCCAAGCGGACACCGCGCTCAAAATAATCTTTATTGCTCCTGCAAAATTTTTGCGAGAATAAATAATAGAAACTTCTGTCGCTGTCAATATAGAAAGACTGTTCGCCTTTATTTGTTGTTTTGCAAAATATTGTTGTCATAGTGTTATCACTCCCTTGTAAAAAAATCCATAATTTCTATGCCGAACCAATCCGCCAATTCTTGAAGAATATCCAACTTGTTAATGCCGTTGTTTATATATCGGCTGACGGTGCGGACGTCTATTCCGAACTCATATGCGAAATCTTCTTGTGAATCGAAGTTTTCGGCAATGAGTTTTCTCAGCTTGTTGCCTGCCAACATTTGTGGAGAAAGTTCTGTCATAGTGTCCCTCCTTTCAATGCTGTCAAACGAGCTATGAATGGCTCTTTTTGTTCTTCCCATGATACGTGTTTTATCTTAGGTGTTCGCACCCCGCCTTTTGATACGATACCTCCCAGTCGAATTAGCTTTTTAAGATATTTTTCATCATCCTCCAATTCTTGCGATGTTTTGGGAACGCGTACGATCATAGTGCCAAATTCATTTTTTACTCCTATTTTTTCATAATTTGCTTCTCTATTTATATATTGTTTAGTCCAATCTTCAAACTCATTTAGGAAGTCCTCAGAGGGAATATTATCCCAATCTTCTTCTATACCTATGTCAGGAAAAGCTGTATCTGACCATCTAAACGCACAAACGAAATATTTTACCGCTCTGCCAAACTCAAACATTTCGCGTTTTGCGCGTGGATAGCATGAAGTATAATACTGTGCCAGGGCGGAGTCTTCGGCAAACTCTTTGCATTTCCAAGGTTCAAAATTGTTGCAAAATTTCAAGTGTACTATGTCAAAAAACTCTTCATTTTCGCCTTTAAATCCTTCTCTTAAGAAAACTGGTATAAGTTTTTTCAGATTATCATAGTACATGCATATGGCAGTCAAATTATCCACAACATTCAGCGTAGTCACAAGAAAGTTATATTCTTTTATTTCTGTTTCTTCGAGAGATTTTTCCCAAGCTTTGAAAAACAACTCCTTCAGGCGCGATACTGCGTCCATAAACGAACCGATCAACGCTCCGATTTTAGGGAAAGAAAAAAAGTTGTTTGTATGGTATGAAAAATCCTCTATCGTCGCGCCTTCATGATATGTTCCGGGCAAAAGCTCATTTGCATTTTTCAACATATCGGCCATGCGCTCGCGGATATTGTCGCTGTCATAACTTTTGGGTTCTTCCACTATATAACCTTCGCAGACGGATTTAATATAGTGTAGTGCCTTTTCTCGGTCGATCCTGTATCCGGCTTCTTCCTCTAAAGACAGGTCTCGACAGACATTGAATTGATTTAATAATTCAAAAAATGGAAATTTGCGATACCATTTTCTTACCGCTTCCACATTGCATGAAAGGATATCATCTTCATTAAGTCCCAGTATTTTTGCTGATTTCGACAGTATATCCTTTTGGATTTTGCCGTTTTCATAGAGCGGGAGCGGTACAAATTCGCCATTTTCATTTTCTTCTAAGAAAAATCCGTCATAATTCAAAAGATATCTATGAAAGGTATCTTTCAAAAAGCGTTCAACTTTTTCATGTTCGTGTTCAGATGATTTTTTGGGGTTTGGCATTTTTACCTCCATAGTTTGCGCTTTCACTATATCACACGGATATTTTTTTGTATAGTGTGGCATAAAATTGTCCTGTTTGCCTCAGGCGGCTTTGTACACACATTACACCTTTGTATAGCCGTCCAAATACACGTCGTCCGTTTCGTCTTTCAAAAAATCTTTTCCGTGTGCGAACGCAGCGGCAAATTGATAGTTTTCATTAGACCATGGCGCATACCAATATTTTTTAAAATGATCCCATTTCCAGCCGTTCTTTTTGAGCGCGTCGATCAACTCGGGATATAAGTATTGTTTGAATTCCATACTTATCGCAAGAAATCCGTGCTTCACTATGCCTATGACGCCTTGTTTGTCACAAAAAGTGTCTTTTCGCCTTTCACACTCTTTTTGCCTCTTGCTTTTTACTTTTGGCACGGTGTATGTGCGGATGAGTTCGTTTTCCTGCATGTCGCGCAGCCTCTCTTCGTACTTCGTTTTGTTGTCTTCAAAACACTTCGGATACCCCATTTGGACGCCTCCAATTTTTTTATGTTTTGATGATAACACGGCTTTTTTGGTTTGAGTAGGACATTTTTTGTCGTATTTTCAATTCGCAAATTTATTTTTCAAAAAAACTTAATTTCTACTCATCCAAAGCTTTATGCGTATTGGAATATACTTACGGGGATTGTTTTGTTGCCGGTATGTATAATTTTCGTTGCATACGCCGTCATAACGCTTGCGTTTTTTTTGAGATATAGCTATAATATTTAAATCAATAGTTTATTAGGATGGCAGACCATGTACAAACCTGTAGACACCAATCTTGATTTTGTCGCTCGCGAAAAGGATGTCCTCGCTTTTTGGAAGGAGAACGACATCTTTGAAAAGAGCGTGAAGAAAAACGAGGGAGGTCCCGAGTTCAGCTTTTACGACGGACCCCCGACCGCGAACGGCAAGCCGCATATAGGGCATATTTTGACGCGCGTAATGAAGGATATCATCCCTCGTTACAAGACGATGAAGGGCTACCATGTCCTGCGCAAGGCGGGCTGGGATACGCACGGGCTCCCCGTCGAGCTCGAGGTGGAAAAGCAGCTCGGCATGGACGGCAAGCAGGACATTGAAAAGTACGGCATAGAGCCGTTCATAAAGAAGTGCAAGGAGTCCGTTTTCAAGTATACCGACGAGTGGCAGAAGATGTCCGATCGCATAGGCTATTGGGCGGACATGCAAAATCCGTACATCACATATAAAGACACGTATATCGAGTCCGTGTGGTGGGCGCTCAAGCAGATGGCGGACAAGGGCTTGCTGTACAAGGGCTACAAGATACAGCCGTACTGCCCGCGCTGCGGGACGGCGCTTAGCTCGCACGAAGTTGCGCAGGGATATAAGGACGTCGAGGAGACTTCCGTATTTGTCAAATTTCCCGTAAAAGGCAGGGACAATGCATATTTCCTCGTATGGACGACAACGCCTTGGACCCTTCCTTCAAACGTCGCGCTGTGCATGAACGGCAAGGAGGATTATACCGAGATAGAGTGCGAAGGCGAGCGCTATATCCTCGCGGACGCGCTTGTAGAAAAGCTGTTCGAGGGCAAGGAGTACACAAAAATTTCCACAAAAAAGGGCAAGGACTACGAATATGCGGAGTATGAGCCCCTCTTCGACTACGATTGCGGAATAGACAAAAAGGCGTATTTCGTCGTCAACGACGGCTATGTCACGCTTACGGACGGCTCCGGCATAGTGCATATTGCGCCCGCATTCGGCGAGGACGACAGCAGAGTGGGCAAAAACTACAACCTACCTTTCGTACAGATGGTGGACGAGCGCGGCAGATTTAAGGACGCCGTGACAGACCTTGCGGGCGTGTTCTGCAAGGACGGAGATAAGGAGATAATCAAAAAACTCAAGGCGGAAAATAAGCTGTTCAAGACGATGCGCTTCACGCACAGCTATCCTTTCTGCTGGAGATGCGATACCCCGCTCCTTTACTATGCGCGCAGCACGTGGTTCATCAAGGTGACCGCCGTGCGCGACGAGCTTATCAAGGCTTGCAACAGCGTGAATTGGATGCCCGATACCATTCGCACGGGCAGGATGGGCAACTTCCTTGAAAACGTCATAGATTGGGGCATTTCGCGCGAGCGTTATTGGGGCACGCCGTTGCCTATATGGGTGTGCAAGAAGTGCGGAAAGATACATGTCGTCGGCTCCAAAGAGGAGTTAAAGTCCCTCGGACATATCGAGGGCGACATCGAGTTGCACAGGCCCTATATCGACGCAGTCAAGTGGGATTGCGAGTGCGGCGGCACTATGGAGCGCACTCCCGAAGTGCTGGATTGCTGGTTTGACAGCGGCTCCATGCCGTTTGCGCAGTGGCACTATCCCTTTGAAAACAAGGACATCTTCGAGGAAGTTTTTCCCGCGGACTTCATATCCGAGGCGGTGGACCAGACGAGAGGCTGGTTCTATACGCTACTTGCCATAAATACCATACTTTTCGGCAGGGCGCCCTTCAAAAACTGCATAGTTTTGGGACACGTCAACGACAAGGACGGCATAAAGATGTCCAAACACAAGGGCAACGTCGTAGACCCGTGGAGCGTCCTCGACAAACAGGGCGCAGACGCCACGAGGTGGTATTTCTACACTGCGTCCGCGCCGTGGCTACCCTCTAGATTTGCGGCGGAGAACGTAAGCGAGTCCCAGCGCAAATTTATGGGCACGCTTTGGAACACCTACGCCTTCTTTGTGCTGTATGCCGAGATAGACAAGTTCGACCCGACGGAGCATAAGCTTGAGGATTGCAAGCTGAACATTTTGGACAGGTGGATACTCTCGTGGCTCAATACCCTCATAAAGACGGTGGACGAAGGGCTTGAACAGTACAAGATCACGGAGACGGCGCGCGCAATAGAGGAATTTACGGACAAATTGTCAAATTGGTACGTGCGCAGATCGCGCGAGCGTTTCTGGGGCAGCGGTATGAGCAAGAGCAAAGAGGCGGCATACGTGACTTTGCACACCGTATTGTCCACGCTCTCGAGGCTCATCGCGCCATATGTGCCGTTTTTGGCGGAGAATATCTATCAAAATCTCGTGCGCAATTTCTATAAGGACGCGCCCGAAAGCGTACATCTCACATCTTTCCCGACTTGTGACGAGTCGAGGATAGACAAAGCCCTCGAGGAAGGAATGGAGCACGTGCTCAAGCTTGTCGTCTTGGGCAGGGCGGCGAGGAATAAGTCCAACCTCAAAAACAGGCAGCCGCTTTCAAAGCTTATGTACAGCGGCAAGTGGGAACTCACCGACGAGCTCAAAGAGCTTGTCGAGGAGGAGCTCAACGTCAAGAGCGTGGAGCCGTCCGACGACAGCGACGGCTATATAAGTTATGAGATAAAGCCGCAACTTCGTACGTTGGGTCCCAAATACGGACCGTTGCTCGGCAAGATAAGAGCGCTGCTCAGCGAGCGTCCCACGGATATAATCGCGGCGATAAAACAGCGCAAGGCATTGGATGAGCTCAAAGTGGAGTATCGCGCGCAACGCGGCACGGAGGACGATGTCAAGAGCGCGTTCATATGCGACATAGACGGTACTCAAGTGGTATTGAGCGAGGAGGACCTTCTCATCACCGCGAAGAATAAGGACGGTTTCTCATCCGAATCCGACGGCGAAATGACGGTAGTTTTGGATACCGCGCTCACAGAGGACCTCATTTTGGAGGGCATAGAGCGCGAGCTTGTGAGCAAGGTCCAGAATATGCGTAAGGAAGCGGGATTCGAGGTGACGGATCACATCAAACTCGGCTACACCGCGGAAGGTATGGCGAAACAGGTGCTCGACGACGCGAAATTCTACGCGGACGTGTTGTGCGACGGCATTGTCGAGAGCGGCGAAGGTTTCAGCAAGGAGCTGGATATCAACGGTCACAAGGTGACGATAACCATAAAGAAGATAGACTGATGAGACTTGCACCCGATTGGAAAGAGTATAGCGTTATTGCGACAGGCGACGGCGAAAAGCTGGAGCGCTGGGGGGATATTACGTTGCTCAGGCCCGACCCGCAGGTCATATGGCATCCCAAAAAGCCGCTTAGAAGTTACAAAAATATAGACGCCGTCTATGAGAGGAGCTCAACGGGCGGAGGAAAGTGGGTGTACAATAGACCCATAGAGACGGAGTTTGTGCTTGGTTGGCGCGACCTCAAATTTTCGCTCAAGCTCATGGGCTTTAAGCATACTGGTCTTTTTCCGGAGCAGGCGGCAAATTGGGACAGAATGATGAAACTCATCGAGGGGGCGGGGCGCAAGATAAGCGTGCTCAACCTTTTCGGATATACGGGCGCGGCGTCTGTAGCCTGCCACAGGGCGGGCGCGAGCGTGTGTCACGTGGACAGCGCAAAGGCAATGGTCGAGCGTACGGGAGACAATGTGCGATTGAGCGGGCTTTCAAACGAGGGTATGCGCTACATCATCGACGACTGTTTCAAGTTTTGCGCGAGGGAGCTTAGGCGCGGCAATCGCTATGACGCCATCATCCTCGACCCGCCGAGTTTCGGCAGAGGTCCCGACGGCGAGAAGTGGAAGATAGAAGAGGGCATATCCTCGCTTGTGGAGCTTGTCTCGTCACTTTTAAGTGACGATCCGCTGTTCGTATGCCTTAACAGCTATACGACGGGACTTCAGCCTACAGTTATGGCAAACATGCTCAAGCTGTATCTGCCGTCAAACGCCATAATAGACGCGGACGAGATAGGCTTGATGTGCGAGGATGGGCTTGTGCTCCCGCAGGGTTGCACCGCCTTCGCGGAATTTGAAAAATAAACTGTAATAAATAAAAACGAACAAAACTATTCTAAAAAATGCGAGAAACGAGAATACTATGACGTACAAAGATTTACAAATCGTATATGAGGACAACTGTTTGCTCGTTGTCGTCAAGCCCTACGACGTCCCTGTACAGGCTGACGAGAGCGGCGACGAGGATATGCTTACTATGCTCAAACAGTACCTTGTTGAAAAGTACAACAAGCCGGGCGAGGCATATCTCGGGCTCGTGCACAGGCTGGACAGGCCTACGGGCGGCGTTATGGTCTTTGCAAAAAACAGCAAGACCGCGGCGAGGCTTTGCGAGGCGATAAAGGACGGAAATATTGAGAAGAGATATCTCGCCGTCGTGGAGGGCGTGCCAAGATACAGGGCGGACAAGCTCACTTGCTACCTCAAAAAAGATCCCGCCACAAACACGGTGCATACGGTGCCCGCGCTTGTCGAAGGCGCGAAGTATGCGGAACTTGACTATAAATTGCTTGCGACGCAAGACGATATGAGCCTTCTGCAAGTGAATTTGGTGACGGGGCGCGCGCATCAGATAAGGGTACAGCTTTCCGATATGGGCAATCCCATAGTTTTGGACAAGAAGTACGGCAACGGCGAGGGAAAGAAGGGCAATATGGCGCTTTGGGCGTCGCAACTCAAACTTTCGCATCCCGTGAGCGGCAAGGATATGGTTTTCAGAGTGTATCCGCCCGAGATCTTCCCGTGGACGCGGTTCGATTTGGACGTATTTTTGAACGTAACCATAAAAAACAGCGACTGAGTCATTGTCAAAGACTGCGGCATTTCAAATGTTCGCGAATACGGGATATATCAATAATATTGCTAAACAGCGAGTATTCGAGATGTGCCACGATAAAATACGCGGGAAGAGCGCTCATCGCGTGGCGCAAATGAAAAATTTTTAAATCTTAGCTCCAAGAAAATTCAAAATATGATGGACGCAATGAAGATCCGCATTAAAAAACAAGGAGGCGAGCCCCCTTATTTTTTTAATGCGGTAAAGTGGAGGGAGCTAATTTTTGTCGCGACTGTTTAAAAGCAGATATTTTTCGCGTTCGAGCCTGCTTTTTATGGCACAGAGATACTTCTCTGCTCCGTACTCCTTTTCAAACCATTCGTCGGTGTAGCCGCGCTCGACAAGCATCGCCGAGAATCTGATTTTGGCAACTTCAAATCTTCTGAAGGCAGTCCTCAGCGCGATACCATTTTCGGCGGCAATAGTTTGAAAAGTCTTTTTTTTGAATATTCTCTCCTCTACGATATGCTTGTCCTTCGGTTTCATTCGTTCTAGCGTACTTTTTACTATGTACGCAAGATTGACGATCTTCCGTTTGCGGTCGTTGATTTCGAGAATTTCACCAATTAATTGCTCATTGCTTACACCAATTTTCAAGTGACGGCTTTGAAAGCTGCTATTTATACGCGATTTTAAGGCAAAATCAAGCGTATCAATGATTTTTGGTAGCAAAGAATAAGCAACAAGCGCAGTGTTGCCCCAATTAGAATCCATATGTCCTCCAGAAAAATTAAATTTTATACTGTGCTTACAATATAAATAATCGTTTGCGCCAAAGTCAATATTTTATGCAACAATTTCGACAAAAAAAATTAAGAAATACGAAAATTTTTAAATTCCGCACCTTTTCCTTCAAAGCAGCAGGGAAAGTCCCGCTCCAAGGCCCGCCGCAATGAGCGCATGACAAAATTTTCTTAGCAGTACCTCGCTCGCTTTCATGCCCGTGCGCGAAAGGAATGTGTAGTTTTGAAGCGTTACAGACAGCCCTCCCAGCGAAATTATGCCCGCGCACAGACCGACCGCAAGAGGCAGGCGCGTAATTTCTGCGCCCATAATGCAGCCACGCGTCATTTCTATGCCGCCGCAAAGCAAAGAGAACACCGCGCGTCCCGCATCCGCCCCGAGCGCGCTTTCAAGCAATACGTCCAACCTGAGTAGGGGCAAAGTGTCCACAAGCATTCCGCAAAGTACGGTATAGCCGCCGACGTACAGCATATTCAGCGTGGAATTTGAAATCGTCTTTGAGAGAATATTGTCTACGTCGGGCTGTAAAGTCGGACGCGCGTCGTCATTTGCCGCGGAGTTTTGTCCCGGGTCGCCATTAAGCGCGGTTTCTTTGCGTTTGCGTATTCTGAAAATCAGTCCGTTGACAAGCGCAGCGGCGTAGTGCGAGGCGAGTATGACCGCGCCCATCCGTATGTCGTGAAATATCGCGCTCCCCACTGTCCCGAGCATGAATATAGGCCCCGAAGTGCTCGCAAACGCTGCGACAGCCTTTGCGTCATCTTTGGAAAAAACACCCGCGTCGTACAGCTCCGTGGTCATGCTTGCGCCCACAGGATAGCCCGACATCATACTCAGCAAAAGCACGTATGCGCTCTCTTTGTGGGTGCCATACAGCTTTGATATCGGCTTGCCGAGCAGGGTAGAGACGGTGCGCGCCGCGCCTATATTCGTGAGCAGGAGGGAGCAAAAATAGAAGGGAAACAGCGAGGGCAACACCGACGTGGCGTACAGCGCGAGCCCTTTGCGCGCCGAGGCGAGGTAATAGTCGGGACGGGCAAGCATCATCGCCATAAACGCCGCCACCGCGACGCAGGCGAAGATCTTGCCTTTTGAAAATGTTTTTGTCGGATTAAGCCTCTTTACAACCGCGCCCGCCATATCTCGATTATATGAAAATATGCGCATGCGTATGAGCTTGAATTTAAATTAAATACTCATATTAAAACGACTGCCACAAAAAGCTTAAAGGCAAAATACGATAAAACTTAAGACGTACTATTGTTCGCTCTCGCAGAGTGAGCGTATCTTTGCGGCTTTTTCGTCGAGGGCGACGAGCGGGTATACCGGGCAGTCCGCCTCGCAATCGCTATGCTTGAAGAAGAAATAGCCGTCCGCCGAGGCGAGCAATGGGAGCAGCATGTTCTTCTTGGACGGACGTATGGCGAGCATTGTGCAATAGGGCTTTTGCTCTTTTGCGAGGGACAGCAATGCTTTTGTAGCTCCCACTGTGGCGGACGCGGCGATACGTTTTATCGTGGAGCGCGTGTAGCGGCGCGACGTCAGCTCGAGATAGCCGTCCATATCTGTAAAATCCGCTTGAGATATCCTGTTTTCCATGCCCTCGCCGATGTTTGCGAGTTCAGCAAGCTGCTGAGGAGTCTTTGATTTGAGCGCATATGTCGATATAGTATTGTATTTTTGCACGTCGGTATGCCCGTCAAGATCCACAAACGGCGGGACGAATGAAGAGACATCCTCTCCCGCGTACATCATTTCGCGTATTTTTGTCGATGACAGATATTTTTTGCCGTCGTCGGGTTTACGCGTAACGCTGTGGAATGTGACTTTGTCTCCGTATGCGGCAGCCGCCTTGATGTATTCCACGGCGAGGATATTGTTTGGGGAACGCAGCATATTCGCGACGTCGGGGCGGAGCATATCGAGCGCCATAGTGCGCGACTTAGCAAGCGAATAGCCCTCATTCAAGTAGCCTTTGAGCAACGATTTCATATCCTTGGACTCGCTGTTCATAAACTCTGCCGCCATAGAGAGTTGTTCGAGCTCCTCCGCCTCCGTCCCGAATGAGAGGGTGAACTCGCCGAACATACTAAGCGTTTTGAGCGCGCCGTACGCAAATATATCCGCGGGCGCAAGCGAGTAGACTGTGGGCAGTTCGAGCACGATATCCGCGCCCGCCTCTATCGCCCATTGAGCGCGTGTAGACCTGTCCCTGACGGCGATATCTCCGTGCTGCGTGAAGGAGCCGCTCATGACGACGGCAAGCGCGTCCGCCTCCGTCTCGCGCTTTGCTGCGCGCAGCTGTTTGAGGTGTCCGTTGTGGAAGGGATTGTATTCTGCGATTACGGCACAAATTTTCATTTTTTGTATGCTTGTCCTTTACATTTACACACAAATGGTGTATAAATAATTAGTACTTTCGATACATAATTATATATTATATGTGGAGAAAAATAAAGTAATTTTCGGAGAAAAGCTATGGCATTGTTGGACAAAGTCAAATCTTTCGGCAGAAAGGTGCTCGAGAGCGGCACCGTCATCGAGGAGATCAAGAACAAAGCTATCGCGATCAACAAAAAGATCGTGCTTTGCGAGGGTGAAGATCATCGCGTCGTGGAGGCGGCGCATATATGCACGCGTGACAAGATCGCGCGTATCGTGCTGTTGGGCGACCCCGACCAAATCAAGGTGAACAACCCGTCCGTAGACCTTACGGGCGTGGAGATAATTGACCCCAAGACGTCGGACAAACTCGAGGATTACGCAAAGTTGCTGTATGAACTTCGCAAGGCTAAGGGCATGACGGAGGAACAGGCAAAAGAGCAGGCAAAGGATCCTACGTTCTTCGGCGCGCTCATGCTCAAGAGCGGGGATGTGGACGGCCTCGTATCGGGCGCATGTCACTCCACGGCGAACACGTTGCGTCCCGGACTTCAAATAATTAAGACCGCTCCCGGCGTTTCCGCTGTCTCGAGTTTCAACCTTATGGTCGGGAATAACAAGTATGTAGAGGATGGATTGCTTGTGTTTGCGGATTGCGGTCTCAACCCCACATATACGGCGGAAGGGCTTGCGGACTGCGCTATAGCGACGGCAAAGAGCGCAAAAGAGATCGCGGGCGTAGAGCCGAGAGTCGCAATGCTGTCATTCTCATCTATGGGCAGCGCAAAGCATGAAAACGTCACCCTCGTGCAGGAGGCGACAAGGATAGCAAAGGAGAAGGCGCCCGAGCTCATGCTTGACGGCGAACTTCAATTCGACGCGGCGATAGTGCCCGAGGTAGCGGCGCTCAAAGCTCCCAACTCCAAAGTGGCAGGGCATGCGAACGTGCTCATTTTCCCCGACCTGCAATCGGGTAACATCGGCTATAAGATAGCGGAAAGACTTGGCGGATTCGAGGCGATAGGACCTATCTGTCAAGGTTTCGATAAGCCGCTTAACGACCTGTCCCGCGGCTGCAAGGCGTCGGATATAGTAAGCGCCGTCGCGATCACCGCGATACAAAGCGTCAAGTGATAGCTCTTAGATTTGCAAAAACTGTTATGAAAAACGTCATAATTTAGAGTAGTTTTGCAAAAAAAATCAAGCATCGCAAAGCAAAATAATAATAAAATCATCATATAGGAGACATCTATGAAAATTCTAGTTATCAACGCAGGCAGTTCTTCCTTGAAGTATCAGCTCATCGACATGACCGACGAGAAGGTCCTGCTCAAGGGACTTTGCGAGCGCATAACCATGGAGGGAGGCGAACTCACTCAAAAGACCTATGACGGCAGAAAGCTCAATATCAAGCAGGATATGAAGGACCATACCGACGCCATAGAGCTTGTGCTCAAAGCGATGATAGATCCCGATTTCGGCGCGATAAGCTCCGTCGGCGAGATCTCGGCAGTGGGGCACCGCGTCCTGCATAGCGCGGAGGCGTTCAACTCTTCCGTCATCATCACGGACGAAGTGATGAAGATATGTGAATCGAATGTGGAGCTCGGTCCTCTTCATATGCCCGCAAACCTCGCTTGCGTAAAGAGCTGTATGAAGGTCATGCCGGGCGTACCTATGGTGGCAGTTTTCGACACGACTTTCCACAGCACGATGCCCGCGAAGGCATATATGTACGGCATCCCATACAGCGTGTACGAGCAATATAAGGTGCGCAGATACGGTTTCCACGGCACATCTCATAAGTTTGTGAGTGAAGAGACCGTAAAGTTGCTCGGCAAAAAGGACAGCAAGATAATAGTGTGCCACCTCGGCAACGGCTCGTCCATATCCGCGGTCAGGGACGGCAAGTGCCTTGACACATCCATGGGATTTACTCCGCTCGAGGGGCTTGTAATGGGCACGAGGAGCGGCGATATCGACCCCGCCGCGACGGAATTCATATCCAAAAAGTTGGGAATGTCCTATGCGGAGACGATACAATATCTCAATAAGAAGTGCGGAATGCTCGGCATAAGCGAGCTAAGCTCGGATATGCGCGACCTCGAGGCGGCGATAAAGAAGGGAGACAAGAAGGCGGAGCTTGCGGTGGAAGTCGCCGCATACCGTATCAAAAAGTATGTCGGATCCTATGCGGCGGTGCTCAACGGCGTTGACGCGATCGTGTTTACGGGCGGCATAGGCGAGCACAGCGCTCTCATGCGCAAACTTGTTATGAGCGATATGGAATATCTCGGCGCGAAACTCGATATGCACAAAAACGAGAACGTCACGGACGGCGTTTGCGAGATATCCACGTCCGACAGTAAGGTCAAGATACTCATCCTTCCCACAAACGAGGAGCTGAGTATCGCGCGCGAAACAAAGGCGTTGGTCGGCTGATACGCCCAAAATGCCCGCGAAAATTCAAAATTCGCAAAAATTTGTTTGACCAACCGCTAAAAAGCGTTTGACAACTCGAGGTTTATTCTTTATACTGAATAAGCTAAATAAGACATTGTGTATAAGTTGGAGGTAGAAAAATGGCAGTACCTAAAAATAAAGTTTCCAAGTCAAAGACAAAATCGCGCTTTGCGAATTGGAGGGTCAAGACTCCCGGACTTGTTGAGTGCCCTCAATGCCATGAGCTCAAAAAGAGCCATCAAGTTTGCCCGAAGTGCGGCTACTATGACGGCGAGCTTGTGATAAACAAAGAAGAGGACAAATAAGCGGCAAAAAAAAAGAGTGCTCAGCCACTCTTTTTTGATAATGAGTCGCGGCGACATCCGCGCAAGCCAAAGTATATCGTATAAAACGCGGCAAAGCGGAGTGTTTGCGATCGTCACACAACGCAATTTGATTTGTGTATGAAAACGCGGCTTGAGCCGAACCATAAGGAGGCAAGGCATATGAAAAATATAATCGTTGACGCTATGGGCGGCGACAATGCGCCCGAGCAGATAGTTTTAGGCGCGGTGGACGCCGTAAATGCGGACGCGGACGTCAAAGTCACGCTTGTCGGCAAGCAAGCTGAGATCGAGAGCATACTCTCTTCGGAGAAGTACGACGCGGCGCGCATAAGCATAATTGACGCAAGCGACGTCATCTCCAACGACGAGAGCCCCACTATGGCGATAAAACTCAAGAAGGACAGCTCCCTCGTCAAGGCGTTCGACGCGCTCAACGAGTACGGCGACGCAATAGTGTCCTGCGGCTCTACGGGCGCGGTGCTCGTTGGCGCGTTTATGAAGGTCGGGCGCATCAAGGGCGTATCCAGACCCGCGCTCGCGCCCATGCTCCCCACGCTCAAGGACGACGGCAAGGTGGTGCTTTGCGATTGCGGCGCGAATGTGGATTGCAAACCTCTTCACCTCGTACATTTTGCTATAATGGCGACGGCATACGCAAAGGCGATGAACGGCGTCAAAGATCCGCGCGTAGGGCTTTTGAACAACGGCGCGGAGGCGCACAAGGGCAACGAGCTCGTCAAGGCGGCGTATGAGAGACTTCAAAACCTAGAAGGTATAAATTTCGTGGGCAGTTGCGAGGCGAGAGACGTTTTGAGCGGCGATTTCGACGTAGTTGTAGCGGACGGTTTCGACGGTAATATAGCGCTCAAATCCAACGAGGGCGCGGCAAGCGCCGTTGTAAAGCTGATCTTGGACGGCGTAAACAGCGGCGGTCTGAGGGCAAAGCTGGGCGCGCTGCTCCTCAAACCCGTGCTCAAAGGCGTCAAAAAGAAGATGGATTACAACGCGTACGGCGGCGCGTGTTTCCTCGGCGTGAACAAGGTAGTTGTCAAGTCGCACGGCTCGTCAAAGCGCAAGTCCGTCGCGGCAAGTATAATCCAAGCGAAGGAACTCGTCATAAGCGACGTATGCGAGACGATAAGGCAAGGTATCTCCGCATTCAACGCGGGCGAAAAAGAAGGGGAATAATGAAAGACAGCGACATTTTCACCATAGAAAAGAAGATCGGCTACACCTTCAAAAATAAGGCTTTGCTCGAGCGCGCCTTTACGCACAGCTCCGCAAGCCGAGAGGCGACAAAAAACTATGAATCGCTTGAGTTTTTGGGGGACAGCCTCCTGGATTTCATAGTTGCAAAGCGGTTGATGGTGGAAAATCCCGACGCGCACGAGGGCGCGCTCACCTCGAGAAGAGCGGAGATAGTCTCGCAAGAACCCCTCGAGAAGGAGATAGAACACCTCGGGCTCGCAAAATTTCTCATAGTGGGCAAGGGCGAGAGCAATGAGACGATAACTGCGCACACGAAGGTCAAATCAAACCTCTTTGAGGCGATAGTGGGCGCAATATACTTTGACAGCGGCAGGGTGGAGGACGCGGAGAAATTTGTTTTGTCAAAGCTGCGTTCGCACTTTGACGGCTCCTACAAGCACGCGGGAGAGGCAGACCATAAGACAGAGCTCAACGAATTTGCCTCCAAGCACAAGATCAAAGTGGAATATAAACTCATAGAGCAATCGGGCGCGCCTCACTCGCCGACATTCAAAATAGAAGTATTGCTCGACGGGCTGTACGCGGGCGTAGGTATCGGCAGGACGAAGAAAGCTGCCCAGCAGGAGGCGGCAAAAATGGCGATGTCGCGCATAAAAGGAAATGAGGACAGATAAAAAGCGCAAAGGATTTATTCAAATCACGACGTTTCACAAAATGTTTCACGCAGTATATTAACCAAAATCATCATTCTAGACGGATAAAATTTTAAAAATCGCCTAATATTGGGCGGCTTTTCTTTGTTTTGTGAAACATTTGTGAAACATCTTTAAAGCGCTTGCTTATGCGCGCGAATTAGTGTATAATTGACAGTATCATAGAGGATAGGTACAAAATTTTGCTTAATTTTGTGAGAATGGAGCTAAGAGGATTCAAGTCCTTCGCCGACAAAGTGGTCATTCCTTTCAAAGAGGGCGTTACTGCCATTATCGGGCCAAACGGCTGCGGCAAATCCAACGTCGCGGACGCTATAAGGTGGACTCTCGGCGAGAAGAGCGCGAAACAGCTCCGCGGTAAACAAATGACGGACGTCATCTTTGCGGGTACGGAGAAGAGGAAGAGTCTTTCCTATTGCGAAGTTACGCTTGTTTTCAACAACGACGACAATCATATCTTCCCGGGGCTGGGGCTGGACGAGGTCGCCATCACGCGCAAGATGGACAGGAGCGGCAAGAGCGAATATTACATCAACAACAACCGCTGCTTGAGACAGGACATAATGAAGCTGTTCAGCGACACGGGCGCGGGCAAGGACGGCTATTCCATCATAGGACAGGGCAAAGTCGCCGAGATAATGTCCGCAAAGCCCGAGGAGAGGCGACATATATTTGAGGAAGCGGCGGAGATCGCGGGTTTCCGAAATTCGCGCACGGACTCCGAGCGCAAGCTTGAAAAGGCGAAAGCTAATATGCAGACCGCCGACGAGGTCATTGCGGAGATAAACAGGCGCATAGGCCCCCTCAAAAAGCAGGCGGAGACAGCGGAAAAATACTTTGAACTCAAAGAGCAGCTCAAACAGCTCGAGGTCAACCTTTACATCTACAATTATGAAAACAATCAGAGCATAAAGCAGCGCATCCTCGACAGGATAACCTCCGTCAAGCAGGAGCTGGAAAAGAGGGAGACAGAGTACAGGATCGCCGTGCGCAAGTACGACGACAGCATCACGATGTCGAGCGGAATAGATCGCCTCTACGACGAGCGCAATGCGGAGCTTATGGCGCTCAGGATCGCCGCTACAAAGATGGAGGGCGACGCCGCGCTCATAAGAGAAAAGATAAGCGCTTTGCAGCACGATATTGCGCGTATCAACGATGAGATGGAGTCCATCGACAACCAACTCATCGTCACGGACGGGCTGATCGCCGCGGCGGAGCAAAAGAAAGAGGAAAAATTTGCGGAGTATTTGAAACTCTCCGAGACCGCAGCGGGACTCGAGGAGAAATATAAGGATATATCTGCATCCGTCGAGGGCAGAGAGAAGGACATAGAGGAGCGCAATCGCGACTACATCAAAGTCATAGAGGAGCTTGGCGAACTCAAGGAGAACTACTCCTCATACATCGCCGAAAAGGGCATACAGAGCGAGCGTATGAAGAACCTCTCGGACGCCCTCAAGGAGAAGAAGGATAGATTGGACGCCGCTACGACGGATCTTGCGATATACGACGGCAAGCTCGCCACGCTCAAGGAGCGTATGCGTCAGCTTGTAGAGGAATACAACGAGACCGTTTCAAACAAAAACGACGCCATGGAGGCGAAAAAGGCGTATGAAGAGGACATCGTAAAGCTCAACTCCGGTCTCGGGCTCGCGCAGGGCAATCTGGAGCTGTACAAGTCCATCAAGGAGCAGTACAGCGGCTATCAAGAGGCCGTCCAGCGCCTTATGCAGGACTCCAAACACGACCCCGTGCTCGCGAGCAAGATATGGGGAGTGCTTGCCGAGGTCATCAAAGTGCCCGCCGAATATGTGACGGCGATTGACTACGCCTTGGGCGGAGCTATGCAAAACGTGCTTTGCGAGACTGAATCCGACGCGGGCGACCTCATAAATTATTTGAAACGCAAGGGCTACGGCAGGGTGACCTTCAGACCCTACACCGCGTGCCGCCCACATCCCCTCGAGGGCGCCAACCTCAACGTGCTCAAAGAGCCGGGCTGTCTCGGACTTGCAAGCAAGCTGATATCCTATGAGAAGAGATACGAACCCTTTGTGCAAGCGCTTTTGGGGTCTACGGTCATCGTCAACAACCTCGACAACGCAAAACTCCTCTTCCGCAAATACAATCAAGCGTTCAGAATAGTCACTTTGGCTGGCGAAATCTTCACTCGCGCGGGCGAGATAACGGGCGGTTCTAAGCGCAACCAGTCCCAGAGCCTTCTCGCGCAGGAGCAGAGTATAGCCTCCGCTTTCGCCGCCGTAGAGAAATGCAAGTCCAACATTGCGACTATGCGCTCCCGCCTTGCCGACAAAGAGGACGAGATCAAGGAGTGCGACGCGCGCCTCGAGCAGATAAGCGCGGAGATGTCCGAACTTAAGGTTGATATCAGCCTCAACGAGAGCAGATCCAAACAGGCTTTCGAGGAGACTCAGAGGCTGAACGCAGAGATAAGCGAATCGGCGGAAGAGTATGAAAAAATAAGGGCAATCGTAGCGGATCTCGACGCAAAGATAAGCTCCATCGACGAGCTTGAGCGCGTCGCCGCCGAAAGGAAGGACGAATATACAAGCCTGTATGAGGAGTCCCGTTCGCAGGGTACGCAGCAACGCTCCGAGAGACAGGAGTTGCAGGAGCAGGTCATGCAGACGCGCATAATGCTTGCGTCCCTAAACAGCGAGATAGACCGCGCGAAGGGCGACATCTCGCACTATATGCGCCAAAGAGGGGAGCTCGAGGGCAGAAAGATAGATTGCGCCGAGACGCTAAGACAAAGACAGGCGGAGCTCGAAGCCATAGCGGATAAGGCGGCAAGCGCCACGCTCTCCGCCGAGGACGCCGCGCGCATAAAGGAAGTCGAGGACGACATATCGTCGCTAAACGAGCGCAAGCGCAATCTGTCGGATGAGATAAAGAGCCTTGACGAGCAAAAGACCGCGCTGTTCGAGGCTAAGAACGACCTAAACAGCAAACTTGTCCGCGACGAGGCTATGCTGGACAACGTGGATATCGAGATACGCAATCAACAGGAGCACATCCTCGAAGAATACGATCTTACATACACGTCCTCGCTCGAGTTCAGACAGGAGGATTTCGACGCGGAAGCCGCCCCGAATGCCATCGCGGAGCTGAAGCGCGCTATCGCGAGGTTGGGCGAGGTCAACCCGCTCGCTCTCGAGGACCTCAAGCAGACGGAGGAGCGCCTCAATGAACAGATAGCCATTCGCGACGACATCAAAAAGGCGTACGACGACCTCATCAACATAATATCCGAACTCACGGACGAGATGCGCGACAAATTCAAGACGGCATTCGACAAAATAAACGAAAACTTCAAAGTCGTGTTCAGACAGCTGTTCGGCGGCGGCAACGGCGAGTTGAGGCTCAACGCTACCGAGTCCGACGACGTGCTGGAGCAGGGCATAGACATCTTCGCGCAACCGCCGGGAAAGAAACTCCAAAATATTGGATTGCTTTCGGGCGGAGAGCAGGCGCTTACGGCAATATCCATACTGTTTGCGATTCTCAAGCTCAAGCCCATGCCTTTCTGCGTGCTCGACGAGATAGAAGCCGCGCTCGACGACGCAAACGTCAACCTGTTTGCGGAGTTTTTGAAGAAATTCAGCGACTTCACGCAGTTTATCGTCATCACGCACCGCAAGCCCACGATGCGCCACGCGGACACCATATTCGGCGTGACGATGGAGGAAAAGGGCGTCACGAAGATAGTCTCGATAGAGTTTGAGGAAGCCGAGAAACACGCGCAATAATCGATATAAGAGCAAATTTCTGACGCGCGCAAATATGCTAAATATACGAAATATAATGTGAAACAAAATATGTAGAATATTATTTAACGCGCGCAAACTGTCAAAAACATAAAACGGAGTGCAATATGGGATTTTTTCAAAAAATAAAGGACGGCATAAAAAAGACTAAGGACGCTTTTTCCAAAAAGCTGTTTTTTGCGTTTTCGGCGCGCTCGCTCGACGACGAGTTTTACGAGAGCCTCGAGGAGGCGCTGCTCACCGCGGACGTCGGCGTCACCGCTACGGAAAACCTCATAGAGGAGCTAAAGGACGAGATATTCAAGCAAAAGGCGAAGAAGCCCGAGGAGGCGAAGGAAATACTCCGCAAGCTCATGATAGAGGACATCGACTTTGACATTCCCGAGTACGAATACCCTCTCGTAATTTTGCTGTCGGGCGTCAACGGCGTGGGTAAAACGACGGCGATAGGCAAGCTCGCGCACATGTTCAAGGAGCAGGGCAAGTCAGTCGTAGTCGCCGCCGCGGACACCTTCAGAGCCGCCGCAAGCGAGCAGCTTGAGGTATGGGGACAGCGCGCGGGCGTACGCGTGATACGCCACGATGAGGGCGCGGATCCCGCCGCAGTCGTTTTCGACGCCATCTCCTCTGCAAAGGCGAGAGGCAACGACGTAATACTCATAGACACAGCGGGCAGGTTGCACAACAAGAAAAACCTTATGGCGGAGCTGCAAAAAATTTGTCGCGTCGTCGGCAGAGAACTTCCCGACGCGGACTTCCGCAAATTCCTTGTGCTTGACGCGACGACGGGACAGAACGCAGTCTCGCAAGCACAGATCTTCAGCGAGGATATCGAAACGGACGGCATAATCCTCACCAAACTCGACGGCACCGCGAAGGGCGGTGTAGTGCTTGCCATATCCGACGAGATAGGTCTCCCAGTCGTCTACGTTGGCGTTGGCGAAAAGATAGACGACCTCATCCCCTTCGACGCTACGGACTTCATCAACGCACTGCTGTGACCTTCATTACGTGGAGCGCTGCCCCACACCCCGGCAAAGGGCGCTTTGCCCTTTGCGATCCCAAGCTAAAAACGCGCGAACGTCGCAACTTTTCGTTGCTAGTTCGCGCGTTTTGGTTTGTTTACAATGGTCAAAACTCCTGCGTGAGAGCTTGATATTGACTGTAGAATAGTACGAGGTTTTTACTTAAACCGGGGGATTCCTCGGCTACGCTCGGAATGACATGTATTGTTTGTCATTTCGAGCGTAGTCGAGAAATCCCCTTGTTCGAGCGAATAAACGTACCCTCTGTCCGAGTGTCCCTATACACGGACTTTGCCTTGTCCGAGCGACGTCGCGGAGCGAGCGGTTTCACGCTAAGTACGCAGTGAGGGCGGGTAACAGCGCTTATTTATTAAAATATTTGTAATTAAAATTCAAATTATTTACATGATGTACGGCAAAATCGCTTGACACCGAATGTTTATTTGTGTAGAATACTGTACGGTAAATTTGCTTGACAGACTAAAGTGTTGCGCGGCTTGATAGCAATGCTCGGAGGGTGCTATGGACAGATTTGAAATATCCGATCTTCGCTCATACTACGGCGCATTGCTCACCAAGAGGCAAGACGATATGCTGAGGATGCGCTATGACGAGGACTTGTCCTTCGGCGAGATCGCGGAGATTATGGGCATATCCAGGCAAGCTGTGCTGGACGGCATAGTCAAAGGCGAGCGTCATCTTGAGGAGATAGACTCCGCCCTCGGCTTTGTCGCGCGGGACGAAAAGATCAAGCAATTGCTGAATGCTCTGCCTTCCGACGGGGAAGTGGGCGCTGCGGTCAAAGTAATATTGCGAATTATGGAGGAGTAAAATGGCTCTATTTGAAAATCTATCCGACAGAATGAACCACATATTCTCGAAATTACGCAACCGCGGCAAACTCACGGAGCTCGAGATCAAGCAGGCTATGCGCGAGATAAGGGTGGCGCTTTTGGAGGCGGACGTCAACTATAACGTCGTCAAAGACTTCACCGCAAAGGTGAGCGAGAAGGCGCTCGGCGAGGACATTTTAAAGTCGCTCACTCCCGCGCAACAGATCGTCAAGATAGTCAACGATGAACTTATCGCCCTAATGGGCAGCACTCATCAAAAGCTTGCCGTAAGCGACAAACAGCCCACCGTATACATGATGTGCGGACTGCAAGGCGCGGGCAAGACTACGATGTGCGGAAAGCTTGTCTCCTACCTCAAAAAGCAGAATAAAAAGACCTTGCTTGTCGCTTGCGACGTATATCGTCCCGCGGCGATACAGCAGCTCAAAGTGGTGGCGGGCAAAGTCGGCACGGAGTGTTTCGAGATGGGGCAGATAAAGCCCGTCAAGATCGCCGAAGAGGGCATAAAGTATGCGCTCAAAAACGGCTATGACACCGTGATAATCGACACCGCGGGACGTCTGCACATCGACGAAGCGCTTATGGATGAGCTTGTCGCCCTCAAAAAGGCGATCAAGCCTACGGAGATACTGCTTGTCGTAGACAGCATGACGGGTCAAGACGCGGTCACAGTCGCGGACACCTTCAACAAGACCCTCGACATCACGGGCGTCATAATGACGAAGCTGGACGGCGACACCCGCGGCGGCGCGGCGCTGTCAATTAAGGCGGTCACGGGCAAGCCTATCAAATTCAACGGCACGGGCGAGAAACCCGATGATATCGAGCCTTTCCACCCCGAGCGTATGGCGTCGCGCATACTCGGCATGGGCGACGTGCTCACCCTGATAGAGAAGGCGCAGGACGCTTTCACGCAGGAAGAGGCGCTCAAATTGGGCAAAAAGCTCAAAGAAAACTCCTTTACGCTCGAGGATTATCTGCAACAGCTCGAGAGCATGAAGAAGATGGGCAACATCAACGATATGATCGCGATGATACCCGGATTGGGCGGCAAGCTTAAGGGCACGCCGCAGATAGACGAAAAGCAGATCGCTCATACAAAGGCGATAATCCTCAGCATGACTCCGCAGGAGAGGCGCAATCCCGACATCATCAAGGCGTCGAGGCGTAAGCGTATCGCGGCGGGCAGCGGCACTTCCATACAGGAAGTCAACCAGCTCCTCAAGCAATTCGACACTATGAAGCAGATGATGGCGCGCATGCAAAAGGGCGGTATGCGCGGGCTGAGAGGCTTGAAAGGTTTGTTCTGAAAAGCGGACATTTGAGACTTAAAAGATAGCCTCAACCAAACAAAGCCTCAAACATCAAAATACGAAAACCAAAACAAAAAAACTATAAATCTCTTTATTGGAGGACAAAAACAATGGTCAAACTCAGACTCACAAGAATGGGCGCAAAGAAATCTCCCTTCTATCGCATCGTGGCGATCGATTCCCGCAAGGCAAGAGACGGCGAATACATCGATCAGATCGGCTACTACGATCCCATCTCCGATCCCAAGAAGATCGTCATCGACGGCGACAAGGCGAAGGAATGGATCGCAAAGGGCGCGCAACCCACGGATACCGTTCTCGGACTGCTCATCTCTCAAGGCATAATCGAGAAGAAATAAGGTGGACAAAAAATGATAGAGCTTGTTGAATATCTCGTATCCTCCCTCGTGCCCGAAGGCGATTATACCGTGGAGCAGAGGGATGGCGACGGCGCTGCGGAGATTGTCATTACGATATCCAAAAACGATATCGGCAAGGTCATCGGCAAGCAGGGAAGGATCGCGCGCGCCATCCGCACTCTCGTCAAGGCGGCAAGCGGAAAGGGCAGCGTCAAGTACAGCGTCGTCATTGAGGAAAAGAATGAGATCTGAACTGCTTATAGGCAGGATATTGCGCCCGAGAGGACTTGGCGGCGAGCTTAAAGCAGAGGTCTATTCGTCCGATCCGCATTGGCTTTCGGGCTATGCGGGGAGCGTCATCATAGACGGCAAGGCGTACCGAGTGCGGAAATTTTCGCACGAGGGCGCTTTCGGCTATATGCAGCTTGACGGCGTGACGACTGTGGACGCGGCGGAGGCACTCCGCGACAAGGACGTTTATGCGCTCCGCGACGAGTTGCCCAAAAACAAAGACGGCGAATATTACATCGTCGACATTTTGGGACTTGACGTGATCGTGGGCGGCGACGACATAGGCACCGTCGTTGACGTGGCGCAGTACGGCTCCGCGGACGTCTACACCGTAAAGACGAAGGACGGACAACTGAGTTTTCCCGCGCTCAAGGCGCTCATCAAAAACATAGACCTCGAGGCGGGCAAAATGACACTCGACGCGACTATATTCGAGAGAGTGGTCGTGCGCGGCTAGCTCAAAAATATGCCTTTAGATATCTGAAATCAAGGACGTTTTGGCAGAATTATCGCTATGAGATTCGATGTTTTGACGGTATTCACTGGGTACTTTTCCGTACTCAACGAAAGCCTGCTCGGCAAAGCCATTGAGAGCGGGCGTTTTTCCGTAAATACAGTTGACATCCGAGACTTTTCAAAAGATAAGCACCGCCGCACGGACGATATGCCTTATGGGGGCGGCGCGGGCATGGTCATGACTCCCGAGCCCATTATGGACGCGATAGACGCCGTGGATCCGCTGCACGAGGCGCACAGGATATACCTCTCGCCAAAGGGCAAGGTGTTGTGCCAGCAAAAGGTGGAGGCTCTGGCAAAAAAGGAGAGGATACTCCTTCTTTGCGGCGACTATGAGGGCGTGGATCAGCGCGTTATCGACCTCGCCATAGACGAGGAAATATCCATAGGCGACTATGTGCTCACGGGCGGAGAACTTCCCGCGCTTGTGCTCATAAATTGCGTCGCGCGCTATCTCGACGGAGTGCTCGGCTCTAGCGAATCCACACTCGAGGAGAGCTTTTCAAACGGCTTGCTCGAATATCCGCATTACACCCGTCCGGAAGTATTTTGCGGCATGTCCGTCCCCAAAGTTTTGCTGGGCGGCAATCATCGCGACATAGCGGAGTGGCGGCTTAAAAAGTCGCTCGAAGTCACTCAAGTGCGCCGTCCCGACCTGCTTGAGAACGTCGATCTTAGCTTATATCTGCCAAAGAAAAGACGCAAGCACAGGACATGATATACCGCATACATACGCGGGCATTAGTTTAGTCGCGGGCAATATAGAATACGCAGTCGCATGTTCTCGCGGATAATTGCATTTGCCGAGGCTAAGCCCGCGCAGGTGGCTTAGCTCGCGCGAGAATATAGCCAAAAGGAAATTATCGGAGTTTTTATGCTGATACAGTGGTTCCCGGGACATATGACAAAGGCGATACGCCTTATGGAAGCCAACCTCCGTCTTGTGGACGCGCTCATCTACGTAATTGACGCGCGCGCCGTTGCGTCATGCATAAATCCCGTATTCGACAGGTTGCTTGCGGGCAAGAGAGTGCTCTATGTTTTCAACAAGTGCGACCTTGTGGAGGCGGAGGATATCGCGGGTTGGTGCGACCGTTTCATGCGCGAGGGCAAGACGTATGTCAAAGCCGTTGGCACAAGCGGAGATTGCTCGCAGATAGCGGCGGGACTCAGGCAGCTCATGGCGGATAAGATTGAAAAATTCTCCCAAAAAGGCGCGAACATAAGCGTACGCGCCATGGTGGTAGGAGTCCCGAACAGCGGCAAATCCACGATAATCAACGCAATGCTCAAGAGGGCAAAGGCGGTGACGGGTGACCGTCCCGGGGTGACGAGAGGCACGCAGTGGCTGTCCGTGGACGGCATAGACTTTTTGGATACGCCGGGCACGCTGTGGAGCAAGTTCGAGGATCAGAAAGTTGCGCATCATCTCGCCTACATCGGCTCCATAAAGGACGACGTCCTCGACTGCGAACAGCTGGCGTTCGACTTTATCGACGAGGTGAAATACCTCTATCCCGACTGTTTCAAACTTAGATACGGCATAAGCGAGAGCGAAAATACGCTCGAAATATTTGACGCTATCGCCGCGGCGCGCGGTTACAGGCTGAAGGGCGGCGACCCCGACTACGACAGGACGGCGAGAATGATAATAGACGAGTTCCGCAAGGGAAAGCTTGGCAAAATCTGCCTCGAGAAGGCTCAAAATTGAAGAAATATCCGCATTTTCGGGCTACACGCCGCGTAAAGTGCGGAAATTTATTGTAAAGGGGAAAAGTTATGGTACACGCAAGCGAGCTTATGTATTATGAAAACGAGCTTAGGTCTCGCGGATATCGGTATATCTGCGGCGTAGACGAAGTGGGCAGGGGACCGCTTGCGGGACCCGTGACGTGTTGCGCCGTAATCATGGACTTGGACAATCTCATCGAGGGAGTGAACGACTCCAAAAAGGTGTCCAAAAGCAAGCGAGAAAAGCTTTTTTGGCAGATAAAAGAGAGAGCTGTAGCGTGTTCGATATGCTCTTACGACCACGAGAAGATAGACGATATGAACATCCTCGAGGCGACAAAGGCGTGTATGAAGGACGCCGTAATGTCGCTTGACGTAAAACCCGATATCGTCATAGTGGACGCGCTCAAATTGGATATCCCATTTAAGACGTTCGGCATAGTGCACGGCGACGCGCTGAGCTATTCCATAGCGTCCGCGTCAATTCTCGCAAAAGTGACGAGGGACGCATTTATGGCGGACATGGCAAAACTCTATCCCGCCTATGATTTCGAGCACAATATGGGCTACGGCACGGCAAAGCACATCGCCGCGCTCAAGGAAGTCGGAGCGTGTCCCATCCACAGGCAGAGCTTTATTAAGGGGATATTGGCACAATGAACACAAAAGCGTCCGGCAATATTGGAGAACAGCTCGCGGCGGAGTATCTCGAAAAGCAGGGCTACAGGATATTGGAGCGCAACGCGGTATACGGCGGGTGCGAGGCGGATATAATCTGCGAGGCGTATGTCGATGAGAAAGGATGTCCCATACAGCAGAGAAAAGTTGGGCGCATAATGGGGCATATTTTCAAAAAGACGCCCAAAGGAGTGCGTACGCTCGTATTTTGCGAGGTCAAGGCGAGGGAGAGCGACGCGTACGGCAGCGGCGCGGAAGCGGTCACTCCCTACAAGGCGGGCAGATATGTTAAGGCGGCAAAGAGCTATCAATCGGCGCACGGCTCAGTGGGGTGCCCGACCCGATTTGACATAATCGAGATATCCTCGGACGAAGTCCACCATATCATCGACGCCTTTAATGAAAACGACGCAATATATCCCCGTGGCAGGTGACATTAAGGAGTCAGATATGAAAAGAAAGATTTTTATCATTACTGCAGTTGTATTTGTAATTACGCTTGTGCTTTTTACATGTGCGGCTTGTGGAAAAAACGAAACTCCGCGAGAAGAAGTTACAAAAGTCGGTGAGGAGCTTGTCCAAAACGGGAAATTTACATCCTTCAACGCGACGACCAAACAGTTTGAAGGTTGGACTTCATACTCATCCAAGACGAGCGGTTTTGCTTTTGGCGTATCGTATCCGTCGGACATTACGGATAGCAATGTGAGGCTGTACATTGACAACAGCTCCGCAATGTACAGCAATATGCAACAGAGGATCCACGTTGACACAAACAAGATATACAAAGTCAGCGTAGACATCTGGGTCACGACGCAAGACGGGCTCAGCGGCGATTACGGCGCGTATGTGGCGTTCCTCGAAAACACGGAGTACAAGTTTGCCTATACAAAACAGCACACGGACGGTATGGTCACAAAGACATTCTATGTGCGCCCGAGAAATACTGACTATCTCACGCTTGCGCTGTGCCTCGGCACTCAAGAGCAAGGGGTAGCGGGACACGTGCTCTTTGACAACGTATCCATGAGGCGCATGAACGATAATCAAGTTCCCGATAGTGTTACGGTGTACGAGATATAGTTTCGCCACACGAAAACAAACGAGCGTATAAAAGCGCCATCAATAAAAAATGCAAAAATTCATGGCAAAATGAGGGTAAAATCGGGATTTTATATGTCATTTTGCTTGTCTAAGTAAAAAATATATGTTATATTATTACGCGTGACTCGGGTGTTCCGCTGGCAGAGAGGCTGTTAAGAACATTTCGCAATATAGGAGGTTAAGTCATTATGAACATCATCGACACCATCGAGAAAGAAGGCATGAGAACAGATCTGCCCGTCATCGCAATTGGCGACCAAGTCAAGGTCAACGTCAAAGTCATCGAAGGCACGAGAGAGCGTGTGCAGACCTATGAAGGCGTCGTCATCGCAAAGAAAAACGGCGGCATCCGTGAGACTATAGTCGTCCGCCGCGTTACATTCGGCGTAGGCGTAGAGAGGACATTCCCGCTACATTCGCCCAAGATTGAGAGCATACAGGTCGTGCGCCACGGCAAAGTCAGACGCGCAAAACTGTATTATCTCAAGAACAGGACAGGCAAAGCGGCAAAGCTTAAGGAAAACTGACAACAGGTTTTCAAAGGAAGCAACGATGAAAAAGAAAGTAGTTATCATACTTGCGACAGTGCTGGTTGTTATGCTGGCACTTTTCGCATTTACAGCGTGCAACAATGCGAGCAGCGATGTCGGGGAGGAGCTTGTCCAAAACGGCTCCTTTGCAGCATTCAACGGTACTAATAAACAGTTTGACAGTTGGACTTCATACTCATCCAAGACGAGCGGTTTTGATTTTGGCAAATCCACGTCATCAGACGACAGCGAGTCGAGACTCTATATCGACAACAGCTCCGCAATGTACAGCAATATGCAACAGAGGATTCACGTTGACACAAACAAGATATACAAAGTCAGCGTAGACATCTGGGTCACGACGCAAGACGGGCTCAGCGGCGATTACGGCGCGTATGTGGCGTTCCTCGAAAATACGGAGTACAAGTTTGCCTATACGAAACAGCACACGGACGGTATGGTCACAAAGACATTCTATGTGCGCCCGAGAAATACTGACTACCTCACGCTTGCGCTGTGCCTCGGCACTGAAGAGCAGGGGGTAGCAGGTCACGTGCTCTTTGACAACGTATCTGTACAGAGAGTGGAGAAGGCGGATGTCCCCGGCGACGCGTCGATAATCAACTTCCGCAAAGCGGTCACGCTTGCAAACGATACGACTGTTTCCGGCATACTCTTCGTGGTTTTCCTTACGCTGTTCACAGTCGCGCTATTCGTTTGCGTATACGTTTTGCTCAGAAGGCTGTACGCAAGCCCCAAGGCATTCGTCAACTTCGGCGACAACGGCACTTCGGAAGGCGGCAAACTGCTTGCTCCTCCGCAAGACGGCAAGTGGTATCATAATGCCGCATTTATCGCGGCAATGCTCATGCTCGGGACATTCCTTGTGAGGATCATCTTCCTGCTTACGATGAATGGCACAGGCGTCGAAACCACAATGGCAAAATTGGTCGAGACGACGCGCTTGCTCGGCCTAAAGAACGGCATATCGAATTATCTTGTAAACAACTCGGGCAGCACTATGTCGCCGGGCGCGCTCTACATCCTCGCCGTGATAGGCGCGATGGGCGCAAAATTGCCGATACAGTCCGTGTCAATACTCATCAGATTTGTCAATGTGCTTGCGGATATGGCTATCGTCGCAATGATATATTTCTACGGCAAAAAGCGCGTAGGCAACAGACTCGGCACGATATACGCCGCGGTGTATGCGCTCACTCCCTTCGTATTTGTCATGAGCGGTCTTGTAGGCAGCTTTGAGAGCGTGCTCATAGCGCTTATGCTTGCGACTGTCATACTCATGGTCAACAAGCAATATCTTGCGACTTACTTCATGGCGACGCTCGCGTCCGTGTTCGATCTCCGCGCAATGGCGATAGTGCCCATCATCGTCGCGTACTTCGTGTATATGTACTTGAAGGACGACGCAGACCTCAAAAAATTCACGTCTAAACGCGCGCAGATAGTATTCGGGCTTGTCGCATGTTTCGTGCTCGGATATATACTCACGCTGCCTCTCGCGATAGACAGGATAGCGGCCGGCGACGCTTTCTATGGCTTTAAGGTCATAGTCGGAGAGATGACAAACAACTCGAAATTCGTCATGAACGCATTCAACCTCTACGGCATGGTCGCGATGAACGGCAGAAACGTTACAAAAGGCGTGGCGATACTCAACCTCATCTTCATCATTGTGCTTGAGGCGTATGCGATATCGCTGTACTTCAAAAACCGCAACAGGCAAGAGCTTGTGCTACTCGTATCCTTCGTGCTCGCGGTGATAGCGGTGTTTACGGTCAAGGTGAATTACACCTATCTGCTGCTATCGCTCGCGTTCGCATTCATCTACACGATGATAAGCGGCGACAAGAGGATGTACATCATCACGGGCGGATACAGTGTGCTCGGCTTTTTGCAGCTCGGACAGTTGCTCAACCAGAGCGGTATGATAGCGGCAAATCCCACGACCGCGCTCACCAACTACGAGACGACAAGCCCGTTCTTCATAATCTTCTGCGTATTTGCGGTGTTGCTTACGGGCTACTATGTGTACGTAGTGTATTCTATTACAAACAACTCTAAGATAGTAGACATCAAGGCTATGCCTGACAAATTCGGTAAGACTCTCAAGAATTTCTTCAAAGAGCTGAAATTGCGCTTTGGAAAGAGCGGCAATTGAGTTTGTCAAGCGGAATAAAGAAACAACAAAAATGCAGCGGAGGGGGATTGACAATTGTCGGTCCCTCTTCATTTATTACATACCTTATTGTCGAATACAAACGTTTTACTTTGACAAAATTGTATATATGTGCGAGAGCGCAAACGCATATCCATATTGTTCTTCGGCTCGAGGTATGGCCGACGAGGGATATGTAAAGCATTTGCGTCTGAGAAATAAGCGCAAAGCCGCGCTTACAATACGCATTTTGGCATAAAGACCGCCGAAATTCGGTTTCAATGTTAATTATTGACATAAGGTAGCATTTTGATATAATAAAATCAGAAAAGTAGGAGAGGAGGATATCTGTATGTATTTAAAGATCACACAGAAGTATTGGACCATAGGAGACAAGTTCGCGTTGACGGACGAAAACGATTGCAATGTGTTTTTTGCTAAGGAACAGTTGTTCAAATTGCTCTCAAAATTTGATTTGTATGATTTAAACGGAGCGGTGCTCTATCATATGGAGGCAAAGTTAAAATTCTTTCTTAGTTACTTTGTGATAACAACCGGCGCGGGTCTCGAAATCGGATATATAAAGGAAAGGGTGCACTGGCCGGGTTTCCGCCGCGCGAGCATGAAGGTGGGGGATATCGACATCAAGATAAAGGGCGGCCCCATCCATATGAAAGCCATGAAAAAAGATGCGAACGGCAAGTGGGACAAAAAACATCCCGTCGTGAAGTCTACAAAGAAGTTGTTCAGGATAAGGGATATCTATGCTGCGGAGATCGATGAGAATATGATAGACCCCGCGGTAGGCGCGCTTGTCGCGATTTGGTATGACAAGATCCGCTACGGACGCAAGCACTGAAAGCGTTTAAAGCATAGTTGACGCAAAGCGCTTGACTACCGAATATTGTTACAAACAAAAATCCACCCTAGGTCGGGTGGATTTTTCTAAATATTTACAAACCAAACTTGTCCGCCACATATGGAAACGGACGTTATTCAGCGAAGGTTACATTCGCAAGCTTACCAGAGGTCGTCGTTTCTCACTACGGACGCACCTTGAGCTGCGCGGGCAATTGCGTCAATGCCTTTTTTTGCGGCGTCCTTGCCAAGGTAGCCGTCGTTTGTTATGGCGACGACATTGCCGTTTGACGCGATGAGGCGCAGGCGGAATTCATTTTTATTATCAAGATAGATCTCCCACTTGGGGCACTTTTGCTCGACAGGTTTCTTGAGAGTCTGATCCTCGATTGGCGCGGTCGCGGCATTGTTCATTACGCTTTGAATGCCGCCCTTGCACGACGCAAGATCTTTGTATGCGCCGCCCGGCACAGCAAGCACTCTCTTGTTTGAAGAGTAAAGTTTGTAGACAAAATTGCCTTTGTCAGTCTTTTTGATGACGAATTTGCCGTGTTGAGGCTTGGTCTCGTCTGCCTCGATCAAAACTTTTTCTTCATCATTGCTCATATTATTGTCCTCCTTTTTGGCGGTTGTTTTCTTTTCTGCAGTGGCTTTAGCTGCTGGAGCCGCGTCCTTCTGCGCGTTTTGAGCGGTTACATCTGCCGCTACATTATTCTGTTTGGAGTTGTCGGCAGGCTTTTTCGCCGTTTTCTTTGCGGGTTTAGCCTCTGCCTCTATTTCGCTGCTCGTTTCGGACGTCGTTTTCTTCTTGGACGACTTTTTGACGTTTATCGTGGCGGCTGCCCACACGCCTTCCGTTGCGGCGCTTTTTTTGGAGCTATAGGGGTCTAAATTATCGTCGGACTCGTTGCCGTATTCTGTCCTCGCAATGCGAGGTTTTGAGGAATTTTTGTTATGAGGCTTAGCTGACGGCTTTTCTGTAGTGATCGGGGCGGGGGAAACTTCTTGCGTTTGCGCAGGCTCATCATGCGCAGGTTCTTCTTGCGCAGGCTCTTCTGTAATAAGTTCTGATCCTTGTTCTTCCGAGCTTTCGGCTTGCTCTTCCGACGCTTGAGAGGCTGACGGTTCTTCCTCTTGAGAATCGGAGGATCCGTCCTCTTGATCGACGGGCTGTACGGTCTCTTCAGAATTGGGCTGCTCATGTGATTGATCGTCGGACGGTTCGTCCGCTTGATCGTCGGACGGTTCGTCAAAGTTTTCCTCGGCAGGCTCTTCAGACTCCTCAACATGATCGGCATCCTCGGCATCTTCATCAAGTTCTTCGCCAAGGGATTCGTCTTCTACAAGCTCTTCCTCTTCATCAATCTCGTCTTCTACTATGAGTTCTTCCTCTTCATCAAGCTCATCTTCTTCAATAAGCTCATCCTCTTCGACAAGTTCATCTTCTACGATGGGGTCCTCTATCTCATCGATTTCATCAACTTCCTCGAGCATTTCAAGTTCTTCCTCATCATCGCTCTGCTCAGAAGAGTCGAGAAGGACGCCGACAGGGGCATACTTGTCGTATTCTACGACCTCGCTGTTCAAAAAGACTTTTTTGTCGTCATTACCCATAATGCTCCTCGGAGCTTAGCTCAAAAGCTCCATATTTCGACTTTATTATTTATATTCTAACATATACTACGATGTAAATCAACACTCAAAGAAAATTTATTTTCGGTAAATTTTGTGGTTTTCAAAGAAAAAAATTGAAAATCAACACAATATGTGGTATGATAAGGCAGTATGAAAATAGAGCTTAATCCACAACAGAAACAGGCGGTCATGGACACCGAGGGGGCTATCCTGGTTATAGCGGGCGCGGGCAGCGGCAAGACGCGAGTGCTCACGGAGCGCATATGTCATTTGATAGAACTTGGCGTGTCGCCGTACAACATTCTTGCGCTGACGTTCACCAACAAGGCGGCAAACGAGATGAAGGAGCGTATTGAGCGCGAGATAGGCGCTTCGCAGGTTTGGACGAGCACTTTCCACTCGCTTTGCGCGCGCATTTTGCGCATAGATATTGACAAACTCGGCTATACGAAGGATTTCACGATATATACGGAGCAGGAGAGCGACCGCGTAGTCAAGCGCGTACTTATGGATATGCCGTCCATCGACCCGAAAAAGAAGGGCGAGTATCTTTGGCATATCTCGCGCGCCAAGACGCTTGCGCTCTCGCCCGACGACTATTATGACGAGATAAAGCGAGACGACAACGACGCTTTCAACATAAAAAAAGTATATGTCCGCTATGAGGAGGAGCTCAAACGCTCCAACAGCCTCGATTACGACGACCTACTGCTCAAGACGGTGCAGCTTTTCGAGGAATTTCCCGACGTGCTTGAAAAATATCGCAGGCGGTTTTTATATACGCATGTGGATGAATTTCAAGACACAAACAGGCTGCAATACAAAATCATGAAGATGATAGCCTCGGGCAGCGGCAACGTTTTTGCGGTGGGCGACGAGGACCAATCCATATATAGCTGGCGCGGCGCTGATATCCGCAACATCCTCGAGTTCGAAAAAGATTTCAAGGGCGCGAAGATATACAAGCTGGAGCAGAATTACAGGAGCACCACGTCCATACTTAAAGCCGCGAACAGGGTCATCAAAAACAACTCTCAGCGCCAGGACAAGACTTTGTGGAGCGATATCGACAGCGACGATCCTATAGTGTATTACGAGGCGTACAGCGACCGCGACGAGGCGGAGCAGGTGGCAAGGACGGTGGACGCGCTTGTCAAGGAAGGGCTTAGCTACAGCGACATCGCGGTCTTGGTACGCGCAAACTCGCTCACCCGCCTTTTTGAAGAGGAGTTCAATCTGCACTCCATACCATATAAGGTGTTCGGCGGTTTCCGTTTCTTCGAGCGCAAGGAGATAAAGGACGCGCTTGCCTATGTGCGCTTGGCGATAAATCCGCACGACAGCGACAGCCTACTCAGGATAATCAACTATCCGCGCAGAGGCATAGGCGAGACTACTGTGAGGGAGCTCATCAATGCAGCGGCGAAACAGGGCATATCCGTGTACGACGCGCTTAAAAGCGGCGCGGGATTGAGCGCGGCGACAGTCAAAAAACTCATGCCGTTCAGAGCGTGTATAGACGACATCATAGCCGCGTGCGCGACGATGAAACCCACTGAATTTATACAATACGTCGTGCGCAAGAGCGGCATAGAGACATTTTTGTCCACAAGCGCGGATATTGAGGACGCTACGCGTCTCGACAACGTGCAGGAACTCGTGAACGCCGTGAGCGAGTTTGAGAAGGACAATCCCGAGCTTGGCATATCCGAATTTATGCAGTCTGTCGCGCTCGTTTCCGATACGGACGAGATGGACGATCAAAACTATGTCAGCATTGCGACCATCCACGCCGTCAAGGGGCTGGAATTCGAGGCTGTATTCATAGTAGGGCTCGAAGAGGGCATTTTCCCGTCGCAGCGCGCGATAATAAGCGGCGACATAGAGGAAGAGCGCAGGCTGATGTATGTCGCCATCACGCGCGCAAAGCGCAAACTGTATGTAGTGAATTCGCGCTCGCGCTATCGTTTCGGCAAGACTGAGTACATGCCAAAAAGCCGCTTTATCGGCGAGATGTCGGGCGTCAAGCAGACGATGAGATACACGAATTCGGGCTACGGCACGCAAAATGAAGAGCGAATAAAGCTCGGCGCAAATGCGTCCTCGGCGGCGTCCGTACTCAAGGGCGGGGCATTCACGCCTCAAAAAAAGAGCGCGCCTTCGACCTCGAACGGAGTGGATCTCGACAAATTTGTCAAGAATACTGTCGTGGAGCACACAAAGTTCGGGCGCGGTATAATCGTAGAGACGAGTGGCGAAGGCGAGGACAAGATAGCGGCGATCGCATTCAAAGGTTTGGGGGTCAAACGCTTTGCGCTCGCTATAGCCGCTGTGAGTCTGAAGATCGTGGACGACCCGTCTTGAGCGTTTGATGACAACAGTGTAAATTGTGTAAAATCGAGTATCTAAACGAATAGACTTGCAAAATCTAGCGAATATACGGATGAATATCCGATAAGTATCACAGATAATAAAATAATACGAGACATCAACGAATATTGACCTGAAAACATGCCGCCTCGCGTAGGCGCCGGGCTTGTCTAGGGCGCACAGTGTCGAGAGGCAAGATATGTAGGTAGTTTATGGATAAGCTTGCAAGGATGAAAGAGCTTGTCGCCACGCTCAACGAGTGGGCGAAGTTGTATTATGAGGAGGACGCTCCCGTCGTTTCTGATGCGGAGTACGACCGCCTTTACGACGAGTTGAGAAAGCTTGAGGAGGAGGAAGGATATTCCCTCAAGGACAGCCCGACTCACAGAGTCGGCGGAGCGCCTCAACGCAAATTCGAGCAATCCAAACACCTCAAAAAGCTTTACAGCCTCGATAAGTGCCAGACTTCCGAGGAGTTTTACGAGTGGTGCGCGCGCATAGAAAAGGCGCTCGGATATTTGCCTACGCTCACCTGCGAGTACAAATTCGATGGGCTCACGCTCAACTTGCTTTACGAGGACGGCAAACTCAAAAAAGCGACGACTCGCGGCAACGGCACCGTGGGCGAAGTCGTGACCGCGCAGGTCAGGACGATAAAGAAGTTGCCCACTACAATAAGTTTCATGGGCAAGATAGAGATACAGGGCGAGGGGATACTCCGCTTGAGCAATCTTGAAAAATACAATGCGACAGCCGCCGAGCCTCTCAAAAACGCGCGAAACGGAGCCGCGGGCGCGATACGCAGCCTCGACCCGTCCGTCGCCGCAGAGAGAGGGCTCAGTTTTATGGCGTACAACATAGGTTACAGCGAGTTGGAACTTGACACGCAACAGAGCATGCACAAATTCTTGATAGACGAGGGCTTTGAAGTGGAAGGCGGTTGGCACACGGTGAACACCGCCAAGGACGCCATGTTATTTGCCGCCGAGACGGAAGAGGCGCGCCCGAACTTGGATTATTTGATAGACGGAGTTGTCTTTAAAGTGGACGATCTGCGTCTGCGCGACGAGATAGGAGTTACTGAAAAATTCCCCAAATGGGCTGTCGCATACAAGTTTAAGGCGGATGAGATGACCACAGAGCTCAAAGACGTCGAATGGCAGGTTTCGCGCAGCGCAAAGCTCAATCCAATCGCCATACTCGAACCCGTTGACATCGGCGGAGTTACAGTCTCTCGCGCAACGCTAAACAACTACGGCGATATCCTCAAAAAGCAGGTGCGCATAGGGGACAGGGTGTTCATACGCAGGAGCAACGATGTAATTCCCGAAATTATGGGCGTAGCGCAACGGCAGGAGGGCGCAAAGGTCATCGCAAAGCCGACGGTCTGTCCCGTATGCGGCTCGCCCGTGGAGGAGAGCGGCGCGTTTTTGTACTGCACGGGGGAGCATTGCGCCCCGCAGATAATCTCCGCACTTGACCACTTTGCCTCGAAGGACGCGCTGGACATAGACGGCTTTTCCGAAAAGACGGCTGAGCTACTTTTCAACGAAAGGCACATATTCGACGGAGTTGGCTTGCTCAGCCTGACAAAGGAAGATATGCTCGGGCTTGAAGGCTTCGGTGAGAAGAAAATCGGCAATCTGATCGCGTCGATCGAAAAGGCTAAGCATACGACGCTCGACAGATTTTTGTTTGCGATAGGCATAGAGGGCATAGGCAAAAAGACGGCGCGCGATCTTCAAAAGCGCTTTAAGACGCTTGACGGCATCATGAGCGCGAGCGAAGAAGAATTGCTTGAAGTGGACGGCATAGGCGACATACTCGCAAAAAACATAACCGAATATTTTGCAGACGAGAAAAACAGGGAGTATGTAGAGCGTCTCATCGCCTGCGGCGTTACTATTGAGGAGCCCGAAGAGGCGGATGGTGTGTTCAAAGGCATGCGCATAGTGCTTACAGGGTCTCTTCCCACATACAGGCGGGGCGAGGCGACCGCGCTCATCGAGGGGGCTGGCGGAGAAGTCGCGGCGTCCGTTTCAAAGACGGTTGACCTGGTGCTCGCCGGCGAGGACGCGGGCTCCAAGCTCGAAAAGGCGCAAAAACTCGGGATTAAGATAATCGACGAGGACGAATTCAAGCGCATGCTGGGGATCTGACGCGCATCCATTATGATGTAAAGTGCGGAAAATATTGTATATCTAATTCAACTTTAAACGATTAGAATACTATAAATGTGAACGTAGAATTTACAAGTCCGCATTTTTATTTCAAGATAAATTTCGGCATACGTAATAAGTTTTGTTTAAAGTGGCGACATCTGCCCGAGACATTTGAAAATGTTTGTCAAATTTGTTGTGCAAACATAATTTTTATGATATACTTTAAAAAATATATTTCTCAGGTGCGCGTATGTACAGCATGACAGGCTACGGCAAAGGGATCGCTTCGGACGGCGAAAAGACGGTAACAGTCGAGCTCAAGAGCGTCAATCACAGATATTTGGACTTCGGCATAAAGTTGCCAAAGAATTTCCTTTTTGTCGAGGACGCCGTCAAGAAAGCGATCGGCGCGGCAATATCCCGCGGACATATAGACGTCTTTTTGACCTATGATCAAAAGGCGGGCAGCGCGGACGATTTTGCCGTTGACGAACAGCTTGCCGCGAAGTATATCGCCGCGGCAAACGCGCTTGCGGGGCAGGTGATGCGCTCCGCGATAAAGGGCGTGTTTATGGACGGATCTATGATATCTTCCGATGAAAGGGCAGCGCAAAATATTATACTCCGCGAGGCGCTGAGACAGCCCGACATAATTGTACGCAAGCAAGCGGCGGAGGATCCCGCCAAGCTAGAGGCGGAACTTACAAAATTGACGATGGACGCTCTTTGTGCCGCGCTTGAAAATTTAAAGGTGATGAGGGCGCGCGAGGGCGAGGCGCTCAAGACGGACGTCAAAAAGAAACTTGACAACATCGCCGCGTCCCTCAAAGTCATTACGGAGCTTGCTCCCGATGTAGTGAAGGCGTATCGCGAGAGCATGACCGCTCGTATAGCGGAAGTGCTCGACCCCACAAAAATCGACGAACAGCGGCTCGCGACGGAAGTCGCGCTGTATGCGGATCACTGCTGTATAGACGAGGAGATCACGCGCCTTGGCACGCACATATCCGCGATGCGCGCGCTCATTGAGGCGGATGAGCCCGTCGGCAGGAAGATGGATTTCCTCGTGCAGGAGTTCAACCGCGAGGCGAACACCATAGGCTCCAAAGCGAACGATATCCGAATAACAAACGAGGTGCTTGCAATCAAAAACGAGATCGAAAAATTGCGCGAGCAAGCCGCAAATATCGAGTAAAATCGTATACGGTGCAACTATCGCGCGATATGGAAATCAAGATATAATTCAGTGAGCATCGCGTAATAGCGCTTGGGCGGCAATAAATACGCAAAATAGGCGTCAAAGCCAAAATATAAAACCAAGATCGCATAAGAGGCAATTTATGAACACGAAAAAGAGCATGTTGATCGTAATTTCCGGCTTCAGCGGCGTCGGAAAAGGCACCGTCGTGGACCTCGTTTTCGACAGCCTTCCTAACATCCAATTCTCCATATCTTGCACGACGAGGGCGCCGAGAGCGGGCGAGGAGCACGGAGTCAATTACTTCTTCATCACGGAAGAGGAGTTTGAAAAGAAGGTGCAGGCGGGCGAGTTTGTGGAGTACACGACGACGTTTACAAATCGTTACGGCACTTTGAAGAGCGAGATAGACAAGCCGCTCTCCAAGGGCGTAGACGTGTTGCTGGAGCTCAACGTAGTCGGCGCGAAAAACATTAAAAAGCTCTATCCCGACTGCGTGACGATATTCATCACCCCGCCGTCCATAGACGCGCTAAAAGCGAGGCTCATCGGCAGAGGCAGCGAGGACGAGGACAGCATAAATCGCCGTCTCGAGGAGATAGAGCTCGAAAGCAAGGAGATAAAAAATTACGACTATGTTGTGACAAACAATGTCGCAAAGACCTGTGCGGAAAAAATAGTGGCAATAATAAGGAGCGAGCACCTACGCGCGTCCCGCCAAAATTTAGACAATCTATTCAAAGAGGAGAACTGAAACTATGATGATCGATCCCCCAATCGACAAACTTATCAAGAAAGCGGAGTGCAGATATGCGCTCACATGCGCCGTTGCAAAGCGCACGAGAGAACTTGTCACAAGCGAAAGCTCCTATCTTGCCGAGAGCGGCGAAAAGCCTATCTCCCTCGCTTGCAAGGAGATATATGAAGGCAAGATCAAGATAGTGCGCGACTGACCTGAAAAATTATGCTTTACGGGAAAAATATCGTCCTCGGAGTGAGCGGGGGCATAGCTTGCTATAAAGCCTGCGAGATAGTATCTCGACTCAAGGCGTTAGGGGCAGGGGTGGATGTCATAATGACGGAACACGCCTGTCGTTTTGTCGCGCCGCTCACCTTCCAGACGCTTGCGAAGTCCGCGGTAGTTACCGATGCGTTCGAGCCCGTAAAGGAGTATGATATCAACCATATTTCGCTTGCGAAAAAGGCGGATATAATGGTCATCGCGCCCGCGACGGCAAACGTCATAGCGAAATTCGCGGAGGGGCTTGCCGACGACATTTTGAGCACGACCTACCTCGCCTGCAACTCAAAAAAACTCATATGTCCCGCGATGAACACCGCGATGTACGAGGACGAGGCTACTCAGGCAAATATGCGTACGCTTTCGGAGCGCGGGGCGGATATAATGGACTCTCCGAGCGGCAGGCTCGCATGTGGGAACAGCGGCAAGGGCAGGATGGCGGAACCCGTCGATATCGTAAACAGAATTGTCGAGATGCTCACTCCCGACCAAAGCATGCACTCTATGCGCGTACTCGTGACGGCGGGAGGCACGGAGGAGGACATCGACGGCGTACGCGTACTCACAAACAAGTCGTCGGGCAAAATGGGCGTCGCGCTTGCAGAGGAGTGCGCCGCAAGGGGCGCGAGCGTAGTTTTTGTGCACGGCAATATGAGTGTCCCCGTCCCGAAGTGCATAGAGAGCGCTATATACGCCCGCACCACAGGGGATATGCTTAAGGCTTGCGAGCGCGAATTTGAAAATTGTCAAGCGGCTATTATGGCGGCTGCTCCCGCGGATTACAAGCCGAAAGTCAAACCTTTGGGCAAGCTAAAGGCAAGCGAAGTCACTTTGCAACTTGAGAAAAACCCCGATATTGCCGCTACGCTGGGCGCGCGCAAGGGAGACAGGAAACTTATCGTATTCGCCGCCGAGACAGACGATATTTTGAAAAACGCAAAGGCGAAACTTTGCTCAAAACATGCGGACGCAGTCGTCGCAAACGATGTCACGCTTGAGGGCGCGGGATTTGACGCAGATACCAATATAGCGACTATCATACGCGCGGACGGCGCCGTATTTGAAAGCGGGAAAGTGAGCAAGCGACAACTTGCCGCTTTGATTTTGGATAAAACGCTATGATCCTCGAAGTCATTGTAGACATCTCAACGGACAACGTGGACCGCTGTTTCGATTATCTTGGCGAGGACGTGCCGCTCGGCAGCCGCGTCGCCGTGGAATTCGGCAAAAAACAGCTCATAGGGTTTGTGATAGGCAAAAAAGAGACGAGCGAATTTTCGCGTCTCAAATGGGCGCGCTACATCGACACGCCGATAAGCTCCGAACAGCTGGAGCTTTTAAATTTTATGCGCACCGCCTACGATCTCAGATATATTGACGCGCTTAGGTTGTTCGTGCCCGCAAAGCTCAGAGAGGAGAAGGATCCCGAATACTCCCGCAAATATATATCCGTAGACGGCGCTCGTACGCTCGAGGAGCTGTGCGCTACGGTGGGGAGCAGGGCGCCGAAGCAGCTTGAAGCGCTCAAATACATAGCCGCGAACGGCGGACAGTTTTTGAGCGTGCTTATGGCGAAATTCGGCGCGTCTGCGATAAACGGATTGAGAGATAAGAGCGTAGTCGAGGAGTCCCTCGTGCACGAGCGCTCCACTCCGCTCGGCACACTTTCGAGGGAGAAAAAGACAGTCACGCTCACTCCCGCGCAAGCGAGCGCCGTGAGGTCGATAGAAGAGGGCGAAGGCACGTTTTTGCTGCACGGCGTGACGGGTTCGGGCAAGACGGAAGTATACGAGACCGTCATCGAAGAGGAGCTTAAGCGGGGCAAGACGGCGATAATGCTCGTCCCCGAGATATCGCTGACTCCGCAGGTGCTGGGGCTTTTCAGGGCGCGGTTTGGAGACAGCGTCGCGATATTGCACAGCGGCCTCAACGCGAGCGAACGCTACGACGAGTGGAAGAGGCTCAGGACGGGCGAGGCGAGGATAGCCATAGGTGCGCGCTCCGCGATATTTGCGCCGCTTGAAAATATAGGCGTAATTATAATCGACGAGGAGCACGACGCAAGCTATCAGTCCGAAAACAATCCGCGCTATGACACAAAGACGGTGGCGGAGTATCGCGCGCACCTCTCGGGCGCGAAGTTGGTGCTCGGCTCGGCGACCCCGGACATAGAGACGTACATGCGCGCCACGGAGGGCAAATATCGTCTGCTGTCCCTTCCGGAGCGCATCTCGAAATACGCGCTCCCCGAAATGGAGATCGTGGACATGACCGCGGAGTTTCGAAGCGGCAACAGAGGCATGTTTTCCGTCACTCTCAAAGAGGCGCTCAAAGAGACGCTCGAGCGCGGGGAGCAGGCTATGCTGTTTTTGAACAGGCGCGGCTTTGCGTCCTTCATCCGCTGTAAGGAGTGCGGCTACATCGCCAAGTGCGAGGATTGCGACATTTCTCTCACATACCATATGAGCGAGCATGAGCTCAAGTGCCACTATTGCGGCCGTCGCTATCACGAGATAACGAAGTGCCCGAATTGCGGCAGCGATCAGATAAAGCAGGGCAGGATAGGCACGGAAAAAGTCGTTGAGGAGCTAAAAGCTCTCTTCCCGAAAGTGCGCGTGCTCCGCATGGACCGTGACACTACGCAGCACAAGGACGGCTATTTCAAAATACTCGGCAGTTTCGCCGCGCACGAGGCGGACGTACTTGTAGGTACGCAGATGATAGCAAAAGGACACGACTTCGGCAATGTCACGCTTGTCGGCATACTCGAGGCGGACGCGGCGCTGTATTTCAGCGACTATCGCGCGTCCGAGCGCACTTTTCAGCTAATAACGCAGGTCGCGGGCAGAGCGGGGCGCGCCGACAAAAGGGGCAGAGTTATATTGCAGACGTACGCGCCGCGGCACTATGTTTTCCGCTATGGCAAGACCTACGACTACGTCGGTTTTTTCAAAAAAGAGATAAACACGCGCATGGTGACGAAGTTTCCGCCCTACACGAAGATAGTGCGCGTGCTCATATCCTCGGGCGACGAGCAAGACGCGGTAGACTGTACGCGGACAGTGTACAAGAGCATGCAGGCGCTCGAGCGGGAGCGCGGAAAATTCGTATATCTCGGCGCGCAACGCTCTCCCGTCACGCGTATGAACGGAATGGTGCGCTACCAAGTGCTTATGCGCCTTGCCCCGGAGCAGTTCGGGCTTTGCATATCCGACATTTATGCCGCCGCAGACGCCGTAAAGCCAAAGAACGGGAGCATTTTTGTGGAGATAAATCCGCAAAGCCTCATGTAGCGCAGTAGGCAAAAGCGAAAGTGCGCGCAATGTCCCAAAACAGCAAAAGTGCGCGCTTGACAAAGCAAGATCAAACAAATACGCAGTAGACAGATACAGACAAAAAGTATAAATCGGCGGAGAACGCCTCTCACGACGGCAAAATATAAAACATAACGGCATATATCCGCTAAATGCGGAAATTGAGGCAAATATGGCAAAACGAAATATTCTCACAGTCCCCGACCCACTTCTCTATAAGAAGTGCAGACCCGTTGAAGTTTTCGACGAAAAACTTGCGGACCTCATTGATGACCTCACCGACACCGTAAAAGCGGCGGAGGGCGCGGGGCTTGCGGCTCCGCAAGTAGCGGTGCTGAAACGCGTATGCGTAGTCGACACCGAGGACGGCTTTTTCGAGCTTGTAAATCCCGTACTGCTGTCCGCGAGCGGCTCGCAGCGCGGCCCCGAAGGCTGTCTGTCCGTACCCAAAAAGTACGGCACAGTCACTCGCCCGATGAAGGTCACCGTGCAGGCGTACGACAGGGACGGCGTCCTGCATAAGTACAAGGTCAAGGGCTTCACGGCGCGCGCTTTTCTGCACGAGATGGATCATCTCGACGGCATAATCTACACCTCTTTGGCGGAGGACAGTTTCGACGAGGACAAGAAATGAAGATAGTCTTTATGGGCACCCCCGATTTTTCCGCGCAAGTGCTCAAAAAATTGAACTCCGCATATCCCGTCGCCGCGGTAGTCACAAATCCGGACAGACCCGCGGGCAGGGGAAACGCGCTCCGTCCCTCGCCGCTCAAGCTCGCGGCGGAGGAGCTCGGCATACCCGTCTATCAATATGAGAAGGTCTCGCGCGAAGGTATAGCGGATATGGAGGCTCTATCTCCCGACCTCGTCGTTACGGCGGCGTTCGGGCAGATATTGTCCGAGAAGTTTTTGAGCGTCCCGAAATTCGGCGTTCTGAACGTGCATGCCTCGCTCCTTCCCAAATATCGCGGCGCGTCCCCCATACAGTGGGCGATATTAAACGGCGACGAGTATACGGGAGTCACCGTCATGCGCACGGTGAAGGAAGTTGACGCGGGGGATATCCTGCTTTCAAAACGCGTGAAAATAGGCGAAAAAGAGACGGCTGGCGAGCTCTTTGACCGACTTGCGGACTTGGGCGGAGACGCCATAGTCGAGGCAGTCTCGCTCCTGGAGCGCGGCGATGCCGTATTCACGCCCCAAAATGCAGAGCAAGCCACGCATTGCGGCATGATCTCAAAAGGCGATGGGCTCATTGACTTTTCGCGTACGGCGAGACAGTTGGACTGTTTTGTACGCGGCATGACTCCTTGGCCCTCTGCTTATACCTATTTAAAGGGCAAAACTCTCAAAATTTTTGAAGTCGTACCCTCGAACGTATCTTCCGAAGGTCATGACTTCGGAGAAGTCGTCGCCGCCTCTTCCTCGGACGGGCTATGCGTCAAAGTTGGGGACGGAACGGTGCGCCTAAAAGAGCTACAGTGCGAGGGCGCAAGGCGTATGAACGACGCCGAATTTTTGCGCGGACACGCCGTAAATGTTGGCGAGAGGCTTGGCAAACTATGAGGAAGTATATTTTCGAGGCGCATGCCGTGCTCAAAAGGATATACGGCGAGGGGAGCTACTCCGACGAGGCTTTTGGAAAGGGCGACGTGAGCGCGCTCGTCACAAAGCTCACCTACGGAGTGCTTGAAAACGACATCCTTCTCGATCATATCCTTGCGCAGTGCGTGAGCAAAAAGCCTCGCCTCGACGCGTACATACTCTTGAAGATCGGTGTATACGCGCTCCTCACGCTCACCGACGTGCCTGATTACGCGGTCGTAAGCGAGTGCGTGGAAGTCGCAAAGCGTATGAAAGACGTGCGCGGCGCGAGCGGATTTGTCAACGCCGTATTAAAGCGCGTAGCCGCCCGCGATTTCAAGCTCCCCAAAGAGGGGGACGCGGACTATCTCAGCGTGACGTATTCCGTCCCGCAGTGGTTTATAGACAGGATGTGCGCCGGGTATGGCAAAGAGTGCGCGGAAATCGTCATAAAAGAGAGGCCGAGCGAGCTTGAACATCTCAGAATAAACACCCGTTTATCCACCTTGAAGGACGTTACGGACGCGCTGGACAAGGCGGGCGAGAGCTATACTGTCACGGATGTCGGCGGGATAAGCGTGAGAGTGTGCGATGAGGTAAAGTCCCTGTTTTTAAAGGGGTGGGTCACCTATCAATCGCCGTCCAGCATGCTCGCTGTCAAGGCTCTCGGCGTACGCGAGGGCAGCAAGACGCTGGATATGTGTTCCGCGCCCGGCGGAAAGGCGGTGTATATCAGCGAGCTTGATCCTTCGGGGAGCGTCGTCGCGTGCGAGCTGTATCCATTCAGACTAAAACAGCTCGAGGGCTACGCGGCGCGTATGCATGCGGATAACGTTTTGCCCGTGCTCGCGGACGGCACAAAGTTCAACGCTAAATTTAAGGACGCCTTCGATTTTGTGCTTGTGGACGCGCCGTGTTCCTGTTTTGGCACCTACAAAAAACATCCCGACGTGTTCATAAGGCGTGGAGAGGCGGACATCACAAAACTTGCCGCCACTCAACGCGCCATACTCAAAAACGCCGCGACGTATGTCAAAAAAGGCGGAGTACTCGTCTACTCCACATGTACGCTATTCGACGAGGAGAACGGCGACGTAGTAAAGAGTTTACTTGCGGGAGGCGCGTTCGAGCTTGAGCATATAGACGGCTTGGATGCCGTAGACGGCGGCAGATACGCAAGCAATGACGGAGTTATATCCATATTGCCGCACGGCATATACGACGGTTTTTACATCGCGAAGATGAGGCGTAAAAAGTGAGCGAAATGTGCGAAAAACAAGTTTTGCTCGGCATGAGCGCGGACGACATCGCAAACCTTCCTCTTTGCGAGGGCTTTCGGGCGCGGCAGATATACGGGCATCTCATTGACGGCAGGACTTTTGACGAGATGACCTCTCTGCCTAAGGAACTGCGCGCCGAACTAAGCTCGAAATATATATCCTCGCCCGTGGAGATCCTGCGCGTATTCAAAGGCAAGAGCGGCACAAAAAAATATCTGTATCGCCTTTTGGACGGCGGGCTCATCGAGGGCGTATATATGCCGCACGACTACGGCGACACGCTTTGCATAAGCACGCAGATAGGTTGCAGAATGGGCTGCAAATTCTGCGCAAGCGGGTTGGACGGGCTGCTCAGAAACCTCACTCCCGCCGAAATGCTTGGAGAAGTTGTCTGCGCGAATCGCGAGAGTGGCGGCACGTCGAAGAAGCGCGCCGTCACAAACATAGTGCTCATGGGCAGCGGCGAACCTTTTGACAACTATGACAACGTGCTCGCGTTTTTGGACGCGGTGAGCGCGGAGGGCGGCATAAACATAAGCGAGCGCAATATATCGCTTTCCACGTCGGGCGTCGTGCCGAAGATACGGCAGTTTGCGGACAGCGGACACAAAGTCACGCTTTCCATAAGTCTACACGCGCCGTTCGATGCGCTCAGAAGCTCGCTCATGCCGATAAATAAGGCGTATCCCATTGCCGAAGTAATATCCGCGGCGCGCTACTATTTTGAAAAGACGGGCAGGCGGGTGATTTTCGAGTATACGCTCATCAAAGGCGAAAACGATTCGGACGCTTGCGCGAAGGAGCTTGCTCGCCTCACGCGAGGCTTTCCTGCCCACGTCAACCTTATACGGCTGAACGAGGTGAAGGAGAGCGCGCTCAAAGCGCCGGAAAAGGACGCGACCGAGGCATTCAAAGACAAACTCACGGAGATAGGCGTTTCGGCTACTATTCGCCGAAGTCTTGGCGGGGATATAGAGGGCGCATGCGGACAACTCCGCCGCCGTTATCTCGAAGAAAACGGCGAGGGAGAGGACATATAACAACTTAAAGGAGGACGGTGTGAAGTCATTTCGCGGCAGAGTGATAAAGGCGGTGAGCTCGCGATTTTTTGTAGATATCGGCGGAGACGTCAAGGTGTGCTATGCGCGCAAAAAGCTTAAGGCGGACGGTGACATTTATGTCGGCGACATCGTTACCGTAAGCAAGGATCGCGACAGCTTTGTCATCGAAGAGGTGTTACCGCGCAGGAACAGCCTCATTCGCCCGTATGTCGCAAACATTGACGTCTGTTTTATCGTCATCGCGCCCGAGCCTCAACCCGACTTCCTGCTTGTGGATAAAATCATCGTCAACTGCCTCAAACAGGACATCACGCCCGTACTCGTAAAGAACAAGAGCGATATTGCGGATATCGACGCGTCGGAGTACGATAAAGTGCTTGATATTGTCGCTTGCAGCGCGGAGAGCGGAGAGGGGATAGTCGCGCTCGCCACGCGCGCCAAGGGCAAGACTGTATGCTTTGCGGGACAGTCCGCCGTGGGAAAGAGCTCGCTCATAAACGCCATGCTGGATGCGCCCATACTCGAGGTAGGCGAGCTTGCCAAAAAAATAAAGCGCGGCAAAAACACAACCCGCCGTACGGAAATATTGTCCCTCGGCGAGGACATCTATCTCGTGGACACCTGCGGCTTTTCCATGCTCGAAGCCGTGGACATTTTGCCCGAAGAGCTCCGCTTGTACTATGACGATATGGAAGAGTACAGAAAGGATTGCCGATTCAACATGTGCACACACACCGTAGAGCCCGATTGCGCCGTGCGTGCCGAGGTGGGAAAGGGCGTAGGCAAGGGCAGGTACGAGCGATATCTCGCCATATTTGCCGAACTCAAGGAGAGGAAAGAGACCAAATTCGACTGAAAACGGACGAAATTTTGCAAAAATAATGCATATTCGATAGCATAATGACATTTTGCGAAAATAAGTGCGCAGGTCAAATGCATAAAAACCGCGCTCGTGCATAAGCGCAAATGAATACAAATTTAAACGCAAATGCGTTAAGAGGGGAAGTATGAAAAAAATCAAAGTTGCTCCGTCAATACTCTCGGCAGACTTCTGCAAGATGGCTGAAGCCGTCGAAAATCTCAAGGCGTGGGGCGCGGACATCGTGCACTGCGACATTATGGATGGCGTGTACGTGCCAAATCTCACGTTCGGCATGCCAATGGTGAAGGCGCTTAGGCGCTATACGGATATGCCTCTCGACGCGCACCTCATGATCACGCGCCCCGAAAGGTATGTCGGGCAGTTTTGCGACGCGGGCGCGGACATAGTCACCTTCCATCCCGAGGCTTGTGAGAGCGAAGAGGAAGCGCATAAGGCGCTTAAAGCTATACGCGAAGCGGGCAAAAAGTGCGGAGTTGCTGTCAATGCGGATATGCCCGCGGAGCTCGCTTTGCCGTATCTTGACGAGATTGATATGCTTGTCATAATGACCGTGCAGGCAGGTTTCGGCGGACAGAGTTTCAAACCCGAATGCCTCAAAAAAGCGGAATTTTTGAAAGCGGAAGCCCCAAAGCGCGGGCTGTCGTTCGATATCGAATTTGACGGCGGAGTGTGTCCCTCAAATGCCGCGCAGTGCAAAGACGCGGGCGCGACCGTGCTTGTCGCGGGCAACGCCGTTTTCAAGTCCTCCGACCCCGCCTCCACAGTCGCCGCCATGCAACTTCCTCTTTAAAATAAATTTTTGAAATATAGCCGTTTTGCCGATGCCTCACCTCGACGTCGGCATTTTTATATGTATATGAAACTTTATGTTTTATGCAATCGTAAACGTTTTCTTAATTGGTTTACAGATAAGACTTTTAAAGTGGTTGGGGCAAAAATATAGCTTTTTTAAGCCTAATTGCGTCGGCAAAATGAAAAGCGTTACCTCGTGCGGTAGCGCTTTTCATACTGCGAGGCTAGTCTGTAAGCCGAGTTCTGTGTTCGGTTGCCATCTATCTAGGCGGTATATCGCTATACCGCTCAAGCGATGTGGGGAGCGCGTGGGCTGCATAATGCTCCCGATCTTGCATCGAGTGGGGTTTACATCGCGCCTTGTCGCCAATTTGCGGGTGAGCTCTTACCTCGCCTTTCCATCCTTACCCGAAATTCGGGCGGTATTTTTCTGTTGCACTGTCCTTGAAGTCGCCTTCACAAGTAGTTAGCTTGCACTCTTGCCCGTTGATGCTCGGACTTTCCTCAAATATTTCATGCGGCAACCCGGCTAGCTCGCAACTCTTATTATACCTAAATAGCGAGATTTTGCAAGCGGATTTTGATATAACGGGCTAAAATCGGCGCGAAATGTCAATATTTTTGGTATGACATACGCTGTAAGCATAGGCGTCGTAGCGCTGTTTGTAGTCATATATTTTCTCATGAGGCGCCACGTGAAGCCTGTCTATTGCAAAAATATAGGGGACGCGGAGTTTGAAGCGGAGGCAAATAAGCTTGTGCGGGCTTTGCCGTTGCCAAAAAAGCGCGCCGAAGTGCCGTCGCTTGCGTTCAACATAAAGCGCAATATTTCAAAACTCAAATCGCGGCGTTACGGCGGGAAATTCGACGATCTGATCGTCTCAAAAGACAAACTGAAAGGAATGTTCGCGACGCCTCTTCTCGGTGCGCTCCCGTCTGTGGACGGCGTGCCTAGGTGCGTCCGTCTTGCTCAGTTTTGCCTTGAGATGAGCGGCGGCAGGGCGGATGAAACCAGGATACGAACTATTTTAGAGGTGCAAAACGAGTGGCGCACTCTCACTTTTTTTGAGATAGAGGCGCTTGCGCAGGCATTCAAGTACGCGCTCGCTCAGCAGCTCGCGTCGCTGTATGAAAAACTTTATACCGTCGTAAAGTTCGAGGATATTGCCAAAAGATATGTGTATTCGCGGGGCAGGACGGGCAAAAAATATGCCAAGTTTGCAAAGGATAAGCTGTTTTTGAGTTTGTGCGCGAACGCGGCGGGATATAAGTCCGACATCTATCAAGCGACTCTAAAGGAGTTGAGGGCAAAGTTCGGCTGCGAACTAGAGAGGATAATGAGCGCGCTTGATATTGTCGAGCGCATTGACTTTTCGCCGTACTACTCGCCGCTTGAAATATATGACAAATATGAGATGTTCTCGTCCTCCGACGAAGGGACAAAGCGTAACTTTTTGACGCTCGCGTCCGAGATAAGCGATAGGGAAAACCTCGACGAGTTTTTATTTGCAGTGCGCGTAGACAGATATATGCTCAGCGCGTCGTCGGGTCATATGACTATCGCGAGATTTAAGATATTTGACAATATGATGAGTTTCATAAGGCAAAAACGCGACGTCTCCATGCTTGGCGCGGCGCTAAGTTCGCGCTACTTTATGGATTTGTATTTTAAACCTGTAAAAAGACGCTTTCTGAGCAGAAGTATTACAAAAATCAATGAATATGAGAATAGTTTTGAACCGATTTACAAATTTAAAACCGTAAATTTTGGCATATCCGCAAAGGACGGCAAATTGAAATTGTCACCGAGATTGCCTTTGGGCGTGACTTCTGCGGACATAAATTTTGAATACGGCGGCGTAAGTCACACAATACATTTGAAGCGCGGCGAAGAGAGGGCTTTATACATCGGCGACACTCGCATAAACGGCGTGGACGCTATACCTTTAGGCGACAAATCGTTGAATATTACGCTTACCGTCTCGGACAAGACATAAAAAATGCCGTATTTTGTCTCGATTCGCTCATATTTTGCGACTGCAGCGCAAATTTCTTGACATATTTTTTTGCTGATGTTATGATTTTTATAATTCTCACGCGTGTATGTATGCATATATGCGCGCGTTCACGGTCCCCGCAAAAGTGTATTTTGCAGGCAATTTAGGAGATAAAGATGAAAGAAAAGCTTGACAGCATCAAATGCGCCGCGCTTGAGAGTATCGCCGCGGCTCGCACATCGGCGGATATCGCCGCTGTAAGAGTGAAATACCTCGGCAAAAGCGGAGAGATTTCCCTCATTATGCGCGATATGGCAAATGTTCCGAAGGATGAACGTCCCGCGCTCGGCAAGATGGTAAACGAGGCGAGGGGAGATGTGGAGCGCGCGCTCGACGAGAAGGGCGCGGAGCTTGAAGCGCAGGAAAAAGCGGCGCGTCTGAAGGCGGAAGCTATTGACATAACTCTCGACTCGGACGGGCACAAGCTCGGCTCATTGCATCCTCTCACGAAAGTAAGGCGGGAGCTCATCGACATATTTGCGGGTATGGGATTTAAAGTTGCCGAAGGTCCCGAGATTGAGAGCGACCTCTACAATTTCCAGCTGCTGAATATCCCCAAAGATCATCCTTCGCGAGACATGCAGGACACATTTTACGTCAATGATAATTTTGTTTTGCGCACGCAGACGTCCGCTATGCAGGCGCGCATTATGACGGTGAGCGAGCCTCCCATCCGCGTCGTCATACCAGGCAAGGTGTACCGTAGCGACGACGACGCCTCTCACAGCCCCATTTTCAACCAATTCGAGGGTCTTGCGGTGGACAAACACATCACTATGGGCGATCTGCAGGGCTGTCTTACGACGTTCGCGAAAAAGATATTCTCAGAGGACACAAAGATACGTCTGCGCCCCTCGTATTTTCCATTTACGGAGCCTTCCGTAGAGGTGGATGTTACGTGCTCGATGTGCCACGGCAAGGGCTGCAGAGTGTGCAAAGGCACGGGCTGGGTGGAGATCCTCGGCGCGGGCATAGTAAATCCCGCCGTCCTCGATATGTGCGGCATAGACAGCAAGCAGTATAGCGGCTTTGCATTCGGTTTTGGCATAGACCGCATCGCGATGATAAGATACGGCATCCCCAACATCAAGTTGCTGTATGAAAACGATATGCGCTTTCTTGCGCAATTCAACTGAGGAGGCAGAAAATGTTAGCTCCGATCTCATGGTTAAAGGATTACGTAGACATAAATGTCTCCGCGGAGAAGCTCGCCAAAAAACTTGTGGCGATAGGCTTTGAAGTGGAGGACATCATATATCAGAACAGGCGCGCGACAAACGTCGTCGTGGGCAAGATAGTTCACGTGGAGAAGCACCCCAATGCAGACCGCCTTCGCGTGACGAAGATAGACATAGGCAGCGGCGAGATACAGGTGGTGACCAACGTACCCGTAGAGGGCGGCGAGACGATAGCCGTCGCGCTTGACGGGGCAAAACTCGCGGACGGGCACGAGATAAAGCGCGGGGAGCTGCGCGGCGTGTTGAGCGAAGGCATGCTTTGCGGACTTGAGGAAGTAGGGCTTTCCGCGGACGAGGCGGAGGGGCAGAAGCAGGGCGACATCTTGCGCTTTGATGAGGGCGCTCCCCTGGGCTTAAACGCGCTTGACGCGCTCGGTTTTGACGACGTGATACTCGACGTCGCCGTCACCGCCAATCGTCCCGATTGCAACAGCATATATAAACTTGCAAAGGAAGTCGCGGTCGCGCTCGGCACAAATTGCCGCGAACCGCACATCAACTTCAAAGTCGCGCCCGCAGACGTTGAGAATATATACGGTTTCGGCGGTACGAAGATAGGCGAACTTTTGAAGGGCGTACAGGTCAAAAACGCTGAGCTTTGCCCGCGCTATATGGCAGCAGGCGTCAAAAATATCCGCATACGGCCCTCGTCCAAGCTGATTAAGTCCCGTTTGCGCGCCGTGGGCATACGTCCCATAAACAACATTGTGGACATCACAAACTATGTGCTCACCGAGATAGGTCAGCCTATGCATGCCTTCGACAGCCGCGATCTCGAGGGGGCGGAAATTATCGTACGCAACGCCGAGGATGGCGAGGTATGCGTATCCCTCGACGGAAAGCAGAACAAACTTTCAAAGGATATGCTAGTCATATGCGACGCGGTCAGACCCGTAGCGATTGCGGGCATAATGGGCGGCAAGGACAGCGGCATAAAGGACGACACGCACGAGATAATTTTCGAGGCGGCAAAGTTCGCGCGCGACAATATCCGCCGTACGTCTAGGGCGCTAAATCTGCGCAGCGACAGCTCCGCGCGCTTTGAAAAGGGCATAGATTTTGCCTCTCAACAGCTGGGGCTGGAGCGCGCGCTCACCATGATCTACGAGAGCGGCGCAGGGGACATCCTCGAGGGCGCATACGACGTCAAAATACCGTATGAAAAGGAGCGCGAAATACCCTTCACGCTCAAAAAGCTCAAGGATATTTTGGGCTGCAATGTGCCAAAGGCGACGCTCATTTCCATACTTGCGCGGCTTGGCATAAGCGTGAGCGAGGGCGAGGGATGCCTTATCGCGCATGTCGGCGAGGACAGAGAGGACATAGTCGGCGTCAACGACATCGCGGAGGAGTTCATAAGGGTATATGGATACCGTCACATCAAGCCTACGCTCTTTGAGTACGCCTCCCTCACCGAGGGCGGCGAGCCCGACTCCATTCGCGTCGTCGATCTCATCAAGGACGTGCTTTGCGCGAGCGGGCTCAGAGAAGCGGTGACATACTCTTTTACGTCTCCCGCTTTTAAGACAAAACTAAGGCTGCCCGCGGACGACGAGCGCGCGACGACGATAAAACTTGTCAATCCAATAGGCGAGGCGCTCAGCGTCATGCGTACTACGCTCACGCACAGCATGCTCGAGACGCTTGCGTACAACGTTACGCACTTCGTTTCGCATGCGGAACTTTTTGAAGTGGCGAGGGTGTATTTGCCGAAATCCCTGCCTCTCGCCGAACTTCCCGACGAGAGGGAGAAAGTGTGCATAGGCATGTACGGCGACGGCGCGGACTATTTCAAGCTTAAGGGCGCGGTGGAAAATATGCTCGAGGCCCTCAACGTATGCGACGCGGAATATGTGCGCTCATCGGAGCCTTTCCTGCACCCGGGGCGGGGCGCGGACATCATGATAGGCGGCGAAAAGGCGGGCTATCTCGGAGAGGCGCATCCCGATGTCGCGAAAGACTACGGCGTTGACAATTTCAGGCTTTATGTCGCGGAACTGTATATTGACAAGATCGCGGGCGAGAACGCCCTAAAACATCACGGTTTTGCGCCTTTCACGCGCTTTCCCGTCGTTGAGCGCGACCTTGCGGTCGTCGTGGACGAGGAGGTATTTGCCGCGGATATGCTCAAAGCGGCGGCGAGTGCCAAGGCGGCCGATCTTGTAGGCTACAAAGTTTTCGACACATACAGGAGCGAGGCTATAGGCACGGGCAAAAAGAGCGTAGCGCTCAGATTTTATTTCGCAAATCTGACGCGTACGCTCACTGACGCGGAGATAAATGCGGCAATGGACAAAATACTCTCCGCGCTCAAGCGCAAAGTCGGCGCAAAGATAAGATGAAATTAAAACTATCGCAAATGCGTTTGGGGAGGCATGAATGTTTGACCAAAAGAGTCTGAACACGCTCGAATATCCCAAGATACTCGCGGAGCTTGCGGGACAAGCGCAGTCCGAGGGCGGAAAGGCAAAGGCAAGAGATCTTGTCCCTTGCGTCACGCTCGCTGAGGCGGAGCACGCCCTCGACGAGACTTCCGAGGCGGATAGGGTGCTTTTCGAGTACTCTTTGAGCCCGTCGTTTGCGATAGAAAACATAAGCGACAGCCTTGTCAAGGCAAAAAAAGGCTCCGTACTGTCCATAGGCGAGCTGATGAAGGTGGGGCGCGCGCTCCGTGTATCGCGCAGACTCAAAAAGAGTATTTCGACCGCTAAAGACATCCCCATACTCTCCGCTATGGCGAGTTTGCTGTATGAAAACGAGAGGCTTGAGAAGAGCATATATGACGCATTCATTTCGGAGACGGAAGTCGCGGACAATGTCACGCCGGAGCTTAAAGCTATCCGCGCGCGCATACGTAAGATAAACGACAACATTCGAACAAAGCTGCAACTCTACATCACCTCGCCCACATACAGCAAGTATCTTCAAGACAGCATAGTGACCGTGCGCGGCGACAGGTATGTCATTCCGCTCAAAAGCGACTTCAAGGGCACTATCCCGGGGCTTGTACACGACCAATCCGCCTCCGGTTCCACGCTTTTCGTGGAGCCAATGCAGGTGGTGGAGATGAACAACGAGCTCAAAGTCGAGCTTATGAACGAACAGGCGGAGATAGAGCGTATATTGCGCAACTTTTCTGCGTATGTCGCGGCGAGCGCAGACGAGATGAGGGACAGCTACGGCGTCGTCGTGGATATGGACCTCATATTTGCAAAAGCGCAGCTCGCAAGGGAGTACAAGGCGGTGCGGCCGACCCTCAACGATTTAGGGCTTATAGATATACGCGCGGGACGACATCCGCTCATAGACGCGGACAAAGTCGTGCCCGTGTCGCTGAAACTTGCAAAGGATGAGAAAATGCTGCTCATCACGGGACCGAACACGGGCGGAAAGACGGTCACTCTCAAGCTCGCGGGACTGTTTGTGCTTATGGCTATGAGCGGACTTTATCTGCCCGCAAAGGGCGCGGACATATCCACATTCGACGGCGTGTACAGCGACATCGGCGACGAACAGAGCATAGAACAAAGTCTGTCCACATTCTCCGCGCACATCAAAAATACAATAGGAATTCTGGACGTCATCACGGACAAGTCCCTCGTGCTCTTTGACGAGCTAGGCGCGGGCACGGACCCGAGCGAAGGCGCGGCGCTTGCGGTGAGTATTGCGGAATATCTGATATCTAAAGGCACAAAATCGCTTGTAACGTCGCATTTCAATGACCTAAAAGAATTTGCGCTCGTGACAAAAGGCGTCGTTGCGGCGTCTATGGAGTTTGACGCAGAGACGTTTTCGCCCACATTCAAGCTGGTTATGGGCGCGATAGGCAGCTCTAACGCGCTTGCGATCGCGGAAAAACTCGGACTGAACAAAGAGATAATCGAAGGCGCTCGCGGCAAGATATCCGTGGAAAAGCGGCAATTCGACAACGTGCTTTCTGCGGCGGAACAGACAAGACAGCGCGCTGCCGCGCTTGTGAGTGAGGCATCCAAGGACAGAGAGGACGCAGCAAAAGCGCTGCAAGAGGCGGAAAAGCAGAAAAAGATCGTCGAAGAAAAGCGCGAAAAGCTGGACGAGAGCATACGAAAGGAGACAAAACGGCTCATAGAGGACAGCGTGGACGAAGCGGAGGATCTCATCGACCAAATCAAGGAGATACTTTCAAAGCCGGAACCCGAGATAACCGAGGCGGATCTTTTCGAGGCGCGGGCGATAAAGCGCAAACTCGAGAATATGTCCGCGGAATATGAAGAGGAAGCTGTCATCGAGGACGCACCCGATCCGTCTCCGCTTGCGGATGGCGACGAGGTGTGGATCAAGTCGCTATCAAAGCGCGGTAGACTTGTGTCCGTAAACTCGCGCGGCGAGGCTATGGTAGCCCTCGGCAAAATTTCCGTAAAGGTGAAAAAAGGCGATTTTTACAAGGTAAAGAGCAAAAATTGACTCAAATCGCGGCATTTTGAGAGTAATGGAAGATATGACGGGACAATATACGCAAACGGTTGAGGTCGTAGTGGACGGCAAGGCGAAAGCGACGCAGTGGATAGGCATCGCGGCTATACTGTTATCGCTTGGATTTATCATACTTGCGGCGTTTGTCAATTGGTATCTGATGTTCGGTTTCGCCGCGTTTTTGCTCATAGGCATAATTCAGATACATCGCTACAACCTTGTCGCGAGGGAATACATCTACAGTTTTTCCGATACGCGGCTCGTCGTCGCGAAAAAGGACGTGGTAAATCGTACGCGGAGGGTGCTCGCGGTGCTTTTCAGGGATGTGATAAGCTTTGCGCCGCTGGAGGGACTGAGCGAGGACGGCGACATTGTCTGCTGCAAAAATGTCAGCGATATGGGTGTGTACGAGCTGGATTTCAAGGCGGGAGAGAAAGTTTGCAGACTGCTCTTCTCTCCCGACGATTATATGACGGAGCTCATAAAGCATAGGCTCGCAATCGTCGCGGACGAGGAAAAGGAGTGAAAATGGGCGAGGAGTGCAAAAAAACTATATATCTTGACAATGCGGCGACAACCCCCATGTGCGACGAGGCAGCGCAGGCTTTGAGCGCCGCGTTGGCGCCCGCATTTTTCAATCCTTCCGCGAGATATATGCCGTCGGCCGGCGTATCTGAAAAAATAAACAAGGCAAGAGCGCTCATCAAAAGCGCGCTTGGCGGCTCGCTTGGAGAGGTATACTTCAATTCGGGCGGCACCGAGGGCAATAATACCGTATTGTTCGGAGCCAAAGGTCGCAAAGGTAGCCGCATAATAATCGGCGAAGGGGAGCATGACTCCGTGTATGCGCCCGCTATTGAGCTTAAAAACAGCGGCTATGACGTGTGTTTTGCGCCTATAAATACGGACGGCAGCGTAAATTTTGAAAAATTCAAGGAACTTTTGAATGAAAACGTGTCGCTTGTCAGTATAATGCACGCATCAAACGAGACGGGCGCGATAAACGACATCGCAAAATTCGTAAGGGCGACAAAGAAAGTCGCGCCCGACGCGATATTTCATAGCGACGGAGTACAGGCGTTTTTGAAACTTCCGCTGTCCGTCGCCTCTCTCGGTGTGGACGCGTATACCGTCACGGCGCACAAGATACACGGACCGAAGGGCATAGGGGCGCTGTATGTCAAGCGCGGCGCAAAGATAAAGCCTTTGCTTTTGGGTGGAGGGCAGGAATCGGGTTTCCGCAGCGGCACCGAAAGCAGTCCGCTCATACTTTCGTTTTCCGCCGCTGTACAGAATGAATATGAAAAATTTGACGAAAACTATTCTAAATTATGCAAATATCGAGAATACTTTGTCAAAAAATTGCGAGAGCAACTACAAAATATAACAATAATAACGCCGCTTGAAAATTCTGTTCCGAACATTTTGAGCGTGGCGTTTGAAAATGTGCGAGGAGAGGTGTTGCTACACTGTCTCGAAGAGGACGGCATACTCGTCGGGACGGGCTCCGCATGCGCGTCGCACCATGAGAGCAGGTTTAAAAAGCTGTTCGGATTGGATGAAAGTCACCTCGATGGCGTGATACGTTTCAGTTTTGCGGAGGAAAACGACATAGGTGACGTTGACTTTGTTGTAGATCGCGTCGCGGCGCACGTAAAAGATCTTTCAAGAACGGTCAGACAGTGACAATGGTAATACACAAAATTTCACCTAAAAAGGGGCAATATGGGCAAGAGAGTCATCATCTTAAGGTACGGGGAGATATTCCTCAAAGGCAAAAATCGAAGCTATTTTGAGAGCCTTCTCATCAAAAACATCAAATATTCGCTGGACAAACTTCTCGGTGAGGGCAAATACTCCTTCAACCGCTCGCAGGCGCGCTACAGCGTCGAGGACTATGACGAGATACGCGAGGCGGAGATAGTGGACAGGCTGACGAAGGTGTTCGGTATACATTCTCTGTCCGTCGCCGTCAAAGTGCCGAGCGACGCGGAGCACAACTTTGCGGCTATAAAGGAAGTCCTTAAGCCGCTTGCCGAGGAGCTAGAAGAGGAAAACGTCATCAAAAACGCTACTTTCCGCGTGACCGTAAAGCGCGCGGACAAGCGTATCAGCATGCCGTCCTACGAGATAGCGGCGGAGCTTGCGGGGACGGTGCTCAAATACACCTCGTTTAAGGTAAATTTGAAAAAATTCGACTATGATTTCGAGGTAGACATACGCGAAACGGGCGACGCTTACGTTTTCAGCAAAGTCATTCCGTGTGCGGGCGGGCTGCCCGTTGGCTGCTCATCGAAGGGCATGCTTTTGCTCTCGGGCGGCATAGACTCTCCCGTCGCGGCGTACATGATGGCGAAGCGCGGCATGAAGCTTGTCGCGGTACACTTTGCGTCTCCGCCGTACACATCCGAGCTTGCCAAGCAAAAAGTCAAGCGTTTGCGCGACATAGTAGAGGCGTACACGACGCATATGAAACTGTACGTCGTCCCATTCACAAACATCCAACTCGCCATACACGAGCACTGTCCCGCGGAGTACATGATCACGATAATGCGGCGGTTCATGATGCGTATCGCGACAAAGCTCGCCGCCTCGCAGGAGTGCAAAGCGATAGTCACGGGCGAGAGTTTGGGGCAGGTGGCGTCGCAGACAGTGGAGAGCATGACGTCTACGGAGAGCTGCGCGGGGCTGCCAATATTCAGGCCGCTCATAGCCTTCGACAAAGAGGAGACTATGGACATCGCGAAGAAAATAGGCACCTACGACACATCGATAGAGCCGTATGAGGATTGCTGCACGGTGTTTTTGCCCAAAAATCCCGCTATAAAGCCTCGTCTTGAGAAAGTAGCGCAGGCGGAGCAAGCCCTCGACATAGACGCCCTCGTTGAAGAGGCTATGAAGAACATCGAAGTGCTTTAAAACTAAAAGTTACTAAAATGTGACCATTTATTGAGGCGGCTTGCAAAAGTCGACGCCTGTTTTCCAAAGCGAGGATAATTTTATGTCAAAAGATATGCGGATATTGCCGCTCACATATGAACATTTCGACGCCGTAAAGCGCATGATGCGCGTCTTTTACGCGTCGCCTGCCGTGTCTACGGACGGCTCAGAGGAGATATTTTCGGCAGATCTCGCCGAGTGCGCGGGGGACAGCCCTTATGCGGAGGGCTATGTTTTTGAAGAGAACGGCGCGCTCATAGGCTACGCGATGCTTGCAAAGAGCTTTTCCACCGAATTCGGCAAGCCCTGCGTATGGATAGAGGACATCTATCTCATTCCCGAGCGGCGAGGGCGGGGCTACGCGGGCGAATTTTTCTCATTTATAGACGAAAAATATGAGGGCTGGCTTAAACGCCTTGAGCTCGAACCCGACAATGCAAGCGCGCTCGCCGCATACAAAAAGGCGGGATTTTCCGCATTGCCGTATCTGGAGCTGAAAAAATGATCCCGACATGCTAAAATGACGCTGTATAGTGTACGGCGCAAAGTCAAGCCGCAAATTTAAGTCCTATATCGACCGTACCCTGCTCGAAAAACACGCGTTTTTTGTTTGAAGAATTTATTTCGCCGTTATCTTTCAGAGTGCAGATAAGCTCATATTCCACGCTGTTTCCAAATCCCATAGGGACGTCTCGCACGCTCACTGTTTCACCAGTACCGTCGGACGCGAATATCAACGCTCTTCCCAATATATCCGTCCTGTACAGGCGATAGTCGCATATAGAGGAAGTGTCAAAGCTCGCCTCGACGTGTCCTTCGCGCACTTTGACGGATAGCTCGCAGGGCGGCGCGCTGTCAAACAGCCCAAATTCCGAGCTCGGCAGATTGTTCACATCGAAATAGCAAGTGCGCCTGTACTTTTTCGGCGTATTTTGGCTTGCGGCGACCACCTTTTTTTGTATCGAAGTGGAGTATTCGTCAATGTCGATCGCCACGACGTCCGCGTCAAGTGAGAGCGTAAATCTTTCGTCCGCGCACTCATAAAGTTTTTTCCATATGCCCGCCGCGTGCATGGTAGGGTAGCCTCCGCCTCTTTCGGTCATGCCGTCGTCGCTGCCGTGCCATACCGCTACGGTGAAGTTGTCATTGTAACTTGCAAGCCACGCGTCGCTGTTTTTTAGGTCCGAGCGCTCTGCTGTACCTGTCTTAGCCGCGACGTCGAAGGGGAGCGTGCTTAAAGTACGCGCTGTGCCGTCCTTCACGGTATCAAATAACGCTCTTCCGACGAGCGTGGCCGCCGCGGGGGATATGACGCGCCCGGAGGGCGGTTCATACTCATATTTTCTGCCGTCCGATACGACGTAGCGCACGAAGCAGGGCGGGATAGCCTCTCCGCCGCGTGCCAAGGCTCCGTATGCCGCCGCCGTATCTACTGGCGACGCCGACAGGGAACCGAGCGCAAGCGAATAATTTTTGTCCTTATCCTCGACTTTAAAGCCGAATTTGCCAAGATAATCGGCGCTCTTGTCCACGCCGAGATAGTCCAAAAGTTTGACGCTTACGCTGTTCATAGACTTTTTAATCGCCTCTTCGACAGTGGTTTGTCCGTAATAGACTCCGTTGAAGTTTTCGGGGGAGAAGCCCGCATAGTCCACTTTCTCGTCCACGATGGGCGTAGCGAGCGTGACGGCGCGCATATCGAGCACGGGAGCGTATACGGCAAGCGGTTTGAGCACAGAGCCCGTCTGCCTCAAAACGTCGTACGACTGCGAGCCGTACAGCCCGAGTACCGCGCCCGACTTGCTGTCAATGACGACGGAGCAATGCGAGATATTGTCGCTCTCGAAATTTGAGGTGTTTGAAGCCTCTTCTCTCAAGGCGTTTTGTACGTCTGCACGCAGGTTCGTATATATTTTGACGTCCGAGTTGTCAAGCGCATATCTAGTGATCCCCAGCATATCCGCCGCTTGCCGTTTTGCAAGCTCGACATACAGCGCGCACTGTGACTTTTCTTTATTTTTGACTTTTACTGTATCTAAAGTCTCGGTTTTTGCGTTTGAGCACTCATTTTCGCTGATATAGCCCTGTTCGAGCATGAGCGACAACACGGTGTCTCTGCGCTTTTTCGACGCCTCGGGGTGTACGACGGGCGAATAGCCCGCGGGATTTTTGACTATGCCCGCAAGCGTCGCGCATTCTCCCAAAGTAAGCTCTGATATGTCCTTGCCGAAAAATGTCCTCGCCGCGCTCTTTACGCCGTAAGCGCCCTTGCCGAAGTAAATTACGGAGAGATACATGCTCAAAATGTCGTCCTTTGAGTACTTGCGCTCGAGGTCCCGCGCTAGGGCGACCTCTTTAAGCTTGCGTTTTATTGAGCGTTCGCTTGTTAAGTGGGTGTTTTTGACAAGTTGCTGAGTTATCGTCGAGGCGCCTTCCTTTATGCCGCCCGCTTGAATATTCTTCACAAGCGCGCCGCCCATACGCACTATGTCATAGCCCTTGTGCGAGTAAAAGCGTTTGTCCTCAACGGCGATAAACGCGTGTTTTAAATTGTCTGAGAGCTCGTTTGCGTAAACGTACGCGTCTGTTTTTTCGCTTATAACGTTGCCGTCCGCGTCGTACACGGTGGGCAGGGCGGAGGCGGTGGGCAGCAGGTTCTCGTCTATATGCTGTCCGCTTGCCCAAACCGCGTATAGCCCTATACTTGCCGCGAGCGCGAGCAGGGGAAGCAGCACGAGCACTATGAGCGCAACGATCAATATCTTTTTGCGTTTAGACTTTTTTGAAGAGTTTTTTGCCTCGTTTGAGGCACCGTTTAATTTTTTCATCAAAATTATTATTGTGTTATCCGAAAAAATTATGTATAATATAAATCTATGATAATATGCGCACCTGTGCGCACGAGGGGTTATGCCACTTTACTACAAGATCAACACATACGGCTGTCAGATGAATGTCCACGAGTCGGAAAAGCTCGCGGGACTTCTTGAAGGCATGGGATATATTTGCTGTCCCGAGGGGGAGCATGCGGACGTCATAGTATTCAACACCTGCTGTATACGCGACACCGCTGAGAGGCGCGCTCTCGGCAATATCGGAGTGACAAAGGCGGAAAAGAAGCGCGATCCGAATGTTATCATCGCGGTCGTAGGCTGTATGCCGCAACAAGATGGCGTCTCGCAAGCGATAAGGGAAAAGTATCCGTATGTGGACATAGTCCTCGGCACCCGCAACATCTCCTCGCTCCCCGAAGAGATAGGAAAAGTGCTCGCCTCGCGCGAGGCAAAGCGCAAGAAGAGCGACAAGCGCTATCGCGGCGCGGACACCCGACTCCCGGAAAACTACCTCGAGATAGACGAGGCGACGCCCACTCTCCGCACGAGTTTTCCGAACGCCTGGGTAAACATAATTTACGGCTGCAACAACTTTTGCAGTTACTGCATAGTGCCGTATGTGCGCGGGCGGGAGCTGTCCAGGAGCATGGATAAAGTCCTCGACGAGGTGAAACGCTGCGTAGACGACGGCTACAAGGAGATAACGCTGCTCGGGCAAAACGTCAATTCCTACGGCAACGATCTTTCGGACGGCACGAATTTCGCAAAACTTTTGCACGAAATAGACAAGATAGAGGGCAAATTTCGCGTCAGATTTATGACTTCGCACCCAAAGGACCTCACCGAGGCAGTCATGGACGAAATGGCGGCGTCCGATAAGATATGCTCCAACCTGCATCTGCCCATACAGTCCGGCTCCGACAAGGTCTTGCGCGACATGAACAGGCGCTATGACAGGGCAAGATATCTGTCTCTCATTGAGGGACTGCGCTGCCGCATGCCTGATATTGGCATAACGACTGACATCATGGTAGGATTCCCCACGGAGACGGAGGAGGACTTCCTCGACACAATGGACATTGTGGAGCGCGTGCGCTTTTCAAACGCATTCACATTTATATATTCGCCTCGCAAGGGCACTCCCGCCGCCAAGATGGAGCAGATTCCTTACGCCGTCAAGCAGGAGAGAATAGGGCGGCTCATCAAGGCGCAAAACCGCATCACCAAGGAGCTTTCCGACGCCTATACAGGCGGAGTCTATGAGGTGCTTGCGGAGGACGTCGCGCCCAAGTACGAGGGCATGATATGCGGCAGGACAGAGAGCGGTAGGCTTGTAACCTTTGGAGGCGACCCTTCCGACATAGGCAAATTTTTCGACGTGCGGATAACGGCGTCCCGCTCCGCCTCGCTGTTTGGCAATAAGGAGGAAAAATGATAGTTGACAAAGAAAAACTCTCTCCAATGATGAAGAGATATTTTGAGGTCAAGGAGCAATACCCCGACTGTCTGCTCTTTTTCAGGCTGGGCGACTTTTACGAAATGTTTTTCGATGACGCAAAGACGGCGTCCGAAGTGCTCGACCTTACTCTCACGGGCAGGGATTGCGGGCTGGAGGAGCGCGCTCCCATGTGCGGTGTGCCGTACCATGCCGTAGACAACTACATCCGCCGACTCATAGAGGCCGGTTTCAGAGTCGCGATATGCGAACAGCTCTCAGACCCCAAGACGACGAGGGGCATGGTGGACAGGGACGTCGTTAGAGTCGTATCGAGCGGCACCGTCATGGAAGAGGACATCCTCGACGAGAAGTCATCAAACTATCTTGCGTCCGTCTACACAAAGGATGGCGCGTTCGGCGTAGCGTGGGCGGATATTTCCACTGGCGAGTTTTACGTATACGAGTTCGAGGGCGAGAATTATCTTGACCGCTTGAGCGACCTTCTTTGCAGCATAACGCCAAGCGAAGTCGTGTGCAACGGCGACTTTGTCGGCAAATATAAGGAGCTGCAATATTTCAAGACTTCGGAAATCAAGGCGCATTGCTATCATGATTTTGCATACGGTTTGCAGGCGGCGACGAAGAAGGTACTTTCCGTTTTCAACGTTTCGTCGCTTGCGCCGTTCGAGTGCGAGGACAAGCCGTACGCCGTATGCGCGGCGGGCGGACTTCTCGAATATCTCTCTCAAACGCAAAAGAGGGAGCTTTCGCAACTCACGTCTATATCCTATCTCAGAGACAAATCCTTTATGATGCTCGACGCCGCCACGCGCCGCAATCTGGAACTCACTTCGCGCGCGAGGGACGGCAAGCGACAGGGCTCGCTGATAAGCGTGCTCGACAAGACTTGCACGGCTATGGGCGCTAGGACGCTCAAAAAGTACATAGAACAGCCTCTACAGGACGCAGACAGGATAAACAGGCGCCTCGACGCCGTGGAGGAGCTCGTCTCAGGCAACATTATGCGCGAAAAATTGAGGGACGCCTTGAAAAACGTCCACGACCTCGAGCGACTTACGGCGAGGTTGGCATTCGGCTCGGCGACCCCGCGGGATCTGTTGTCCATAGGCGACACGCTTGAGGCATTGCCAGCCGTAAAGGACGCGCTCAAATCGGCGACGTCTACTCTTCTCAAGGATATAAACAAGTCCATATCTCCCCTCGAAAAGCTCAAAAAAGTACTGCTCAGCGCCCTCGACAGGGAAAAGGTCAACAATTTCCGCAACGGCAACTTTATTGCCAATGGCTACGATAAGGAGCTTGACGGCATCCGCTCCATACAGCTCCACTCCGGCGAGTGGCTGCACAGGCTGGAGGAGCGCGAGAAAGAGGAGACGGGCATACGCACGCTCAAAGTGGGTTTCAACAAAGTATTCGGCTATTATATCGAGGTGTCCAAGACATTTGTGGACAAGGTGCCGTATCGCTATCAACGCAAACAGACGCTTGTAAACGGCGAGAGATACATCACAGACGAGCTCAAACAGCTCGAGGAGAAGATACTCTCGTCCGAGGCGGACGCTTTCGCACTTGAGGAAAAACTTTTTGTGGAGCTAAAACAGCTTGCGTACAACGAACTTCCCGCTATGAGAAAGAGCGCGGCGGCTCTGGGCGCTCTCGACGCACTTCAATCTTTTGCGACGGTATCCGTCACGGGGCGCTACGTCAAGCCGAAGATAGGGCCAAAAGTCAAGGCTATACGCATTGAGGACGGGCGACATCCCGTCGTCGAATCCCTTCTGCAAAAGGGCGCGTATGTAGCAAACGATACGCTGCTCGACGGCGGCGACAACCGCACAATGATAATCACGGGTCCCAATATGGCGGGCAAGAGCACATACATGCGTCAAGTCGCTCTCATAGTGCTCATGGCGCACATAGGCTGTTTCGTGCCCGCGAAGAGCGCCGAAATATCCCTCACCGACCGCATATTCACAAGGATTGGCGCAAGCGACGACTTGAGCGGCGGGCAGAGCACGTTTATGGTGGAAATGATAGAGGTCGCGACGATATTGAACTACGCCACGTCCTCGAGTCTGCTCATTCTCGACGAGATAGGGCGCGGGACGTCCACATTCGACGGGCTGTCCATCGCATGGGCGGTGCTCGAATACATCACCAAAAACCTCCAAGCAAAGACGCTCTTTGCCACGCATTTCCATGAACTCACCGAGCTCGAGGATCTCGAAGGCGTCAAAAACTATCGAGTGCTCGTCGCTGAGCAGGGCGGAAGCATAGTTTTCCTGCACAAGATAGCGCGCGGCGGCGCGTCGCGCAGTTTCGGCATAGAAGTAGCCTCGCTCGCAGGCGTTATCAAGCCCGTCATAGAGCATGCAAAGCGCATAATGGCGCGCCTCGAAGAGGAGAGCATGAACCGCGACACCAACGAGATGCTGCTATCCGCGGGCAGGAGCGCTAAGACGGAGCAGGTCAGCCTTTTCGACGGCGGCGAGGAAAGCAGGATAGTGAAACAACTTCGCGATATCAATCCCGACAATTTGACGCCTCTGCAAGCCTTGACCGTGCTCATAGACCTCAAAAAGCAGCTTGACGAGGATTAAAATACAAAAGATAATGAACATGTGTTCATTATCTCGGCATAAAACCGACAAATATCGACAAATATCGGACAACTATTCAGTTATTAAGGACGTACAGTTATGGGAAAGATAAACGTACTTGACGCATCCGTATTCAATATGCTTGCCGCGGGAGAGGTCGTAGAGCGGCCCGCATCCGTCGTAAAGGAGCTCGTGGAAAACTCCATCGACGCGGGCGCGACGGTCATAGACATATCCGTGCATGAGGGCGGCACTCGCCTCATCGAGGTCAGCGACAACGGCATAGGCATATCCAAAGAGGATATGCGCGCCGCGTTCTTGCCGCATGCGACGAGCAAGATAAGCAAAATCATAGACCTTGACAGCTTGTCCACGCTGGGTTTTAGGGGCGAGGCGCTTGCGTCTATAGCGTCCGTAAGCGAAGTTACTATGACTTCCGCTCAGCGCGGCGCGGATATGGGCGCGAAGATCATGCTAAGCGGCGGCAAAGTGACATATGAGGGCGCGGCCAGCGCAAATGTAGGCACCGTCATCTGCGTTGAAAACTTGTTTTTCAACACGCCCGCGCGCTTGAAATTTCTCAAAAAGCCCTCTTTGGAGCTCAAATATATTGAGGAGACGGTGCGCAGGCTCGTCCTCGCGAATCCCGAGCTATCCATATCTTTGACCGCAGACGGAGAGAGCCTGCTTTTCCACAGCGGCGGTACGCTTTTCGACGCCGTAGCAGCGGTGTATGGGGCAAAAATAGCTGACGGACTCATCGAAGTAAGCGGTGAGAGAAACGGCATAAGGGTGACGGGTTATGTTTCCGCGCCCGAAAACTCCAAAGCTACGCGCGCGTATCAGACGATCATAGTCAACGGCAGAGCAGTCGAGGATGCGACCGTACAGACCGCCGCGGAAAAAGCGTACGGCGACCTGCTTATGAAGCGCAATTTCCCCGTGTTTGTGCTCAACATTCTCTTGCCTTTCGACCAAGTGGACGTCAATGTGCACCCATCCAAGACGGAAGTGCGTTTTGCGGACAGGCAGGGCATATTCGGAGCGGTGTATCACGCTGTATATGACGTCGTACACAACGTACCCGCGAATGCCGCGCCGACATCGAATGACGAGGCGCAGGTCGAGGAGCAAGGCAAAAAAGCCTCTCCGCACGTTATACAGCCGAGAATAGACTCCCGCTATTTTTCCACTCCGCCAAGGCATACATTCAGAGAGGGTACTATTCCGGCATACAACGTCACACATTCGCACAACTATGCCTCCGACTTCGGCGAGACAGGATATGACGATGACGAATATGACGTTTCTTATTTTCACGACGCGCAAAAATATGGCTCTGAAGACGTGAACTCCGCTGCGTTAGGCGGCGAAAAAGCGGCAGATAAAGGCTTTGACGCGCCAAAATACGGCGGAAGTGAAAAATATGGAGACAATGACGAGGAGCCGGCTTTCGACGGCAAGATAATAGGGCAGCTCTTCGCGACATATCTCGTCGTGGAGCGGGACGATATCGTCTACATAATAGACCAACACGCCGCGCATGAGCGCATACTTTACGACAAAATACGCGAGCAGACGGTGCCCGAGTACACCCAACCGCTGCTTGTGCCGTACACACTCAACCTTTCGGGCGATGAAACGGAGCGTTTGGAGACTATTCTCGAGCCCCTTAAAGAGATAGGTTTCGACATAGTGTCGAGCGGCGCGAATTACATCATAGATGGCGTCCCGGAGCCGGTTGCGCACCTCAATTTGCGCGACTTCTTCTCAAATATCCTTACAGAGGACATAGTAGAAAGCGTCTCGCTTGCGGATATGATGCGGGAAAAGCTTGCGCAAACGGCGTGTAAAGCGGCGATAAAGGGAGGGGAGAGCCTAAGCAGAGAGCAAATAGAGCGCGTGCTTGCCACGCTCACATCGGCGGACGGTCAACTTCCCGAAAAGTGCCCTCACGGCAGACCCGCAGTAATAACCTTGACAAAAACCGATTTAGAAAAACTTTTTAAACGAATTGTGTAAAAGTTTTCTAAAAAATATAATAAATTAGAATACTTAACCATATGAGCGACAAAAATTTACAGCCTATATATATTGTCGGAGCGACGGCGACAGGAAAATCCGAGCTCGCGCTTAAGCTTGCAAAGAAGCTTGACGGCATAATTATATCCGCCGACAGCATGCAGATATATAAAGGTCTTGACATAGGCACCGCCAAAGTTTCCAAGGATGTCATGCGCGATGTCCCGCACAAGATGATAGACGTCGTGGATGTTGATGCCGAATTTTCTGTCGCAGAGTATGCGCGCCTTGCGCGAAAAGATATAGAAAGTGCGATAAGCGCGGGCAAACTCCCGATAGTTGTGGGCGGGACGGGGCTGTATTTCGAGGCGCTGATATATCCGATGAACTTTGCTGGAACGCTCAAAAATAACGAACTCCGCGACTATTTGACGTATTTTTGCACGTTCAACGGAGCGCAAGCGCTGCACGATATGCTTGAGTTTTTCGATGAGGAAAGCGCAAACAGATTGAATGTAAACGACGTAAAACGCGTTATTCGCGCGCTCGAGATAGTGCTCTCAACGGGCAAACCGATGTCAAAAAGCGGCGATAAAATGTATAAAACGCCTCAAGATGTCACGATGATAGGTTTGACTTGCGACAGAGAATTGCTGTATAAACGCATAAATGAGCGCGTAGACAAAATGTTCGAGATGGGACTTGCAGACGAGGTTTTAAGCGTCGGTAATTTTGAATATCAAAGCATGCAAGCGATAGGCTACAAGGAGTTCAAGCAGCTGCAATTCGACATTGTAGACGGCAAAAAGCAGCCAAACAGTGGGTCTTTGGAGGAGATAAAACAACTCATCAAACAGCACACACGCAACTATGCCAAGCGTCAGATCACTTGGTTCAAGCGCTATAATTTTATCAAATGGTTCGACGTCAGCGATATCGACGGCGCGCTTGAATATGCAGAAAATATTGTATACAATAAAATCTAAAACTTTATGCATATATATTTAAATCTGAATAATGAAACGCGCAAATCACAAAAACATATGCGTAAATGATAAATATAAGGATATAAATATAAAAGGATTATCAATATGGACATCACATCCGCGCGCAAACTCATCAACGAAAGCAAGACCGCGCTCAAGCAACAGTTTGACAGGCTTGACGAAATAGCGCTCCTAGGACAGCGCAAAGTGCTCGACGCGTTCAGACGCCACGGGGTACAGGCTCGCCATCTTGTAGGTACGACAGGCTACGGCTATGACGACATAGGCAGGGATACTTTATGTGCGCTGTATGCGGACATTTTCGGCGCGGAGGCGGCGATAGTATCTCCCGCGATAGTCTCCGGCACGCACGCGCTTACGCTCATGTTGTTCGGAGTTTTGCGCCCGGGAGGCCTGCTCGTGAGCGTCTCGGGAAAACCGTATGACACGCTCACGGACGTAATTTCTGCGGAAGGCAAAGGCTCTCTCAAGGATTTTGGAGTGGATTTCGACTGCGTGGAGCTTAAAATCGCCGACGATCTCACTCCGATTTTCGATTTTGACGCCATATCAAAACTTCTGACGACTCGCAAAGTCAAGGCAATTTTTGCCGCTCGCAGCCGCGGATACAGCCTAAGACAGGCGATTTCCGTGGATCAAATCGCGGAGCTCATCAAATTGGTTAAGTCGCTCAGTCCCGACACGCTTGTGCTCATTGACAACTGCTATGGCGAATTCGTGCAGGAAACGGAGCCCACAGAAGTCGGCGCGGATCTCATGGCGGGCTCGCTTATCAAGAATATCGGGGGCGGAATGGCTCCTACGGGCGGCTACATAGCGGGCAAAGCCGACCTTGTTCAGCTCGCTGCATACCGCTTGACCGCGCCGTCACTCGGCATGGAGGAAGGCTCGTATGCGTATGGATATCTGCCATATTATCAAGGGCTGTTTTTGGCGCCGTCCGTCACAAAAAATGCACTGAAAAGCTGCCTTTTATTCGCAAAAACCTATGAAAAACTCGGTTTCGAGACGCTTCCGCGCGGCAATATGAACCCGTATGACATCGTGACAAGCGTCAAACTCGACAGCGCCGAGCGGCTTATTGACTTCTGCGGCGCCATACAGGAGTGTTCGCCGATCGACAGCAATGTTAAGCCGATGCCTTGGGATATGCCGGGATATCAGGATCAAGTCATTATGGCGGCAGGCGCGTTCGTGCAAGGCTCGTCCATAGAGCTAAGCGCCGACGGACCGCTCAAACCTCCGTATATGGTGTATCTGCAAGGCGGTTTGACCTTCGAACACGCCGAGATCGCTCTCGAACATACGCTCACGACGCTCAAACTGTAAGCCGCCACAGTTGCAAAACTCATAATCAACGAAATAAATTGATCGAGATAAATCCCGACGATCTTAACAATATAAACAATCGGTCGCATCAGTATAAAAATGAATCCAAATATGATTCTAAGTATTGTGACCGTCCAATACCTATTAATAAAAATCCATTAAAAAATTATAAGCAATCTCTAATTAAATAAAAATCAAATGAACACATGTATGAAAATCAATTTAATGCTATCCCTACTGTTTATTGCTGTTTTTACCATTTTCTATGCGTAAAACTCGTGTTTTACGCATAGTTTAATATGTGTGTGAATATTAAAATTTTCCCTTTCCCCGCCAAAATTTTTAAAATTTTCCGTATCCTTTTACGACCTCTCTGAAATATTTGTATTGGCAATTCTCACCGATGAGCTCTGCAACACCCGAAGAAATTTTTTAAGCGATAAAGATTGCAGGCACAATATTAGCTGACCGCACAATTTCATATTTCACAGTCAGAACCACCAGCTGAGCTGGTGGCTTGCTCTGCGGCCCTGCCGCCTGTTCGTGGCGGGGACGCAAAGCGTCTG
>CANPWB010000003.1 GCA_947581925.1 uncultured Clostridia bacterium
AAGCGCTTGTGGGGGACTCGAACGGGCGGAATAGCAAGACATCCAGTGAATGTCTTGCCCGCCCCGGCGTGATAGCGAAGGCAACGATAAGCAGTACGGGTTATCCCGAAGGGACTCCCCTCGCTGTGCGAGTCGTTACGTTTAAGCCAAGCGGAGCGAGTCCCGAAACAGGCTAACTTATTTTCTTATCGCCACATCTCGTGGCGATATGTTTTTTTAAGCGCTTGTGGGGGACTCGAACGGGCGGAATAGCAAGACATCCAGTGAATGTCTTGCCCGCCCCGGCGTGATAGCGCAGTAAACGAATAGCTGTGCGTGACGCGTGTTATCCTCACGCATCATTATAAATACTACCGCTTGTCCGAGAGACATCGGGGCCCCCATAATAATGAGTGACAATGCGCCACTAAGTAAAAGTGCAAAACCCGTGGAACGAATTTTATGGGGCAAAAAAGGAGCGAGTCCCGAAACAGGCTAACTTATTTTCTTATCGCCACATCTCGTGGCGATATGTTTTTTTAAGCGCTTGTGGGGGACTCGAACGGGCGGAATAGCAAGACATCCAGTGAATGTCTTGCCCGCCCCGGCATACGGGGTCCCCAAAATATTTACGAAGTGATTTTTGGAGCAAAACCTTTCCCCCTTCCCCTTTTTCTTTTTTGTTTTGGAAGATAATATATGCGTTGACACGTCGGGAAAATGTGGTAGAATATCAGTATGTACAACCCTTGTGGGAAAAATTTTTAAAACACACCCCAAAGTGCTCTCTGATGATAAAAGCGTTTTTTTAAAAAGCACAAAGCCTAAATATCGCTGCTCCCCGCAGGGCGAAAACATAGGAGTCAGTATGAAAATTATTTTTAAAAAATCCAAGCTGCCTTTTCTGAAAAAGTTTGAAGACCACACCCAAAGTACGCGGGACAACTGGACGCTTGCCCGCTACATGCAGGATCAAGACGGATTTTGCGCGCAAGACGCCTCTATATTTATGCTCTTGCAGCAGGGCGCGATGAAGGGAGACCCGTATGCCATGTGCGAATTGGGTCGGCACCTCTATAATCGTGGCGGAGACGCATTTTTGCCTGTCGTGCTGTCGTGGTGGCACAAGGCGGCACGGCTGAAAGACAAAGGCGCCATATGGGACGTGACAAACAGACGCATTTTGGAGCGTATTTGCAAATATAACGTCTTGGGCGGCTATGCCGACATCGAGATGCGCTGCGTTATGCTCACGGATCTCATTTTGCTTCGTTTGGGACTGGACGAGTGGAGCGAACTGTCGCCCTCGGAGCGTGAGTCGCGTATACGCACCCTCATCAACGTATGCTCTGAACAACTCTTTCTCCCGTGTGCGCCGCCGTTTCGCCTCGTAGCAAACTACCGCCTTAACGGCTCCGTCGTAGACGGCACCGCGCTGAATGGCGGGGATTTGGTGATACGCAGTGAGGTCGTCCCAAATTTCAACCGCCTCATTCAAGTGGTTTTTCATGAGCTCGGGCATTATGTGTTGTATGCCGCCAAAAAGGATCCGTCACAGCGCGCCCGCTTCGGACTCAGCGATGACCGCGTCGCGAGTTGGGCGAGAGGAGATATGGGGATTGAAGTCCCAACGTCCGAGGAGGATCCCGACTCGCTTTCCTACGGAGTATACACCCACTACGTCGTTCTTTTTGAATAACCCTTCATTTTTGTGGATAATCAACAATTTAAATAAGAGCAAATAATACGTCGCATATATCCGCGTTTATGGCGATAGCCCGATCGGATATCTGTTTTGGACAAATTGCTTTGCCGCGGTTTATGCAAACATATGTCGCGTTTTTATTTTGCGCGGTCATGCGCATGAATGGATATTTGATTATACCCGGCGTATTGTATCCAACGCCTAATTCCAGAAACAGCACTTTATCTTGCGATTTTGTGTTTATAAACCGTTCATAGCGTTCACATGCGGCATACCAGCCGTCGTCCTCAACAAATTTATCGTCAGAGCGCAAATTCATCGTCATCGGCTTGCCGCACACGGGACAGCGGGGAATAAGTTCGGACGGGACGCGCATATCTTTTTGTTCGCTCACCATGCGGCGGATGGCCTCTTCATTGTCATACGTTTTGTTGTGACATGGCACAGAGCATTGGAATAGCCCATAATCGCCCTGCGTGTAAAAGAGGCTCTCCTTGTCAAAACCTGCCTTCTGAAAACAGTGATCGACGTTGGTGGTGATGACAAAATAGTCCTTCGTTTTCACAAGATCGAGGAGTTTTTGATAGACGTTTTTTGGAGGGTCCATATAGCGGTTGACAAAAATATATCTCGACCAATACGCCCAAAACTCCTCGGGTGTTTTGTATGGATAAAACCCGCCGGCATACATATCGTGAAAGCCGTATTTCTCCCCAAAATCGGAGAAATATTTTTCAAAGCGTTCGCCCGAATATTCAAAACCCGCCGCAGTAGACAGTCCCGCTCCCGCGCCTATGACGACCGCGTCCGCGTTTGTCAAAGCCTCTTTCAGCTTATATATTTGCGCCGAGATATCTTGCGTAAATCTCATAATCTTGCTCCTTGAATACGTTGAAAATGACTTTGATATTGCTTCCCGCCTGTTTTTTATATTCAAATACGGTATTTATCGCTATCTCGGCGGCGCGCTCGTTCGGAAAATGAAATTCGCCCGTAGAAATACAGCAAAACGCTAGGCTTTCTAGTTTGTTTTTGTCTGCAAGCGCCAGGCAGGAGCGGTAACAGCTTTCAAGCAGTCGCTCGTGTTCGGCGGTAAGTTTTCCATATACAATGGGACCGACTGTGTGCAGCACGTATTTACACGGCAAGTTGTAGGCGTTTGTAATTTTCGCCCCGCCCGTAGGTTCGTCGTGCCCCTGCGCTTTCATAATTTCCGCGCACTCCTGCCTGAGCCGAACGCCAGCAAACGTGTGAATGGCGTTGTCGATACAGCCGTGGTTTGGGTAAAAACAGCCAAGCATTTGAGAATTTGCGGCGTTGACTATTCCGTCGCATTTGAGCGTCGTGATGTCGCCTTGCCAAAGATAAATATCGGGCCGAATGGGCGAAAGGTCGGCAATATCCGTTATTCCTTTTAGTCTTATTTCTTCTTTCAAATACTCGTCCTGCACACACAAAAACTCTTCGCTCGCGCCTTTTGGCATGCGCACGTTGAAAAGAGCGCGGAGGAGCGCTTTTTGCCCGTCGTCATCACACGGGATATACATATACTCGCCCCGCTCGGCAAGCATATATTTTATGAGATATTTTCGTTTTTCTTCCAGTGTCATTTTGGGAAATGCCAATGATAAAATTACGGCGGAAATGTTGACAATATACACTTCCGCCGTGTCTTATTTATTTATCACTCTATTGTCGCGTCGGCGGCGGTGTACTGCTCGAGAGAATTTGCCTTCACCTGTATGCAGATATATTTGATGCCGCTTGTCTCGGAGGCGGAGAATCTGCGCTTGGCGGCGGGGGCTACTCTGAGCCAATCGCCCGCGGTGAGTTTTATAGTCTCGCCGTCTATATACGCGGTTCCCTCACCCTCCAGGACGCCGTATATCTCCTCATTTTGCTTGTGCGCATGCACGAAAGGAACGCTCGCGCCCTTTGGCAGTATGTTGACGCTGACCTCTGCGCCTGTGAGTCCGAGTGCGTCATGCAGCTCTGTGCGCGCCTCGTTTTGTATGCTGACCTTGCTGAAATTGCTCATAATACACCTCTTTTAAAAATTTTTGACCTTGACGATCTTGCTTTTATTATATCACTGAAAAAACAAATTGCACGATGGTTACAAATCTATTATCCGATAACAAAAAATATACTTTGTTTTAAAAATAAACTATTGACAATAGGGTGTGATTATGGCATAATTATCCAAACTTGCAAAAAGGTAGGATATTGTTATGCTGACGAGAGAGGAATTGCCGGAATGCCCCGTTGCGACTACGGTACAGCTCATTGGAAACAAGTGGAAACTTTTGATAATTCGCAACTTGATTTATAATGGAACGCAGCGGTTTACGGATTTTTTAAAAACTATCCCGGCTATAAGCAAAAAAGTGCTGACGGACGACCTGCGCGCGCTCGAAGAGGACGGTCTTATTTTGAGAAAAGTGTACGCGGAAGTGCCGCCACGAGTCGAATATTCGCTGACTCCTCTCGGATCGTCTTTAAAAAGTATCCTCGACGCTATGTCCGTGTGGGGTACGGAGTATAAAAACAAAATCGCATGAAAAATTAAACTTTCGATAAGTAAACTTTTTTCTTTTATTTCTTTTCATTTTAGCTTTTTTTCTTTAAAATTGAGAGATTTTAAAATAAATAAGACTTGTTTGTCTTTATTTTGTTTGATTTTTTTTGTCGTTTGTATAATAATAAGCGCGATATGGCAGAAGTTTTTCTTGACGCGTTGATAGACAGTCTCAAGCTGCTTTTAGTGGTGGCTGTTTTCACATACGTCATCGCTCTTATCGAGCCTAAACTTTCAAACAAGGTGCGCCTTAAAGGAAAATTTGCGCCGCTTATCGGCGTTTCAATATCCATGCTGCCTCAATGCGGATTTTCAGTCGTCGCGACAGACCTTTATCATAAACGACATATAACACTAGGCACACTCATCGGCGTATACATTGCCACATCAGACGAGGCTTTGCCTGTATTTTTGTCCTATCCCAAAATGGCGCTGCATATACTGCCTATACTTGCGGCAAAATTCGCGCTGGGATTGACATTCGGCTATCTGATCGACTTTATTTATAAAAAAGGCGCTATATCAGTGCAACATCACCTCTCTCATTGTGAGGATGAATACAAGATAACTCTCATGGAGTACGAGGGGACGCAGCTTGTTGAAAAATGCTCGCACGGCGCGCAAAACAATTGTAATTGCGAGGAGTGTATTGAAAGCGACTGCCCTCATCTCCACTCACACTGCACGTCGGATCACTGTGAACATGACACTTTTGGCAAAGGCATACTCTTCAAACAACATCAAAAAGCGTTGAAAATTGAGCAAAAACGCGCAAATATCAAACGTTTTTTGGTAAAGCCACTACTTCACTCACTTGAAATTTTTGTCTATGTTTTTATTATAAATATAATTTTCGGCATTATTCTCTACTATATCGGCGAGCAAAGGCTTATAACTTTTCTGACCGCAAATAAATATATAGCTCCTCTCTTTGCCGTATTAATAGGCTCTATCCCAAATTGCGTATCCTCTATAGTTTTAAGCGAACTTTATATTATGGGTGGTCTTGGATTCGGCGCTACTCTCGGAGGATTGTGTATGAACGCCGGCGTCGCATTCGTTTATCTTTTTAAGGATGCAAAACGCACAAAACATAACATCTCTGTTTTCTTATTGATGTTTCTAATAAGCGTTTTTATCTCATATATCTTCTCTCTTCCCTTCTCTTTCTCCTCTCTTCCGATCTAGTGTTGATAAATTTTTATTATGTTTGTTTATTGTGAATAAGTTTAAGGTTTTGTCCACAGTTTTATTTTTATTAAAAACACAATATCTTCTGATTTTTATTTTTTTTCACAACAAAGTATTGTTGTTTTGGTTTAAAAATCCACTTGTCAACATCGTATATTTATGTTATCATTATCAAAGATAAAAAATAAATAGATATCAGGAAAGGTCGAATATGAAAGTTGTATGTCAAGGTAATGAATTGAGCGACGCGCTCTCTAAAGTCGTAAAGGCTTTGCCTCAAAAAAGGACTAATCCCATACTCGAAGGCGTGAAGATAACAGCCGAGGGCGAGACCCTCACACTCTTCGCCACCGATCTCGAACTTGCTATCGAAAAGAAGATAAACGCAAAAGTTTTGATTGATGGTGAGATCGTCATTCCAGGCAAACTCTTTGCGGATTACGCAAAGAAGATAGAGGAGGAAGAAGTAGAGCTTGACGGCACTTCTTCATCAAAACTCGTCATAAAATATCTCGAGAGCGAATTGCAAATAAAGACTCTCCCCGTGGACGAGTATCCTATTTTCAAGGAAGTAAACACCGAAAATTCTTTCGTTATCCTCAAAAAGGAGCTCAAGACAATAATAAATAAGGTCATATTCAATGTGTCCGTGGATGAGGCGCGTCCAACTTTGCGCGGAGTCTGCCTCAATATCAAAGAAAACGAAGTAGAGGCTGTCGCTTCCGACGGATACCGACTCGCATTGACAAGAGCGGTCATCAAAAACAACGGCATAGTAGACAAAATAGTAGTACCTTCCAAGAGTATGAACGAGCTTGCCCGTCTCATCGACGACGGCGAGGACGCGATAACGGTCTATGTTGACAAAAACTACATCATGGTGGACCTCTTCCATACAAAGCTCGTGTCCCGCCTCATCAGCGAGGAGTATATAAACTATGAGAAGATAATCCCCGTCTCGTTTACCACAGAGGTCACCGTTGATAAGAAAATATTTGAAAACTCCATCGACCGCGTTTCCCTCATAAACCGTCTCGACAAACGCTCCTATGTCAAAATGGACATCAAAGAGGAAAACCTCTCACTCAGCGCGCACAGCGAGGACGGAGAAATAAATGAGAAACTCTCCATAGGTCTTAAAGGAAAAGACCTCACAATAGGATTTAATGCAAAATATATAATCGACTGTATGCATGCCATAGACGAGCCGTTTATCACACTCAATTTCACTTCCTCCACCGCCCCCGGCATCATCAAAGGCGAATCCAACCTCTGGCTCTATCTGATCTTACCGTTGAGAGTTATTGGATAATATAAAGTGGGGCGTAGCCCCACACGCCCCTATGTGGGCTCCTCGCCCCGCACGTCCCAGGTGGGGCGCTGCCCCACACTCCGGCAAGGGACTTCGTCCCCTGCACCCCAAGCTAAAAAGCGCGAATGTGGCTTTTTCATCGCCGACATTCGCGCTTTTTTGATAGTGTGTATGGTACTAACTCCAGCGTGAGAGCTTGATATTGACGGACGCTTTGTCTGAGTGATTAACGCTACCTCTGTCCGACCTTTCTCGGGGTCCCCACGAAATTACGCAGTGATTTAGTGGGGTGAAGGATAGGGGGGAGGCTACGCCGTATAGGCGGTGGTGGGGGACCTGACATATACAAAAACCTTGTCCGAGCGTTCTTTTAATGTCATTTTGAGCGCAGTCGAGAAATCCCATAATTAGAAGATGAAAAGAATATTTTATAAATTTATCAAATAATCAAATAATCAAATCAATATCTTTTGCGGCGTTTTGTGATGAATAAGATTATAGGGATAAATATTAAGAAAGAGATGAGTAAGCACACTAAAATTATGAAATTTATGCGGCTCTCGAAGTAGGCGTCGTCCCTAATCCATTTTGCGTAAAGGTTGATATCTTGCGTGACAGACAGGTCGTCGGCTCTATTTGTGAATTGCGAGTCGAAATACCAGCCTTCAAGTATAAAACCGTCATGCTTTGCGTTTACCGTAGTATTGTCGGGAAGATGTACTGTTTCGCCGTAGTTTAATATCATTTTTGTTATGAGAGCTGAGCCATCGTCGGTTTGAGTGTACAAACATACCGTGTATTTTTTTATAGACGTGAGCGGAATGAATATTATATTTTGAGTTATAGTGGTATTTTTGAAATTAAAAAGAGAATCATCATCTTTTCCATACTCATGCCAACCGTAAAAATTATATTTAGCCTCATTGAGAGAGGTATAATCATAAGGTATTATTTGGGATCCGTAAACATACTCTTCCGATGATAAAAGTTGACCTTCGATATCAAGAAATGTTGCCGTGCAATAGATATTATAATCCACGTAAATCGTGAGATCTTCGGTTATAGATGAAAATATAGTTATATCAAAATCAGCGCCATCTTTATCCTTTTGCAGTTTGTTGAATTTGTAGGTAAAATTTGGCGTTACAATATCTCTTTCGATTATATGTTTTATACTTTCATAATCCAAATAATTTTTTATTTTTGTAATATATTCATATTCAATAATAGAATCATCTTCGGCGTTTACAAATGTGACTGTGTAGTATGCGTCGGGATAGATACCTGCGTTTGAGAGCGCGAGCGAGACGCTGGTAAGTATATCCTTTTTATAGCCGAGCTCAATCGCGGAATTTACAAACGCGTTTGCAAAATCAATAAAATTTGAAGTAGGCGCAAGTTTTAAAAGCGTAGTAAACCAAAGCGTGCCTATCCTCTCTTTTGTGAAAAATTGAGGCTCAAGCGAGCTCAACTCATATTGAATATGCGAAATGATAGTACTATTAATGTGTACTCCGTTATTATCGCAAGAATTGTCATGCCGTCCGAATTTTGTATGTGCGATGTCAGTGCAAGTGAATTTTTCGCTCATTTTGTATTTTTGCTTGTTTGTCCCGCCTTTTAAAGAGCGTATGGCGAGATTTGAGGCTCCAAAGGGATTGTGTACGCCGTTTTCGCCTATTGTCCAAAATGAGGAGTTAAGATCGGATGGGTCATTGCCTTCTATCAGAGAGCCGAATATATCAGAAAACGCCTCGTCGAGCGCGCCCGATTCTCCTGTATATTGCAAACCGGCTGTCTCGTTTGTGACGCCGTGTTGGTATTCGTGCGCTAGAACGTCCATAGCCTTGCCTTGCTGATATAGCCCGCCCACTTCAGATTGAGTGCCGTTGCCTATGCATATGTAGCCGAATTTTGAGTTTACATAAGTGAAAAAGGCGTTGTTGTTTGCGTCCGAATAGGGATCGTTGCTTGCGAAATTCAAAAAAACATACAGCTTATAGTCGTCGTTTGGGTCGGCATTGTCGTTTGCGTCCGTTATACCAAAACGTGACGAGCCCGTATTTTTCTCATCGGTATAAAAATCATAAGTCTTTATGAGATTATCAAATACAGTGACGGCGAGCGGAGCAAAATCTTCGCCCGTGCCTGAAGTGTAGATATTCTTTGAAAAAAGCGACTCAGGAAGTGTGTAATAATTTTTATAATCCTCTCCTTTTGCGTCGCTTATGTAAATTTTTCTATCCTCGTCTTTGAGGAAAAATTTACCGTTTTCAGCAGCGACGTCTATATCAATATCTTTTCCAAACGCGTCCTCGTTTGTTTTGACAACAGAGGAAGATATTGATGAATAAACTATCTCGCCTGTATGTTTGCATACATAGTAGGTTTTTAAATTTAAAGTTGACAGCTTGTAAACGTCGAAAACGTTTGCACCGTTGTAAAAATATACATCTTGGACAGACAAGATGTCGCAATTTTCTTTGCAGTGTACAATTTCTATAGCTTTATCCACTGTCACGGCAGGCGCTTTAAAGCGCGGGATATCTATATATCGGCCGTCCCATGATAAAACGTCGTCATTTGTATCTACAGTGACAGTTATCTGCGCCCCTTCGACAGCCTTGCCATTGTTTGTTTGCTGAAATCGCATAATTTTCCCGAATACGGTGTTCGTTGTGTTGATGCATATATAATTTTCACAAAGATCGGCGCCTACGGCCGCTTTGAGTATATCATATTCTTTGCCGCCGCATTCACTTTGAGAGTAAACAAACGAGGTTGGTTTGTTAGCCGCGGCAATAAAACAGAAAATAAGCAAAAATAAACAAGAAGCAAGACAAAAAAAAGTCAGACCAATTTTGTTTGTCGCCTTTTTCATAATGCAACCTCTCTTCTTTAGTATGATATCATAACTAGTATAATTAAACAAATCAAAAATATTTTAGACGAATATTTTTATAAAACCGTCGCCCATAAGAAAAAAAATCAAAAATTTTCCTTACTATCACGAATAAGAGCGCTCGGACAATACGTCCGTCCGCTAATAGGCACTCTCGGACAGAGGAGCCTTAAGCTCGGACAGGGGAATGTTTCGACTTCGCTCAAGATGACAGGAATATTAGATGTTATTCCGAGCGATACGGGGGCCCCTCAAAAATATGAAATGTTTTTGTGGGGTAAAGTGAGGAATCCCCCGGTTTTATAGTAAAACCCTCATACAAAGAGCACGCCAATATTAAGCTCTCACGCAGGAGTTAATACCATACACACAATCAAAAACGCGCAAAATGTTTGTCCGAGCGACATCGGGGTCCCCATTCGGGCCCCAAAAACTTGCAAAGCGAGTTTTTGGGTGAAATTATGAGCGTAGCGAATTTTATGGGGTATTTGATCGGGGTCCCCACGAAATTAAGCAGTGATTTTGTGGGGTAAGTAAGCGAAGTAACGCAACAGCTTGCAGTGGGCTTTTAGGAACCTTACTCCGTAATGGTGCCAAGCCCTGAGCAAATGCAAGCGGGTGTGGGCGCGTAGCCCCACCTGGGGCGTGTGAGGCAGCGCCCCACCTATAAACATAAAAAGGGAACCCCCGCGTCACCTATTAAGCAGCATATTTTTGAGGTCGGCGACGGCGATCTTTATACGTGGATTTGTCGAAATCTCCTCGCTTATTTTGTCGCGGGCGTGGATTATGGTGGTGTGGTCCTTGCCGCCGAACATCTCCCCTATTTGCGCGAGTGGCATGGGAAGTAGCTCAGTAATGAGATAAATAGCGATCATTCTCGGCTCCACAATGTTTTTGGTGCGGCGAGAAGAGACTATCTCGGCGGGGGTGAGGTTGAAATATTTACAGACGGCGTTTACGATGTCGCTTGCGTCGATGGACTCCTTTTTGTCCTCTATAAAATCGCTTAGCGCCTCGTAGGCGAGCTCCTTTGTGTCGATGACCCTGTTTGCCAGGGAGCTGAAAAAGACTATTTTGTTGAGCAGCCCTTCCATTTCGCGTATATTTGTGGTGGAGCTTTCCGCGATAAACTCCGCGACTTCATCCGAGAGCGCGAATTTTGCCTGCGCCGCCTTATCCTTTAAAATTGCGACCCTTGTCTCGGTGTCGGGGATCTGTATATCCACAGTCAAACCCCAACTGAAACGCGTACGCAGTCTCTCCTCGAGAGTTGTGAGGTCCTTGGGCGCGCGATCGGACGTGAGGATTATCTGTTTGCTCCTGTGGTAGAGGTCGTTGAAAACGTTGAAGAAGAGCTCCTGCGTCGCCTCTTTGTTGATGAGGGATTGTATATCGTCAACCATGAGAATGTCGCAACTGTTGTATTTTTCACGCAGCTTTGTAGCGTCGTCGCGGGACTTTGGGTGCATTATGGACAAAAACTCCGTGATAAGAGTATCCGCGCTGACATAGAGCACCGTCTTTTCGGGGTTATTTTTGTAGACGTAATTGCCTATCGCGTGCAAAAGGTGGGTCTTGCCAAGCCCTACGCCCGAGTATATGAAGAGAGGATTGTATTGATTTCCCGGCTCCTCAGCGACTGTCTTTGCCGCGGCGAGCGCGTAGGCGTTGGACTTGCCCTCTATGAAAGTCTCGAAAGTGTATTTTGGGAGAAATGGGTTTTTCCGCCTTACCCTGTTCACATCTACGGAAGTGCCGATGAAACCCTCGTCCTCAATGAAAATGCTTTGGTTTTTCAAAAACTCGTCCTTTTTGTCGGGAGTGGTGATGACTACGTCCGTAATGGACGAATTTATTGACGAGACGACCTCGCGTATCTTGTCAAGGTGACGCATATCTATGGTGCGTTTGGATGTTTCGGATATGGTGAGAAGGACCAGTGTTTTGCCGCCAACGACGCACACTGGTTCGAGCTTGTCGATCCACACCTCATAGCTTATCGCGTTCATGGATATGGAAAGTTGATCTTTGGCATCCGCCCAAAACAAGTTGAGGTCTAACATGCTTTTGATTATATCAAAAACGGCAAAAATAGCAAGCAAAAAACAAAAAAAGAAATCTAAACACAATATGTTGAAAAAAAAACGGCGGCGGGTTATACTTGTTGTGTATGAGGATATCTTCTTTGGAGCTTTCAAACTTCCGCAACTATGCGTCCGCGTCCGTCTCGTTTGAAGACGGATTGAATGTCTTGTACGGCAAAAACGCGAGCGGAAAGACAAATCTCCTCGAGAGCATATACCTCTGCTCCATCTTCAAAAGCCCTCGCACGACGAAGGATAAGGAGCTTGTGAAGATAGGCGAAAAGAGCGCTACGGTCAAGCTTGTCGTGGAGCGAAAATTTGCAAGACATACCATATATCTGAACATAGACGCGCAGGGGCACAAAAAGGTCGCCGTGGATGGCTTGCCCATAAACCGCGCGGGAGAACTTTTGGGCGTCTTGGGCGTCGTTTTCTTCTCTCCCGACGAGATGAAACTCGTCAAGGAATCCCCCGCCGAGCGCCGCAGATTTTTGGACGTAGGACTCTCACAACAGCAGAAAAGCTACTTTATCGCACTGCAACGCTATAATAAAACCCTGAAACAGAAAAATAACCTGCTCAAAGACTATCGCGGGAGCGCGAATATAGACGACATGCTTGACGTCTGGGACGCGGGGCTCGCGAGAGAGGGCGCGCTCATCATAAAGCGCCGAGTGGAGTACATCGCCACCCTAAACGACGCCGCGGGCAAATTTCACAGCGCGATAAGCGGGCAAAAAGAACAGCTCAAACTGTCCTATGAAAGCGGCATGAGCGACGCCGCGCAGGGCGAAGATATTGAAAAATTGCTACTTGGGGCTATAAAAGCGGCAAGGAGCAAAGATAAAGAACTGGGTTTCAGCACTGTCGGACCTCACCGCGACGATATCAAGATAGAGCTCGACGGCAAGGACAGCCGCAAGTTCGCCTCGCAGGGACAGCAGCGCACTATCGCCCTCGCAATGAAACTCGGCGAAGTGCTCATCTACCGCGACGGCATAGGCGAGTCTCCCGTGCTTTTGCTCGACGACGTACTGAGCGAGCTGGACGAAAACCGCCAAAACCTCCTCCTCAAAATGACTCGCGGATTTCAGACCTTCCTCACCTGTACCGAGTTCGATTTGCCCTATCCCGCCACAAAATTTCTCATCAACGACGGCAGCGCCAAAAAAATGTAGTTTTATGTCCCGCGCAGGTTTATTGTTTGCATGTGGGCTCCTCGCCCACGCCTCGGCAAGGGGTTTCACCCCCTGCACTCCCCATGCGGGGCGCTGCCCCGCACCCCGGCAAAGGGCGCTTTGCCCTTTGCAATCCCAAGCTAAAAACGCGCGAACGTCGTGACTTTTGTCACTAGTTCGCGCGTTTTTGGATTGTGTGTAAGGTAAAACTCCTGCGTGGGAGCTTGATATAAATGTCTCGTATTGTCCGAGGTTTTTTACTTAAACCTGGGGATGTTTCGACTTCGCTCAACATGACAGAATATTTATAATGTCATTCCGAGCATACGGGGTCGCCAAAATAATTACGAAGTGATTTTTTGGGGTAAAGCGTCGAGGAATCCCCTTGTCCGAGCGAATAAACGCAACCTCTGTCCGAGCTTATCGCTCCGCAAAGTTGACAATGCTTTTATGCTTTTTGTGCGCATACGCAAGAGCTTTGCAAGCGCCGCTGTTCTCGCGCTGTTCGGCGTAGAAAAGCACAACGTCGCTCATGTCTATCATAGCGCAGTTGCGATAGTACAACGAAGTATACCAATACTCAAAGCTCTTTGCGGGACAATCAAGCGCCTCGTATTCTTTTTTTTCGTACCAATGCGGCGGCTTATGCAGGTCGTGGTCGAGCGGAAAACAAAATACCCGCTTGATATTCAAATCGGGCTGCGCCTTTTTCTTCTCCGACACTATGTCGTACACCAGGTCGTCGAAATCGCTCAACCCGCCGAAGAGAAATGTACGCACTCCTTCATTTATCGCACTATCTATCGCCTCCGCGACATTAGCGCGCAACTTGTCTGTGATATCAACCTGTTTGTGCCCGAAACACGAGCAAATTTTGTCTTGTTCGATCATAAAAACGCCGCTCCTTTGGAACGGCGTTGTAGAATACCGTTCCATGGTTGCGACGCCAATAGACCTTGTTTTCTCCGAACCCAGGCTTAGAACAGGTATTACTACCTATATATTCGCCTGGGGACGAATATAGTATGCTGCTATATCCAAAAGAAAAATCGGATATCAAATAACAAGATCTTATGCTATTGTCGTCGCAATGCTATTGTATCACCTAAAAATCAAAATATCAATTGCAATTTGAAATATTAAAAACTTTCAACTACCAGTCATAAAAAACGCCGCTCCTTTGGAACGGCGCCGTAGCATACCGTCCCATAGTCGCAACACTAACAAAACGTATCCTTCAAGTTCGGGAAAAACGTCGGAACTGGCATCACTACCTATGATGTCCATTTTTCCCAAACAAAAAGTTCGTTATAACTCCTTGAAAGATAATTTTATGATTTATTAGTGTTGCAATGCTATTGTATCACCAAAATATCAGAATATCAATTGTAATTTGAAATTTACTACTCGGAATGACAAGTTATAATTCCTGTCATGTTGAGCAAAGTCGAGGAAACCCCTAGTCCGAGCGATTAACGCACCCTCTGCCCGAGCTTTCTTATACACGCCGTCTGCCTTGTCCGAGCAACTTCGCGGAGCAAGCGGTTTTACCCTAAGTACGCAGTGAGGGCGGAGCTCTGTTTTATTTCCGCCCGAACAAGTGGCATAATTGCAGACTTGTCTGCACGACGTATCTCGGTGAGCGAGCGCAGCCTCTTCCCGCCCTGCCGCGGCGTAATGCTTGGGCTGTGTTTGCGCTCGAGCGCAAACCGTTAGTGAGTACGGGGAGGGAGGGGAGTCCTGAGTGCAGTGTGGCGGAACGTTATGCTAATACTAATACCCAAACTCATCGCTGCACGTAACGAAGGGAGAGGTTGGGTCTTTCACTCCAATGTCTGAGATACTAACGCTTTTCGTGCTTGAACTCTAGTAACGCTTGTCCGGGCATTCTCATACACGGGCAGAAGCCTTCGTCCGAGCGTCCTCATATATGTTTTCCGCAATGTCCATATGAAAAGCGACAGAAAAAACCGCCGATTTTGCATATTGTTTCAAAAGCGGCGGTTTATGACGTTAAAATTTAAAGTTTAACTTTGTTTTGTGCAAAATTCAGCCTTTGAATTGTTTGAGCTGTTGCACAAGGGCGTAGATGCGGTTGAGATCGTCGGCGGTGAAGTAGTCAATGGTTATCCTGCCCTTTGACTCGTTGCCGCGAAGTTTGACTTTTGTCGCAAACACGCGTTTCATATCGTTGAGCATTTCGCGGATCTCGGGGCTTTGTATCCTCTCGCGCGGGCCGCCTACGTTGGATTTGCGGGTGAAGTAGAGGCGGACTTCCTGCTCGAGCTCGCGCACGGACATTTTGCGCTGTACCGCCTTTTTCGCCATGTCGATGAGCACTGCCTTGTCGTCTATGGAAATGAGGGAGCGCGCATGTCCCGGGGACAGCTCTCCCGAGCGGACGAGGTCGGTGACTTCCTTGGGGAGCTGTAAAAGGCGCAGAGTGTTTGTGACGTACGGGCGGGACTTGCCTATGCGCTGAGCGACGTCTTCTTGCGTGAGACCGTGGCTGTCCATAAGCTCGCGCATGCCCTCCGCCGCCTCTATCGCGTTGAGGTCCTCGCGGTGCAGGTTCTCGATGAGCGAGATCTCTTGTATCTGTTGAGGAGACAGGTCTCTGACGATAGCGGGGACTTTTTTGAGCCCCGCAAGCAGACTCGCGCGGAAACGCCTCTCGCCCGCGATGATGAGATATCTTCCGCCCTCCGTCTTGACAAGGAGCAGAGGTTGAAGTACGCCGTACGTGGCTATGGAGTTTGCCATCTCGCGCAGACTGTCCTCATTGAAAGTCTTGCGCGGTTGAGAGGGATTGCGATCGATGAGAGTGATGTCTATCTCCTGCGTCGGGATGTCGTCGGGAGTGGGGACTGCTACGTTCGTCTGATTGTCGTTGAACAGGCCGCTCAAGCCCTGTGCGCCGAGGCCGCCTTTTATCTTTGCCATAATATCCTCCGAAAATGTTTTCGTTTTTTATTGCGCCGCAGATGTGCGCTCGCATTTAAGCGTATTGCGTGATTTTTAAATAAATACGCATATGTGGTGCAAAAAGTTCACTCGCACGTCTCGCGGGAGAGGAACTCCGCCGCAAGAGCCCTGTATGCTACCGCGCCCGCGCAGCGATTGTCGTACTCCGTGATAGGCTTGCCATAGCTTGGCGCCTCGGCGAGGCGGATGTTGCGGGGTATCTTTGTCTCGAACACCTTGTCGCCGAAGAATTTTGTAATCTCCTCAAGCACGCCCTTTGAGAGCTTGGAGCGACCGTCGTACATCGTCAGCACGACGCCCGTCACGTCCAGAGACGCGTTGAGGTGCTTTTTGACAAGTTTCACCGTGTTCATCATCTGGCTCAGCCCCTCGAGCGCAAAAAATTCGCACTGTATGGGGATAAGCACGCCGTTCGACGCCGTAAGCGCGTTTACCGTGAGCAGCCCCAGCGACGGCGGACAGTCTATGAATACAAAATCGAATTTGTCTTTAACGGGATCCAGCCTCTCGTCGAGGACGCGCTCCCGCCCTATCACTATTTGGCTGAGTTCGAGCTCCGCACCCGCAAGATCTATGGACGACGGGACAAGATACAGCCCGTCCGGCTTGCAGGGTATGATCGCGTCCTCGAAGGACAGCTCGTCGCAAAGTACGCCGTATACGGACGCCTTGAGTTTTTTATCGAATATGCCGAGCGCGCTTGTGGCGTTGCCCTGCGGATCGAAGTCCACAACAAGCACTTTCTTTCCGACCGCCGCGAGCGCCGCCGCAAGATCGACGCATGTCGTGGTCTTACCTACGCCGCCCTTTTGATTTGAAAACGAAATAATTTTTGCCATACATCAAGTGTAGCACAATCTCGGGACTAAGGCAACCGCGTTTCACAAATTGTTTCACAAAGTGCGATAAGTGCTTTTCACCGCCCCATAACGCAGCGCCGGGAGGCACGGACAGAGGCGCATATATAACTCCTGCACGTCGTGCGTTAGTATCTCGGACATTGGAGTGAAAGACCCAACCTCTCCCTTCGTTACGTGCAGCGATGATAACGTTGGTCTGAGGGATAAATGGGGTCCCCACGAAATTACGCAGTGATTTCGTGGGGTAAAGGCACACTGCACTCAGGACTCCCCAGCTATACCCCACAAAAAATACTTTTTGCGGGGACCCCGATCTAAAACCCCATAAAATTCGTTCCACTCACGTCACATTTCTCTACTGCGACTCATCGTCACTCATTATTATGGGGACCCCGATGTAGCCCAGACAAGCTTTACATTAGAGCGCAAACACAGCCCCTGCGTTACGCCGCGGCAGGGCGGGAAGGGGCTGCGCTCGCGCTTGCATTTGCTCAGAGCCCGCAACCATTGCGGAGCAAGGTCTTTAAGGGCTCACCGCAAAATGCTGCGCCACTCCGCGCGTGAAAATCGCTTGTCGCAGATTCCTCGCGTGAAAGAAAGTCAAGAGGTCATTCAAAGACGCTCGTCATGGCTCGGCGATTTTCACGCTTGGGATATGCGGGCTAAGCCCGCTTTTTCTTTTTACTAGCGTTTGAGTGAGAGATAGCGGGGTCCCCAAAATAATTACGAAGTGATTTTTTGGGGTGCAGACCCGCCCTCACTGCGTACTTAGCGTGAAACCGCTCGCTCCGCGGCATCGCTCGGACAGGGCAAAGTCCGTATATAGGGGCGCTCGGACGGAGGGTTCGTTAATTCGCTCGGATTATACGTCCGTCAATATCAAGCTCTCACGCAGAAGTTTGACGCTTGCATACAAATCAAAAACGCGAGAGACGGCAAGAATTTGCCTAGCTCGCGTTTTTAGCTTGGGGTGCAGGGGTTGAAAACCCTTGCTGAGGTGTGGGGCAGCGCCCCACAGATAAGCATACAGGGAGTGGGGCGGAGCCCCACATGGAGCCTCACAGCGGGGATTTTTTGATGGAGCCGTAGCGGCGGGGATAGCCGTGGGGAGTGGGTGCGAGTTTTTCAAAGGTGAGGAGGGCGCGGGAGTTGCCGAATATGTCAAGGGACGTTGTCGAGACGTGGCGCATTTTGAGCGTGGCGAGCGCGTTTTGGGCGAGTGGGAGCTCGCTCGCGTCGGACTTGTAGGCTATGAATTTGCCGTCCGTCTTGAGCAGCGGTGAGGCGAGTTCCAAAAGTATATTCAGCGACGCGACGGCACGCGCGGTCGCGACGTCGAATTTGCAAAAGAGAGAGGATTGCTCCTCCGCGCGACCCGCGACGGTCGTTAGGTTTTTGACGCCGAGAGCGGAGGCGCTTGCCGAGAGGAAGGACATCTTTTTCGCGGTAGAGTCGAGGGCGGTGACGGATATGTCCTCGCGCAGTACGGCGAGCGGGAGGCCGGGAAAGCCCGCGCCCGCGCCTATGTCGATGAGCCGCGCGCCCTGCCCTATCAGCGGCGCGGCGGACGCGGAGTCGAGAATATGCTTTATGACAAAATCCCGCTCGTCCGATATGGCGGTGAGATTAAAGCGAGAGTTGGCGTCCGTGACGAGCTCGTAAAAGCCGACGAGGGCGTTCAGTTGCGCGTCGCTTGCGGGGATATCCCACGCGGCGAGAGCGTCGCGGAGCAGTTGTAAGTTTTGCTTTTCCATATCGTAAGTGTAACATTTTGCCGCCCTAAAGGCAATCTTTTTTTGAGGCGGAGAGGAAGAGGGAAAGGAATGAAGCAAATTTCAAAAAATATTGAGCAAGGCGCGGGAAATGTGCTATTATATATGCGGAGGCAATGGATATGAGAATAGGCATTGTTACGGCTATGGCGGAGGAGACCCTCCCCATTTTGAACAGGCTTGGAAATATCGTCGCGCAAAGCGCCATATCGGGCGTGAGCGTGTGCAAAGCGCAGCTTGGCGCGCATACCGTCTATCTCGCTACAGGCGGCGTGGGCGAGATACGCGCGGCAATGACGATGCAGCTGTTGAAGGACCTCTTCGATATCGACGTAGCGCTCAACTTCGGATTCGTAGGAGCGTTGGATCCCTCGCTAAAACAGGGGGATCTGCTGCTTGCAAGGCGAGTTTGCCACTATCAATTCGACAGTTCGGCGATAGACGGCACCGTACCCGGGCAGTACGATGGCAGAGAGGAGAGATATTTCTATCTGGACGGCACGCTCATCGACAGAGTTCTCCTCGCGACGCGAAAGCCGATGAGACAGGTAACTGTCGCAAGCGGGGACGTGTTTGTCGCAAACGCGGGGATGAAAAAACGCCTGAGAGAGGAGTTTGAGTGCGACATCTGCGAGATGGAGCTTGCCGCCCTCGCGCTTGTAAGCGAGCGCAACCGCATCCCCCTGCTCAGCTTAAAAGTGGTGTCTGACAGCGCGGACGAGAGTTCTCCCATGAGTTTTCCAGAGGTCGTAAAAAAAGCTATGACCAAATACGAGGAGCTGTTGCCCGACATCATCTCCGCGGTCACGGGCGAGGCGTCTCCCCTGCCCCCGATAAAGAAATAGGCTCGATTTATGCAAAAACACATTCGCCTCGGAAGCGCAAAACGGGGCGAATATTTTTAAAATAAAATTAGTTTATAATTAAACTAAATATAGATGATGAAAACTGCAAAACGCCCAATCATCGGTGTGCTATATCTAAAAAATTGAAAAGACCTTAGCGAGGCAAAATATAGAATAGTTTAAACGGCAAGTAAGATATTTTATATGATTTTGCGGGAGTTGCTCTTGTGCGAGGTACGCATTGTCTTTTAAACAAAGTCGGGATAGGCACAAAACGAATCTATTGATTTGTCAAAAGTTAGGAAGCGTTGCGTCGAAAAAGCAATGTAGGAATTGCTGGGCAAATAAATAGCGGCAGTCTCGAGGGAAATTGCGGCGTGCAAAAACACGCAGGAGCGCCTCAGACCGGCATTGTTGTGAAAAAAACAAACCTGTGGAGCTATAAGCGCAAAGTTGCAAGCTTTTTTACATAATAGCCGGAATTGAGATAAAAACGCAAAATCATAGAATTCGATCCTATAATACGAAGCATCTAAAGCGTGTTATCCTGCAAGTAAACAATTTGGATAAAGAGCGTTTAAAACAGTTTTTTAATAATAAGCATTTATTATTTTGATCTAAGCGCTTTATATCTTTATTTATAACCAATTTGCATTATCTATACACATTTACACTAAAGCTAGCGCACGAGCAGCCAGAACTCGCCACTTATCCACCGTTCCATATTGGTTTTGCATCGCAATACTTTGCGATGCGCACACAATGTGCAACTATATTTAAAAGCCATAAACATTGATAGATGGCAAGTCCAATGCTTACAACAGCTCATCCATGAGTTCGCTTGATCACGCAAGCAGATTCTGCCTTGTTTTGTATGTATTACTTAACATTCAGCTCAAGACTATGATGTGGATATGTTTTTGCGGATATTTTTATTACTATTTTGTCCATGTGAGTTCACATATGCAACAAACAATAAAGCAGTTTTTAAACAAACAATAATTCTATCGAGCGAATTTTATTGTAGTCGGAGCCTTGACCACCTTTTGTATATAGCCATTTATAGAAATTTTACAAATGTAAAAATGTGTGTTTCACGTGAAACAATACATTTTTACGAGTATAGTTTTTGCGGAGGGTTCTTACCTCTCTTTGTACATGAATATCACCCTCCAGACTCATTGTTCGTATGGTGTTGTGTTGTGATAAAACAAGATGCACATAAAAACGGGCATAAACTGTCGCATAGAGGTTGCTTAGAAGCGGGGCGCTGTAGGGACGCACTGGAGGCACAAATGTATTGGATTGTGCCAAAAACTCCGTCAAAATACGGGACGCGGCGCGCATGTTGTGATATCAATGAAAACGGTTTACTCGATTAAACAAATAATATGTTTCACGTGAAACATCTTGACTTGTCGTCCTGTTTCACGTGGAACTTTAAACCTCGGAATCCCTACTAAACAGTGGCTTTTTTAGCACCAAGAAATTGCTTTGCTTTCTTTGACCTAAATTTTTTCAGAAGCTTTCACCCAAATTTTTCTTCGTCATAATTTCTGCAAAATGTTTCTCAAAATTTTAATATTTGCCGCTGTGTTTCACGGTTTATTTACATAGAATTTTATTGAGGCTTAATGCTGATATTCTTTTGCGAATGTTGCTTGCTACATTTTATAGTTGTTTTGAATACATTTTTGTGTAACTTTGCATCGTCTAATAATGCTGTTTTGCTTACATTTTTAATTGTGGGATATGGATTTGTGCGTTTGAGTGCGCATTTGCCTGCGGCGAACTCGTTATCAAGGCGCAAAATCTAGAAATGCACGTTGGATAAGCGCGCCCCCTGTTTGCTTATGTGCTTTTAAAGCGTATCTCTGCGGATGCGCGCAAAGAGGTTTGGTGTAGCTAATTTGCATGAGGGCATAAGGGGCGTATAAAGTATTAGTGTTGCTTAGGCTCTGAGTTAGCGTTGCCTTAGACGTTTAGAGTGTGCGGGTTGACGCATATTCGACGTGTATGCCGATATGTTTTAAGCTATCCGATGAAGATTTGAGGCGCGTATGATTTGCGAATGTCGGTATGCGGAGCTGTATATCAGGCGCGCAGACCGAGCGTGAATAAGCCACGTTCTTGGCGTAGGGCGATAGCGGAAATCGGGCGAAAAATGGCGAAACTGTACGTTTCACGGCGAACAAACTTTCCACTTATGCACATGCCCTTCGGCGGGTCGAGGGCGCAACATGCGCAAATATTGTGATATTAGCTGAAATCCGTTTAAAAGTCAACTTGTTATCCACAGTAAAATCGCAATGTTTTGCGGCGTATCGGTGCCGAAATGCACAGCCAATTCGAAAAACCGTTCAGAAGTAGACTATTTTTGAGTGTGGAGCGCAGAGATATCCCCAAAAAACACCCTGATATGCGGTCAAATTGTGCGTAATGTGCGCGCAAACAGTTGCATTCGCGCGCGCGATATGATATTATAGTTTTAATCTTATATTGTTGTAATATAAAACTAATATATATCCTTAACTTATTTTATGGAGGAAAAATGAGCGACGAAGTTAAACACAGCTACAATGCCGGCGACATACAGGTGCTCGAGGGGCTGGACCCCGTCAGAAAGCGTCCCGGTATGTACATCGGTTCGACGGACTCAAGGGGACTTCATCATCTCGTGACAGAGGTGGTGGACAACTCCATTGACGAGGCGCTTGCGGGTTACTGCACGCACATCACGGTGGAAATTTTGAAGGACGGCGCGGTGCGCGTGACGGACAACGGGCGCGGCATACCGACGGGCATTATCGAGAAGGAAGGCAAGTCGGCGGTGGAGGTCGTCCTCACAAAGCTGCATGCGGGCGGCAAGTTCGGCAGCGGCGGCTACAAGATATCGGGCGGCCTGCACGGCGTGGGCGTATCCTGCGTGAACGCGCTCTCCGAGTGGCTCATTGCCGAGGTGAGGCAGGACGGCAAGCTTTTCCGCATACGTTTCAATCGCGGCGTGGCGGAGAGGCCTTTGGCGGTCGTAGGCGAGGCGAGCGACACGGGCACGACGATAACCTTCTATCCCGATAGCGAGATATTCGAGACGTTGGAGTTTAATTATGACACCATGAAAACGCGCTTGAGAGAGCTTGCCTATCTCAACAAGGGACTCATCATCGACATCGCGGATCTAAGGTGCGAGCCGGAGCGCAGGGAGACTTTCTGCTATGAGGGCGGCATCGTGTCCTTTGTCGAGGAGATGAACAAGACCAAGGAGACCATCTTCCCCGAGGTCATCTACTTTGACGAGAAGTATGTGGACAGCGAGATAGAGGTCGCCATGCAGTACAACGACAGCTATTCGGACACCATCCTCGCGTTTGCGAACAACATCAACACCGAGGAGGGCGGCACGCACCTCGACGGTTTCAGATCGGCGATAACCAAGATAATCAACGACTACGGCACGAAGGCGGGCATTTTGAAGGGCAGCGAGAAGCTGAGCGGCGAGGACGTCCGCGAGGGCTTGACCGCGGTCATCTCCGTCAAACTTGCGGAGCCTCAATTTGAGGGTCAGACAAAGACGAAGCTGGGCAACAGCAGCATGCGCAGCGCGGTCGCGAAGGGCGTTACGGAAGGCTTTGGCACCTATCTCGAGGAGCATCCCAGAGAGGCGAAAGAACTTGTGCTCAAAACCATTACGGCGCAACGCGCGCGCGAGGCGGCGAGGGTCGCGAGGGAAAGCGCAAGACGCAAGAGCGCGCTCGAAAGTACGACGCTCCCCGGCAAGCTCGCGGATTGCACGGACAAAAACCCCGAAAACTGCGAAATATACATTGTCGAGGGCGACTCGGCAGGCGGCAGCGCAAAGCAGGGCAGGGACCGTCGTTTCCAGGCGATATTGCCCTTGAGAGGCAAGATACTCAACGTCGAGAAGGCGCCTTTGCACAGAGTGCTCGAAAACGAGGAGATAAAGGCGATGATAACGGCGTTCGGCTGCGGCATAAACGCGGAGTATGACGAGAGCAAGTTGCGCTACAACCGCATAATCTGCATGACGGACGCCGATGTTGACGGTAGCCACATCCGCATACTCATGCTGACCTTCCTCTTCCGCTTTATGCGTCCGCTCATCGAGAACGGGCACGTGTTTATCGCGCTCCCGCCGCTCTACAAGATCACGAAGGGCAAGCAGGAGCAATACTTCTATGACGACGACAGCCTCAACGCTTATTATGAGGAGTTCGGGCGCAAGAGCGGCGAGCTGCAAAGATATAAAGGCCTCGGCGAGATGAACCCCGAACAGCTTTGGGAGACTACTATGGATCCGCAACACCGCACCCTGCTCAAAGTCACTATGGACGACGCTATAGAGGCGGACAGGCTATTCTCCATTCTCATGGGCGAACAACCCGAGCTCAGGCGCGAGTTTATAGAGCAAAACGCTTTGCTCGTCACGGATCTCGACGTGTAAGAGGTGAATTATGGCGAACATCAGAGATGACAAAAACAACGAATATATTAAGCATATCGCGGACTCGACCGTCAAGGATGTCGAGATAAACGGCGAGCTGAAGAAGTCCTTTATCGCATACGCTATGGCGGTCAACGTATCGCGCGCCATCCCCGACGTGCGCGACGGCTTAAAGCCCGTGCACAGGCGCATACTTTACGCTATGAGCGAGCTAGGCCTTACCCCCGACAAGCCGTACAGGAAGTGCGCTATGGTCGTAGGCGAGGTGCTGGGCAAGTATCACCCCCACGGCGACAGCTCCGTGTATGACGCGCTCGTCAGGCTGGCGCAGGACTTCTCGATACGCTGCCCCCTCGTGGACGGGCACGGCAACTTCGGCAGTGTGGACGGCGACCCGGCGGCGGCATATCGTTATACGGAGTCGAGGCTTAGCAAGATAGCGCTGGAGATGATACGCGATATCGACAAAAAGACAGTCGATTTCTATCCCAACTTTGACGACACGCGCGAACAACCTACGGTGCTCCCCTCGCGCTTTCCCAATCTGCTTGTAAACGGCTCTGACGGCATTGCGGTGGGCATGGCGACTTCTATCCCGCCCCACAACCTCGGCGAGGTCATAGACGCGACTGTGGCGCTTTTAAACAACCCCGACATCACCATTGACGAGCTTATAGGCTATATCCCCGCGCCGGATTTTCCCACGGGCGCGCTCATCTTGGGCAGAAACGGCATAAAACAGGCGTACCGCACGGGGCGCGGCGCGGCTATACTGCGCGCCAGGGCGGAGATCGAGGAGATGCCAAACGGCAAGAGCCGTATCGTCGTCACCGAGATACCCTATCAGGTCAACAAGGCGAAACTCATAGAAAACATTGCGGATCAAGTCAAGGATAAGCGTCTCGAGGGCATAAGCGACCTGCGCGAGGAGACGGACCGTCACGGAATGCGCATTGTTATCGAGCTGAAAAAAGACGTCAATCCGCAGGTGCTGCTCAATCAACTTTACAAGCAGACCGCCATGCAGACGAGTTTCAGCATGATCATGCTCGCGCTCGTAGGCGGCGTGCCGCGCATACTCAACCTCAAGGAGATCTTGGAGTGCTACGTCGCGCACCAAAAGGACGTCATCGTACGCCGTACGCGTTTCGACCTTGAAAAAGCGCTCGAGAGACAGCACATCCTCATGGGCTTGCATATCGCGCTCGAAAACATCGACGCCATTGTCGAATTGCTCAAAAAATCGCGCGACCGTCAAGACGCTATGAACAATTTGATGGAGGCTTACGCGCTTAGCGACAGACAGGCCGCCGCCATCCTCGACATGCGCTTGCAACGCCTCACAGGGCTCGAGGTGGAGAAGATAGAGCAGGAGCTTAGCGACCTTGCGAAGCAGATAGAGTATTACAACCTCGTGCTTTCAAGCGATGAGGAAGTCAAGGCGATAATCATACGCGAGATAACCGAGATCAAGGCGCAATATAACACGCCGCGTATGTCCACGCTGACCTACGACTACGGCGACATCGACATAGAGGACCTCATCGAACAAGAGGACGTCGTCATTTCCATGACTCACAGCGGCTACATCAAGCGCATCCCCGTCAGCGAGTACAAGGTTCAACACCGCGGCGGAATGGGCGTCACGGGGCACAAGGCGAAGGATGAGGACTTTGTGGAGAACATCTTCACGTCCAATACTCACGAGCGGCTGATGTTCTTCACGACGCTCGGCAAGGTGTTCACGCTCAAAGCGTACGAGATACCCGAGGCGACGCGCAATTCGCGCGGCAGGGCGGCGGTCAATCTGCTACAGCTCGAGCAGGGCGAGAAGATAAAGACCATCATCCGCATGCCCGAGGAAAAGGACGGCAAATTCCTCGTGCTCGCCACAAAGAAAGGGCTCATCAAAAAGACGCCGCTCGAGGAGTACGACTCCATCAAGAAGAACGGCAAGATCGCGATAAAATTCAACGAGGACGACGAGCTGCTTGACGCAATGATAACAAACGGCGACAGCGAGATACTCATCGCCAGCAGCGAGGGCTATGCCATCCATTTCCACGAGAGCGCGATACGTCCCATGGGCAGGACGGCTATGGGCGTCAAGGCGATGAACCTCAAGGACGGCGCTATGCTCGTCGCTTGCACGGCTGTCCACGCGGGAGACAGCATACTCACAGTCACTTCAAACGGTTTCGGAAAGCGCAGCGATATCGACGAATATCCGCTCCAAGGCAGGGCGGGCAAGGGCGTCCGCGCGGGCGTATTCAACGATAAGACGGGCGCGCTCGTAGGCCTCGCCGTGATCCCCGAGGATACGGACGTTATGATGATTACCGATACGGGAGTCATAATCCGCGTCAACGGAGCGGAAATAAGCAAGATCGGCCGCAATACGCAGGGTGTGCGCATCATGAAACTCAAAGACGACAAGATGACCGTCAAGGCGATAGCGCTCACTCCGCACGAGGAAGAGACCGAGGAGAGCGAAATTCCCGAAGGCGAGACTCCTGCAACGCCCGAAGACGAAACTCCCGCAACCGCGCCGACCGAAACTCCCGCCGACACCGACAACGAAGAGTAAGTTGTAACAAGTGGGCTACGCGCCCACACGCCCCACGCAGGGCTGCGAGCCCCGCACCCCGACAAAGGGCGATTTGCCCTTTGCGATCCCAAACTAAAAAAACGCGAATGTGGCTCTTTCATCGCCTACATTCGCGTTTTTGATTGTTTGCAAGATCAAAACTCCTGCGGGAGAGCTTGAAATTGACGGACGCAGTGGCCGAGTTGTTTTTGGCAAAACCGAGGGATTTCTCGACTTCGCTACGCTACGCTCGAAAAGACACCTTATATACACGCTGTCATGTTGAGCTTGTCGAAACATCCCCCTGTCCGAGCGAATTAACGCACTCTCTGTCCGAGCTTTCTTATGCATTTAAAAACGCTAAATACGTGTGCGCTTAGTTATTAACAAAAAACTTTTACAAAATAAATTGCGAATGGTCAAATCGCAAAAAGAGGGTTTTATATCGCTGTAATCGACGGTTAAAATGCTTGTTTTGCAACTTATATGCGGACGCAATCAGTCGAGTTCGATCAGGGAGAGCGCATACCTTTTGCCGTTTTCCAACTCTAAAACGAACATCGTTTCGATCCCGTCAAGCGCCGTTATCTCTTTTATGCCGTCAATGTTGTTTACAACAAGCTCTCTGATATCAGTCAACAATTCTTTCATTTTGTACTCTCCTCAATTTGATATAGATATAGCTTATATCGGCAAAACTTGACTTGTCAACACGTTTTCGCTTTTTGGGGTATTTGTTGGCGCACTGTTTTTGTCGAAAATTGTCGAGCGCGGAGTTTAACAAGGAAAAATATAAGTCATGTGAGCGCGGGTGCGCACGTGCGAAAAACTATTTCGGGGACGGCAAGCGAGGCTTGGAGACGCTTAGGGGGCCTAGGATTCTTAGGGCTGAGGATGGCTCCGCGCCGCATAAAATAAGGACAAGCAGATGTGAGTAGCGAGGACTTTAAACCTTAAGAAAAATTTAGGTTCAAGACAGAACACGAGTGTTATAATGTGTTCGGATCGAGGACGGCAGGAATTGAAGTTAAAAGCGCTTGCACAGCAAATTTTCCAAAAGTATGTAACCGTACGCCTTCGATAAACGTGTATTAAGCGAGCAATGGGAAAGGGCTCCCGCCAAGAAAGGGGCGACCTTCCGCCTTAGGGGGGCGAATTTCCTGCAAAATTCAAAAAGAGGTGTGAAAAAATGAGAAGAACAAAAAATATTGCTATAATTGTCACGGCAGTCATTCTTGTTTTGGCATGCTGCGCCCTTGCGGCTTGCGACCCGAACACGCCCGCTGTCAAAGTCGGCAATACGGATGTCGTAAAGGCTTTCAACGCCGTAGTCCCAAGCGGAAACGTCGTCACGCAGACGGCGGTGAAGTCGGGCGAAAAATACAATGTCACAGTCATCACGACGGAGCGGGCTGTAGAATATGTCGTCGACAAGGACTTCAAAGTGGAAAACCAAACAAACATAGCGGGCGACGCACAAGATACAGCGGCGACGACGGCGGCAGAGCAGTCTCCGCTCGAGAGGGCGTATACAGAGGCGCTCAAGCAGTCGGGGCTGACCGCGGACAAGGTCACGGGGTTCGACTTCGACCGCGAGACGTATATGGGCAAAGCGGCGTACAAAGTCGAGATCGAGGAAGTGGGCGCAAAATACGAGTACGTTTTCGACGCCGCAGATTTCACTCTGCTCGACAGCGAGATAGAGTTTGAAAACGACCTGCCCACAGGCTCGTACATCGGCGAGCAGGCGGCATACGAACTTGCGCTCAAGGCGGCGGGAGTGTCCGTCAGCAACGTCTATAAAAATGTGGTAAGGAGCGAGTTTGACAACGGCAGAAAGCGCTACAAAGTCAGCTTTGATTTCGGCGCGTATCGCTATGATGTAAGCATCGACGCGGTCACGGGCGACGTGGTGAAGTTCTCCAAAAACGCCCTAGCGACGCAAGCTCCCTCATTCTCCGAGAATATTTCGGCGGAAGAGGCGCAAAATATCGCTCTGTCCTTCGTATTTCCAAACGGCGAGGCGCAGGAGAGATATACAGTCCGCAAAGTCAAGCTCGACAGAGAGGACGGACAATTTGTCTATGAAGTGGAGCTTAACGCCAAAGGCGCGGAGTATGAGTTTGAAATATCCGCAAAAGACGGCGCCATCCTCGACGTCGAGATGGACAACGCGACGTCAAAGGCGCAGCCTCTCCCCGAGGACAGGCAGTTCATCACGCGCGAACAAGCTATCGCCGCGGTGAAGCAAGTCGCGGGAGGGGACATCTACATTCTCGAAGTCGAGATAGACAAGGAAGGCGGCAAGTACTATTACGAGATAGAGGCGAGGGTGAACGGCGTCAAGCGCGAATACAAAGTGGACGCGCTCACGGGCAAAGTGCCGGGCACATCTTCTCCTTTGGAGGCTGTACTGACCGAAGAGGACGCCGTACAGATCGCAATCAAGGCGTTCGGGCTTGAAAATACGGCTATAAACCACAAGAGCGTCAAGCTCGAGCACGAGGACGGCGCGCTGTGCTACACCGTAAAACTGTATGTCGGAAACACGGAATACGAGGCGGAGATAGACTCTGCGACGGGCGCGGTGCTCAAAAAGGAGATAGACCGCGAGGACGACATCCCGCCCGAGACAGGCACCCCTGCCGTAACAAAAGAGCAAGCTATCGCCGCGCTAAAAACTTATCTCGGCTCTCAGACGAACGCTGTCATAGGCAAAGTCGAGCTCGAGACGGAATACGGCAGACAGTTTTATGAGATAGAAGTGCACATCGGCACGCAGGAAGTCGAATACTTCGTGGACGCGACTACGGGCGAAGTCGGCAAAAAGGCGGACCTCGTCAGCGGAGGCAAGTCCGTGATAAGCGAGGAGCAGGCGCTCTCCCTCGCGCTCAAAGCGTTTGCCCTCGAGGGCAGAGAAAACGAGATAAGCTTGCGCAAGATCAAGCTCGAACGCGAAAAAGGCATACTTTGCTACGAAGTCGAATTTTACCTCGGCAACCTCAAATACGAGGCGGAACTCAACGCCGAAACAGGCGCCCTCATCAACAAGGAAACCTCCTATGACTGAGCAAATCACGCAAACGTAGTGAGTTTTAGGGAGTACGCGGGGCAACGCCCCGCGTACTCCCTCTTATATTTGACGCAGGGCTACTCGCCCACACCTCGGCAAGGGGTTTCACCCCCTGCACCCCAAGTTAAAAACGCGAGCTAGGCGAATTCTTGCCGTCGCTCGAGTTTTTGATTGTAATGCAAGCGTCAAAACTCCTGCGTAAGAGCTTGATATTGGCGGACGTTTTATCTGAGTGATTAACGTTACCTTTGTCTGAGCTATATTGGGGCCCCATAAAATTGCGTAGCGATTTTATGGGGTTTTAGATCGGGGTCTCCACGAAATTACGCAGTAATTTCGTGGAGTATTAAATCGGGGTCCCCATAGAAATGAGCGAAGCGAATTTTATGGGGTATAACCGGGGGATTCCTCGACTACGCTCGGAATGACAAGTTTATTATAGATGTCATGTTGAGCGGAGCGCAGCGAAGTCGAAACATCCCCTAGTCCGAGCGTTTAAACGTACCCTCTGTCCGCGCGCACCTATACCCGCTGTCATTTCGAGCTTGTCGAGAAATTCCCTAGTCCGAGCGAATAAACGCACATTCCGTCCAAGCATGCTTTTTTTGTATAAAAATCGGGAGGGGCGGAAGTTGCCTCTTGAAATATGATTGAATAAGCTGTATTATATTTATATATTATGCCATAAATGGCGTTTGGGAGAGAATTATGGAAGAGAGAAAATGGTTCAAAGAGATGTCGATGTATCAGATTTGGCCGCGGTCGTTCAAGGACGGCAACGGCGACGGCATAGGCGATCTCAAGGGCGTGATGAGCAAGCTGGACTACATCAAGAGCCTCGGCGTGGACGCGATTTGGTTCTCGCCGCTGTACGTATCCCCGCAGGCGGACTACGGCTATGACATAGCGGACTACTGCGACATTAACCCCGAGTACGGCACCCTCGACGAGTTCAAAGAGGTGCTCAAAGCGGCACACGAGCGCGGAATGAAAGTGATAATGGACCTCGTCATCAATCACACGTCCGATCAGCACGAGTGGTTCAAAAAGAGCGTCAAGCGAGAAGAGCCGTTCACGGACTTTTACATTTGGCGGGATGGCAAGGGCAAAAACGGCAAGAAACCGCCGAACAATTGGATGTCCACATTCCCGGGCTCGGCATGGGAGTACGTGCCCGAAAGAGGGCAGTACTATCTGCACCTGTACGCGAAGGAGCAACCCGACCTCAATCACGACAATCCCACAGTGCGCGAATACATCAAGAAAGTCATGCGTTTTTGGTTGGATATGGGCGTAGACGGATTCAGGGAGGACGTCATTACGCAGATAAGCAAGGCGGAGGGTTTGCCAAACGGTTTTCCGCTCATGCCCGCGTCCCGCGGAATGGAGCACTACAACAACGGCCCGCACATTCACGAATATCTGAAAGAGTACAGGCAGGTCTTGAAGGATTATGACGCGTTCCAAGTGGGCGAGGCTCCGTTGCTCACGCCCGAGAAGGCGCTTACGTATGTAGAAGGCGACGATAAGGAGCTGGATATGTGCATAGGTTTCCAGCATATGGAGGCGGACTGCATTTTGATAGGTTGGGTAAAGACTCCGTTCTCGCTGAAAAAGCTCAAAAAAGTGTACGACAAGTGGCAGACTATGCTGTACCATAAGGGCTGGAATGCAAACTATCTAGAAAATCACGACCAGCCGCGCACGATATCCCGCTACGGCAGCGAGAAGTACAGGGTGGAGAGCGGCAAAGCGCTCGCGATAATGTACTCTTTCTTGAGTGGCACTCAATTTGTATATCAAGGGCAGGAGATTGGCATGACCTGTCCCTACTTCGACAAATATCCCGAGGGGACGGACCCGTGGGCGCAGTTTGAGGATGTGTCCACGTTCTGCGTGCGAGACCTCATGCGCAAATTCGGATTCAGTCAGAAACATATCCTCAAAGTAGCGCATACCGCCGCGCGCGATTGCGCACGTACCCCCGTACAGTGGACGGCGGGCGAGAACGCGGGGTTCAGCGAGGCAAAACCGTGGTATGCCGTCAATCCCAATTATACCGAGGTAAACGTCGAGGCGGCAGAGAAGGATGAGGGGAGCCTGCTGCACTTCTACCGCAAAGTCATCGCCCTGCGCAAGCAATATAAGGACGCCGCGGTGTACGGCAGGTTCGAGTTGCATTTGAAGAACGACCCGCACCTCTTCGTCTATGACAAGATAGCGGACGACGGCTCCAAACTCACGGTAGTTTTGAATGTCAGCGACAAAGCCGTCCCCTGCAAAAAGTTTGCAAAGTACATCCCCGAGGGGGCGCAGGAAATACTCTCCGTCTATGACAACGCGTCCTTTGCGGCGGTCACAAAGCCGTATGAAGGCAAGGTGTACTACACCCCCACAAAGTGACGAGGCGAGGCAAAAGCGGCGACGCGCAAGTTTGGCGCCGCATATATGTCAAAAATGCGCAAACGTAAGCACTTTTGCGGTCGGTTTCAATGGTAAGGCGAGCGTGTGACGGCGATTTTGTTTGACACCGCGCGTCGATAATGGTATCATATTTATTGCCTCGGCATTATAATGAAGTCGAGGCAATATCCCGCGCTTACGTGCGGGAGAAAAGCAAAGGAGCGCGCTTTTAAGCACGGCAAAAAATACTATGTGGCTGTCCCTATCCATTTGTATCGTAACATGTCTTGTCATGATTTTGAGCGTGCTGTTTTTCCCCAAGATAAAATTCGGCAAAAAGTTTTCCATAAACACCTATTGGGTCGTCACGTTGGCGGGAGCGCTGCTGCTTTTTGCCGTGGGCGAGGCAAACTTCAAGACGGTAGGCGAGGCGCTCATCGCGGACACGGCGATAAATCCTCTCAAGATACTCGCGCTCTTTTTGTCCATGACGATACTGTCCATATTTCTTGACGAGCTGGGCTTTTTCAGATACCTTGCGAGCGCGGTGCTCAAAAAGGCGAGGACGGGGCAAAAAAAGCTTTTCTTGTTTTTGTATCTCATCGTTTCCGTGCTGACGGTTTTCACCTCAAACGACATCATCATTCTCTCTTTTACGCCGTTCATCTGCTATTTTGCGAAGAATGCGAAGATAAATCCAACGCCTTATCTTGCGGCGGAATTCGTCGCGGCAAACACCTGGAGCATGGCGCTCATCATAGGCAATCCCACAAACATCTATCTTGCTACGGCATTCGACGTTGACTTTTTCTCATATCTGAAGATAAGCATAGTGCCTACGCTTTTTGCGGGACTCGTCGCATTCGGCGCGCTGTATCTCATGTTCAGAAAGCATCTTTCCGCGCCGATAGAGGGAGAGCCCGAGGATATAAAGATAGAGGACAAACTTTTGCTGTGGGTGGGCATCGCGCATCTCGCGGTATGCACGGTGTTGCTTGCGATAAGCTCGTACATCGGCATAGAGATGTGGCTTGTGTCCATATGTTCGGTGGGGAGCCTTTTCCTGTTTGTGCTGGTCATTTCGCTTGTCAGAAAGCAAAAGCCCAAGGAGCTTTTGGGGTGCGTCAAACGCGCGCCCTATCAACTTATACCATTTGTGCTGTCAATGTTCATCATGATAGTGGTTCTGTCCGAAAAGGGCATAAGCGCTTCCATTGCAAATTTCTTTGGGAAGGACCTTGCCATTTTGAAATACGGCACGACGTCGTTTTTGATGGCAAACGTCATCAACAACATTCCTATGAGCGTGTTTTACTCGTCGATAATAGGCGCGATGGGCGGCGGGACGGCGGCTTTGCAGGCTGTCTTTGCCACGATAATCGGCTCCAACATAGGCGCGTTTTTGACGCCTATCGGCGCGCTCGCGGGCATTATGTGGAGCTCCATACTCAATGAGCACGGCTTGAAATTCGGATATTTGGACTTTTTGAAGATAGGCGTCTTTGTCGCCATTCCCACGCTGTTTGCGGCGCTCGGCGGACTGTTTGCGGTGAGCGGACTTATGTGACGCTTTGACGCATATCATTTGAAATAAGGGCTTATGCCCGAGATATATGGGAGAAAAACTATGGAAGAGAAAAAGAACAAAGTTTATGATGTAAACTATGAGAGGATGGATCTCACGGCATACGAGGGCGAAGAGCCATATATTTTCGTGAGCTATTCGCACGCGGACACGGAGCAGGTCTACAAGATCCTCAAAATTCTCGACAGAGAAAAATACCGCTTTTGGTATGACGACTCTATGGAGATAGGCGAGGACTTCAGAGCGGAGCTCAGGTTGAGGATAGAGCAATGCAGCGCATTTTTGCTTTTCATATCCGACTCCGCGCTTGAGTCAAAATATTGCGGGATGGAGATCATCACGGCATTCAAAAACGACAAAAAGATATATCCCATATATTTGAAAGACAACGTGAAGATCCCCGCGCCGCTCAAGATGATCCTCGAAAACCTGCAACACGTCAAGGGCGTAGATTCGGGCAATTACGAGAGACAGATAAACAAGCTCATCTCGGGTCTGCCCATCGAAACCATGCGCAGCCTCGAAGTTGAGGACGGCGTCCTTGTAAAATGCAAGGACGGCAGCGTCACTTTGAGCGTCCCCTCGGGCGTAAAAGTCATAGGACAGGGCGCTTTCAAAAATTGCGAACGCCTTGAAAAACTCATCATCGGCGACGAAGTCGAGCAATTGCGCGGAGAGGCTTGCCGCGGATGCAAATCCATGAAGGAGCTCACCCTTCCCGCAAATGTGCGCAAAGTCGGAGAGAGCGCATTCCGCGATTGCATTTCGCTCACGTCTCTCGTCGCGGAAAACGACGATCTCGAGCTTGGCGAGCGCGCTTTTGAAAACTGCGCGTCCCTCAAAGATGTCCGGCTGAAGGACGGCATGACGGAGATCTACGGCGGCGTTTTCAACTCCTGCAAAGCGCTTGAGGACATAAAACTCCCCAAAAAGTTGACGATACTCGGCGAAAGCTCATTTGCAAATTGTGTAACCCTCAAAAAAATAGATATCCCCGAAAACGTCACAAAACTTGACGATATGGTGTTCAACGGCTGTATCGAACTCTCCGAGGTAAAGTTGAAGAACAACATCACCAAAATAGGCAAAAACGTGTTCAAGGATTGCAAGTCGCTCAGCACATTCTTTATCCCCGCCTCCGTGTCAAGCATAGGTTCGGGACCGTTCAGAGGCTGCTGCAACCTTCAAAGCATCGTCGTGGACCTAAAAAACAAGTGGTTCAAATCTCTCGACGGCATACTTTTCAACAAAAACAAGTCGACCATCATTTGCTATCCGGCACAGCGCGAGGGCGACGTCTACCAGATCCCCGACTCGGTCACCGTGATAAGCGACTGGGCGTTTTGCGAGTGCATATCCCTAAAAAAGATCGAGATCCCCGATTCCGTCAGCGAAATAGGAGAGGGGGCGTTCTACAGTTGCTCTTCGCTTGAGGAGATTGTCTTGCCGGACTCCGTCGTCAAAATAGATGATACCGCGTTTAGAGGTTGCTCCTCGCTCAAGCGGATCGTCATTCCCGACTCCGTGCACGAGTTCGGCTGGGGATTGTTCAACGGTTGCGACGATGTCGAGGTCATATGCGGCATTCACTCCGACGCCGCCAAGTACTGCGACATCAAGGGCATCAGACACACTAAAGGGTAATGCCTGCCGCGGGCTCTTGTGCACACGCCCCGTGCGCACCGCTCCCGACCCGCTACAAGAAGTTTGCAAAGTATATCCCCGAGGGCGCAAAGGAGATACTCTCCGTATGCGAGGGCCCCTTCGGCGCAAAGACAAAACCGTGCGAGGGCAAGGCGTACTACACCACCCGCGAAGTAAGGTAAAACGGCATATAGATCGGCGAACCGCCCACAAACGGCGGGCGACTTTACGGCTTTAAGAAAAAACGGCTTGACATTCAGTCAAGCCGTTTTAATGCCGCTTAAAGGCTCACGCTTGTATAAAGGACTCTCCGACAAATTTTATTATCCGATTTGGGCAAATTTTTTCAATAACTTATGATAAAGCGCCATCGGGGTCCCCATAAAATCGCGTGGCGATTTTATGGGGTAAAGAATTCCCACAGAATTAAGAGCGGATCATCCACACATTAAAAAATGCTTGGAGGATGCTATTCCTGTTCCCGAAGCATTGATTTAATGAATATAGTACGTAAGAAAATTGTAATGTTTTGTAAGAAAATATTAATGTTTATGTCAAGCATATGAAAGAATTATGTGCAAAAATGGTATTGTAAAAACTTCCGCGTGACTTTTATGACAGAGTTGACAAGGCGTGAGCTTTTGCATGATGAAAAGAGCAAGTGGCGCGGACATGTCGAAAAACGACTGCATAAGGGACATGTCCGCAAAAATTTGTAGAAAAATGCATAAATAGCAGCAACAAAATATTGACAAAAAAACCTAAAAAGGATAAACTGTTATAAACAAAAAAATATACGGGGGGGGGGATTATATTTTTGAGCAAAAATTCGCTGTTGCGCATTAGCGCAGTATAGGTTTTTAAAAAAGCGGAAAAACTCGAAAAAGACGCTCCGAAACGGCGCGGCAAAGGAGGAAAAATGTATATAGTCGAGGTTATATTTGCAATGATAAACATTATTGTCGTGGGTGTGGGCGCGGCGACAGCGTTGTCGGCGGGCTTGCTTGCGCTGTTTGATTTTATACTCAGACGTCGGAGCCTCTTGTCACGGTGCGGGCGAGATACCCGCGTCGGGCACAAAAACGCGTAAGAAATTTGTAAGACTTTTGTCAAGATTATGCAAGAAAGATATGCAATTATATCATTGAAAAAATCTTTCGGGTTATCGGTCTGAAAAATTCGGGAGGAAACAAATATGCTGTACGGAATAGTGATATTTTTGACGCTCGCGATATGCGAAGGCGCCTCCATCGGGGTATATTATTGGGACAAAGCCGTGTCCTTGGCATACGCGATATGCGCGCCGCTTCTCTTGGCGGTATTTTGCGGTTTATTGCTTGGCGTATTGGACATTCTGATAAGGCTTATGCCTCAAAACTTATGGCGTTATGACAAAAAGCCGTTTCTCGTATGCAAAAAAGAAGTTAAGTTTTATGAAAAACTCGGCATAAAAAAGTGGAAAGACAAAGCCGTCCCGGAGCTTGGCGCGTCGGCGGGGTTTTCAAAGAGATATCTCAAGGGGACGGCGATCGAGTATCTCGAGAGGTTTTTGATCGAGACTTGCCAAGGCGAGACGTTGCACGCGAGCGGCGCGGTGCTGGCGTTTTTGTTTTTGGCGATATATCCCACGCGGGATTGGTATTTTGTCTTGCCCATATTGGCAGTGAATTTTTTAATAAATTTGTTGCCCTGCATGATACAGAGATACAACAGATATCGCCTTAGCGTCGTATACAAATTCAAAGCACGGCACGCAAAGCTCAATATCGAGGCGACAAAGGGGGAGGACGTTTGCGCAAGCGACGAGTCCGCACAAGGACAACAAGAATACAAACAGGAGGGATGACTTATGCGGATAGCGATAATCAACGATCTTCTCGGTAGCGGCAGCAACGGGACTTTTGTCGTGACCTACAATTTGCTTGACCACCTCAAAGCGCAGGGGCACGAGGTGCGCGTCATATGTCCAGACCAAAGTAAGAAGGGCGATCCCGATTATTTTGTGGTGCCCGAGCGCAATTTAGGCGTGCCGCTCAACAGGTATGTGAAGAAGGTTGGCGTTTCCATAAGCAAATGCACGCGAAAGCTCATGGAAAAAGCGCTCGAAGGCGCGCAGTACATACACTGCATTACGCCGTTTCGGCTGGCAAGGTACGCGGCGGACATCGCAAGAGAGAAAAATATCCCGATATCGGCAGGTTTCCACATCATGGCGGAGAACATAACCGCATATTTGCATTTGGACAAATTGACCGCCCTCAACACGCACATATACAAGCAGATGTATAAGACCCTATATCGCAAGGTGGACTGTATACACTATCCGACGGGCTTTATAAAAGCTCATTTCGAGTACAGGGTGAAAAAAAGCATGCCCGCGTATGTCATCTCAAACGGCGCGGACAGAAGATTCAAAAAGGAAGAGGTGGCGCGTCCCTCGAAGTTTGACGGCAAGTATATAATCACTTCTACGGGCAGATATTCGCGGGAAAAGTCGCAGGAAACGTTGCTCAAAGCGGTCGCGGACTCGAGATATAAGGACGATATACAGGTGGTGCTCGCGGGGCACGGCGCAAGGGAAAGGTATTATAAGCGACTTGGCAAAAACCTGCCCAATCCGCCCATAATGAGAGTGTTTTCACGCGATGAAATGGTGAAAATTTTGAATTGCACGGACCTCTACGTCCATCCCGCATATATCGAGCTCGAGGGGATAGCATGTCTCGAAGCCATGAAGTGCGGTGTGCCGACTCTGGTTTCGGATTCGCCGTACAGCGCGACCTACGATTTCGCCGCGGACGACGAGTGCATATTCGAGGATCGCGATACGCGGCTACTTGCAAAGAAGATAGACTCTTTGCTCGCCGACGCCGCAGAAAGGGAGCGCATAGGCAAGAAATCGCTTGCAAGCGAAGTCAAATATGTGGACGAATGTATGGCGCAGATGGACGCTATGATCGCGGCTGTCTTGAGGAAAAAGAGGGAACAAGCCGACGCCTAACAAGCTTGCGCACGGTATTTTTTTGCCTACCGCGGCGGGTTGAGAAAAGCGGGTCATTGTATTAAATGATGCGTTTGCTTTCAAAAAGCTTGAATCCGTCTCAAAAATCATATATAGTAAGAATACTTGCCACAAAAGCGACAAGGACGATATGGACGGCAATGCGTCAAAGTCCCTGCGCGGTCGCGGCAAAGGCGTGAAAACGGCGGAATACGGCAGGCGCTCTTCTGCGGCAGTCGCTTTAAGAGGCGAATCACACAAAAGGCGTCGTTTGATACAGAAATTCTACGATCGAACGCGCCGCAAAATAAACAGAATGGAGCCGAATTATGAAAATGTTTGAACCCGACAAAAAATTGCCGTCGTATCTCGAAAAGCACGGCAAGATACATGAGATCGTCATGATGTTGCTGTCGTTTATAATTGTGCCGATCGTATCCATAATCATCATTACGCTGACAAGCCAAAGCGTGGGTCTCAGAGTAGTGCAGACTACGGTGTCGATGCTCGCCTGGTTCAACGGCAAACTCGCCGAAATTTACATATGGGGTATAATAAACATAGCCTTGTACGCCTATTTGCTCGTGCTGAATCTGGACTTCGAGAAATACGCAAAGCCCGTGAAAATAGCGTTTTACGTGGCGTTCGGACTGAGCGTCGTCATACTGCTTACGGGGCTGTCCATTCGCTTTACAGAGGAGCAAAGCCTGTCGCATACACTGCATAACGACTTTGCCATAATCGGTTTCGTCCTCGCCGTTGTGGTATTCATAGCGTTTGTCATCACGCAATTTTGGCGCAATCGTACGCAAGCGATCATTATGTCGGCGTTTTTGTGTTTCTTTGTGATAACGGGAGTGTTTTCCATTCCGCAGGTCAACTCGCCCGACGCCGACGCCATCATCACCGCCGCGACTCAAATGTACGTTTTTGCAATGATCCACGTGCTTTTGGCGCTCAATTATTGCCTTGCGAAAATACTCCCCGCCACCCCAGCCACAACCAAGACGGAAATATCTAAAGACGCCAACGCCTCTCAAAACGAAAACGCCGTCCTCGACGAAGAAGAAAACGCGAGGCTTTGATGAAAATAAAGTCGGATAAGGCGAAGTATGGGCATAAGGACGCTCGGACAGAGGTTGCGTTAAATGCTCAGGCAAGGGGAGGTTTCCTTTTACCCCACAAAAACATTTCATATTTTTGCTGGGACCCAGATATAAAACCCCATAGAAATGAGCGAAGCGAATTTTATGGGGATCCCGATGTCGCTAGGACAGGGGGTTGCATTAATTGCTCGGACTAGGGGGCTCCTCGACGTTGTTCGGAGTGACACATTATATTACATGTCATTTCGAGCGTAGCGTAGCGAAGTCGAGAAATCCCCTGGTTTAAGTAAAAAGCGCTCTGACAATACTAACATCATTATCAAGCTCTCCCGCAGGAGTTTGTACCATACACACAATCAAAAAACGCGCGAACTAGTGACAAAAGTCACGACGTTCGCGCGTTTTTAGCTTGGGGTGCAGGGGACGAAGTCCCTTGCCGGGGCATGGGGCAGCGCCCCACATTGGGCGCGCAGTCCTACGCAGTACTCAGTCTTTCTCGTGGGCGACCTTGTAGTAGCTGTAGTAGTTTCTTGCCTCGCAGTCAAAGGTGCCGTCTTTGTCTATCAAGATGGCGGTGCAGCCGCGCTGGGCATGGTCCTTGACGCTCACGTAGGCGAGATAGTCTATGCTCATGCCGTATGTCAAGCGGATGCCCTTATATTCTATGGAGAAGTTGTTGTAGTGGTCGTGTCCGCAGAAGGTGCCCTTCAGACCGTGGTCGAGCCCCGCCTCGAAGAAGCGGTCCTCGTGATAGCCACAGAACACGCCGTAGTTGGCGACGCCGTTCTTTTTGCTCTGTTTTTCACCTCTGACGCCATAGTAGTAGGTGGCGTCCGCCTTCTCGCCAGTATATGTGCCGCCGTCGTCGTATTTCTCTTTGTATTCGTCAACGCTTACGGTGAGACCGGGCGTCAGCGCCGACTTTGTGTCGCTGCCGTTATTGTCGATGAATGCCTTCCATACGCGCCTGTATTCTCTGAGCGGGATGTGGAAGAACGCCATATTTTTGACATATTCGTCTCCAAAGCCGTTTTCCTTGTTTTTGGCTTTGAGCTTGTCCATCTCCTCTTTGTACCAATCCACCTGCGACTGATGGATGTTGTCGTATTTCCACACGAGGCCGAAATAGTCGCCGTCGATGTAGGAGTGGCTGTCGAGAATGACGATGGATTGAATGTATTCGCCCTTCGTATTCTTGACGTTGATGATGTGGTTGCCAAAGCCTCTGTCGATATGGTTGAAATCGTCGTCCTCGTCAGCGAACCCGCGTTTGTACAGGCAATATTTAAAATTGCTGTTCTCGTAATATTCGCTTATCTCCTTGCGGGAGTACATGCTGTACGCCTCGGTGTCGTGGTTGCCGTATGCAAACGTCCAATATACGCCGAGGGACTCCATCATATTGGAGAATACCTTTGTCGCGTTAAGGTTGTTGAAGGTGCCCGCCTGGAAAGGCACGGGGTAGGCGATGTCGCCCGTCACGACAACAAGGTCGGGTTGCTCCGCGCGTATCATAGTCTCAACGGCGTTCATAGCCCAGGCGTCTTGTTGATGTGAAAAACTGCCTGCGCCGATATGTACGTCCGTGAATTGCAACACCTTGAACTCTGTCCTGTCGTCGGGAAGCTCAAAATACGTCCACTCCTCATCAAATTGAGGTTTGAGCTGCTCGTGATCGTATTTGACAGGCTCCATGCTCTTTGCCTGCTTGATGAGTCCCTTTGCGCCCACCACGTTGCCGATGGCTACGCCCGACACGAATATCGCAAGCACAAGCACGATCGCGCCCGTGATGATGAGCGCCTTTATAGTGCGTTTCTTTTTCTGCTCGGGAGTAAGCTTTTTGCGCTCTTTCTTCTTCTTTTTCCCGTCCTTTGAACCCTCTTCGGGAGCGTCGGACACTTCTTGATCGTCGAACTCGACAAGCTCTTCTTTTTTGATCTCTTCGCTCATAATAAATCCCCTTACGAAGTTATATTATATTCATTATATACCGCCCGCGCGCACATTTCAAGTGCGGATTTTAGGATTGACTTAATTTGTATGAGGCGGATATAATATGTGTGCATCAAAACATTCAAATGAAAGCAAAACGACATATGCCGCATATAATTTCAGATGTCAACTTCTTAAGCTCAAGGGCGATATTTATGACATGAAACAAAAGCCGAATACTTGACAATAAGACCCGCCTAAAGCTAATATTTAAGCATATAGTGAGTTGTATCTAAGGAGAAACATATGATAGACAAATATTTGCAAGGGTATGAGTGTGAAAATTGCGCGGCTCCGCTGGACTTGACAACGGCAAAAAACGGAGTCATACGATGTCCCGCTTGCAGACGGGAGATCCCCGTGCCGGACAGCGATTGCTCCAAGGAGCTTTTGGCGCAGCTGAGCATTGCGGACCACGAGCTTGCCAATTGTGAATTTGACAGAGCGTACGAGGCGTACAAAAAGGCGACGGAGATGGACTCCGGCAACGCGCTCGCGTATTTTGGCAAGGCGCTTGCCAGGGCGCAGATACAATATCTTAAGGACGAGGCAAACGATCCGCCCGTTATGCGTCCCATATGCCATCGCATATCGCGCGAGATGTTCACGGAAAACGCGGATTATCTCCAGGCGGTCAAGCTGGCGGGGGACGAGCAGAGCGCCGTCTTGCGCGCCCGCGGCAGAGAGATAGACCAAATACAAGAGACGTTTTATGATTTGCAAAAAAATGGCGTGGACTATGACGTTTTTATATCCGCCAAGATAAGCAGACCGGATGGCTCATATACGGATGAAAGCCATGACGCAAGCAAATTGTATAGCGTCCTCAAGGACAAAGGGTTCAAACCATTTTATTCCGAAAACGAGCTGTACAAATTTACAGGCAGCGATTATGAGGCGCACATCCTCTATGCGCTCACTGTATGCACAAGCATGGTGCTCATCTGCTACAACGAGAGCTACCTTGAGACTCCGTGGGTGAAAAACGAGTATATGCGCTATTCGGAGATGATCCGGAGAGGGCAAAAGGCAAAGGATTCGCTTGTCGTATGCTACAAGGGAGCGTGTATGGACAGACTGCCTCATTATGACGGCAAGGTCGAAGGCATAGATTACTCCGGCAGTCAAGGCATGATGCTTGTGCTTGACCATGTCAAGCGCTGTAGCGACGCAGTCAAAGCAAAAAAGGCCAAGCAGGCGGAAATCGTCCAACAGACGGAAAAAGTACGGCAGCTCAACGAAGAAATACAACTGCAGAGGGCGGCAAACGAGGCAGAGCGTCTTCGCATGAAACAGCAAAAGGAGAAGGAGAGGATAGATAAGAAGAAACAAAGGAAAGAAGAAAGGCGGCAACGCAAAGAGAACAAGCGACAGCGCAAAATTGAACTGGAAGAGTACGAAGTCCAGCGACAAAGAAAAGAGAGCATCACTGCAAGTGTGGTAGAAACGCTTTCTTTCGCGTCGATTATTTTGGGAGTGCTTGAACTTGCGGGACTCCTATTTATGATATCCTATCCGTTCAGCATACGCATAGTCAATCCCTCCCCAGAATTTACGGCATACGTTGCCGTGGGAGGTGTGCTTGCTGGGCTTATCCTGCTTCATTGTGTTGTTTGTTTTGTATGCTACAAACAAAACAATGGACTGATTGCAATAGGCACAAGCGTGTTAGTAGAGGGCATATGGGCGTTCTTTTGCTTTATGATCGGCTGGTATACCCACAATATGCACGATTGGATATGGGTTTATTTTTCCATTGGCGCAGTCATAGGAGGCTTGATCGTTTTGAACTGGCAAAGCTCCATCTTCGAGAAACAGAGCAATGGAGATACAAGTAGAGAAGATGATGGAATGATAGGGTTCACCGTTTTTGTGGCAGTCGTGGCAGCATTCTGTCTGTTGGGCGGCTGGCTGTATACGAAGCAAGTCGGTCTCAACGACGGTTACAGCGACGGATTCTATTATGACATACTCGACGACGGGTCGCTGTCCGTATTTGTGCGCGATTATGACAGCGAAACGCTGGAGATCCCTGGCGAGATCGACGGCAGAGTGGTTGAAGTGTACAACGCTCCGATAAAGGGCGGCGGTGACAAATTGAAACATCTTATCATTGGCGAAGGGGTGCAAAAACTGGGGCAGGCAGCATTCAAGGATTGCGTCGGGCTTGAGGACGTCTATATGGCGGACAGCGTGCGAGAGTTTGACGGACAAATATTTGAAGGATGTTCCGAGCTTTCGACAATTTTGCTTTCGTCCAAGATGACCTATGTTGTCGAAGATATGTTCAAAAACTGCGTCTCTCTTGAGGACATACAGTTGCCCGATTCGATTTACGAAATCAGAGCGGGAGCGTTTGAAGGATGTTTCAAATTGGCGACGATCAATTTCCCGGGAGACCTGACAATCATTGGAGAAAGAGCGTTCAAGGGCTGTGTCGCCATCTCCGAAATAAGTTTGCCTAACTCGGTCGAGAGACTTGGCGATAATGCGTTTGAAAACTGCCTCGACCTTGAGAGAGTCACTTTGTCTCAGAAACTTACTTTCATCGGCGCAGGCTGTTTCAAAAACTGTTCGTCCATAAAATCTATGTTCTTCCCGGACAGCCTGAACGAAATCGGAAGTTCGGCTTTTGGCGGGTGCAACATGCTGAAAGAATGTTATTTTGGGGAAGGAAGCAAGTGGTATTATGAATATACGCCTTTTATCATAACGCGCGAAGAGGACGCATTTTCTTGGAACGACGACATCAACATCATACTCTCGTTTTTGAGAGGAAACTATCACCTCTTCAAAAGATGATATGCCGCGGCGGGCAGACGTGCGCGAACAGCGGGCTTGTTTTTGCCCCGTATATGTAAACAAAAAGGAAGAGGATATATGTTGTCTGCACACATTTACGATGTGATCATTGTCGGAGCGGGACCTGCGGGGCTGACGGCGGGGATATATGCTTGCAGAGGCGGGCTGAAAGTAGCCGTCGTAGAGGGCGGCGCGACAGGCGGGCTTGCCTCCACCGCGGCTAACGTGGAAAACTATCCCGGCGTGAAAAGCACGGACGGCTTTTCGCTCTGTTACGCTATGCTCGAGCAGTGCAAGGAGGCGGGCGCGGAGCTCGTATTCGACAGGGCGACGGAGTTCGACCTCGAGGGAGAGAGCAAGCGCATAGGGCTGGCGAGCAGAGAGGAGCTTTTTGCAAAGCGCGTGATACTCACTGTTGGAGCGTTCCCTCGCAAGCTCGGCCTGGAAGGCGAGGATAGGCTTGCGGGCAGGGGGATATCCTATTGCGCGACTTGCGACGGTGCGCTGTTCAAAGGCAAGACGGTCGCGGTAGTGGGCGGCGGAAATACCGCGCTCGAGGACGCGTTTTATCTTGAGAAACTCGCGGCGAAAGTATATCTGATACACCGTCGCGACGCGCTGAGGGCGGACGCCGTGTACGCCGAGAGGCTGAAGGCAAGCGGCATAACCCCCGTTTGGGACAGTGTGGTCTCAAAGCTCGTCGGAGAGGAAAAGCTGACGCAAATCGAAGTTAAAAACGTCAAAACGAACGCATTAAGTGAGCTTTTGGTCGATTGCGTGTTTGTAGCGATAGGGCAGACTCCAAACACTGCCGGACTTGAAAAGCTCGAGAAGGACAGTTACGGCTATATCAAAACGGACGAGGAAATGCGCACGAATATAGACGGCGTGTATGCCGCGGGCGACGTAAGGAGCAAGTCCCTTCGTCAGATCGTCACCGCATGCGCCGACGGCGCCGTTGCCGCCTCCTCCTGCATAAAAAGTCTGATGTAAGGGCGGCACTCATTGTGAACAAAATCGAGAAAGGCAAACGCGCGGGATATCCCGCGAGTTTTTTTGTGGCTTAACCACCGGCTTAGCCGGTGAGGCAGGAAGATCTTTAGCGATGAAGAAAATAAAACCTCCGTGTAAGATGTAAGAGGTTTCGTCAGCCGCAAAATCAATTCATGGGGGGAACTCATATGAACAAGAAAAGTTTAACATATGATATTGCAAATAGTCAGCATAATAAAAAGGCAAGTAGAGAAATGAATTTGTAACAACAGTATACGATAAGCGATAGGATGAAATAAAACGCAGGAAATAAGCACAGACATGCGGCAAGGACGCTATGCGTCTATGCCGGGGAACAGGCGGCAGGCCGCAATGCGGACGCGTAGCCCACAAAGAGAGACGTCAAATCAAATTGCGGCTTTCAGCAATAGAGCCACCTCATTTGCCATTTTTTCCACATAAAGAGGCGAGACGGACATAAGTTGCATGAGAGCGTCGCCCTTGTTTTCGGCGACGACTCCCAATATGCCGACGTCTCCAAAGCGCTCGTTTTTGCCCTTGATAGCGGCGGGGCAGACTCCGTCGGAGCGAACGACTATTTTGCCGACGTTGTCCTTTGTGCCGAGGCTGGCGTCCACGGCGATGAAGAGCGCGCCCTCGTGCGCCGTTTTGATGAAATCGAGCCACTCCTTCATATTTTTGCCGTTGACGGAGCAGCTTTCCGTGCCGTAGACAAAGGCGGGGATGTTGTAGCGCGTGGCGAGCAGAGTGCCTACCATAGGTCCCAGAGAATCGCCGGATATGGACATAGTGCCGAAGCAGACAATGACGGTCTGCCGTTTTTGGGGAGGAAGAGACGGGGTGAAAAAGGGCGCGGCGGGCGCGGGACGGTGCTCCGCGGGAGTTTTTGCGGCGCGCTTGCTTTTTGCGGACGGGGTCTTTGCCGTACGATTTTGCGTTTTGGGTTTGGGAGCGTCCTTGGCGGCGTCGGGGAGAGGCGCAGTATCTTGCAATGCGGCTTTAAGCAAAGCCTGTTCGGGGTCTTTTTTTCTCATTTGGGTATTATTGCCAAATTTTCGGCGGATAATCAATCAGAACCCTTCTTGCCAAAGATGGACGGAGAGAAAGAGTTTTGCGCTTTCGGGCGCGGGTTGTCCACGCAAGCGATAGGAGGATGGGCGCAAAGTAAAAATTTTGCAAATCTCGAATATGTGCATTTTACTCTTGCATATATTTGCAAAACAGGGTATAATCATTCTATATAAGATAAACTAAAAACCTGCGAGCGCAAGTGCGCGCATTGAAAAGCGAGCGCGAGCGTACGCGAAAGGATGAATATGTTTACAACATTGATCGGTGCAGTTCAAATTGCAGACATTATAGTGTTTGTTGTGCTGGGGCTCGGGCTTATCGGCGGGCTCATAGGTGGATTGGCGAAAGCATTCAAGGGTCTTTTTGCCTCATTGGCTATTATTCTGATCTCGCTGTTGATAGTGGGCGTGACGGTAGTGCCCATCAGCTCGACCTCGATAGGGCAGTCTTTGAGCGGTACGTTCGAGGGTAAGGCGGAAGGATGGGGCGACGCGTTTTCTTCGCCCGTTTACATAATGATGAGCGGCGACGGACAGCCCGTAAAAGACGGCTATTGCGTCGATGTTGGCGGCGAACGCATACAGCTTGAAAACGCTGCGGGCAGCGGCGCGCTTGCAAAGATAAGAGGCAAGATGGCGCTTGAGCTTGCAAAGAAATATGTGACTGAAGAAAACGAGGGCAAGGTGATACTTGCAAAATATGCGGCAAGTGAGCTTACAAAGATAATATTTGACGTCGTGCTGTTTGTTGTTTACTGTGTAGCGCTCGGCGTGGTATTTTTCCTGCTCAGGAAACTGTTTTCACATCTGTTTGGCAGGGACAGCGAGTTTGGCGACGATAGCATCGGGCTTAAAGTTTTGAACAGGACGCTCGGCGCGGTCGTAGCTGCAGGGTTCGCGCTGCTTGCGTTGCTGCTTATATTTGCGATAATCAAGCTTGCGGCTCCCGACGGCTCGAAGGTGGCGCAATTCTTCGAGAACGCGAAAGTAGCGGGCGTGCTCTACACCAAAAACCCGATGTCGAAGATCTTTACAAAGCTCTTCTGAGGGGCATATTCGGCGAACGGGGTCGCGAGTAGTAAAATGCAAAAATTCGGACATATTGAATATTGATTTTACGAAAGCAAGAACAAGGAGTTTATTATGAAGGTTTTGAAGGCGACATTGGCATTTGTGATGGGACTCGTGCTCGGCATAATCCTGCTTGTGCTCGCGATAGGCGGCACGGTCGTCGCGCTCGGCACGACGAGGACGGTGGGAGAGCTCCAATCCGCCGTCACGGATACCGAGATAATCTCATCCGACAGCGAGCTTTTCGGTCAATCCGTGCTCGAGGCGGTGCAGAAGGCGCTCAACGATTATCAAAATTTCGACAATATCACGCTGAAACTGCTGTATGACCGCTATGGCATAAATCTTCTCAAGGGCATAAGCGGGCTGGATTTTTCAAAAAAGAGTTTTTATGACACTCCTCTCACGGAGATCATAAACGACTTGTCCCTGCTGCTTGACGACATCTATCTTTCGGATATAGAGTCTATCGCGAAGATGGATTTTTCAAAATACAATCTGCCCATATTGGACGAGAATATGAACGTAGGCCTCACAAAGGCGATCGACAATATAATGGGGCTTGTCAACGACAACTTGTCCATTCGTACGCTCAAGGCGAAACTCGGTTTTGACATAGGCACGGAGGACAACGGCATTTTGAAGGCTATGCAGGACGTCCGCCTCAACGAGTTGGGCGGACTCATAGACGTATTGCCCATAGGCGTATTGCTCACCGCGGACACGGACACCTATCTGCCGAAAGGCGAAATGCAGGTTTACGTAAACGTCGAAGGCACCGCCGAGGAGTGGGAGGAAGTCACTGCTGAGGAGCTGTCAAACCCCGACTACGCTGCTCCTTTGGGCGTAGAGACCTACATCTCGGGCGGCTTGAATGACGAACTCGTTGAAAAGGAGCTCAGATATTATAAAAAAGCTGACTCAGAGCCTTATGTGGACAACTCCTGCTACAATGAGGGCTGGACTTGTCCCGAGGGTGTGAAAGTATTGCGCCACAGGTTTTATAAACAATTTGACGGCGACGGGAGCGCAGACGGGAAGTATTATGTCGTCTCATACGCCAACCGCGTCAAGACTTTTGACAATGCCGCAAATATTTACGCTTTGATAGTGAAAGATTTTGTGTCGCTCGACGATATATTTGTCAGCGAGACGGGCGCAAAGCTTGACAAGACGGGTGTCACGAGCGGCAAGCTCGATCTGAGCAATACGGACGTCTACTATTTTGAAAAGGCAAAGGAAGGCGAAGAGGGAGCGACGGACAAGTATGTCTTGAGCGACGATTATTCCATTCTCGAAAAAGAGATGAAGAAAAACGATATGCTCCGCGTCCCCGACGAGCCCGGCGAGGACGAAGAGGGCAACCCCGTGGAGCCCGCTCACCCCTACATCAATGGGCGCGCGAAGTATGTGCGCATACATTTGGGCGAGGCGTCGTCGCTTTTGCAATATCTCAACTATTTGACGATCGGCTACATTCGCAACGACACGGACAGCGTGCTTAAATCTTTGCGCATAGGCGACATTATAGACACCAACGATCCCGACGTCGCGGACATTCTCAAAGCCCTCAAGGACAGCACCCTCGACTCAATAGGCGAGGACATCAACTCCATTCCTTTCGGCGACATGTTTGAACCCGGCGACAGCAAATTGCTCAACGCCATCAAGGATTTCACGCTTGAAAATATGGATGAAAATATAGACTCCCTCAAGCTGGGCGATATCCTTTCGGAAGAGGACAAGCAGGACAACCAGCTCATCCAAGCGCTTGACGCAAGAGGCTGCACAATAGGAAATATAGGCACCGCGCTGGATCAACTCACGGTCGGCGAGCTGCTGGACGTGAAGTATGACGTGTACGAAAAAGACGACGCGGGCAATTATATCAAGATCCCCGTCTACGTCAAAATAAATCAAGACTTGCTCGATATGGAAAGCGATCCCGACAAGTCCGAAATGTTCGAGCAAGTGTTCGCAAACGTTTATCGACCCGACAAAAACGGAGAAGACGGAGTTTTGCGCCGCGGCAATTATACTCCCGCCGACGAGGAGACAGGATCCCCCGAGGAATTTGTGGAAGCCGCCGACGGCGAATATATCGAGACGTATTACTATCTGTATCAAGATGAGTCATACTTTGATGAGCATGCCGAAGTCGAGCGTTTTAAACGGCAACCCGTGGCAGAGGGAGAGAGTCAAACCGCGCTCGCGGTTCAATCGCTTGCGCGCCGCGGCGTACCCGCGCTTGAAATGGGCGACTACATCAACGAACTGTCCATAGGCGAATTGATGGAGGTGGACAGCGAGTCCTCGCAACTGTTTAAGACCCTCGCAAGAAGGGGCAGCACGATGGACAGCATATCCAAGGACATTGACGACCTCGAAGTCGCCGATATGATAGAGATAGGCGACGACTCCTCAAAGATCATGCGATCCCTCAAAGCGAGGCATTGCAAGATCGGCGATATGGCGACAATTACGGACGAGTTGACCCTCGATGAGATACTCGACATCACGCACGATACGTATGTGCAAGCCGATGACGGCATATATGTGCATGTGACGGATCCCAACAGTTACGTGCTCTATGACGAGACAAATCCCGACAACCCCGAATGGCGCACAAAATACGTGAAAGTTGAGAAATCCGAAGGCGAGGGAGAATATGAGTATGTGGAGTATGACCCCGAGGATCCGAAACATGAGGGCAAGACGCTCTACGTCCACTCCGCATATTATACGCTTTACAATCCCGCCGTACACACCTCTACCACATTGACAATTGGGAAAGGCGAAACGGCAAAGACGGTGCATATCCAACCTAAGGCAAATGACGAAGACGCTATCGCGCGGTTTAACAAAATAGAGTACGACGCGTCGCAAGATCCGACGGGAGAAGAAGAGCCGTCATCCAAGATATTGCAGCGTTTTGCGGGCTCCACAATGGGCGACTTTTCGGGCGCCTTTGACGAGCTCATGCTCTCAGAAGTGCTTGACATAGACCCCGACATCTACGCCGAAGTGGGCAAAGACGATATCAAACCTGACAATGACGAAGGCGGGACAGGGGAATACTATTATGGCGAAACTTATGAGGAAAGGGAGCGCCTCTACAAGTATGACGACGTCAACAGCGTGTACAGCGTGGCGAGCCAAGCTGATCTGAAGGAAGCGGCGGCGGGCAAGCTGACGCTCTATCGCGTGGAGAAGTCGGGCTCTTCGACGTCCATTCTCAAAAAGCTCGCCTATGTCAAAGTCAACGAGATGTCCGACGCCCTCGAGACCGTCATGAAGGATATGATGCTCTCCGAGATCATCGACATAAACAAATATGACGCCATCGATTCGAGTGGACTTGAGAAATATACAAATCAATCTACGGAGGGGCTTGAAAATAGTCGTTTCTTCGTTCCGTGGGACGGAAGCTCAGAGATAGACGGCAAGCCTATCGTCTATGTGTACGAGAGTACGGGACAATATATTATGAGGGCTTACTATTATCACCCGATAGACGAAAAAAATGCCAAAGAAGTAGAAGAATATCTTGGAGAAAAACAAACAGGATTTTACAAATATGTGAAATATGAAGACCCACAAGGAAATTCGGTAAAGGAAGCCGCAAACTTGAAAAAAGCTCTTATAGACGGCAACGTGTATTATTCTGAAAACGAGAAGGGGCCTTTTGATCATAATATCGCTCTTGCAACTTATTTGATCCGCCAAAACAATTGGGACAATCTTTATTACAGGGAAACGAGCTCGGAAAAATTGGATGGAGAAAAATATTTCGAATATTTCTCTTATAAAAATATCCCCTCTGACTATAAAGAGAGGATTTATGTAGAAACTTTAGGCAAGAAGACCTTCCCAGATCCGTTGTCTAAAGAGCCCAAGAATATAGAGAGCTATTATAATCCTACTAATCCTGCGCATGCCGAATTGACAAAATATGTTAAGTTGGAGGACGGACAAAACCATATCGTGCCACTCAACGAGGACGGATATGATTATAAAGAAGGTATAGATGTGAGGATCGGCGCGCAATATGCCCAGGAGATAATGATCAAATATCCCGATTTGCCCGCCGCGCAATCAGCCCTCAAAGAGGAAAGCGAATACAGTGAGTACGAAAAACAAGTGGGTTGCGACAAAGTCTATGTGTATACGCCCGCCACAAACGAATATGTCTTATACAGTGAGTCGGCAGATTATGGCGATGATGCGGAATACTACATCAAGAAGTTGGGCTATATCGCGCAAAAAGGGGAAGTTTTCTACAACGAGAATTCTGCCGATAAAACAGCGTTAAACTTCCAAATAATCCAAACGATGGAAAGAGAGCGCAGCTCCAAAGTGCTTGCGTTGCTTGCGGATAAGACCGTCAACGATATGAACAGCACGATAGAAAATGCGACGATAGGCGACTTTATGGACGTCACTCCGGGCACTATCTTCGACGATAAGGATATCCGTGAGTCGCAACTGCATGACCTCGGCAACACGCTTGCAAACAAACTGGCAACAATAACCATAGGCAAATTGATAGAGTGGGGCAGCATCACCACGATAGACCCCTCCGTCCTCAACATTTTGCACGAAGTCACGCTGACGGATTTCTTCTATGCGCTGACGTATGATGACAGCACAGGTATGATCGCATTCGATATGGCAAAGTTGTACGGCATCGAATCTGAGTCAACTGCGCCATAAAGCCAAAGTTTCAAAACCGTACAAATATAATGCAAGACGCAAATCGTTTCAAAAACTGTTGCGCCATAGCAAACATCTCGACTTCCGCCCGCCGCTTGATCCACATCAAACGGCGGGCGTTTTATGTCTCCATGCAGGGCTACTCGCCCCGCACGCCCCAATGTTGGCTCCTCGCCCACACCGCGGCAAGGGACTTCGTCCCCTGCACCCCAAGCTAAAAACGCGAGCTAGGCAAATACTTGCCGTCGCTCGCGTTTTTTGATTGTGTGTAAGGTACAAACTCCAGCGTGAGAGCTTTGATAATTGCGTTTGTCTTGTCCAAGCGAATAAACGCAACCTCTGTCCGAGTGTGCCTGTACACGGACGGACGTATTGTCCGAGCGACCCCGCGGAGCGAGCGGTTTCACGCTAAGTACGCAGTGAGGGCGTGTCTGCACCCCGCGAAATCACTCCGTAATTTCCGAAAAACCATTTCTCAAAACTGTCGCAGGCACATCTTCACGACGAAAGATGATCAAAATCAATGTGATTTTTATGTTTGTATAAAATAAATCACGGCGCACATACTAGCCATAGCACAAAAAAGGAGGTGCATTTATGGACGAAAACAATATTGTGAGAAAGCTCGCTCAGCTTACAAACATGAATGTGATGGTGCTTTTCATACTGATTTCTTTCCTCGCTCTGTCGATCGGACTTGCATTCTATTTCCTTGTCCCGGGCAGCGTTGGCTACGGCGTCGGCATCACGATGTTTATAGTGGCGTCACTTCTGTTTGTGATCGGAGAGATCAACTATTTTATGAAGTCGAAACGCATCGATTGGCAAAACTAAAGAGACAAGCAAAAAAATCGCGCGCCCGTACACATGTGCAGACGCCCGATTTTTTTGTTTTCCGCAATTTGATGGAGCCCCAAGTATACCCCACAAAAACACTGCGTATTTTTGCGGGGACCCCGATCTAAAACCCCATAAAACCGCTGCGCAATTTTATGGGGACCCCGATCTAAAACCCCACGAAATCACTGCGTAATTTCGTGGGGGACCCCGATATAGCTCAGACAAAGGTAACGTAAATCACTCAGACAAAACGTCCGTCAATATCAAATTCTCACGCAGGAGTTTTGACACTTGAAATCAATCAAAAAACGCGCAAATGTAGTGACTTTTGCCACTACATTTGCGCGTTTTTAGCTTGGGATCGCAAAGGGCAAAGCGCCCTTTGCCGAGGTGTGGAGCAGAGCTCCATCTGGGGCGTGCAGGGCGAGTAGCCCTGCGTGGGGCGACGAAGTCCCTTGCCGAGGTGTGGAGCAGAGCTCCACGAATAGCATAAGGTCGTAAAATGCGCTTGCAATTTTGGGGGAGGGGGATTATGATAGAGGCATGACAAAGAGAGTACTTGTGATCGCAGACATGTGCACGGTGGGACAATGCTCGCTGTCCGTTGCGCTGCCCATACTTTCCGCATGCGGGGCGGAGGCGTGTCCTTTGCCCATCGCGCTACTCTCAGCCCACTCTGTGGGATTTGAGGGATATTCGCGCAATTCGATGTTTAAAGAGGCGAATGAGGCACTTAAAAGCCTTGTTTTGTCAAATACGCGCTTTGACGCGGTGTTTTCCATGTATCTGGGCGGCGCGAAGGAGGTTATGCTCGCGGAGGACGCGGGAGAGCTGCTCAAAGACGGCGGAATGAGGATCGTTGACCCCGCTATGGCGGACTTTGGGACGTTGTATCCCGACCTTGACGGGACGCTTGTCGAGGAGACGGCTACGCTTATCGCGGGGGCGGACGTAGTCACGCCAAACCTCACGGAGGCGTGCTTGCTTGCGAAGGCGCAGTATCGCGAGAGCTATGACGAGGCGTTTGTGCTTGGGCTCGCGCGCACGATAAAGAATGAGCTCGGCGGGGAAAAAGTCGTCGTAACGGGGGTAACGCTAGAGGACGGCAGGATAGGCGCGTATGCCTACGACGGCAAGCGGGGCAAGTACTTCGCGCACAGGGCGGAGGCGCGCGTCTGCCATGGTGCGGGCGACGTATTTTCAAGCGCATTGACGGGCAAATTGCTTGCGGGAGTCCCCTTCTTCGACAGCGTGAAAGCGGCGGAAGAGTTCACTTATGCCGCCATTCTCGCTACGCTTGACGACCCCGAACATTTTTACGGCCTGCACTTTGAAAAATGCCTCTCCATGTTGATGAAATGAGCATTAACGAATTGGCGTTTTAAAGACACGCACAATGTACCAGGGGATTCCTCGACTTCGCTACGCTCCGCTCGGAATGACAATAGTTGTCATGCTGAGTTTGTCGAAACATCCCCCTGTTTTACCCCACAAAAACACCGTGTGTTTTTGTGGGATAAAAGGAAGCAATCCCTGGTCTTAGCAAATAACTCAGACTATATTTCCGTAAATATCAAATTCTCACGCAGGAGTTTTGGCACTTGCAATCAAATTCAAAATGCGCGAACTAGTGACAAAAGTCACGACATTCGCGCATTTTTAGCTTGGGGTGCAGGGGACGAAGTCCCTTGCCGGAGAGTGGGGCAGCGCCCCAAAAATAGTTCGTCAGATGTTCAGAATGTAGGTGAGGGTGGGCACAAACGCTCCCTTTGAGATGAGCGCGCGAATGTCGTCTTTTGTCAGCCATTTGACTTGCGCGACTTCGTCCGTCGTAGCGCGAGAAAGGTCGACTTCGCCGTCATAGCGAAAATTCCACGCCTCTAGGATATCCTTGAATTTTTTGCCGTTTTCGACGCCACGCACCTTTGTGAAAAGCAATTTTCCGCATTTTGGGTCAAGATCCACCCCGACTTCTTCCTTCGTCTCGCGTAAAGCGCCCTGAAGTCCGTCCTCACCCGCAAGTACGGAGCCGCCTTGGCATTCCCACATGAGCGGGAAAGTGGGGCGGGAAGCCGCGCGTTGAGAAATGAGGTATTTTCCTTCGCCGTTTTGTATCCAGATGTGAACGACAAGGTGATATGCCCCCTCGGGCAGATCCTCGCCGCGGACGATCGTGGCGCCGAGTTTGACTTTATTTTTGTCATAAAGATCCCAAACTTCCATATGTTTATCCTCTCGTAAAGATTTTTTTTATCATATGCGCCCGCCGCATGCGAAAAGTTGCGCCGACGGCGAAGGGAGCAAGCGTTTCAACCGCAAGCAAGTCTTATTTCTCACCCGTGGAGCCGAAACCGCCCTCGCCGCGCGAAGTCTGTCCGAGGGAGTCCGTCTCATCAAATACGGCGGTGACATAGGGCGTAAAGACGATTTGCGCTATGCGCTCCCCGTCATCCACCGTCTGCGGCGTGAGGGAGTGATTGTGAAGGGAGACGATTATCTCACCGCGGTAGTCGCTGTCCACGACGCCCACCTTGTTTGCGGGGGCGAGGCCGCGTTTCGAGGCAAGCCCGCTGCGCGCGTACACGAGTCCTACAAGCCCGTCGGGTATTTCGAGCGACAGCCCCGTATGTACAAACACCGTCTCGCCCGGCGCGATGGTCAAGCTTTGCGCGTTGAGGCAAGCGTACAGGTCCGCGCCCGCGGCGCATGCCGTGCCGTAGGAGGGGAGTTTTGCGTCTTCTCTCAATTTTTTGACTTTTACTTTCGTCATAATTTCTCCGATATGTTGTGATGTTGATTTTGCGAAGCTCGCGTTTTGCTTTGCTTCGGCAAGCGCAGGGTAAGCGCAAAAAATATTCGCGTCATAGCCCGTTGCCTCAAAAAACGCGACATGTATCAAGTTTTTTGCGAGACAGGGCGCGCTTATTTGTTTTTCAACCGCGCAAACAGACCCTGCTTTTGATAGGGGCGCTCCTCTTTTTGTAGCACGGCATAGCCCTCCGCCTCTATCGCTTTCACGACGACGTCCGTATCGAGGTCGTCATCAAGCACGACATCAACTTTGCCGCTCGTATGCGACGCTTTTACGCTCTTGACGTTTGCCGCCTTGCGTACGGCGTCCGCGACATGCGCCTCGCACGCGCCGCACATCATGCCGTCCACTTTGAGCACAAGTTCTTTCATTCTTTCACCTCGTAGCCCGCGTCCTCTATTGCGATTTTTACGGCGTCGAGGCTTGCGCCCTCCTCAAGTACGAGCGTAGCTGTCCCTGCCGCGAGGTCAACGTCTGCGCTCTTCACGCCGTTTACGCCAAGGCACGCCTTTGTAACGTGCTTGACGCAGTGGTCACACATCATACCTTCAACTTTAAGCACTACAGTTTTCATTTTTGTACCATCCTCCGATATATTTTGCTTGGAGGCGTTCGCCTCCGGATCTTGATCTTTTTGTTCCGTTTCGGGCGCTTCGCCGCGCGCATTCTCGTTTGCGGGAGAGTCTTCATCAAAAACTTGCGCTACTTCCGCGATTTTATCGTTCGTATCTGCCGTAGAGGTTCTGTCGCTCGCGTTTTCAAAAGAGGGAAGAGACTTTTCGCCCTCGGCGGGGACGGAGCCTTGCTTGACCTTGAAGAAGTTTATCGTGAGCGCGTTGAGCACTACGGACACGCTGGATATGCTCATCGCAAGCGAACCTATCATGGGGTTTATCATGAGGTCGGAGCGGATGTACGAGAACGCGCCCGTGGCGAATATCACGCATACACAGTTGTAAAAGAATGCCCAGAAAAGCCCGAGTTTTATCGTATTCAGCGTGCGTTTGGAGAGCGCGATGACGTTGAGCACGTCCATAAGGTCGTCGCGCAGCAGCACGATATCCGCGCTTTCCGTCGCAATGTCGCTCCCGCCGCCTATCGCTATGCCGAGGTCGGCGCTTGCGAGGGCAGGGGCGTCATTTACGCCGTCGCCCACCATGGCGACGAGGTGTTTATCGTCCGATTTGAGGCTGTTGACGACGGCTTGTTTATCTTCGGGGCGCACGTCCGATATGACCTCGTCCACGCCCACTTCCGCCGCTATGACTTCCGCCGTAGCGCGATTGTCGCCCGTCAGCATCACGACTTTTATGCCCTTAGCCTTTAGCAGGCGCACCGCCTCCGCGGACGTGGGTTTGACCTCGTCCTTGACGGACAGCGTAGCCACGGCATGCCCGTTCGCGGACAGTATGAGCGGAGTTTTGCCCTCCGTCGCCCACTTTTTGGCGAGGGACAGCTCTTCCTCGCTCACTCCCGCTTCAAGCGCGTAGTTTATGTTGCCGATGTGATAGGTCGCGCCGTTCACGGTCGCCGTCAGCCCTTTGCCGGGCAGGGCGGCATAGCTTGATATGTCGAGGAGCGTCGCGCCCTTTTCCTTTGCGTATTCGACGACTGCCAGCGCGAGCGGGTGCTCCGATCTGTTCTCCATGGAATAGATGATGTCAAGCGCGCCGTCCGTAGCGCTTTCAAAGTCCACGACTTTGGGCTTGCCGCGGGTAATTGTGCCCGTCTTGTCCAAAACTACGGTTTTGATGAGGTGTGCTTTTTCGAGTATCTCCGCGTTTTTGATGAGCAGCCCGTTTGCCGCGCCCTTGCCCGTACCCACCATTATGGCGACGGGAGTCGCGAGACCGAGCGCGCAGGGGCAGGCTATGACTACGACGGTGATAGCGAAGTTGAGCGCCCTCTCGAAAGTCGCGCCCGCTATGAGGTTTGCGGCGAACGTGACTAAGGCGATAGCGAAAATTATGGGCACGAAAACGCCGGATATCTTGTCCGCGAGCTTGGATATGGGCGCCTTTGAATTGCTCGCCTCGTCCACAAGGCGTATGATGTTGGCTATCGACGTGTCCTCGCCGACTTTGCTCGCGCGCATTTTGAAATAGCCCGCCGCGAGCGTTGTGGAAGAGAATACTTCGTCCCCGACGCTCTTGAACACGGGGATGCTCTCGCCCGTTATGTTGGACTGGTCGAGGGAGCCGTTGCCCTCCGTTATCACGCCGTCAACGGGGACGCTCTCGCCCGCGCGTACAATAAGTATATCGCCGACTTTTACGTCCTCGGCGGCTATCTCGACTTCCTCGCCGCCGCTCAGCAGCGTCGCGCGCTTGGGGGCGAGGTCCATTATCTTCGTTATGGCGTCCGTCGTGCGTTTTTTTGAAAGTCCCTCAAGATATTTGCCGAGGCTTACGAGCGTGAGTATCATTCCGGCGGATTCAAAATACAGGCTGTCGTGATAGGTGTGCAGCACCCCCGTCCACTTCTCGGCGTCAACGCCGCCCGCTATGCGCGCCTCGGCATAGGACAGCACAAAGAGCGCGAATACGCCGTACAGCACGGACGCGGACGCACCCACCGCGATGAGCGAGTCCATATTCGGCTTGCCTTTAAATAACTTTTTGAAACCCGAAACGAAATATCTGTTGTAAATGAGGAGTATGGGCGTCACAAGCACGAGCTGTATGAGCGCGAACCCCACGGGATTTTGCATATGGTCGAGAAAGGACGGCGCGGGAAAGCCCCACATCATGTTGCCCATACTGAAATACATCAGAACGAGCAGCAAAACTATGGAGACGACAAGTTTCAAAAGCGCGTAGTCCTTTTTGTCTTGGACGGGAGCCGCGCTCTCGCCCTCGGGGTACGTCTTATAGCCCGCCTCTTCTACGGCGGCGGAAATGACGGCAGGGGAAAGCGAGGCGTCGCACTCCACCACCATATTGTTTTTGAGCAGGTTGACGTTTACGCTCTTTACGCCCGCTACGCCTTCCACCGCTTTTTGCACATGCGACTGACACGCGGCACACGTCATACCTTCAACTGAAAATTTCCTTTTCAATGCATAAACCTCTTGAACAGCATGAGCACCTCGTCAACGGAGCCATCCTCGCCCGCTTTGATGTCCCGCACTACGCAGCCGCGCATATGCTGTTCCAAAATATATGTAGATATGCTCTTGACCGCGCTGTCGATGGCGCTGAGTTGCATGAGCACGTCCTCGCAATATCTGTCCTCGTCTATCATACGCTTTACGCCGCCGAGCTGTCCTATGACGCGGTTGAGTCTGCCGTCGATATAGTGCTTCTCTTTTTCGCTGCGCACGGTCTTGCGCACTTCGCCCTCTACTACGCAGCCGCAGGGCGCTGTCGTTTTCGTTGTCTCTTTCACATTGTTGCCTTTTTTCATAATTTTTCTCCCTTGCTCTTTATCGAGCATAGCAATTATATACCCGTCGCGGGTATGTGTCAACAGGAAATCGAAAAGTTTTCGGAAAATTTTGACCGAGTAAATATATATTTTATGCGGCTGAAAACAAAAAGTTGAAAAATTTTTAGGATTTTTGGGTATTTTCTGCGTATATATAAATAGTCGGAAAAAACAGAGCGGGCAAATCTCGGGCGCAGCGCCCAAAGTACTCCGCATGCAAAACGCATAGGTTTTTACCCGCGCACATACGGATAAGTCGGCAAAAGCGAGTATCGCCGCTAAAAACAGGAAGGAGAGTATGAGTCAAGGCTTCACCCCGGAGTTTTTGGAAGAGCTCAAATACAAGTGCGACATCGTAGAGATAATTTCGCAGTACGTGCCTTTGCAGAAGAAGGGAGGGCGCTATTTCGGATGCTGTCCCTTCCACAACGAAAAGACGGGCTCGTTCTGCGTAAATCAGGCGGAAGGCTTTTATCATTGCTTCGGCTGCGGCGCAAGCGGGGACGTCATCAAGTTTATACAGGAGATAGAATCCGTCAGCTTTTTTGACGCGGTGAAATATCTTGCGGACAAGGTGGGTATGCCTCTGCCCGAATTCAAGATAGACCCCGAGTACGGCAAGAAAAAGGAGAGGCGCGACACTTTGAAGTCGGTCATGCGCGACGCCGCGCTATATTATCGCAACAACCTTCTCGACCCCGAAAAGGGTAAGGCGGCAAGGGAGTATCTTTCGGCGCGCGGGCTGGGCGATGACGCGTCAAAGCGCTATGGGCTGGGGCTGTCTCTCGACTATGACGGCATGGTGAACTATCTGAGGTACAAAAACTATACGCTTGCGGACCTCTTCGATTGCGGGCTCATCTCGAGCAAGGAAAATCCCTTTGACGCGTTTGCAAACAGGATAATCGTGCCGATAATCAATTCTATGGACGAAGTCGTGGCTTTTGGCGGGCGCATATATCATGGCGAGACGGACGTCGCAAAATACAAAAACTCCACAAATACGCCGCTTTTCGACAAGGGGCACATAATATTCGGGCTCAACTACGTCAAGCGCGATCGCAAGCAGGGCGAAGTCTTGGAGCGGCTCATACTCGTCGAGGGATATATGGACGTCATCGCGCTCGGCGCGGCTGGGATATACGGCGCGGTCGCGGGCATGGGCACGGCGCTCACCGAGGGGCAGGCGAGGGATCTGAGACGCCTCTCCGAGCGGATATACGTGTGCTATGACGGCGACGGCGCGGGACAGAAAGCGACGGGCAAAAACCTCGATACGCTCACGGCGGCGGGGCTGGACGTAAGAGTCGTCACGCTGCCCGACGGCAAGGACCCCGACGAGACAGTGCGCAGCGAGGGGAAAGAAGGCTTTTTGAAATATCTCGACGCGGCGCTCCCGGTCATCGAATACAAGCTGAAACTTATAGAAAAAGCGAGCGAGCTCTCCTCTCTCGACGGCAGGGCGAAGTATGCGCGTGAGGCGGCAAAATTGCTCAAAACCATAGATGACAGGACGCAAAGGGCAGTTTATGCATCGATTGTGTCAAAAAAGAGCGGACTTAGCGAGGAGCAGCTCGAGACGTCGATAACGGGCATAAGGTCGGGCGCGCAAAACCTCGATCCGCCTTCGAGGCGGCCTATGACGAGCGGAGGCGCGGTGGAAGTGAGACAGGCGGACGCGCGCGAGCTGAGGGCGGCGAGAGTAGTGCTCGCCTCGCTCGTGAGAAAGAGGGAGTACGCGGATATCTCGCTTGTGAAAAAGGCGTGGCTGCCCATGGCAGTGCACGTGATGATATTCGAGGCGCTATGCGAAAACAAAGATTTCTCGATAGGTAGCATTTATAGCTATGTGGAACCGGACGCGGAGGTGGACAAGATAGTAGGGCAGCAGCTCCCCGAGGACGGGGCGACGGCAAAGAAACTGTATGACGACTGCCTCATCTGCATCGCGGACGGCTACATCTCGGCGCGGCTCAAAGCGCTCAACGCGAAATACGGTTCATTGACCGATCCCGAAGAGAAGAATGCTACGGTTTTTGAGATAGCAAAGTTGCAAAAACAATTGGGCTCTCGGTCGATAACGGATAAACAATAAAGGAGGAAGATCAAGAAAATGGAAAGAGAACAGCTTTTGAAACAGGAGATCGACAAACTCATCGAGGCGAACAAGGAAAAAGGGTCCGTCAGCGAAGAGGAGATAATGAAAAAACTCGAGCATATCAACGCTACGGCGGAGGATATGGAAGTCGTATTCAAGGCTCTCGCGGACGCGGGAATAACCTTGATCGAGGCGCAGGAGGAGGACATCACCGACATTTCCTCCATGCCCGACGGGACGGTGGACGACTCCGTTAAGATTTACCTTAAAGAGATAGGCAAAGTGCCGCTGCTCACCGCGGAGCAGGAGATAGAGCTTGCAAAGCGCATGGAGGCGGGCGACGAGAAGGCGAAAGCTACTTTGAGCGAGGCGAACCTCAGGCTCGTCGTGTCCATCGCGAAGAGATATGTCGGGCGCGGCATGCAATTCCTCGACCTCATACAAGAGGGCAATATGGGGCTCATGAAGGCGGTGGACAAATTCGACTACACCAAGGGCTTCAAATTTTCCACATACGCGACGTGGTGGATAAGGCAGTCCATAACGCGCGCCATAGCGGATCAAGCGAGGACGATACGTATCCCCGTGCACATGGTGGAGACGATAAACAAGCAGGTGCGCGCGACAAGACATCTCCTTCAACAGCTTGGGCGCGAACCCAGCCCCGAGGAGATCGCGGAGTATCTCGGCTGCCCCGTGGAGCGCGTGCGCGAGATACAGAAGATAGCGCAGGATCCCGTCTCCCTCGAGACCCCGATAGGCGAGGAGGAGGACAGCCACCTCGGCGACTTCATAGAGGACAATACCGCGCTTTCTCCAAGCGACGTCGCCGAGAGCAATATGCTCAAAGAACAGCTCATCCAAGTGCTCAACACCCTCACCCCGCGCGAGGAAAAGGTGCTACGCTTGAGATACGGGCTTGACGACAGCCACCCCCGCACCCTCGAGGAAGTGGGCAAGGAATTCAACGTCACGCGCGAGCGCATACGCCAGATAGAGGCGAAGGCGCTTCGCAAGCTGCGTCACCCCAACCGCCTCAAAAAGCTCAAGGACTTTGACTGATGCCGATACGACTCGATGAAAGACTTTCCGCAGTCGCTTCCCTCGTCAAAGGGGGGAGCGTGGCGGACATAGGTTGCGACCACGGCAAACTCGCCTACTTTCTTGTCTCGACGGACAGGGCAAAAAAAGTCGTCGCGACGGACATAAGCGAGCAGAGCCTTAAAAAGGCGAGGGACCTCGTGCTTGAAAACGGCGCGGACGAGCTTGTGGACATACGCCTCGGCGACGGGCTTGCGCCCATAAAGAGCGGCGAGGTGGATACCGTCGTCATAGCGGGGCTGGGCGGCGACGTCATATCCGAAATAATATCGCGCGCGCATGAGGACGGCAAGAGGTTTGAGGGATACATACTCTCGCCCAACACGCACCCCGAAAAGGTGCGCCGCACGCTTATGAGCGTGGGACAAAAGATATATTTCGACAGCGCGGTGGAATGCGCGGGCAAGCTGTACACCGTTATCGCCTCGAGCGAGGGCGAGGACAGTTTGAGCGAACTTCAACAGGCTTTCGGAGCGTTTTACAAAAGTGACGCTGACTTTGTCTGCAGGGCGGAAAAAGAATTGAATTATACGGAAGAATTGCTTGCATCGGGGGCTATATCCGACAAGCTGAAAAAGAGGACGGAAATGCTGAAAACCGCACTTAATGACTGCAAAATAGAGAGATAAAGTATGAAAAACGGCGACATCATCAAAATTCTTGAAGAATTCGCGCCGCCCTCTCTTGCCGAGGAATGGGACAGGATAGGGCTTATGGTGGGGAGCTTGCAAGCCGAGAATACGGGCGTGCTTGTGGCTCTCGACGTTACGCCCGAAACAATAAAAGAGGCGTGGGAGAAGGGCGCGAACCTCATAGTGTCTCATCATCCCTTGATATGGGATCCCATCGCTCGTATAGACGAGGAGACTCCGCGCGGCGCGATGTATGCGGAGCTCATCAAAAAGGACATAACCGTGTATTCCATGCACACCAACCTCGACAAGACGGAGGGCGGCATAAACGACCGCCTTGCGGCCATTTTAGGTGGGAAGGATGTTCAAAATGACGGACTGGGGCGCGTTTTTCCCCTTGAAGGCGTCACATTGAAACAGCTCGCCCGCCGCGTGTCCGAGAGGCTTAGCGACGACACCGTGTACGCCGTGGGCGACCCCGATAAGGTCATAAAAAAGGCATATGTCGTCGGCGGCTCTGGCGGGAGCGAATACGCGCGCGCAAAGGAAGTTGCGGACGTGCTCATCACGGGCGAAATAAAACATAATTTGCTTGTGGAGGCGAAGGCGGAAGGCTTTTGCCTTGTCGGATTTTCGCACTTCGCAAGCGAGATCTTGGCACAGGATATCTTGAGTGACGCGCTCGCGTCATATCCGATAAATATAATCAAAGCGGCAAAGATATGTCCGTTCTGGAGGTTGGATGAAGTATGAATTTCCAAAAATTGCTTGAGTATCAAAGTTACGACATGAAGTGCGACTCCCTCATGAGGGAACTCAAAAACAGCGAGGAAAATGAAAAGATCGTCGCGATAAACAAACAGCTTAACGAGGCTGTGGCAAAGATCTACAAGCTTAACGATGTCGCGGGAGCGCTCCTCAACGAGTTCAACTCCATCAAGCAGAGGCTTGACGAGAGCAGCAGGGAGCTTGACGATCTTGCGGACATATTCGAGGAGAACAAGGACCTCGACGAGGTGGACGCCACCGAAATGGAGCACTATCTCAAACAGGCGAAAAAGCTCAAGGACAAGATAGACTCTTTGGAATCGGGGCTCAAGACGGTGAGGACGAAAGCCGCCGCCGCGCTCAAGGAGTACGACGAAGTACGCGCGCGCGGGGCGAAGCTCAGCGACATGAAGGCGGGCGCCGAGGACAAATTCAAGGCGCGCAGAATGACCTATCAGTCGCAATTCGAGGAGCTCAAGTCCAAGATGGACGCCATAAGAAAGCTTATTCCCGAGGAGATGGCGCTGTACGACAAGACAAAGGCGGCCCTCAACAGGGCGCCCTATGTCCTCGAATACGACCCCAAGACAAAAAAATGCCCGTACGCGCTGTGCCAAATGGACATCTACGCAGATACGCAGGCAAAACTCAAACAGCCCGGCGACCATGCCGAATGTCCCAATTGCGGCAGACTGCTGTTCATACCCAAACAGGATTAAGGCTCACGCCGAAGTATAAATTTAAAGGAGAGAATTATGGAAAAGTATTTCAATAAAGCCGAGGTGTATCAGCTGAACGTTCAGCAAAAGCACGGCGCGGGCTTTCCTCTCGACGAGAGCGGGATAAAGCGCGTCTGCCTGCTCAACGGCGAGTGGGACTTCAAGTATTTCGTGTCCGCGGACATGCTCGACCTCTCGCCCGAGGCTATGGACAAGATATCCGTGCCGTCCGAGTGGCAAATAAAGGGCTATGACAAGCCTATCTACACAAACATAAACTATCCGAAGCCCATAGACGCCAAGCATACGGGAAAACCGCATATCGACGAGGCGACAAACACCTGCGGGCTGTATCGCCGCACCTTCACTCTTGACAATATAGAGGGCAGCGTCCATATAAACTTCGCCGCGAACAGCTGCGCGCAACTGTACATCAACGGCAACTTCGTCGGCTACAGCGAGGATACCTTCGATTATCAAGAGTACGACATCACGCCGTATGTGCGCGTCGGCGAGAACGAGGTCAAAATAGTGGTTTTCCGTTATTGCATAGGCAGCTATCTCGAGGACCAGGATATGTGGAGGCTTTCGGGGCTCTTCCGCGATGTCACGCTCATATTCGAGCCTGCAGTGAGGATATCGGACGTCTTTGCGCGCAGCGAGTTTTCGGACGGCTATAAAAAGGCGGAACTTATCGTTGGCGCGGATATTTCAAACGTAGCGGACAAGACGGCAGAGGACGTCCTGCTCGCTATTGAGCTTTTGGACGCCGACGGCAAGGTCAAGGTACATGCCGAGTTCAACGTCGTAGGGCTGGACAAGGGAGAGAGCAAGCACGTCGCCGCAAAAGAGAGCGTGGACGCGCCCGAGCTTTGGAACAGCGAACATCCCTATCTTTATCGTCTGCGCCTTACGCTGTACACCGTCAAGGGCGGGAAGAAGAAATTCGCGGATATGCGCGAGCTCAACTTCGGTTTCCGCGAGGTCAAGATAGTGCCAATGGTTGACGGAAAGGAGCCCTATATAATGCTCAACGGGCAAAAGCTCAAGATAAGAGGCGTCAACCGTCACGAATTTCATCCCGATTTCGGACACGCCGTCCCCGCGGAGTACACCGAGCGCGACATCATACTGCTCAAGCGCAACAACGTGAACTCCATACGCACGAGCCACTATCCCAACAGCCGCGCGTTTTATGACCTCTGCGACAAGTACGGAATCATGGTCATGAGCGAGAACAACCTCGAGACGCACGGCATCGCGACGAGCGTACCCAAAAACAGCAAATTCTGGGCAGAGCGCATTTGCTGGCGCATGCAGAATATGGTGCGCACCTATCGCAATCACCCCTGCATACTCTTCTGGTCCCTCGGCAACGAGAGCGGCTACGGCAAGGCTTTCGTACAGGCGAAGAAGGCGGCGCTCGAGCTCGACGCCACCCGCCCCATACACTACGAGCCCGACTTCCACATCCGCACATCGGATATGGTCAGCGAGATGTACACAAAAGAGGAGCAAATGGAGGAGATCGCAAACAACAGGTTCCACCTCCACTCCATGGCGCTTTGGGCGCCGCTGGGGCACATTCTCACTCCGCACGACTACAAGGATAAACCCTTCATACAGTGCGAATACGCCCACTGCATGGGCAACAGCCTCGGCAACTTCGAGGACTATTGGAAACACTACCGCGCGCACGACAGGCTGTGCGGCGGCTATATTTGGGACTTTGCGGATCAAGGCATAAAGAGGGTACACCCGGACGGCACGGTCGAGTACACCTACGGCGGCGACTGGGGCGATATGCCAAACGACGGCACCTTCGCCTTCAACGGCATAGTGCGCGCAGACCGCACCCCAAACCCCGCATTCTACGAAGTCAAAAAAGTGCAGCAGCAGGTGAATTTCTCGCTCGACGGCAGCAAACTCAAACTCATCAACGAATATATGTTCACATCTCTCGACGCCTTCGGGCTCACTTTGGAGCTTGTGCATAACGGCGCTCCTGTAAAGACCTACACTTTGCAAATGCCCGCGATAAAGCCGCTCTCGAGCGGAGAGCTGGCGCTCCCGTACGACCTTGTCGGAGAGGCGGAAAAGCTGGACGGCGAAGTCTATATCAACTGCTATGCGACCGTGCTGCATGCTGACGACGTATTCAAGGAAGGGGATATAGTCGCAGAGGAGCAGCTTGTGCTCAAGGATTACACGCCCAAGACGTTCGCCGTCGCGGACGGGAAGACGGTGTTCCAAGAGGACGGCAAAGTCCTGCTCGAGCACGGCAATATCAAGGCTACCGTGGACCGCAACAGCGGCTTTGTCACCTCGCTTGTCATAGACGGCAAGGAAAAACTGTCCGCGCCCATACGTCCCAACTTCTGGCGCGCGCCCATAGACAACGACAAGACTCCGCAGGTCCCGCCCATCGCAAGACGTATTTTGGGCAAGGTGTATTTCAAGACTTGCTCCGAGAGGCTTGTCAAATCCAAGATGACCTGCACTGATAAGGCGGTAGATATAGACTGGTCGTGCATGCCAAAGCTCGCATCCCTCAAGACGGTATACGAGATAGGCGAGGACGGCTTGCACATCAAGATGCGCGTCAAAAACAACATGTTCAGCCTGCCGCGCTACGGGTTCAGAATGCAGCTCAGCACCTCGGACGACGTCAAATTCTACGGCAGAGGTCCGCATGAAAACTATTGCGACCGCAAAGCCGCCGCAAAACTCGGCATATATGAGGGCAGCGTCGCCGATTTCGAGCATAACTACCTCGTCCCGCAGGAGAACGGCAACCACTGCGATACGCGCTACGTCACAGTCGGCGGGGCAGAGGGCGTCACGTTTGCCGCAGTCGAAAAACCAATAGAATTCAGCGTCCACGACTATACGCAGGAAGAGCTCGAGACGGCTACGCACGCGCACGAGCTCGCGCACGGCGGCACTATCGAGGTCTGCATAGACGGCGCGCAACGCGGAGTCGGCGGCGACGTTCCCGCTCTCGCCTGCACCAAGAAGAGATATAAGATATTGCCCAACCGCACCCACGAACTCAGTTTTACAATAAAGTGAGCTCGAAAAAAAGAGCGGATAAAATCGCTAAAACATCACACAGGTCACAATTTTATTTGAAAATCAAACAAAGAAAATGCTCGACTTATCTATGATAGGTCGGGCATTTTTGTATACTTATGTTCATTTGAAAAACTAAGATATTTGAAAAATCACAATTTTACTTTTAATAAACCTTATCCGAATTGCGTCGCTTTGATAGTGCGTTTAAATTATGATTTAAAGCGGAGCACAAGGCGTCCGAGCATATCAAAGCCACTCGAGGATGACGCGCCACTCGTCGCAAAGTTTTTGGAGGGAGAAGGCGGCGTTGGCGGGAGAGGTGGAGGGAAGTTTTTGAGTGATGGGCGCGAGCTCGGGGTGGTATTTGACGGCGTTCAGGTAGGACGCGGCGCCGTTGCAAAAAATATGCCGTATTTGTGTGCCGCGCATTAGAGCGGGAATATCCGCTGGTATTATGCCCGAGATCGCGCTGTCGCTGCTGCCCTCGATATCGCACTCCTCCACGCTGTCATACAGGGCTATCCTCCGCCTGTTCAAAATTTCGATACGGGCGGGGACGGGGAGAGAATATAGCTCCTCGCCGAGCAACTCCCCAAGCACTTTCCAAAAGCGATTTTGCGGGTGCATATAATAAAACCCGTGCTCCACGGATTTCAAAGAGGGCACGCTCCCCAAAATGAGGATGCGCGCCTCCTTTGTAATTACGGGACCAAACGGGTGTTTAATGTGTCGTTTTTGCATGTTAAAGTGCGCTTTTGGTCATTTGATTATATACACCTTTGTCTGATGCTTTTTGAGTTCAGTTTGGACGACGCCGTCCGTCGTGAGCTCTTCGCCGCTCCATTGTTCCGCGAGGCGATAGCTCTTTTGTTTCTTGAGGGCTACATATTTGTCGTCGAGCAGGGAAGTAAGATCGAATTTCGCTTTCTTGTTGCCGTTTGATTTATTGAAAAACGCAAGCGCTACGCTGCCGTCTGCGAGCGGTTTGGCAAGTACGTCCACTTTGCCTTTCTTTACGCGCTTTGCCTGCTTGCACAGCGGGTCTTGATTTATGGCGATGAGGTTCTTGTTTGTGACGATCTCCTTGACTTGCTCGCTCATAGTGCGCAGGTCGTTGCCAAGAATGAGAGGTGAGTCCATCATGCACCACAGCGAGAAGTGGGACACGTTTTGGTCGTAGGTGAGGTCTCCGTTGCCGACTTCGAGCATATCGGGGTCGTTGTAGTGCCCGACGCTCGAATATTTGTACAGCTTGACGTTGTGCTCGTATATCATCTTGATCCAGAACCACCACGGGCGGATGTCGGGGGTAGTGCGCCACAGGTTGCCCGCCTTCGCGCCCCAATTGTACGGCTTGCCCCAGCCCCACTCGCATATGGAGAACACGATTGGCTTGACGGGCGCGCCTTTTTCTTCCGCGGCGATCTTCGCTCCTTCCTTGAGGGCGAGGCCCATACGACGATACTGATACATCTCACTGTCCGACTTAGAGGCGATGGGGTTAAATATCTCGATCTTGTTTTTGCCCGCCTTGAGGGTGACGATAGTCTGGAAACGCGCCGTGACGTTGTATTTCTTTTGAGACGGGAATTCTATCTCGTACTCCTTGTCGTCGTTGACCTTGACGACGGCGTATTTCTCGTATTGCCCGTGCTTTTTGATGTTGAGGGTGACAACGTACTCGCCGTCCTCGGGGACTTCTATGTTTTCATAGGTTATTCTGCCGAGGTTCTTGTCCAGCCCGCCCACATAGCAGCCCGTAGGCAGTTTTTTGTCCGTCATATATCGCGCGAGCCCGCTTAGGCGCGCGTTCTGTACGGAGTACTCAGTCGCCTTACCGTCGAAGCGCGACACGCTTATGCTGTACACGAGCGGCGCGTATATTGGCAGGTAGATGTGGTGGCAGAAGTCATATTTGAAATATTCTATGCCCCATCTCGCAAGCTGCAGCGCGTCCTGTCTCTCGCGCCCGAGGGAGGCGGGCAGATCCTCGCAGGTGAGGGTGCCGTTTGAGGTGTACGCGCCAAGCTTGAGCCCAAGAGCGTTCACCTTTTGCACAAGCGCCGGGATGCCGCTCGGGAAGGTCTCGTAGTCGCCCACAAGATTGCCCGCTATATCGCGCTTGTTCGACTGCCAGTTGTCGTCCATATTGACGTATGTATATCCCGCCTTATCCAGCCCCTGCGCCTTCAAAGCCTCCGCCATCTCGAGCACCATATTCTCGTTGATGTGGTTGTGGAAGGTGTTCCAGCTCGACCAGCCCATAGGCGGAGTCTTTGCCACGCCGTTTTCGTGGTCCTCGAACTCGGGCTTGACGCTCGTGGACTTGCTCTTGATGAACAGTTGTTTCAAATAGCACATAGGGCACATGCCGTTTCGTTTCATAATCGACCTCGCATAGGTTTAATACTTTTTAATTATACCAACTTAAAAAATTTCCGTCAATACGCAAATGCGCTTATTACCCATGAAATGCCGCCGAAAATCACCGCCGCGTCATAAAATTTCCGCGAAATCGGCGAAAAAGCAAAGATATTTTTCAACTTGCTTGTCAAACGCCGATCAAAGATGTATAATCACATAGCAATGTTTCTGTAGCTCAGTAGGATAGAGCGTCCGCCTCCTAAGCGGAAGGTCGTGGGTTCGAATCCCGCCAGGAACGCCAAAGTCTAGCCAAAGAGGCTAGACTTTTTCGTTCCTTAATGGCGAGATTCAAACCTGCGCAATTTTAGGTGTAAAATTGCGCGCACCGTTTCACGGTGCCACGACCTCGGTCGTGCTGCACATTCCGCTCCCGAGAGTAAGCTCTCTCGCTCCGCTGTTTGGCGTTCATTTTGTATCGCCTTCTTTGTCGGCGGCGGCAAGCGTCCCCTCTACATCACGGTTTTTATCGTCGTCATTTTGGGCGTGTATATCCTCGCTTGGCGCGGAGCCATACGCCTCGGCGGGAGCGCCGTCCTCACTTTGCGGCGAGGACAGCATTTTTTGCACTTTGGCGCTTGACGTGGGGCGGAAAACCGTGGTTATCGACACGGCTTTGAACGCTCTGTTAAACTCCTTGCGCGACTTGGACAGCTTGAATGCGAGCAAAATTATGCCGAGCAATAAAAACGCAAAAACTATGCCCATGACGGAGCCGAAAAAGTCTATGAATACGTCCGACCAAGTGGCGTATCTTCCCGTTGTGACAGTGGGGAGCTGTAGCGCCTCGGACACTACTGCCAGCCCGAAGCCCGACGCTATGGAGAGGGGGACGGCAAGCACGCGCGGCTTTATCATAAACACAAATGTATACACAAGCCCGAATCCTATCAGCGCAAACAGCAGAAAGTGCCCTACGAGTTTGCGCATGGACGAGGCGAAATTTTCATACATTACGACTTTGATATTGTAGTCTACGAATACGTTTTCGTCGTTGTTGTAAGTGGCGCGTACCGTGATGTTTTTGCCAAACTTGAGATCGCTCAGTTTGCCTGTTTTGGGGTCTATCGTGCCCGTACCCTTGACGACGCTCCAGGTGACGTCTTTCACGGTATTGCCGCTGGAGGGGTTGTAAGCCTTGAGCGTATAGGTCTTGTCATATTGCGCTCTCGCGTTTTTGGGTCCCGTGACGGACAACTTTGTCGGCGGCGGATCGAAAACGTTGATAGTCGCATATTCCACGAGAGAAGGGTTGTATTTTGTGTAGATCTTGACCTGTATGGATCCCACTTTCTGCGCTGATATCGTGTTGTTTGTAAGCACTTTGACGACGCCGCCGGGATTAGTGACGAGAGAATAGGAGAAATTTGCCTTGCTTGCGCCTTGGGGCAAGACTTTCTCCAAGAGGGAGAGAAGGGGCAGCTCCTCGCCCAACTTAAGGTCGTAAACACCGTCGTTCACAAGCACAACGTCCGTTGGTTGGACATAGTTTGGGTTTTTGGAGATATTGACGGTAACGGGGTCGAGTGTTTTTGCCGTGTAATCCTTTTTTCCGAGACCGGCCGGAATGGAGAGCGTCACGGTCGTTTTCCCCTCTTTAAAAGGCAAAATGTTCATCGGCGTAAAATAGAGCATGTCTTCGTCATAGGAGGCCGGTTTGAACATCGTAAGCAACAGCTTGTTGCCGTCTTGATCTTTAAGATAAAAATTTTGAGTCTTTCCCGCAAGAAAATTTTGCTCCCAAGGAGAAATGGACGTGATCTTGTCGGGATGCGTGCCGTAGCATGTCATCGAGGCGGTATGCTTGACGCTTGAGTCACTCTTCTTAGTGACGGTCACTTTTACGATCCCCGCCTTCTTGAAGGTCAACCGATTTCCTTCGGTCACTTCGGCAATAGTCGGATCCGCGGAAGTGTAAACGACTTCTTTGTCCGTCGTTTCCGCAGGGAAGTACTTTGTGGCGAGCGTGTATGTCTCGCCTACAAAGCCCTTGACTTCGCTAAGCTGAACGCGCGCGCTCTCTACTTTTTCTTCCTCTACGTTAAATACGTCCTTGATGTCCTCGGCAACTTGATTTGATTGTTGCGCGCTCTTTTCCCCGGGCGTCGCGGAATATATCATCATCACGGCGATGACGGCGAGAGTGCACACAAGCGCCGCGATCGCGACCACACGCAAAAAGTTGAAAAGTTTTTTTGTTTTCATATTGTCCCCCTATATATGCCTTGAATAACTTCGTTATCGATTTTTCGCCTTCGCATTATGCAAGCTCCCGCTTGCCGTTTGGAGTTTTATCATATCGCGGCGGCGCGATCCGTGCATTGAACAAGTCTTTTGCCGCCGCAGGGCGGGGCAAGCGCTTTCCCGCAGGACGGCGTTGCCTGTGCGCTCAAATCTAAAGAAAAATTTATTTTTGAGCCGAATTCTAAAGATTTCTTTAGATTTCCCCTATATAATAATATAATGCGTTGATAAATGCAACAGATAACAAGCTAAAATAAAAATTTGTACAAACATTTATGCGAAAATATTGACGAAATTTGTCATCACGTTTGACCTGAGCGAAGCATATTTTGTATGCGAGGCAAATATGAGGGTGATTCTTGTGGGCGCGGCGGGGAGAATGGGCTTGCAGATGACGAAAACGCTCGAGGAAAACGGCGAGACGCTGGTGGCAGCGGTGGATATAATTGAGGCAAAGGGGAAATGTCCCTTTCACCGAGACATTTTTGAGGTCGGCGAGGACGCGGACGCGATCTTGGATTTTTCTTCCGCGCGCGGCACGCAAAAGCTTGTGGAGTTTGCGCTAAGGCGGGGGCTACCTCTCGTCATCGCCACTACGGGACAGAACGAGCGAGAAAAACAGTTCATTTACGAAGCCGCAAAACAAATCCCCATTTTCTTTTGCAGCAACATGTCTTTCGGCGTTTCGCTGTTCGCCTCGCTCGTGGTAAAAGTCGCGAAGGCGTTTCCGTATGCGGACGTGGAGATTGTAGAGACGCACCACGCTTTGAAAGCGGACGCGCCCAGCGGCACTGCGCTCATGCTTGCAAACGCCGTAATTTCCGCGCGCGGGTTTGGACGTATCTTGGGCGGAGCGCGCTCTTGCAGGCAGGTAGGAGACGTAGGCATAAGCTCGCTCAGGCTCGGCGAGAGGGCAGGGACGCACGAGGTCATCTTCGACACGGGGTTTCAACTCATTTCGCTCAAGCATGAGGCGTTCGGCAGGGAGCTTTTCGCCCGCGGCGCTCTTAATGCCCTCCGCTTTATCCTAGACAAACCCGCAGGACTGTACGGCATGCAGGATATCCTCTCCTTGCACGGCGAATGAAATGTGCCTATGTGGAGCTCCGCCCCACACCCTGGCAATGGGCTTCGTCGCCCCAAGTGGGGCTCTGCCCCACACGCACCTATGTGGGCTACTCGCCCACACTGCGGCAAGTGACTTCGTTGTCCTATGTGGGGCGCTGCCCCACTCCCCGGCAAAGGGCGCTTTACCCTTTGCGATCCTAAGCTAAAAACGCGCAAACGTCGCAACTTTTCGTTGCTAGTTCGCGCGTTTTTTTGATTTGTCTGCAATGCCCAAAACTCCTGCGAGAGAGCTTTGATATTAGCGTCACGCATTGTCCGAGGTTATTTACTAGAAACCCGGGGGATTCCTCGACTTCGCTACGCTACGCTCGGAATGACACTTAATATTACCTGTCTCTAGCTCGTCGAAAAATCCCCCCCTGTTCAAGCTAATTGTTTTTATTTGTCATTTCGAGCTTGTCGAGAAATCCCCCTGTCCGAGCTTTCTTCTACACGACGTTGCCGACGCGATAATTTTGGGTTTGAAAAATACTTTTTCGCCCAATTTTCGCGAAAAAGTTGCAGACGTCGCGAGTTTTCGCGGCATATAATGCTTTGTATGCGCTATTTTGGGACGGACGGTATAAGGGATAGGGCGGACGCGCTCGTCTCGAACAATATCCCTTATCTTTTGGGGAAAGCTCTTGGCGTGACGTGCGGCAAAGTCATTGTCGCGCGGGACGTGCGAGCAAGCTCGCCTACGGTGGAGCGGGGGCTCGTGGCGGGACTGCTTGACGGCGACGCGGAGATATATCTTGCGGGAGTACTTCCGACTCCCGCGCTCGCGTACATTGCGGGGGCGTACGACGCGCGCTTTGCCGTTATGATAACGGCGTCCCATAATCCGCCCGAATTCAACGGGCTCAAAGTTTTTTCGCGCAGAGGGGGAAAGCTATCCCTGCGCGAGGAGGAGGCGTTGGACTGCGCCCTCGCCGCGCTTGCAAAAAATATGCCCATACGCGAGGACGCCCTCGAGGCGCTTGCCGCTGACGTCTGCGAAAATCTCAAACCCTTGCCTCCGCACAGGGTGCGCATACTGCACAATGCGGAAGAGGAGTATCTTGCGCACGTGACCGCTATGTTTCCGCGTTTTGACGGCGAAAACGTCACGCTCGACCCCGCGTACGGCTGTATGTCGGGCATAGCGAGGCGCGCTTTTGAGGCGCTGGGCGCAAAAGTTTCGACGATAAACGACGAGCGCGACGGGGCAAAAGTCAACGTAGGGTGCGGCTCCACGCACATAGGCGCCCTTCTTTCCGCCACGCCCGACGGCTCCATAGGTTTTGCCTTTGACGGAGACGGCGACCGCGTTATCGCCGCCGTGGAGGGCAGGGAATACGACGGCGACGCCATTTTGCTCGCGCTGTCCACGCTGTATCGTATCAAAGGCAAGCTCCGCAAAAAGATAGTGGTCGGCACCGAGCTTACAAACAGCAGACTGCAACGCGAGCTCTCCTCTCAAAATATCGCGCTCATGCGTACGCCCGTCGGGGACAAGTATGTGCGGGACGCGTTGCTCGAAAACGACTGCCCGCTCGGCGGCGAAAAGAGCGGACATATTCTCATGCTCGACAGGGCGACTACGGGCGACGGCCTCGTCACCGCGCTCTCCCTGCTCGAGACAAAGCGGACGCTAGGCGCGCTGCCCGCCTTTTTTCCATACCCCATGTTGCAATTCGATCTGCCGAGCGAGCGCCCCGCCGAAGAGCTGAAAAGCGACGCGATGCAAAAAAAACTTGCACTTGCAAAAGCCCTCTACGGAGAAAAAGGGCGATTTATACTGCGCGCAAGCGGCACGGAGCCCAAACTCCGCGTCGCCTACGAGTGCTTTTCGCCCGACTACCAAATAATCTTCAAAGAAATCGAAAACATTTTTAAAGAGTAAAAAATGCGGGGCTCTGCCCCACACCTCGGCAAGGGACTTCGTCCCCTGCACCCCAAGCTAAAAAGCGCGAATGTGGCTCTTTTAAAACCCCATAAAATCACTGCGTAATTTTGCGGTGACCCCCACATAGCCAACATTCGCGCTTTTGGATTGTGTGTATGATATGAACTCCTGCGGGAGAGTTTAATATTGAAGTAATTCAAAGTACGAAAGTTACTTAGGCGCCCCTTCGGGACTCCTTGATATCATCTGACTGGGGGATTTCTCCCTATACCCCACAAAATCACTTCGTAATTTTGCGGGGACCCCATGTCGCTCGAAATGACACGTTATATTACCTGTCATGCTGAGCCTGTCGAAGAATCCCCTAGTTTCATAGTAAAAAACCTCGGATATCGCTACCGTCAATATCAAGCTCTCACGCAGGAGTTTTGGGCATTGCAAACAAATCAAAAACGCGAGCGACGGCAAGTATTTGCCTAGCTCGCGTTTTTAGCTTGGGATTGCAAAGGGCAAAGCGCCCTTTGCCGAGGTGTGGGGCAGCGCCCCACATATATTAACCTTCTTGCGACTCCTGCGGAAAACCGATGCCGATGAGTGTGGGGGCAGCGGCTCCGTCTTTGAGCTCCCAGATGTTTTTGGAGGCGTCCTCGTTGCCGCCCGCCCAGCCGAGGTTGTCCTTGATGTCGTCGGTGTTGGTGCCGAACACTATTTTTTTGTCGGCGAAGTCGGCTTTATCGCGGGGAGTGCCGAGGCTGCAGATCGCGTTTTCGGTCGTCTGTTCGTCGGCGCTGTCACCCTCTTCTTTGGGCGCGAATTCCGAGCCGTTGTAAGTCGTGCCGTTGACGGTGACCTTGCCGTTTTTCGCATAGTAGCCCGAGGTGATAGACGCGTCCTTGTCGAGCGCGCCGAACAAAAATCCCGCGTGGATGAGGTCTGTTTTGTCCGTATTGTAGGACACCGTGACGGTTACGAGCGTAAAGTTGTTTGCAAACTTGCTGTGCTTGCTTAGGCCTATCATACCGCCGACGTACAGATCCGCGGATTTGACCGCCGCGTCCGCGCTCGCGGAGACGGAGCCCTCCGAATAGCAGCGGTTGATGGCGCCGAGTCCCTTTTCCTTGTCGGATTGATTGTCCGTACGCGAGGTGCTGTTGAGTCCTACGAACCCGCCTATATGCGCGTCCTGGTTCGCGATGAGCGTAAACGTGATATGTGCGGTCGAGTAGCTGTTGATGATGTCGCCCTCGTTGCGTCCTACAAATCCGCCGACCGCAAGCAGTTGAAGGCTGGCGGTGGAGCCGAGGGAGAGAGCGGAAGTATTGAAAGTCGCATGGCTCTTGGATATGCTGCCCTCGTTGTGCCCGATAAGTCCGCCGATATATGCGGTGCCGCCTGCTAAAACTCCTTCGTTTACGGTGAGGGTAGCTTCGCATGCGGACACGTTCGCTACGCTGTTGCCTGCGACAGCGCCGATCATAAGCCCGGAGAATTCCGCGGTAGTCTTGACTTCTGAAACAGTGAGAGTCGCGGTGCAGTTGGATATCGTCGTCGAGGAGCCGCTCTCGCCCACTAAGGCGCCGATATGCAGACCGCTTGCGGTGAGCCCGGAGAGGAGAGTGAGGGTGACTTTGCACTCGCTTATTGTGCCCTTCTCCTCGTCGTTGGACGTGCCGCTCAGCTTGCCGGTAAGACCGCCGATGTATGTGAGTCCCGCGTTTTCGGGCAGTGTGAATGTTATATTTGTGACGACGCAATTTGTGAACAACCCGCCGCTCACGCTTGCGAGCGCACCGAGACAGAGCTCGGCATTTGCAGAAGTAGCGCTCAAGGCGATATTTTCAACGGTCAGATTTTTCACGGCGCCGTTGACGTATCCGAAGAGAGAGGCGAAGTTTGCGCCCTCGACAGTTGCGTTTGAAAGTTTATAGCTGCCGCTAAGCGCCAGCTCTCTTTCGCTGCCTTCTGTGTAGTTTCCGCCGTCTATTATACCCGCGAAAGGATGCGCCGCGTCAAACAGGGGAGAGAGTTGCGCTCCTTTAAAGTTGATATCCGCGGTGAATTTTATCGTCGCCGTCAAATATTCGTCAAGCGCCTTTTGCTTGTCCTCGGGGACAGGCTCGCCCTCTTTGATCGCGTTTATCTCCGAGAGCAGCTTTCCGATGGGCTCTGCAAGTTTGGTATTATAATCATCGGCGGAGCCTATCTCTATTCTCTTCACCCAATTCGCATACAGCTTGAGGGTGACGGGGCGGAAGTTTTGCTCTCCCTCGGGGATCTCGTCGTCATGCGCGGCGTCCATAGGCGATGTGGCGGAATCTTTGTTTAAAGAGTTTCCGTTTTCGTCAAAGGTCTCAAACACGAATTTCTGCACGTTGCGGACAGGATCCTCGCCCTCCTTCTCGCTTTCGGTGGTGTAGACAAAATACCAATGGTCGAAATCGTAACCCATTGCATGGTCCGTCGTTTCGGACAGCGTGGGGACAAACTTATCTGCCTCGGGTATTTTGTCGCCGAGGCGGTAGGTTATCGCGTCTTTGTTGAGAGCAGTCTCGCTCGTTTCGCTCTCATAATACTCCACTGTCACAAGGGGCAGGTCGCTCTCAAACATGGCGTAGAGAGTGAGGGGCTTGTCATAGGAGTACGCGATCTTGCGCACTGCTACGTCCGTCGCGTTTTTGGACGCCCACTCGGTGAATTGTACGGGATGTTGCACGGTCGCGCCGCTGCTGTCTTTCAAGGGCGTGCCGTCCTCGCCGAGGGTGTCCGCCATATAGTACCAAAAACAGAAGTTGTCCTTTGTCGTCCCTTCCGCCGCGGGTCTGGATGGCACGGCTATCCTCGATGGAGTAGTGGTGTTGTAGGTGGAGTAGATGGTAGTATTCTCTCCTATCGCGCCTTCCGCGAACGTGATGTCCGTTGCGGGCACGGGGATAGTGTTGTCCCCGTCCTTGACAGGCTCGCCGAGGGAGTTTTTGAGGACGTCCGTAGAGTCTACGCCCTCAGTGGCGTGACCGTTCGGGTCCAAGACATACTTGCCGTTTTCATAGGATATTGTGGTGTAGATGTCGGGGATATGATAGTATTTCTTCGCCTCGAAATTCGCGCGGATCGTCGTGTTGGAGACTATTTTCGTCCCGCCTTCGCCAAAGATAAAAGTCTCGTTGTTTGCGATCCAGCCTTTAAAATCATAGCCTCGCTTTGTCGGCACAATGGGATCGCCGTTTTTTTTGAGAGGCTCGGGGATGGTGTCGCCGTACTTGACGCCCGTGATGGGGGCGAGCGCCTCTTCATCCCATAATGCGCCGTTCAGATCGAATGTCACGGTGTAGGTGCTCTGAGATGGATTCTCGGGACTGAGCGGATTCGAGGGATCGGGGTCGCATGCGACAAGCGCCGCCGCAAGCAACGCTACAAGCAGGACAATAAATATCAAACCGATACGCTTTTTCATAAGATACTCCGTGCGCGCATTGCGCGCTTAAAGATTATTATACATAAAAATGCAAGTTATATTATACATCAAAAAACCATAATATCAACCAAAATTTGCCCTTCGCCGCAAAAAATAAATATAAATTAAGAAAAATTCGCCATTTTTGCGAGGAGAATAGCGCACTCGGTCAAAGTGAACGGCATTTATAAGTGCACTCGGGCAGAAGGCGCATATAGAACTTCAGCACGTCCTGCGTTGGTGTCTCAGACATAGTTATTGAAAGACCCAACCTCTACCTAGTGTTACGTTATGAGACGGGACCCCCACCACCGCGCTACCGCGCGGTGGTGGGGGTCACTGTTATCTAGCGTAACGCAAGATAGAAGTATTACGGGGTCCCCAAAATAATTACGAAGTGATTTTTTGGGGTGAGGACTTGGGGATTCCTCGACTGCGCTACGCTCCGCTCGGAATGACAATTTAAAAACATGTCATTTTGAGCGATATGGGGGTCCCCACAAAAACATGAAATGTTTTTGTGGGGTAAGGAGTCGAAACATCCCCTTGTTATACCCCACAAAATCACTGTGTAATTTTGTGGTGACCCCGATCAAATACCCCATAAAATCACTGTGTAATTTTGTGGTGACCCCGATCAAATACCCCATAAAATCACTGCGTAATTATTTTGGGGACCCCGATCTAAAACCCCATATAATTCGTTCCACTCACGTCACATTTCTCCACTGCGACTCATTGTCACTCATTATTATGGGGACCCCGATGACGCTCAGACAAAGGTAACGTTAATCACTCGGACAAAGCGCCACGTAGATATCAAGCTCTCACGCAGGAGTTTTGACACTTGAAATCAATCAAAAAGCGCGAATGTGGACGATAAAAGAGCCACATTCGCGCTTTTTAGCTTGGGATTGCAAAGGGCAGGCCCTTTGCCGGGGCGTGGGGTAGCGCCCCACCTAGGGCGTACAGGGCTCGCAGCCCACGATCATTTTTCGGACAATTTCTCCTCGAAGTTTTCGGGTTGGTTGACGACGATTTGGGGGAAGGGGATGGAGATATTGTTTTCGTCGAACAGCAGTTTGAATTCGCGATTCATTGCGCGCTGGACGGCATAGAGATCCTCTTCTTTGCAATGTGCGATGAACAGCAGTTCCACGCCAGATTCGCCGAGCGCGTTTATGCCGAGGTATTCTATGGTATTGTCAAGTTTGTAGGGGATGTTTTGCGTTATCCTTTCAATGTTGTCGAATATCACCTGTTCCACGCGGGGGATAGACTCGCGATAGTCGATGGAGATATAGCATTTTGCGATGGAGTGTTGCTTTGTCTGATTGACGAGGGATACAATTTGCGAATTGTTGATTATGTTGATATTTCCGCACCAATCCATGACTTTTGTCGTCCTTATGCCGATCTCCATGACGGTGCCGCGCCAATCGTTGACGATGACGGTATCACCGACCTCGAACGAGCCCTCGAATACGAGGAAAATGCCCGCGACTACGTCGGCGACCAAGCTCTGCGCGCCGAGGCCTATGACCAGCGTGACGATCCCTGCGCTTGCGATTAGCGCCGAGGTGTTGACCCCGAACGCGCCGAGTACTAGCATCACTGTGACTATTGCAACCACCCATTTTATGAAACTTTCGATGAGCTTTATGATGGTGATGCCGCGGGGCGTGTGCGCAAAGCCTTTGCGAGTCACCAAGCGCAGCAGCAACGAGATGACAGTGGCGATTGTCACCGCGCGGATACTTTTGATAATCGCGGGTATCCAATTTGAGTATACCGTGTTGATAAAGGAGTTGTTTGAGATGTTCTTGTCAAATACGGAGCCTTCCATCACGACCGTGCCGTCGGGGAGTACGGTCTCCTGCCCGAATATCTTTGTAGCGAACACCAGCGACAATATTGTCGTCACTATGCCGATTACAAACAGCGCCAGCCCGATCATATGTCGGACGGACACCTTTTTGTTTTTGATAGTCACGGTCATTTTCTGCTTTTCGTCTTGATCGTCGTCCATCTTTGCTCCTTCTCGCCGCGAGGCGAATCATTGCCGTGAGGCAAGTTTGCTTGTAAGCGCGCCCTGTCGAAATCGCGCGTATTATGTCGGTTTTTGCAATATTTCGGGCGTTCTAACCCTGTTTTTTCATGGTGTGCAGCTTTTTTGAGGCGTACACCGTTTCGTTCAGGCCGGATTTGCCTTTGACTTCGAGCGTGTACGTCCTGTCCTCGCCCAGGCCCTTGAAAGTCCCCGTATTCATGCCGGGAGAGAGGGCGCGCTCTTGTCTTGTCAAAGAGTTGTATACGGCTACGGTAAGCCCGCTCGCGTCCGCGGGGACTTCTATGGAGTAGGATATTTCCGAAAATGTCACTGTGGTGGACGATATCTGCACCGTTATGCCCGTGCCCGTCCCTCCGAGCGCGCCGCCGAAAAGCAGCACCGCGACCAAAGACGCCGCAAGTAACGTCATGACCGCCTTAGCCGCTCCGTGCGTATTGCCGTAGTTGTCGGGCGCCTCATAAAACTCCTTGGGCGTGGGATTGCCGCCGAACTCGTTTTTTGTCGCCGCGTCGTTTTTTGTGGAGCCGCGCGCGGCATCGTAGTTTTTCGGAGAAAGGTCGTTCTTCATTCTCTGTCCTTTTTGCCGCCGTTGGGATAGCCGCCGCTAATTGGCGTCCCGCCCTTTATATGTTTTGCCGCAAAAGCAGTCGCCGCCAATGCGCTTGCGTACTACTTGCTTTTTTGCAAAAAAACGCACATCTATCCTTTGGCAATCAATAATTTTATTTGAATACGGCCGAAAAGTCAATAACATTCGGCGCATATTTTGTTTCGCCGCCGCATATCTTTAAGCGAATATGGAGGATCTTATGTTCGATTTTGAAAAACTGAGTGCAAGCAAGCTTTATGCCGCGCCGCACGTGGAGCGCGTGGTTGAATTTTCGCCTCCGGGCATAGATATGCAAAACATCTCAAAGGTGCTCTCTCTCGCGGTGGACGCGAGGTGCACTTCCGCCGAGCCTTTTGACGGCTATGCCGAGGTCGCGGGCAGGACGGGTTTCCGTCTCACCTATCTTGACAGGGAAGGGAATCCCAAAGGAGTGGATCTCAGCGCGGAGTTCAGCGTGCGCGCGGACGGAGAATTCATCCCTACAGACAACTTGACCGCGGATATAAACGTCGTAGAGACGGACGTACAAGCGGACGACGCGCTCAAGCTGTCCGCGGTGCTCGACGTATCGGTGTGCGCCATACGCAGGGAAGAGCTGAATATTCTCGTGGACGCGGAAGGGTGTTACAAGACGTCCAAAGACATCTATCTGCCTTCCTTCATCGCGTCCAAGACCACCGCATCTCCCTTTGACGCGGAGCAGGACGCGGGCGGAGAGGTGACGTCCGTGCTGTCCATGACTACGGAGTGCATAATGAAAAAAGCGGAGGCTACGGACGGAGGGGCAAGCTGCGCGGCGACTGTCGTATCCACCGTCACCTACGTCGAGGGCGGCGAGATAAAACAGCGGCGTTTCGAGATAGACCTTGAGGAAGAGCTCGGGCTCGAAGGCGTTCGACAAGGGGACGCCGTAAGCGTACAGGCGTGTATCAAAAACGCGAAACTCGTCCTGCAAGGCGTAACCGACGACAACGTCCTGCGCGTCGAGGGCGAGGCGGGATTTAAAATAAGAGTTTTCCGCCTCGATACGCACAGCATCGTCTCGGACATCTTCAATCTCTCCAACGAGACGGAGATAACATACGAAGAGTGCGACTTCACCTGCTTTGACGGATGCGGCTATTTCGTGGAGAAGGCGGGCGGCACCGCTATGCTCGGAGACAACCGCGCCGCCGGTATAGCCGTAAGCGCCATTCCGTACGCTCACGCAGTAACGACAAAAGCGAGCCTCGAGGACGACGGCACCCTAAGCGTGGAGGGCATCGTAAACGCGGACATCATCTATACGGACGAAAACGGATTCAACTCCGTGCGTACTGAGATACCTTTCTCGTTGTCATTGACAAGTGAAAAACAGCTATCTAAACGCTTGAAAGTCGGCGTTCAAGTACAAAAAATATCCGCGGAGCTGCGCCGCGAACGCGAGATCGACATAGATATGCTGCTCGCCATTTCCGTCTGCGGGTTCAGTACGCTCGAGGTCAGCTACATCTCGGACGTCACCCTCGGCGAGGAGAAGGCGCAAAACACAAGCGGCATATCCCTCTATATCGCGCGCGGGGGCGACGGCTTGCTCGACCTCTGCAAAGCCCTCACCGCTATGCCCGACGACATTTTGGCGCAAAACCCCAACCTCGAATTTCCCCTCGCCGAAGGACAACGAATAGTCTACTTCCGCCACCTCGAGATGTAATTTTTATGTTTATGTGGGGTTCCGCCCCACGCCCCGGCAAGGGGTTTCACCCCCTGCACCCCAAGCTAAAAACGCGCGAACGTCGTGACTTTCGTCACTAGTTCGCGCGCTTTTTGATTGTTATACAAGCGTCAAAACTCCTGTGTGAGAGCGTGATATTGACTGACGTTTTGTGTGAGTGATTAACGTTACCTTTGTCTGAGCATAATCGGGGGCCCCACGAAATTGCGTAGCGATTTTATGGGGTATAACAGGGGGATTTCTCGACTTCGCTCGAAATGACACGTTATTACCCTGTCATGTTGAGCTTGTCGAAACATCCCCTATTCCGAGCGTTTAAACGTACCCTCTGTCCGAGCGACTCCGCGGAGCGAGCGGTTTTACGCTAAGTACGCAGTGAGGGCGGGGCTCTGATTTATTTCCGCCCGAACAAGTGGCATAATTGCAGATTCGTCTGCACGACGTATCTCGGTGAGCGAGCGCAGCCCCTTCCCGCCCTGCCGCGGCGTAACGCAGGGGCTGTGTTTGCGCTCGAGCGCAAACCGTTAGTGAGTACGGAGAGGGAGGGGAGTCCTGAGTGGAGTGTGGCGGAACGTTATGCTCATACTAATACCCGACTCATCGCTGCACGTAACGAAGGGAGAGGTTGGGTTTTTCACTCCAATGTCCGAGACACTAACGCCCGACGTGCTTGGACTCTAGCAACCTCTGTCCGAGCGCACTTATACCCGACGGACGCCTTGTCTGAGCTTTCTTATACTCGCCGTCCGCCCTGTCTGAGCCTCCAACGCTTTTCGTGCCGGAGTTCTATAAATACTCTGTCCGTGTTTTGTCACTTAAAACAGATAAACGCTGAGCCGCTGCCGGACATGAGGACTCGGGGATATTTTGAGAGGAGAGAGTCACGGAAGGCGGCAAGTTCGGGATAGAGCAGGGTCGCGGGGAGGGTGAGGTCGTTTCTTAAGGAGGAGAGTGCTTCGCTCACCGTCGCTGGGACGGCGGAGTCCACTTGGATGCTGCCTTCTGCGAGCAGGGAGTCGTACTTTGCGTAGCAAGCGGCGGAGTTGCTTGCTAGCGGCGGAATGTGCACGTCGAAGTCGGGGAGAGCGCAAGGCGCGAGGGGGGAGATGTCGTCGCCGACGCCGCGCACTCTCAAAAAACCGCCCTCATACACGCAGGGCGCGTCGCTCGATAGGGAGAGCAGAAAATTTTCAGATACGCGACGAGGGCGCTTTATGTGCGAAAAATATTTTTCTATACATTTTATCGTGGCGACGATAGCGGTTGAAGAGCCGCCGAGACCTGCGCCAAGGGGGACGCCTTTTTTGAGCACGAGTGTGCCCGACACGCCGAATTGGCGGGAGATAGCGTCAAGTTTGGGGATAAAGAATTTTTCAAACAGGCGGGGGACAAAGCCGTCGTAAACGGACGCTATCAACAGCTCGATATGAGGCGAATTGTTCATACGTCGTGAGTTTTGCGGCAAAAAAATCGCCTCGTCCCACAGTTTTTCATATGGGCAGACTATCATGTCGAGCGTATGGAGAGAGCCTCTCTTGCCCGTTACGGCGAGGGAGAGGTTTAGTTTTGCGGGCACGCGCGCTTCATATTGCGAAAAATTTTGATCCATGCCGCCATTTTAACATCAAAGCGGCAGATTTTCAAGCAAAGTATACCTTTTCTAAACAAACATTTAGGTTTTCTCGGTTGAGAATTTAAATATTGTGTGATATAATTTAAAAATCAAGCGCAGAGGTGGACAAATGAGCTTCAATATTTTGATCGCCGAGGACGACGAGGACATTGTAAAACTTATCAAACTATATCTTGAAAACGAGGGACACACCATACTTCACGCGCACGACGGCGAAGAGGCGCTCGAGGTGTTCAAGGAAAACAAAGTAGATCTTGCCATCGTGGATATAATGATGCCCAAAATGAACGGATACGAGCTTACCAAAAACATAAGGCAGACCAGCAACATTCCCATTTTGATCTTGTCGGCGGCGCAGCTTGACAGCGACAAGATATTGGGACTCAATGTGGGCGCGGATGACTATATGGTCAAGCCTTTCAATCCTCTCGAATTGCTTGCTAGGGTGGGCGCGCTTCTCAGGCGTTTTTATCATCTTGGGGCGAGCACCGTCTCTTTGGACGAGGGCAAAATAATTGTGGGAGAGCTTGTGCTCGACACGCATCAGCTCACGCTCGAAAAGAGGGGAGTCCCCGTGCCCGTCACCGCCACGGAGTACAGGCTCCTCATACTCATGATGAGGGATCCCGGCAAGGTGTTCACGAGGGTGCAGCTCTATGAGGAAGTCAACGGCGACTCGTCCTATCAAAAAGACGACAACACCGTTATGGTGCACATCTCGAATTTGAGGGACAAGATTGAGGACGATCCGAAAAATCCGAAGTATATAAAGACTGTGAGAGGTCTGGGATACAAGATTGAAAAATTCTGACGACGAAAAGAAAGAGGAAAAAGTCGCAGAAGGCGCATATCCCAACGACGGCATAGAGGACGTGCAGGCTCAAAGCGCGGGAGATAACGGCGCGGAGGTTCAGAGCACGGCGCGGGAGCCTGAGGAAAAGGAGCTCTCCCGCCGTCAGCTGCGCAAGCTCAAAAAGCTGTCGGACATTACGCACTTCGACAATCACAGCTTCCTTGCATTGCTTGTGAGGAGCTTTTCGTCGTTTACTCTCATCACGGTTGCGGCGACGCTACTCATCGTGCTCATAGCAAGTTGGGCGAGCAACAACTCGCGCATAAACGTCAGCGTGCAGGATATCGCGGACTACGAGATGGAGCTTGTCAACAACACGTACAGCCCGTCCATTCCCATCGACGTCATTCTGGGCTCGGAGGGTTGGCTTGACATTGTGGATGTCGAAAGCGGCGAGATACTTTATACTACGGACAAAAGCGCGGAGAGGACATATTCTCCCGACGAGCTTGTCTGCATACAAGATCACGGCACGGGCATAACGATAAGGTCCATAAGTTTTCAGACTCCCGACGGCAGCTACAACTATTTCATTTCAAAATCCTATTCAAACGGCACGGATACGCCCGACGAATATCTGCTTTTAAGCTCCGATCTTAAAAAGCTCAGCGGCACCATGAAGGAATTTGAGAACAAAGAGACGTTTACAAACAGGGAATTCGAGTTTTTGCTTTACGGATTGTCGCACGAAGGGAAGTATATGCGCAAATACGCATTCACTTCCCGCGACGGCAAGCAGTGTTACGCGGTATATCTCGACGCAAACGACGACGAGGTGACCCCGCCGTGGCTGTTTATCGTAATAACCATAATCGGCATAGTCGGTATACTGATAACCGCGCTGGGCTTTTACATCAGGTACATCAACAAACACGTGCAACGCCCCATAAACGCGCTGGGCAACGCTATGGCGGAATTCGCAAAGAGCAACTACCGCGAAAAGCTCAATTATATCGGCTCCAAAGACTTCGAACAGTTGGTCGCCGCCTTCAACGAGATGGTGGGCTTGCTCAACGCCTCCGAGGAGCAGAGGCTCGCGCTCGAGAAGGATAGACAGCGCATGCTCGCGGGACTTTCACACGACCTCAAGACCCCAATGACGATAATCGAAGGTTTTGCCAAAGCGATAAGGGACGGGATTGTAAGAGAGGAGGACAAGCAAAAATATCTCAACCTCATCATCGCAAAGTCCGAATATATGAGCGAGCTCATCAATGAGTTTTACGAGTACAGCAAGCTCGATCACCCCGATTTCAAACTGAATACGGAGCCCACGGACATAGTGGAATTCGTGCGCAGTTTCCTTGCGGCGAAGTACGACGAATTTGACATTCAGGGCTATGAAATACGCGCGGAGTTGTCTGACGACAGGCTGACGGTCGCTCTCGATAGGGAGCAATTCACGCGAGTGCTCGACAATCTTGTGGGCAATTTCTTCAAGTACACGCCGAAAGGCTCCACTTTGACGGTGGGGGAAAGGTGCGAGGACGGCAAGGCGAAGATATACGTCATGGACAACGGCGGCGGCATACCCGAAAAGGCGCGCGCGGACATCTTTGCGCCCTTCGTCGTCGCGGAAGAGTCGCGGAGCAAGCAGGGCACGGGGCTTGGGCTTACAGTGTGCAAAAAGATAGTCGAGATGCACGGCGGCACGATAAGCTTGTTGGATCCCGACGGTCAGCATATGACGATATTCGAGATATGCATACCCATGCTTGCGGGGATCGAAGTGTAAAATTGAAAAATACCAAAAATAAGCAAGCGCAAAATTTCAAAATTTGCGACAAAAACCGCAAATTTTTCTTTTTTTCGAAAAATAATTTGTGTAAATTTTGCAAAAATGTAAAAAAGTACTTTTTGCAGTTGCCTCTTTTGATTTCATTTGTTAAAATATACGCAAGAACAATTTTATAGGAGTGCGCGCGATACGCGCAAATACGAAAAGTCAAATGAAAGACAGCTATGCTTCATATCTGTTTCATGAAGGCACAAATTATCAGGCGTACAAGATGTTTTCTCCCCATAAGGGCGTGAAGGACGGAGTGGACGGCTGGTATTTTACTGTTTGGGCGCCGAATGCGGCGGCGGTCGCAGTCGTTGGCAACTTCAACAACTGGGACGAAAACGCAAACAAGATGACTCGCGACGACGACGGCATATGGTCGCTGTTTATACCCGGTCTCAAGCAATACGACGTGTACAAATACGCCGTCACGACGACGGAGGGCAAGACTGTGCTCAAGTGCGACCCGTACGGCTTGCATTTCGAGACCGCGCCCGCAAACGCGACAAAGCTCTACGATCTCGGTGGCTATCGCTGGAAGGACCGCAAGTGGCTTTCGGAGCGCGAAAGTTACAATCCCTACGGCAGCCCTATGAACATCTACGAGCTGCACCTCGGCAGTTGGCGCCGCTATCCCGACGGTAACGTGTTCAACTATAAGGACCTTGCCGACGACCTCATCCCGTACATAAAGAAGATGGGCTATACCCACATCGAGCTCATGCCGCTCACGGAGCATCCCTACGACGGTAGCTGGGGCTATCAGGTGACGGGCATGTTCGCGCCCACCTCCCGTTACGGTACGCCTAAGGACCTTATGGAGTTCATCGACCGCTGCCACAGGGCGGGCATAGGCGTCATCCTCGACTGGGTGCTCGCGCATTTCCCGCGCGACGAGCAGGGACTGCGCCTCTTCGACGGCACTCCGCTCTACGAGTATGCAGACCCGCGCAAGGGCGAGCATAAGGAGTGGGGCACCTGCGTGTACGACTTCGGCAAAAACGAAGTCAAGTCTTATCTCATCTCAGCGACAATGTTTTGGTTTGACGTCTACCACATCGACGGCATACGCTGCGACGCCGTGGCGAGCATGCTCTATCTTGACTACGGGCGCAAGGAGGGCGAGTGGGTCCCCAATCAGTACGGCGGCAACTACAACCTCGAGGCGAAGGACTTTTTGAAACAGATGAACACCGCGATACTCAGCAAGTATCACGGCGCGGTCACCATAGCGGAGGAGTCCACAGCGTACCCCATGATAACAAAGCCCGCATACGACGGCGGCCTCGGTTTCAATTTCAAGTGGAACATGGGTTGGATGAACGACAGTTTGAGCTATCTCTCTCTCGACCCGTTTTTCAGAAAGGACAATCACAACAAACTCACTTTCTCCATAACGTACGCTTTCAGCGAGAACTACATTTTGCCGCTCAGTCACGACGAGGTGGTGCACGGCAAGCGCAGTATGATAAACAAAGTCCCCGGCGATTACGACCAAAAATTCGAGGGCCTAAAGGCGTTTTATGGCTATATGATGGGACACCCGGGCAAAAAGCTGAGCTTTATGGGCAACGAGTTCGCGCAGTTTATTGAGTGGAACTACACCCAACAGCTTGACTGGTTCTTGCTGGATTATCCGCGCCACCGCACTTTCCAAAAATTCGTGAAGGACCTCAACGCCTTCTATCTCGAAAACAAGGCGCTTTGGCAGATGGATTCGAGCTATGAAGGATTCAAGTGGATCGTCGTGGACGACAACACTCAAAACATCGTCTCCTTCATACGTAGGGCGGCAGACGGCGAATACGTCATCTGCGTCGTCAACTTCTCGCCTGTCGAGAGGCTGAAGTACGTAATGGGCGTCCCCGAGTGCGTGACCTACAAGGCTGACCTCTTCTCCGCGCTCAAAAAGTATGGCGGCGACGAGGAGAGGCGTCCCGCTTTCCGCGCTACGGCAAAGCCCTCGCACGGACAGCCGTACTCTATCAAGGTCAATATCCCCAAAAACAGCGTAATGTTTTTGAAACCCGAATATAAGGAGGAAAACTAATGGGCAAAAAAACCAAGAAAGAATGTATCGCCATGCTGCTTGCGGGCGGGCAGGGCACGAGGCTCGGCGTACTGACGTCCAATGTGGCTAAGCCCGCGGTGCCTTTCGGCGCAAAATACCGCATAATCGACTTTCCGCTTTCAAACAGCATAAATAGCGGCATAGACACCATAGGCGTGCTCACGCAGTATCGCCCATTCGAGTTGCATCAATACATAGGCAACGGACAGCCGTGGGACCTCGACAGACTCAGCGGAGGCATCTACGTTTTGCCGCCGTATATGGGCGCGAAGTCGGGCGAGTGGTACAAGGGCACCGCAAACGCCATATATCAAAACATAGATTTCATCGACAACTACGACCCCGATTACGTCGTCATTTTGAGCGGCGACCACATCTACAAAATGGACTATAGCGACATGCTTGCGGAGCACAAGGGCAACAACGCGGACTGCACCATCGCCGTGCGCGACGTCCCCATCGAGGAGGCGAGCCGCTTTGGCATCCTCAACTTGAAGAAGGGCACGAAGCAGATCGAGGAGTTCGAGGAGAAGCCCAAGAATCCGCGCAGCACGAAGGCGTCCATGGGCATCTACATCTTCACGTGGGCAAAACTCAGGCAGTATCTCATCGACGACGAGGCGGACAAGGCGTCGGAGAACGACTTCGGCAAAAACATAATCCCCAAAATGCTCGCGGACCGTCAGCGCCTCTTCGCGTATCAGTTTGACGGATATTGGAAGGACGTCGGCACCATCTCCTCGCTTTGGGAGGCGAATATGGACATCCTTTACGGCAGCGAGCTCAACCTCGACGACGACAAGTGGAAGATCTACGCCCGCAACAACGCGGAGCCGCCGCAGTTCATCACGCCTACGGGCAAGGTGTCCAACTGCTTTATCTCCGAAGGTACCGTCATAAAGGGCACCGTGCGCGACAGCATAATCTCGCACTCCGTCACGGTGGGCGAGGGCGCATACATCGAGGCGTCCATAATCATGCCCGGCGCGGTCATAGAGGACGGCGCGGATGTAAGATACAGCATTATCGGCTGGGACGCCGTCGTAGGCAAGAACGCCATAGTCGGCGAGACGCTTGAAAAGTGCCGCCCCGGCGAGTGGAAGATAAGCGTCATCGGCCCCGGCTATCATCTGCCCGAGGACGCCGTCGTCGGACCCAATGAAATGCTCGGTTAAGGAGGGAGAATTATGAAAAACCATACAATGAGTGTTCTGTTCACATCGGATGCGGAAAACCACCTCAACGACTTGACGATACATCGCACCACCGCGTCCCTGCCTTTCGGAGGCAGATATCGCCTCATAGATTTTGCGCTTTCCAACCTCGTGCATGCAAACATAACCACGATAGGCATCGTCACGCGCAACAACTATAACTCCCTCATGGATCACATCCGCATGGGTCGCGACTGGGATCTCAACCGCAAAAACAGCGGCATTACGGTGTTTCCGCCCTTCGTTTTCAACAGCGCGCACGAGGTATACAAGGGCAAGATAGAGGCGCTCTACACGCTGCGCGGCTTTATGATGGACGCAAGCGAGGAGTACGTTGTCATCGCCAACACCAACATCGCCTTCAACATCGACTTTGAAGCCGTAGAGGATTTCCACATCGCAAAGGGCGCGGATATCACAGTGCTCACCTACAATACGGACGACACCAACCCCCGCAAGATCATCGTAGCGCACGACAAAAACAACCGTATCACGGATATGCGCTATCCCGTCGCCAGCGACTCCGGCAAACAGCTTTGCAATCTCAACATCTATTTCATCAAGAAGGATCTGCTCATCTCCCTCGTGGACAACGCCTACGCTCACGGCGCCTATGACTTTGAAAAAGACATACTGCAAAAGAAGCTCGGCGAGCTGTACATCATGAACTACGAGGTCAAGGATTACGTCGCCGTCATCGACCGCATCCCCACCTACTTCAAGCACAGTATGGAGCTGCTCGACCCCGAAGTGCGCGAGGCGCTCTTCTACAAGCACTCCACCATACTCACAAAGGTCAAGGACAGCGTCCCCGCCAAGTATAAAGAGGGCGCAAACGTCAAAAACTCCATCATCGCGGACGGCTGCGTCATAGACGGCACCGTGGAAAATTCCATCCTCTTTCGCTCCGTCAAAGTGGGGAAGGGAGCCGTCATCAAAAACTCCATCATCATGGAAAACTCCATAATCATGGACGGCGCGTCCCTCGACTACACCATCACCGACAAGGACGTCATCATCCAGTCCGGCAGGACGCTGAGCGGCTACGAATCCTATCCGATGGTCGTCGTCAAAGGCAAAGTAATTTGATTGACATATGTGGAGCGCTGCTCCACACCTCGGCAAGGGGTTTCACCCCCCTGCACCCCAAACTAAAAAAGCGCGAACGTCGTGACTTTCGTCACTAGTTCGCGCGTTTTTTGATTGTTTGCAATGTCCAAAACTCCTGCGTGAGAGCTTGATATTTACGGACGTTTTGTGTGAGTGGTTAACGTTACCTTTGTCTGAGCATCATCGGGGTCCCCATAAAATTGCGTAGCGATTATATGGGGTATAACCGGGGGATTTCTCGACTACGCTCGAAATGACAATGTGTATCAAATGTCATGCTGAGCGAAGCGTAGCGGAGTCGAAACATCCCCTCGTCCGAGCGAATAAACGCCCCTCTGTACGCGCCTAAATTTACATAAAAACCGCTATTCTAACCGCATATTTTTGGTTTATGAACAGACGTTTAATAAATTTGCGTAATTGAGTATTGGGTGAAAACTTGAATTTTTAAAACAGGGCATCGACGGGGACTTGCAGTATCTTTGCGATGGCGAAAAGCTCCTTGTCGGTGGCAAGGCGGAGCTGTCCCTCGAGTTTTGAGTAGCTTGTGGGATTTATGTCCACGCCAAACGCTTGGACGCGCGCGATAAAATCTTTTTGCGAAATGCCGCGCTCCTTTCTCAAACGTTCTATATTCGCGCCCACTAAGTTGGCGTCGCCGTATCCTTTCCTTCTCGGCTTCATAATTGCATTATAGAATATTTTGTACTTGACATAATTCTGATATAGAAGTAAATTTGTTTTTGATTTAAGTAACCTATGTCCGAGCGACCCCGCGGAGCGAGCGGTTTCACGCTAAGTACGCAGTGAGGGCGGGGCTCTGTTTTCTTTCTGCCCGAACAAGTGGCATAATTGCAGGCTTGCCTGCACAAAGTATCGCGGTGAGCGAGCGCAGCCCCTTCCCGCCCTGCCGCGGCGTAACGCTTGATTTGTGTTTGCGCTCTAACGTAAAGTTTGTCTGGGCGACTTGGGGTCCCCGCAAAAAGTATTTTTTGTGGGGTATAGCTGGGGAGTCCTGAGTGCAGTGTGCCTTTACCCCAAAAAATCACTTCGTAATTATTTTGGGGACCCCCAATATCCCTCGGACAAGCGTTATCATCGCTGCACGTAATGAAGGGAGAGGTTGGGTCTTTCACTCCAATGTCCGAGATACTAACGCTTTTCGTGCAGGAGTTCTATATGCGCCTTTTCAAGTTATTATTTATCATGATGTAAACGGTTTTTCCTTAGGGGAAAGTAACCTATTGCATAGTCTTAAAATAAATGGTAAAATATGTATATATGCTTTAAGGCAAATCCGGCATATATTGAGGCAATATTCAGACGAACGGTAAACAAAAAAAGATATGATTTAGAGGTGTATTATGAAAATTCTGTTTGTGGCAAGTGAGGCGGCGCCGTTTGTGAGGTCGGGCGGTCTTGGCGACGTGGCGGGCGCGCTGCCCAAAGCGCTCAACGGGCTGGGACATGATTGCAGGGTCATACTTCCGCTTTACAAGGAGGAGATAGACCCCGAGTATCAGCATACTTTCCGCTTTTTGGCGTCCACGTATGTGGATCTGAGCTGGAGGCGGCAATACGTCGGACTGTATGAGGCGACATACGAAGGCGTGACCTATTATTTTGTGGACAACGAGTATTATTTCAAGCGCAAGGGGCTGTACGGGCATTTTGACGACGGCGAGAGGTTTGCATTCTTCTCAAAGGCGGTGCTCGAGGCGTTGCCGCTCATTGATTTCTATCCCGACGTCCTTCACGCGAACGACTGGCATACCGCGCTCACTCCCGTCTTTCTCGACGTGTTTTATCGTTACAGCGACGAGTATCAGAAGATCAAGACGGTGTTCACAATACACAACATCGAGTTTCAAGGCAAGTACGGCGACGGGCTGATAAGGGATATCCTCGGGCTGCCCGACTGGGCGACTCCGCTTGTTATGATGGGGGACTGCGCCAACTTCATGAAGGGCGGCATAGAGTGCTCCAACGCGGTCACGACGGTGAGCGAGACGTACGCGAACGAGATACTCGACCCTTTCTACTCCTACGGGCTCGAGAGCATACTCTCCGAGAGGCGGTTCAAACTGCACGGCGTCGTCAACGGCATAGACCAGACCGTGTACGACCCGAAGAAGGATCCGCGCATATTCAAAAACTACGGCACGCGCGACGTGAAGAGCGGCAAGGCGGAAAACAAGAAGGCTTTGAGCGAACTTATCAATTTGCCGTATGAGCCCGACCGTCCGCTCGTCGCCATGGTGACGAGACTTACGGAGCAAAAGGGGCTCGACCTCGTGGGCACGGTCATAGACGACATTATGAGAGCGGACACGCAAGTAGTGGTGCTTGGCACCGGCGATTGGAAATACGAAAATATGCTCAAGGGCGTGGAGTCGAGATATCCCAACAAATTCCGCGCCATATTGGCGTTTTCGGGGGATCTTGCGAGCAAACTTTATGCGGCGAGCGACATTTTCCTCATGCCCAGCAAATTCGAGCCGTGCGGCTTGAGCCAGCTTATCGCGATGAGATACGGCTCCGTGCCCGTGGTGCGCGAGACGGGCGGACTCAAGGACACCGTCCCCGCCTACAATCCCGAGACGGGCGAGGGCAAGGGCTTTACATTCAAGACCTACAACGCCTACGACATGCTCGACGCGGTGTGGAGGGCATACGCTTGCTACTACGACAAGAAAAATTGGGATATCGTCGTCAAAAACGCCATGAAGTCCGACTTCAGCTGGACGGCAAGCGCCAAGCGTTATGTAGATATCTATAATTCGCTTTGATATAAATAACAAGAAATTCAGGCAAGATGAAGGGGAAAAGATAATGTCCGAAATAAAAAAGTGCGATGAAAAAGCGATCTCGGAAGAGAACGCACGTATAGATGCCGAAAAAGAGCGCCTCTACAAAGAATTTTTGAAGGATTGCGAAGTTGAAGGGGATACGCTCAAAAAATATTACGGCAACGGCGGAGACGTCGTCATACCCGATAGAATAGTAAATATAGGAGCTGAGGCATTCAAAGGTTGTAAAGGTTTGACGTCAATTGTGATCCCGGACAGCGTGACAAGCATAGGCAGCAGTGCCTTCTTCGATTGTACGGGTCTTACATCTGTTGTAATGCCAAATCATCCTAAACGACAGAGACCAAGCAGTTTAGATATCATACTTTCCGGGGGAAAGACATTTCAAAGCCAAAATGATGAAACAATAATCGCGCCTTATACGTTTGGACGTTGTAGCAGTTTGACATCTATCAACATCCCCGACAGTGTGGAGATCGTCGGCGAATGTGCATTTGCAGGTTGCAAAAGCCTTACCTCTATTGCGATCCCGAGCAGCGTGACAAACATAGGCGAACGGGCATTCTATGGTTGTACAGGCTTGACATCGGTTAGAATGTCATATAATGTAAGATACATAGGGAGACAGGCATTTTTTGGTTGTACGGGTCTTACATCTGTTGCTTTTCCAGTAAACTTGGACAGCATAGAAATAGGAGACGAGGCATACGGCGAGTGCACAGGGCTGACGTCTGTTTTCATATCAGTCAGCGTGGAAAGCATCGGCGCTTGTGCATTCAAAGGCTGTACAAATCTGAAGTCGGTCACTATGCTTGACAATGCTTTAACATACTTTCAAGGTTTTGGTAATACATGTATTCCCAGCCATCTGAAGTTCATAGGCGCTTATGCATTTGAAGATTGCGAAAGTTTGACATCTATCACGATTCCAAACAGTGTGCAGGCCATAGGGTATGGCGCATTCGAAGGTTGCACAGGCTTAAAATCTGTTGAACTGCCAAATAGCGTAAAAATCATAAATAGAAGTGCATTTGCGGGGTGTGAAAGTCTTACCTCTATTGTGATCCCAAACAGCGTAGAAAGCATAGGCATTCGGGCATTCGAAAGGTGCGCAGGTTTAAAATCTATCACCATACCTAACAGTGTGACAAGCATTGAATATAAGACATTCGAAGGTTGCACAGGCTTGACAGCTATCACGATACCCAATAGCGTGACAAGCATAGGACCAGCATTTGCAGGTTGCACGAGTTTGATGTCAGTCACAATGCCAAGACGATTGGCGGGGTTTATGAAAAAAGGATTGAAAAAAATATTCTGTGAACAATACAAGAAGATCACATTCACTTTGACATAGTGAAATTGAGAGGATCCACGCTTGAAGGCGTAGGCGGCGATTTGATAGTCGCATTGATATAAATATAAATAACAAGAATAACAAAAAATTCAGGCAAGATGAAGGAGAAAAGATAATGTCCGGAATAACATTGACAGAGAGACGGTGCAAAAATTGCGATTACCCGCTGGACGGGGTGATAAACGGCGCAACGGAGGGCGTAGTGCAATGTCCCGCGTGCCGCAAGGTTTGGACGATAGAGCGCACGAC
>CANPWB010000004.1 GCA_947581925.1 uncultured Clostridia bacterium
ATATCGGCGTGGGGATATACCTACAAAACGGTGGCATTTACATGGGTGAAGCAGAACAGAAAGAGCGACGGACTGTTTACGGGTATGGGCTATTATACACGTTCCAACGCTGAATTTTGCTTGCTCGGAACGAGAGGAAAAATCCTCGAACGGCGTTCACATTCGGTTTCTTCGGTGGTGTTATCGCATGTCGAAGAACACAGTAAAAAACCAGACGAAGTAAGGAAACGTATCGTTGAACTGTTCGGTGATATACCGAGAATCGAGTTGTTTGCAAGACAGTATGCAGGCGGGTGGGATTGTTGGGGAAACGAAGTTTAACAAAAAAAAGGAGAGAAAAATGAAAGGAAACAGTTTCAAATTCAACAAAAGTTTTTACTCCATCATGCGCGACATGACGGACAAACAAGCGGGCGAGTTTATCAAAGGCATCTGCGGTTATGCGTTTGAAAACAAGCCGTTTATAACGAAAGACGAGTATCTCAAAGGCGTTTATCTTTACGTCAAGAGAGAGATTGATGTGTCCAAAGAGAACAGCGTGAACGGCAGGAAAGGCGGTCTTATCAGCGCGGAAATCCGAAAAAACGACAAGCGCGAAAACGCATACAAAGAAGCGATGTCAAAAGGCGGCGTGATTGCAGAACAGACGTTGGAAATTCTTATAAGCGGACTGAAAAGCGACTCAGAAAACAGCAAGGGGAAAGACGGGAAAGTTGTGGCAAAATGAGGAAAAAGGGGAAGCAGGATAAGGAAAGTGCCACAACTTCGTTTTTGGCGCTTTCGAGCCGCCTCCTCACGGTGGCGGTGGACAAGCGGGAAACCCGCTTTCCTATGAGGTTAAATTATGGCGAAAAATGACGTTACAGACAATCGCGGTCGTCGCTATATTCGGATTTTGAACATCGACCATTGGAAGATGATTGATGAGATTTCAAAGAACGAAAAGTATGGCAAGAGTTTCAACCTCATTATAAACGATGCTCTATTCTACGGACTGCCGATGCTCTACAAAAAAGTGTTCGGTGCGGAAGAACCACATCAACAAGAATCGGTGGTAAAGGTTGAAGAACCCACGGATGAAGAGAGTCAGACTGACAAGCTCCTGACGGAAATCGTTTGTTGTCTGAAAGAAATTATGCTGACGGGCAATATCAACAAGTCTATGCTTTCGTCGATCTTCCGAATATGTGAGTACGACCATGCAGGGCAAACGGTGGCGACAGAGAAACTTCACGCAGGGCAATATGCGGGGACTCCCGACTATCTTGAAACCTATGAGCTTAAGGGACTGAAAGATATTTGGAGAAAGAAAAGATGAGCAACCAACCCATAATATTTAACATTCAGTACACGCCATATTGTCTGCCGAAATCGGCAACGGAAAACGAGCGAGCAAAACACGCAAGCGAACGAGCGTTCTACAATATGACAGGTGATGAGAACGTCTATACATACATCACAACCGAGGGTAAGCAGACGGGCGGCAAACGAACCGCTCTTGAATACTTGCAGAAAAGCACAGGCGTATTCAATGACAAAGGTATGCTCACGGAAGAACAAGTTGTCGAAATGAAAGAACGGCTGAAAAAAAATGAGGGGCATATATGGCACGGCTTTATCTCACTAAACAAAGAGGAATCATACAAAATCGACACGCCCGAAAAGTGTATCGAACTTATCAAGCGAACGTTTCCTTCATTCATAGACGACTTGAAGCTCGACAAAAACAATGTTGACCTCATGTGCGCTCTGCACCTTGACAGACCTGACCACCTGCACATCCACTTTGTCTTTTGGGAGAAAGAACCGAAGTTCAAGGATAAGAACGGTTATCTGCAATATCGTCGCCGGGGAAAGATAGACAAAAAGGCAATCGACAATATGTTCGTTCGGCTCGCCTTGTACTTGGATGACGATAAAAGCAATCTTTATAAGGCAAGAGATAAAGCGTTGAGAAAACTCAAAGAGCGGACGGAAATCAAGGTCGCTATGTCTAATGAGGAAATCCAAAAGGAAATAATTGCTCTTGCAAAAGACCTACCAAAGAAAGGACGACTTTCGTATGGAAGCAAGGATATGATGCCATACCGTGAAAGGGTGGATAGAATCGTTCAAATGATGCTGAACGCTAACGGGCGGGCACGGGAGGCTGACAATAAGTTTTATGAAGCACTTCAAAAGAGAGAAAACGCCTTAAAGAACATTTGCGCAAACAAGACGTTTGGCTTTTCAAACCAAAACGTGCCTGCGGAGAGGATGGAGCAAGAACTTCCGAAATATCACAACCAAATCGACGAGAAAAATTTGCATCTGATTGAGGACTTAAAAGAGGACTACAAAAGGCGGCAGGGCAACCTTGTCATTAACCTTGCTAAGTATATCAAACCCGAACTTTATGAGGGCAGGAAAAGGAAACCGAACGATATATCTTATAAGACAATGCTCGGAATTTCAAAAAGGATTGTCAACCGTGCTTGTAGAAAATTCATTGCGACTTTAGGACAGGAAAGTGAATTGCTCGAACGTGATTTCTCTCACCGTCTGCAAGACATCGAAGATGAAATGGAGCGCGAGAGAAAACAAAATGAAAAAAAGAAGAAAGAGGAGGATTACAAAGACTGAATGAATAGAAACGAAGCATTCAAACACAAGAAGCGAAAATCACGTAAGGCGGGATTGTTCGTATGGCTGTTCCTGTTCGTGTTCGTCGCCGTTCTCATAGCGTTTATCTTCTCGCTGTTCGGGAAAGACATTAGCGGCATTTTCGGCAATAAGAACTATTGGCTCTTAGTAGGCGTCGTGAACGGCTTGTTGCTTATCGGCTACTTGTTTATGTATCGTATTGACGCACAGAACATAGCGATGCGAGAGAACGACCTCGAAGATACCGAATGGCTGACGACAAAGAAACTCCGAAAGATGAAAGAGTTTACGGTCACGACTTGGAACGGCGTAAAGGAACACGATGATGAAATAGTGATCGGCGCGGAAAAAACGAAAAAAGGCGATGTGGAAATAATTTCAACAAGCCAACTTCATGCGCTTATAGTTGGTACAACGGGAAGCGGCAAGACCACGGGATTTGTAGATCAGAATATTGCAATTCTCGGCAGAAGCAAAGGTAAACCATCTATCGTCATCGCCGACCCGAAGAAAGAACTCTATGAGAAACACGCAAAACAGCTCGAAAGCGAGGGCTACAAAATCTCTGTCCTCGACCTGCGAGAGCCGTATTCGTCGGCGAGGTGGAATCCTATGGAAGTATTACTTCGCCGTATTCGCATGGTAAAGGAACTTGAAAATAATCTCGTTCAGAAAGACGGCAAGTATTATGCCGGGGAAGAGATGTTCTTATCCCACAGGGACGCGAGAACGAGAGTGCAGGAACTCAAAGACGAAATTTACGAAAACGCGATGGACTTGGTGTACACCTTGTGTCCCGTACAAAACAAAGACCAACCCACTTGGGAAGAGGGCGCACGAAACCTTATATTCGGACTTGTGCTTGCGTTCTGCGAGGACGTTATAAAAGGCAAAATGGATGAGAAGCAACTGCAACTCTTCAACGTCTACCATAACATAACAAAGTATTGTTCGGAGGATACGACGGCACTCAAAACCTATCTGCTTGAAGGGAGGGATGAGTATTCCAAAGTAAGAGGACTTGTCAACACGGTGCTTATCACATCGGATAAAACGCTCACGAGCTACCTATCAGAAGTCAACAGCTACATACAGCAACTTTCGGATGATGGCATCCTGTCAATGACGAGCGAGAACGACCTCGACATCGTGAACATGGACGAACAGCCGAACGCAGTATTTATCATCGTCCCTGATGAACGCTTTACAAGACATCGTTTCGTAACGCTGTTTGTAACTCAAATGTACAAGGAGTTGGTCGAAAAGGCGAATCTCAACCTGCGTCGCAAGCAGACCGACACGGCGATTTTGAAACGAAAAGTGTACTTCATACTTGATGAGTTTGGCAACCTGCCGAAGTTTGAGAACCTTGAGGGTATGGTGACGGTTGGACGTTCAAGAGGTATTCGCTATCTGTTCGTTCTGCAATCGTTCAGTCAGCTCACGGCGAAGTACGGCAGGGACATCGGGGATATTTTGAAATCCAACTGCAATGTAAAAATATTTATTGGCTCGGACGATCCCGAAACGAGAAAAGAGTTCAGCGACCTTTGCGGACAGAAGAAAATCAAAAACTTCTCGGTCAACACAAACGCCGAAAATCCTGCGTCAAGCAACACTGGCGCAAGCAATCAACCGCTTATCACGGTCGGTATGCTTGAAAGGCTCAACGGCGACGAAAAGGGAGATGCTATCGTGTCCGTCCGCGGATATGAACCCATATGGACGAAGTTCACGCCGTCATACGAACTCAAAGACGTGTATTTTGCGGCAGGCAAAGCGGACATTGGAAAGAGGGAAGCGAGGCTGTTCGACAAACGAGAGTATGTATTTGACATTCTCGGTGGCAATCAAGCCAAAGAGGAAGAGAAAATACTTGAAGGTATAGAACGTCGCGAGCAGGAAGAAGCGGAGCAAGAGAAATTTGACAAAGAGCAAGAAGCCGAGCGCATCAAAAAGCTCGACGAGGAATGGGACAGGATTGTTGAGGAGATACACGTGAAGGTCCTGAAAATATGCGAGGTACTTGCGGAAGAGGACGCTATTGCATTGAAAAAGGCGAAACTCGAAGATAAACAAATGATTTTGTATGCCATCTCGGAAAATTACGAGGGGAGCATACAGCAGATACTTCGGAATTTCAATAACTATCTTAAATCATCGCTTGCGAAGCTACATGCTTTGCAAGAGGAAGTAGAAAACAAATAAAAACAAGGAGAAAACAATGACAAAACTGAAAAAACGACTGTTGTTTGTTGTGCTTGGCGCGCTACTGATTATAGGGATTGCGCTGACAATAGGTTTCACCTCTTCAACGGCTTATGCCGCAGAAGCAGAAGAGCAACCCTTTGAATTGTTGGCGGCTACGCAGACAGACTGTGAACACGAGTATTTCTTGCAGGATTTTCCCGCGACGTGTACTCAGCAGGGATATACACTGTATACGTGTACGCTCTGTGGTGAAACAAAGAAGGACGACTACATAAAAGCCCTCGGACACAACTACAAAGAGCAACCCATTGCGGCGACTTGCACGACAAAAGGATATACAAGATATACTTGCCTCACATGCGGCGATCAATATGAGGTTACGACCTCGGCGGAACTCGGACATAAGTTTGTGGAAATAGTCGTGCCCGCAAATTGCACTCATAAAGGCTACACAACGCATTTCTGCACGACCTGCGGCTATGAGTATTCTGACAAATATGAGGACGAAACGGGGCATGTGTACGAGGACGAAACATTTTCTGCGACTTGCACGGAGCAGGGTTATACAAAACATACTTGTTCTGTCTGCGGATATGCGTATAGCGACAATTTCATAGACGCTCTGCAACACGAGTATGAGGCGGTGGTAACAGAGCCTACCTGTCTTGAAGGCGGCTATACGACCTATACTTGCTCAAAATGCGAGGACAGCTACATAGGGGATTACACTGATAAGCGCGGACATGACTATGTTCTGACGACAACTCCTCCGTCCTGCGTGAGCTACGGCTATACGGAGCATATATGTTCGGCTTGTCAAGACCGCTTTGTAACGGACTATGAAGTCCCCACAGGGCATGAATATCTGAATGTTCTTGTAAAGGCAACGCCTGAAAGCGTAGGGTACACAAGGCACATTTGTATCAAGTGTAATTATAGCTACATCTCCGACATCGTAACGAGCGGGGACACGGGGTATATACCTGAACCTGTTAAACCTGCCGAACCGCACATTCATTCCTATCAACTTTTTGTACAGGATAATGAGGACGAAAAGGCATTCATTGCGCTCCGCGTATGCGCCTGCGGCGATGTTAAGAGCGGAGGCTTGACCGTTCTCGCCGCCACAGACGGAAACGACTTTGAAGAGCTTGAAATCAACGCATACGGGCAGGTGTTTTATTCGGATACGAATGAGGTCCGCGAAATCAAAATATTGGACGAGGGCGGAAACGAGCTGAAAACATTTTGGCTGACTTCTGCGGGTATCAGTGAGCAAAAGCCATTTGTCCCCGATGAGCAAGACAAACCCTCCACTCCTCCCGAACAGGAAGATCCCGACAATGACCCGAACGAGCAAGAACCGCCGAACGAACAAGAGGATCCCGATATATCCGTCACGCCTGACGAACCTACCGAGCCTGCCGATCCCGACGAGGGAGAAGTGCAAGGCAAAAACAAGAGCAAAGGCGTAACGTCTATCGTGCTGTTCATCGTGCTTATCGTCCTTGCAGGCGGAGGCATAGCGGCATATTTCATCATCAAAAAGAAGAAAAAGAAAAATTAAAAGGAGATAAAAAACAGATGGTAAATCTTTTGGCAGCAGATGAAGGGCTGAACGGCAGCCTTTCCGAAATCGTAACAAAGCTCCAATCGCTCATGGACAGCTTTTGGATATACATTGTTCTCGCGCTTGCGGCGGTCGTCGTCATTTGGGGCGCATACGTCGGCATCAAAATTGCTGTTGCGCACCGCAACGAGGAGAAAATCAACGCCCGCGATATGGTGAAGAACTTGATTATCGGTATCGTGATAATCTTTGTTGTGGCAATGGGCGCACCTTTGCTTATCAACGGTCTGTCTGCGTGGGTTGGCGCGTAAACAAAAAAGCGGCGAGTTTTCTCGCCGCTGAGATCATGACTAGTTTTGCCGAATTATATCAAGCATTTCACGAGGGGTGACTACAAAAGATTTGACAGGGAGGTGTTTTATATTGCCCGTGACAAGATATGCGTTTTCCTTCTCACGCGCTTGCATAACGACTTCGTAGAATACAGCGTCGTCTGGATCGGGAAATTTCTCGTCCGTCGGATTCGCGTTTATGAATATGGCTCGCTTTGGCAATTCGGTTATAAATCTGAGGACATTTTGTTCGGAAAAACCGAATTTTGAGCGCAACAGAACTTCGCCATATTCATTGAGAATATCGCTGTTCAAAACAGGAATTATACAACCGTTCAAGGCTTCGTTGAGAACTTGCCACGGGGCACTCCCTTCTTTAAGCAATGCGGAAACAACAACATTTGTATCAAGTACAGCATAGTAGGTCATAGCTTCAATCCTTTTTTCTGTCCGCTCTGCACCTTGATATTTCAGCATTGATTTCATCAAGGGACATGTCGGAAGTGCCGTTGGCTGAGGCTTCGTCATTCATTGCTTTGACTGCTTTGACTGCCGCCGTAGCGTCATAATCCCTTTGCAAAGTCATAGGGAAGGGAATGCCGTTTTCCAATACGGCACGTTTTAAGAACATTCTTAAAGCGGTGGACAGGTCTATGCCGAGTTTTTCAAACACGACGCTTGCCTCTTCTTTCAAGTCATCATCGACTCTGAATTGAACGATAGACGTGGACATATACTTTCACTCCTATATATAAAATGTGCAATTTGTATTGCATATATACTACATTGTATTACAAATATATCACAAAATATGAGAAATGTCAATATAAAGGCAAAACAATTTTGGAGGATAGATAAAATGCTTATATTTTTTCAAGAGATCGGATTGCAACTGATATTATGGATGTTGCAACTCATCGACGGAATAATGGAAATATTCTCCGCGATTTCAGGTGTTGCGACCGTCAACTATCACGGTGAGCAAGTCAATATCATAGAGCTACTCATCGGCGATTCGACGGTGGGAGCGATATTTTGGTGTATATTCATTCTTGCCGTTGGGTTGACGTGTATCTTTACCATTGTCGCCCTTGTGAAGAATATGATTGCCAACAACAAGAATATTTCAACAATAGTCGGCAAGTTTTTCCTTGCGCTTCTCGGCACAATGGCTATGCTTGCGGTTGTGTTCCTCGGCATTATGATTTCGGGAGCATTGTTACAACTGCTTGCAAAGATATTCCAAATTGGGAACACAACGAAACTCTCAAATGCTATTTTCAACGCCTGCGTAGGAAATTGGATAAACGGATATTCGATAAACGGTCTAAATATAACCTCGCTTTCGGTGAGAGATATTTTCGGCGGCTATAACGCGGCACTATTCGGCGTATGGCCGACATCGTGGAAATGCAATGGCATGGTCAATCCGAATACGTTTATGTATCTCCCCGGACTTATTGCAGGAGTCGCACTCTGCATCGCGCTGATCGTGGCTACGCTCAACCTTGCAAAGAGGGTATATGAAATCATATTCCTGTACTTCTGTATGCCCGTGTCAATGTCCACGTTGGCATTGGACGATGGCGCGCGATTCAAAAATTGGCGAGAGCAGTTTGTAACAAAAATCATCCTTGCTTACGGCGCAGTTTTGGCTGTAAATCTATTCGCACTTATACTACCGTTCATTTCGCAAATGAGCTTGCCGAATGTGAGTGGCTTCGGGAACGCGATGTTTACGATATTTATGATCGTTGGCGGCGCGTTGATTATTCCGGCAGGACAAACATTGTTCGCAAGGATATTCGGACAAGCGGACGACATGCATGCGGGCGGCAGTTTCCTCAGGAGCGCATTTTACGGCGGTCGAATACTTGGCGGCATGACGTTTGGCTTGGCGGCAAAGGGAATCAAGGGTATATCACATATTATCAGGCATAAGAAGAAATCCGGCAATAACAGGGAAGATGGTGCAGACGACAGTTCATCGGATGACGACAACGACAAATATAGCGAGAGCGATACGGACGGCGCAGATGAAGGAGGAGGCGGAGAATGAGGATAATTCCTAAAAAAATCAAAGTAAAAAATACAGTATGGAAATGCTACTCAATGGTGGACGTTATCGTCGCCCTTGTCGTGTTCGCAATCATTTTCATTGCAATCACAGCAGGAAGTTGGGCATTTGCAATCATAATGGGACTTTGCGCCATAGTGATGTTTATGCCTACGCCAGACGGCATTTTCTATACGTTTATTTTTGAGAACGTCAAATTTCTGTTCTCAAAGAAGAGATATACGAACACGGCAACAAATGCAAAGGAAAATATTGACGCGCTTATCAACTTGAAAGAAATCAAGGACAACGGCTTGCTCGGTTACAGCGGCGGTATGTATGGGCGCGTTATCAAGGTTGGGCAAAAGAATTTCGGCATAGAAGATGTAGTTCAACAGAATATTGACATCAACTACTTCGCAAACGCGCTGAAACTTCTCGACCAAAACCAAAGTGCGGACATCGTAAAAATAGACCGTCCCGTGAACTTGGACGGCTTTGCCAAAGAGCTTTTCGACAGGCTCTCGGACGTAGCGGAAAGTGGCGAGGAAGATGGCATCAAGGAAATCAAGACGGGTATTTTGCGAGAGAGAATTGACCGCATCGACAAATTGAACAATATCCGCAAGCAGTATCTTTCGGACTATTACATAGTCGTGTACGGCAGGAACGAACTCGACCTCGAAAGCACGGCAGTAAATGTCGCGACGGAAATCGCGAAGTGTGGATTGAACACGAAAATCCTCGGCAAGAGGGATGCGGCGGTGTTTATGAAATACAGTTTCTCCCGAAACTTCGACGAGAGGGAAATAAAGGATCTGTCCGATGAAGAACTCATTGAATGGGTCAAGCCGAAAGAGGTCATATTCCACGGCAACAAGTATCAAATTGACGGCACGGAAGCGGCGACGTTCGCGGTGTCGGACTACCCACTTCGCGTAAAGAACGCATGGGGAGCAGAGCTTTTCAATATCCCCAACACCAAAGTCGTCATGCACGTCAAGCCCGTTGACAAGTTTAAGGCGATTCGCCGCATCGACAAGGTTATCGGAGAGATGCAGACGAAACAAATCATATCCGAAAAAGCCAGCGAATCCAATAGTGCGGAAATCCATCAAGAAACGATGAACACACTTCTCGACGCATTGCAGACGGAGAACGAAAGCCTGTTTGACGTAACGCTTACCGTCACGGCGTACAACTATCTCAAAAACGACAGCTATAAGAAAGCGACAAGGAGAGCTATGTTGATGGGCAATTTCCGCCCCTCTACGCTCTACGGCTTGCAAATCGAGGGTTTCAAAACATCGTCTGTGTCGCCTGTGGCTACGCTCAAAAATCAAGAGAGAGGCATCAACAGCTCATCACTCGCCGCGGCATTCCCGTTTGTTCGGACGTTTGTCATGGACGAGGGTGGCATCTTGCTCGGAGAGAACAAGACGAACGGTTATCCGTTCATCTTCAATCTTTGGAAGCGCGGCAACCTGTATCAGAACTCAAATGCGATGATTATAGGGAAGTCGGGAAGCGGCAAGTCGTTCTTCTTGAAAAATCTCATACTTCACGAATGGGCGAACGGAACGAGAGTCATTGTCCTTGACCCCGAAGCGGAGTATCTTGCCCTTACGAGAAATTTATACGGCAACATCATCAACGTCGGTAACGCGAGAGAGGGGAGAATCAACCCGTTCCACATCTACAAGATTTTGACCGAGGACGGAACGCCCGCGGACAGCAAGGTTACGTTCAATACGCACTTGAAGATGTTGGAGAGTTTCTTCAAAATTGTACTTGCGGATGCGCCTACGGACGTAATAGAACTCATCAACAACCTAACGGTGGAAACGTATGCAAGAATGGGCATCACCGAAAACACGGATTGCTCACATTTTCCTGCGGACTACTTCCCATTGTTCTCAGACCTTATGGACACGCTTAAATCGAAAAATACGGCGGAAATGGACGAGATGACAAAGAGGGACATGAGGACAGCGGAACTTTACTTGCAAAAATTTGTATCGGGACGTTACAGCGACATTTGGAACGCGCCGTCTACCTTGCAAGTCAACGCGAATCTCATAGACTTTGACTTCCAAAGCCTGTTTGCGAACAAGAACAATGTCGTGGCGAACGCACAAATGCTGCTTGTGTTCCGCTTTATCGAGCAGGAAGTTATCAACGCCAGAGAACGCAACAAGAATGGGGCAAATCTGCACACGATGATCGTCGTGGACGAGGCGCACCTCTTTATCGACGCTAAATTCCCGATAGCTCTCGATTTCTTCTATTCGATGAACAAGCGTATCAGAAAGTACGGCGGCGCGTTCATTCCCGCAACGCAGAACATCGCGGATTGGAACGCAAACGAGGAGCTACGCAACAAGACCACTACAATTCTCAAAAACAGTCAATACAACTTCATATTCAAGCTTGCCGCGCCCGATATGAAAGACGTTTTGGACGTTTACAGAGCGGGCGACAGTTTCAATGACGATGAGCAGAGAATGATAATCTCGGCGGTTACGGGACAGGCGTTCTTCGTAGGCTCGACAGAGCTTCGAGCTTGTATTTGCATAAAGGCGGGCGAGTATACAAAAGACTTGTTCGATGAGGAAATAAAAGAGGAGAATTATGACAAGAACATCAATTAAAAAATTTGTTATTGTAGCAATAGCATTTATCGCCATTGCCTCCGCACTTGTGATTGCAGGAATTTTTGCAAAGCCTGTAAATGGTGTTGCGGAGGCGGCGGCAACACAAAAGACATTGCCCGCACGTTTTTCGTATACCACTTCTTATTCATCAAATACATCGACATATCAAACGGGAGCGGGCGAGAATGTCTTGACAGCGCGTTGCAGAGTAGGACAATACTACTATACCGATATATCTTTCACCATAACGGCAAGTATGAACTACGATGGCGACTTCCCTTCGGGCGGATACATATGCGGATCTTCCGCAACCGTTTCTATGCCGAATGATTTTAACATGACGATAAAAGGCGCGAACGTCGATATACGAGGAAAAAAATCGCTGACGGCAAACAATTTGCAGGACGGCGCGACATACACCGTTACCGTTACAGGCGGCGGCGGTTGGCTTGTGAGCGGCAGACAATATGATAGCGTCGGCTTTACATGCACATTCACGTTTACGGTGGATAACAACAAGCCGAGCGTGAGCGGCGCGTCCAAAAATTCATCCGAAATAAAGAAAAACTCATCTTTCGCGGTGTCTGCCAACGACAGCTCAAGCGGTGTGGAAAGCCTGTATATGAAAGCTCCAAACAGCAACAATTATGTGGCGGTAAACACATCTACCACCGTAAACAGGGGAAGCGCAAACGGCTTGTACTCTTTCTATGCCGTTGATAAAGCAGGAAATTCGTCCGACACCTACTATGTAAATTTCGATGATACGCCGCCCGTCATGGAATGTACGGGGACGAACTTCGGGTTGTCAACAAATACCACGTTCACTGTTTCGGCAAGCGATAATTATGGCACAGCGACTCTGTATTATAAATTCAATGAAGGCGAGTGGAAAGCGAGCGGCAAATCTTTCACATTGAAATCCACCGCTGAGGACGGGGCATATTCATTTTATGCACAGGACGATTTTGGGAATAAAACTGATACTCGTACCGTTCAGGTAGGCGCAGAATTATATGGAGAATTTGTCAAATCGGACAAGAACAATACTGTCTATTTCACTTGGGAAAGGGCGAATTGGACGGCGACCCTCGACGGAAAACCATATACGAAAGGCGCGTGGATAACCAAAGAAGGTGAGCATACCATAAAGCTGTCATCGGGCACCAAATATGCTGTCTATCCATATACGATAGACCACTATTATGTGGAGAAGATAGTCGATGCCACTTGTACCAAAAGCGGATATTTCAAATACGATTGCATACAATGCGGCGACACATATTCGATAGCGGCGGCAGAGGAAACGGGACACTATTATGTTGCATCGACGATTGCGCCGACTTGCACAGATGGCGGATATACCACCTACACTTGTACGCGATGTGGAGATAGTTATAAGGACAATATCACGCATCCTTTGGGACACAATTACGTTCCAAACGTCGTATCCCCAAAATGCACCGAGGGCGGCTACACTCTCTATTCATGTAGCCGATGTGGAAGTGAATATCGGAGCGGAAGCACGGAAGCAAGCGGACATAACTACGTCACAAAATCTGTTGCCGCCACTTGTACGGAAGGCGGTTATACACTTCACGAGTGCAGCAGATGCGGCGACAACTATAAGGACAATATAACTCAGCCTCTCGGACATAACTTTGTCATATCCAACACTCCGGCGACTTGCACGGAAAGCGGAAAGACGGTATATCATTGTCAAGTTTGCGAATATGAGAGGACCGAATCAGACGGCATTTTACCGACAGGGCATAACTACACGAGTTCGATCGTAAAAGAGGCGACTTGTACACAAGAGGGCATAAGAAAATATGTGTGCGAAACCTGCGATCATTCATACGAGGTTGAAATAGCCGCCGTTGGACACATCTATGAAATCACGGACGTGCAAACGAACGATGACAATACGGTCAGGACATATACATGCTCGGTATGTGGCGACAGCTATACTCAGGAGCTTGGCAATCAGTATGAGGAAGTGACAAACTATGTAGAATATCTCTTCCAACAGTATCGTCCATATATGATTTGGGTGTTCTTGGCGACCGCGGGAGTGTGGAGTATAGCGATCGGCGTGGCGATTATAGTCGCCCATAAAAACGAGGACAAAGAAAAGGCAAAGAAGATGCTTATAAATTATGTCATCGGAATCGTCATCATCTTCATCATCCTCATTGCCGCACCGCTCCTTGTCAGAGGCATCGCCGCCCTCGTAACGTAAAAAATTTGAGATTTTGAAAAAAAGCCATTGACAAATCAAAAATTTGTGTTATCGTGTTAATACGACGAAATAAAAACGTAGCATGAACGAGCAAGAACTTTTTGCAAAAGCAGAAAAGGAGTTAGAAAAGCATGGAGAACAGATATGAGGATGCAATTAAATACGCGGTTGTTTATTCGATGATAATGGACCTGTTCGAAGAGGGCATATTTGACAGGATAATGGCAGAGAAAATCAATAAAAAGTGCGCGGAACTGTTAGGCTGTCGTGAAATAGAAATAGAGTAATGGCAATGACAAAAGCGGTTCAATTAAATCGAGGAAGTAAATATTTGACGTGCATGATGTTATTAGAATCAGCTCGGACTGTAGTCATGTATACCATCGAACCGTCGTCATCATCGTCCTCATTGCTGCTCCGCTCCTCGTAAGAGGCATCGCCGCACTCGTAACGTAAAAAAATTTGAGATTTTGAAAAAAGCCATTGACAAATCAAAAATTTATGCTATCGTGTTAATACGACGAAACAGGAGGTGTAGTATGAACGACAAAGACCTTTTGGCAAAAGTAGAAAGGGGAGAGGGCTTAACTGTCGAAGAAGTGATTCGCTTTCAACAGCTTGTAAAGCCCGTGAAACACATTTATGGCAAATATGGAACTCTCGCAAAACAGTTTCTTGAAGAGCATCGCATAGGCGAGTTATTGGCTATGACCGACGTCCCTGCATTTCTGCACGGGATAGACAGGCAGGCGGACGAGATGTATGACGATTTGTATGAAAAGCTGTCTAAAAGCGAACGTTTCAAGCGAACCGGGGACTTTTTGACGGATCTTCGTAGGCAAACCGAATTGCAACACGAAATAGAGCAAGAAATATTGAACGAATTGATATATTCGCTATGAGGTGAAAGATGAAGAGAAAAGAGGATACTCCCGCAAGGCAGAGGCGCAGAGTTTATGAAAACAATCATAAAGAAGAGCGCAAGGAGAATTACAAAGTCTGGGGGACAAGCGTGAGTCGTCAATATGCAGATGAAATTGATTTGTTTTTGGCGAAACACGGATTCAGCAAGGTAGAACTGATTGCCGCAGGATATGAGGCATTGAAAAATTTGATCAATACAGCTAAATAGCCGTTTTCTATGGGGTAGTTGACCTATCCCGCAAAACGCTATGCCATTCGGCATACACGGCTATCTTTTATAGGGAGCGTATCGTGTATGTCGATGCGCCCCCTTCATTTTTATGGAGGAATATGTTGAGCGCAGAAGGGGATACGCGGTATCTTGCATTTCTATTATTGGAAACTCTGCATAAAGAACTCGGTTTAGACGAGGAAACGTTTATGAAGATCCAAAATATGAAGTTGCAATATATTGACAATACAATTAAAAAAGGAGAGTAAATGAGTAAAGTTACATTGTCCGATATGTCAAATAACAGAATTGTAATGCCGACTAATGTCAGACTAACCGATATGAATAAACCACGCAATGTGGTTTTTTATGGTAGAGTTTCGACCGAACACGAGGAACAGATTTCTGCTTTAAAAAATCAAATACAATGGTATGATGATCAAGCGAAGTATCATCCAAATTGGTGTGTTCTTAAAAAATATATTGATGAGGGTATAACAGGAACACAAGCAAAAAAGCGCCCGGCATTTATGGAAATGATAGAGGATGCCAAACGACGCAAGTTTGACCTCATTGTGACGAGAGAGGTTTGTCGCTTCGCAAGAAATATTGTAGATACCCTTGTTATTACGAGAGAGTTAAAAAACTTCGGCGTAGAGGTTTATTTTGTCGAGGACAATATTTGGACAATGGACGGCGATGGAGAATTGAGATTGTCGTTAATGGCTACATTGGCACAAGAGGAAAGTCGTAAGACTTCCGAAAGAGTGAGAGCGGGACAGAAAATAAGCAGAGATAAAGGTGTGCTATATGGGAATGGAAATATATTAGGCTACGACAGAGATATTAGTGCTGGAACTTATGTTATAAATGAAGAACAAGCCGAAACAGTACGCATAATATATAACCTATATTTGAATGGCAATGGGATACAAAAAATAAGAAATCAATTGTATATACTCCATCGAAAAAATGCGTCGGGCATAGTAAAATGGGATTGCACCACAATTTCTCGAATATTGCATAATGCGACCTATAAGGGATATATGGGATATTTGAAATCATGTGTGAATAATTTTCTTGAACAGAAAACGATTCGCAACAATGATGAAAGCACCTACCTTTATAAAAAAGGCAATTTTGAGCCAATTATTTCAGAGGAGGTTTGGGATAAATGCAAAGAGATAAGGGAACGAAAGACGAGAACTATTGTTAATGAAAATGGGAGTGAGGCAAAAATCGGCCGTAACGCTACGGACGATCTTTGGGCAAACAAACTCATTTGCAAATGCGGTAGACATTTCAGAAAAAATAAATGGCATATAAATAAAGGCGGCATTACATATGGCTATCAATGTTATAATCAACTCAACAATGGCACAAAAAAATCGAGGGAAGTTGCGGGACTATCGTCAAACGACTATTGTGACATGGGGACAATAGCAGATTGGAAGTTGGAAATGATGGCTTGGCACATATTCAAAAACATCAGCGTCATGTCACCCGCTGTAATTCGTGAGGCTTATTCCATCTACGATAAATCTTTGCAGAATTCGGCGGTGGATTCTCATAAAGCAGAAGAGGATATTAAAGCCAAAATTGAAAAAAATAGGCATAAAATCTCAACTTTAACAGAAATGCGCATGGGAGAAGAAATAACAAAGGAAGAATATCAACGCTATAAGCTGAGGACAGAACAAGAAATTTCCGCTTTGGAACAACAGCTTGAAGATTTGCTCAAAGCAACGGAAGTGTCGCAACCTACGGCGAAATTGTCGTTCGATGAGTTTTGGGCGATTATATCGTCTGTTAGCGAGCGAATAACACCACAAATAAGCCACCAACTCGCAGAGAAATTTATCAAGCTAATAAAGCCGGATAGCGCACAAGAATTCAGGTGGTATTTGGATGCCTTGCCACATAGAAGCGACGAGGAGTTTCGAGAAATTTCATCATTCACATTGGAGTTTGCGGACGGCAAACATTTTCGAGATATGTGCGGAGTAGTAATTCACGCCAATCAATGGCGAGATTTGTCTGTGCGAGTATACATTTGAATAGCAACATAATAAATGCCTCCAATTTTATAACCAGTTTTTTTGTAGGTTATATAAGCATTGCAAGAAATGAGCAGCGTTAATCATCTATATAAGCCGTAACAACAATAGTGCTTTATTTATTGTTGGTTTTATAAAATTATAAAAAAATTACATATATAGTTGATTTATGCTCTAATTTATGTTAAAGTAAGTATGCAAATATGGATAAATGGGGCAAGAATGAGCGACAAAAATTACGCAAGAATGATCTCAAAGCGCGCCGAGGCAGAGGCGTTTTGTAGAAACATTTTATTTTCGGATGTCGATAGTGTTGAATTAGACACTACACGTAAAAAAGAATATCATGAGGCAGTCAAGGATATTTTAGAACAAGAGCAGTTATTGAATATGTTAACAGAAGAACAATCCAATACCCTTAATTCAAAGGACAATCGAGTTGAGGACTGGCGGAGCGACAGAAAAAGAGAAGATTTGAGGTATTCAATAGCGAAAAATTGTTTGGAAGAAAAAAGACTGCCAGAAGAGCAGATAACTGTTGACAAGGGAGGAATGCTACCACAAACTGAACTACAATTTGATTCGCAATTTTATCTTGTCATAGGATTGCCCGCATCAGGGAAGTCATCCGTGTCGGAAAAGTTGGCGGATCTAACAGGGTCAGTATATTTAGATGCAGACATTGTAAAAAGGAAGTTGCCAGAATTTTCGCAAGATACAAGAGGAGCTTCTTTAGTACATTTAGAATCTAATTATATTTTGAGACCATCAATAGATTTTGACAAATGTCCAAAATATAATATTATGCTGAACTGTTTTCAAAACAAAAATGAACAGAATAATAAAAGACTAAATGTCGTTTATAATATGATAGGAGACAACTATGAATGGTTATTGTCCATGATAGAAATGGTGCGTTCAAAGCAATATACAGTGAATCTGTTATTGATAGAACTTGATAGATTCAAGTGCGTTCAAAGAGCGTATCGACGGTTTAAGGAAAAAGGTCGGTATCTCTCTTTGCCTCTATTATTTGATGTATATGCAAACAATCCAACAGTTTCTTTCTTCAAAGCGATTGCAGGAAAAAAGGTGGAGAGTTATGCATATATTGATAATGATGTGGAGGTTGGTGCGCCTAAAAAAGTAATAATAAATAGATTCGCGGACAAAACTATAATCGACTATATCGCAAAAGGAGATGATAATAATGGCAGCAACAGCAACGGTAATAACAACTAAAATTCCAAAATCAAGAAAATGCAGCAAAAATCAAAGAAAGTACGCAACAATTTATTATAATGATGGATCGGGAGATAATATACCTGCCATAGTACAAGCTATGCGTAATATGGATATTAATACCCCTCCATTGATTAAGGTAAAGTAAAATTGGGCTGTTTGTATTTACGCAAAGAGGCAATAATGATATTCTTCATATTGTAATGACGAAGTGATATGTTGTTGTCTTGAAAAAAATTTACAAAAAAAGTATCGCCCATAAATGTAACACGGTGGCACAGGCTGCTATCAAACAAAGCAAGGAGAAGAAATAAGCCGTTTTGGAGTTTCTCCATCAGCTTTGAAGAAGCCAAGCAGTATCGTCGCAAATTTCTTAACGTGCTAACGCGTGAATCCCAATGGGAAGAAATCATTGTTGACGTATATCTATAAAAAATAATTACCGCTATATCGTATTAGATATGGCGGTATTTTTTTTGTGAGTTACTAAATCAAAAAATGTAAGCATTTCAATTATTGTTGTCGTAAATGACAGCAACGGCTTCAATATAGCAACTGTTGTTGGTATATAATACAAGCAGAGGTAAAGATGCTTACATCAAAAGATATATATGATAGAATAGAAAGACTGCGAATAGAAAAGGGCTTGACCGTAGCTATGTATTATAATATAATATACTAGAGTTGCCTATTATTGTTGATAAATTTATCATCAGTAATTGTCGTAGACCAAGAAAGGGATGGAATCTCTAAATGACAAAAAGACGATTAGAAATAATCTTGTTTATTATGACTATAGCTGTTATTTGTATAACAGTATTTGTTGGCTGTAATAATAATTCATCATCGTCAGTAGATAAAACATTGCCGTGTACGGTTTTATATACTGCATCTAATGGCGGTAAATTAAGAATTGGCGAAGATACGAACTTAAAAGAGAAGATCTCTCAAAGCGTGAAATATGGCGAAAATGCAGAAAAAGTAACAGCTATTCCCAATGAGGGTTATTATTTTGTAAAATGGTCGGACGGTTTAACTGATTATGAGCGTCAAGATAAAAATATCATAAAAGAGCTACAAATATCTGCTGAATTTGCGGAAATTACTGTTCCCGTGAACGTCTCTTATCAAATAGTAGGGAACGGATATATTTATGGGAAAACGGTACAAACTGTGCAGAGTGGAACAGATGCACAACCGGTTGAAGCGCGCTTGTATGATAATTCTTTGCAGGGTGAAATCTTTGTTAGATGGTCGGATGGCAATACTAATTCGGTTCGACAAGATAAAAATATAGTAGAGGATAAAGAAATTTATGCAGAATTCGGTTACTCTGTAAATTATCGAGTGGATGGTGAGGGCAGTATAATAGGTAAAATAAGTCAAGCGGTAGTTTATGGAACCCACGCTGAATCAGTTATCGCAATACCGAAAGAAGGATATAGATTTGTGGAGTGGACAGACGGGTTAAAGACAGCTATGCGTCAAGATAAATGGGTAAATAGCGCTGTAGATGTCTATGCAATATTCGAATGGCGTGATACAGACGATTTTATTTATCATTACAATTATGCAACCAATAATTACAATGAAGATAGTCTGACGCTTACGCGCGGGGAGGTGGATACAGTAACAGCAATAGTGCCTGAGCGTGATTTCTTTACATTTGACGGATGGTATCTCGACGAAAACTTCACAAGCAAAGCGATTGATGAAAATGGAAATAATCTTTTGGGCGAAGAAATATTTAACAGTCCGTCAAGAGATTTGTATGCTAAATGGAATGTGAAAGATGAGTATGTAGTTACATACAAAATTTTAATGGTATACATCACCGAAATAAACGGACTGTTTGTTGGGAATGGCGGGCAAATCGTAGATGTGCATTATCAAATGGCAGAAGAAGTAAAACGGCAATGTATCGAATTGACAAAACGGTTTAGTGATACGTTGAACGATATGCTTGACGGACTTGTACGTTTTGAAATCAACAGCTATTTTACGACCAAATCAGTTGATGAAAAATGTTTTTGTAATGAAAAAAAATCTATAAGTATCTATGCTAATCAGATACCCGAATTAAATGATAATGGTATTCTTGAAGATTACCGTAGTGTTATTACGATATATTCTTTTGATGGAGAAGAAAATTTATTGCCAGACTGGTCTGGCATGAGTGAAAAAAAATATTCGGCAATTCCGATTGATCGAAAAATAAAGCGTCATGGGAGTTTGGAACAAGTAATTAACGCAGATTACGAGGATGACAGTATAGGTACTTTTGTGCATGAATTTATTCACACGATAGAACAAGGAATAACATGTTATGAATACCATATGGCGTATCATTTGGAAATTCCAAATTATATTTCAGACAAGCTGTATCTATTAAATCAGTGGGCTTGTGGAGCTACGGGTGTTAATCAAAATGATTTAAAAAACATATGGAAAAATAGTGAAAAAGGTGGAATTCCTTATTCGGTATGGTCTAACCATATTTTTACCGTTAATATAGATTCGGAGTGTATTAATGGGCTTCCCGATGGTTTCGGAGGAGTAGACTATATCGATACTGGGGGGTATGTTCTTTTCTATAATCCGGATAATCCTGACGGGTGGCGTCAGCACTCTAACGATTATAATATTCAAAAAGTTCCACAAGGCTCACGTACTACGTGGCTCTTTGCGGAAGCCAAGTTGGGTTACAAATTTTTGTATTGGTCAGACGGAGAAGTGGATCCTTTGAGAATAATCACTAATGTTGAGGAGGATATTACTCTAATTGCGTATTTCGAGCGGCTGTCGTATACAGTAGAGTACATTGCCAGCGAGGGTGGTAGAATTGATGGAGAACTGTCGCAGACATTATTAACAGGAGAGCGAACTACATATGTAACAGCAATTGCTGACGAAGGATATAGATTTATTGGTTGGTCTGATGGTTGTACTGACTCTTATCGTTCCGATATCGTAGGTCAAAATGTATATGATGAAAAAGGTAATCTGTATTATCGTCTAGGCTTTTCAGTTACGGCTTTATTTGAAAAAATATAGAATTAATATGGCTTATTTTGCATAAGCAAATATTCATAAAAGGAGAAATTAAAATGAAAACAAGGGCAAAGACAACACTAATTAGTACGCTGTTTGTATTATTTTTAGTGTTATGTGTGGTAGCTGGTATGTCATTATTCAATGGTATATCAACTGTAAGTGCGCAAGCTGCGACTGTAGAACCAACAGATTTAACTTTCATGCTTAATGATGATAATCAAAGCTACAAGGTTAGAGTTTTGGATAAAACAGCAAAAAGCATTACTATTCCATCCTCATATGATGGTTTACCTGTTACTGCAATTGATGACAGCGGGTTTACGGGGTGTACGGCATTAGAAAAGATAGTTATTCCTTCTTCAGTTAAATATATAGGCAATAATGCTTTCATGCGTTGAACTAATTTGAAAAAAGTATTAGGAATGTCGGGTGTTACTTCTTATGGAAATAATGCTTTTTCGTTGTGCTCTATAAACAAGCGTCCGTTATGGGCGCTTGTTTTGGCAAGGCGCGCGACACGAGCATAGCGAGTATCGCCTCGTGAACGCCGCCGCGCAGGCGAATATCAAAAATCCTCGCAAATAAGTATAAAAGCAAACGCGGGAGTTTTGAAACAAGTAAGGTAAAGGTAAAAAATCAATATGATTTCTGATGAAAACAGGCGCTCAGTTGAGCGCTCGTTTTTGATAGGAGAATTTTAAGGAAAATATTATAAAACAGGCGATGTAAACGAGTGTTTTTGTATTTTTGCAAAGGAGCGGAAGATATTTTAGGCGGAACGGGGTGACGATTTGTTTGACTATTTTTGCGTTTGGTGTATAATCTAGTGTATAAAAAACACAACTTGGATATTGCAAGTTGACGCGAATCAAACTCTTTTGAGGTAGGATATGAAAAACGAGAAAGGTTATGTGGACAGTTTCAGGCGGCTCATACAGTGTCCCACGGTTTCAGACAGCGGACATGAGTATTTCGAGGCGTTTCATAAGGTGTTGGAAGAGGAATTTCCGCACGTATTTGCCACGTGCGAGCGCATAGAGTTGGGCAGGGACGTGCTCCTGCTCAAGTGGAAGGGCAAGGCGAGCGATAAGCCCGTCGTGCTTATGGCGCACCAGGACGTTGTGCCCGCGGACGGCGGAGACTGGACATTCGAGCCCTTTGCCGCGACAGTCGAGGACGGAAAGATCTACGGCAGAGGCACTATAGATTGCAAAAACACGCTATTTTGCACTATACAGGCGGTCGAGGAACTTATTGAGGGAGACTTCACTCCCGCGCAGGATATATATTTGAGCTACAGCGACTGCGAGGAAACCTCGGGCCCCGGCGCGGAGATGGCAAGGGATTGGTTCAAGTCGCACGGCGTGAGACCCAACGTCGTCATAGACGAGGGCGGCGCGATAGTCAAAAAAGCGGACGCTTTCATGGCGAAGGACGCCGCAATGGTCGGCATACTCGAAAAGGGCTACGCGGACGTCAAGATAATCGCGCGCGGCAAGGGCGGACACAGCTCGCAACCTCCAAAAAATACTCCGCTTGCGAGGCTGGGCGCGTTTATGAACTATGTTGAAAAGCACAGCGTTTTCAAGCCTAAGATGTCCGCGCCCGCGAAGGCGATGATATTGGGGCTTGCCGATGTGCTGAAGCCGGGACTCAAAGGCCTTGCTAAATTCGCGGGGCATATGGGAAGTTTTACAGCGCACCTCGCTCCCAAACTCAACGTGCACTATGGAGCGCCCATGTTCAAGTCCACGATAGTATTCACTATGTGCGAGGGCGCGTCCGCTCCAAACGTCATCCCGCAGGAGGCGTGGGTGAACGCAAACGTGCGCGTATCTCCCGTTGACAGCGTGGAAAAGTGCGTCGCAAAACTCGAGAAGATAGCGAAGAAATTCGACTGCGAAGTGCAGCTCGGCAACAATAGGGAAGCCTCTCCCATGGCGGACCTTACGGGGGACGGCTACACGCAATTCACCGCGGCGATAAAAAAGACATATCCTGACGTGGAGACTGTGCCGTATTATATGTTCGGAGGCACGGATTGCCGCACTATGCAGGAGATCGCGACGACCGCCATCCGCTGTACGCCTTGCAGAATGAGTTTTGACCAGCTGGGCACGATGCATGCCGCAAATGAAAATCTCGACGTCGCCTCTCTCGGGGAGACCGTGCTCTTCTTCAAGAATTTCCTCGAAGCATACAAGTGAGACGACTATAAAAAATAGTATATCTAATCGCATAAATTGAGAAATCGATTGTATTTAAAGACGGGCAAAAACGAAAAGATTTTTCGTTTTTGCCCGTAGTTTTAATTGAACTGGCAAAAACGATTTGAAAGGCGTTTTTTCTGCGTTGAGAGGCGGATTACAAGTCTCAAATAATTGTATTATTTATATTTACAATTTCCATATATTTTTTCTTGCAACAAATTTGCGTTTGTGTTAAAATATGTAGAGTTTATCAATTGGAGGGTTATATGTCGAGAATCAAACTCACAACTGTCGCCTTTAGGGGCACCGAAGAGCAGGAAAAGCAATTGAGAAACACTTTGATGGAGATACGCAATTCCGATCATCCCAGCGTTATGACCGCGTTGCAGCAGGCGCAAGCGATCTACGGATATCTTCCCATCGAGGTGCAACAGATCATCGCCGATTATATGGGCGTGTCGCTTGAGGAGGTATTTGGCGTCGCCACATTCTATTCTCAGTTTACGCTCAATCCGAAGGGCGAGTACGCATTCGGCGTTTGCCTTGGCACGGCATGCTATGTCAAGGGCTCCGGCGATATCGTAGCAAAGCTTGAGGAATGCCTCGGTATGAAGGATGGCGAGACGTCGTCCGACGGCAAGTTCTCCATCGGCTCCACGCGTTGCGTCGGATGCTGCGGACTTGCGCCCGTTATGACGGTCAACAAGGATGTCTACGGCAAACTTACCGTCAAGGATATCCCCGACATCGTTGCAAAATATAAGGCGCTTTGATGGATTTGTCTTTCGCGTTGCTTGAGCTTGCCTCAAATTCGCTCGACGCGGGCGCGACGCTCGTCAAGATACGCTTGAGAGTCGGACGGCGCGCGTGCCTCAAAGTGAGCGACAACGGCAGAGGAATGGACGACGAAACTTTGAAGAGAGCGTGCGAAGAGGGCTTTTCGGGCAAAGGTAGCAGCGGACTTGGGCTGTACAAAACGGCAAAGTACGCAAACCAAAGCGGCGGGAGCTTGAAGTTGCGCTCGAAGATAGGCAAAGGCACAAGCGCAATTCTCAAGGCGAGGCAATTCGAGACAGGGGATATGGCGTCGTCGCTCGCGGTGATATTAGACGACGAGTCGGACATCGTATTCAAGGCGCGAATCGGGCTAAAGCGCATAAAGCTTGACACAAGGCGCTTAAGAAGCGAGACGGGCGGCATATCGCTGTCGGACGCGAGGAAGAAAGCGGTCATCAAAAAATATGTAAATGAAAATTTGAAATAAGGAGCATTGTTATGAAGAAGAGTATCGCCGATATTATGGCAATCAGACAGAGCATGCAATCCGAGATCATTCTGCGTGACAATGTGGACGCCGAAAAGGAGATCCACATCATCGTCGGCATGGGCACCTGCGGCATAGAGGCGGGCGCGCGCGAAGTGTTCAACGCAATGGTCGACTACATCGAGGAGCATGACTTAAAAGGCATCCGCGTCACAAGGACGGGGTGCATGGGCGACTGCGCGGACGAACCTATGATCGAGGTCCACGTCCCCGGCAAGGAGCATGAAGTCTACAAGAAAGTGACCGCGAAAAAGGCGGTTGAAATAATCAAGAAACTCGCAAAGTAAGAGGGAGGGCGAACATGTACAGAACTCACATATTGGTTTGCGGAGGAACAGGTTGCCACTCCAACAACAGTGGCAAGATCCGCGAGGCTTTTGAAGAGCAGATCAAGGCAAAGGGGCTTGACAAGGACGTATGCGTGGTGGGCACAGGTTGCTTCGGACTCTGCGCGGTCGGTCCCATCATCATCATCTATCCCGAGGGCGCTTTCTACAGTTGCGTCACGGTGGACGACGTTCCCGAGATCATCGAGGAGCACATCGTCAAGGGCAGACTTGTCGAGAGGTTGCTCTATCACGAAAAGGCGCTCGGCAACAAAGCGGTACACTCGCTTGCCGAGACAAACTTCTACAAGAAGCAGACCCGCGTCGCGCTTCACAACTGCGGCGTCATCAATCCCGAGAGGATCGACGAATATATTGCTCGCGACGGTTATCAGGCGCTCATCAAGTGCTTGACGGAGTACGAGCCGCAACAGATCATCGACATCATATCCGCTTCGGGTCTTCGCGGCAGGGGCGGCGCAGGCTTCCCCACAGGAAGAAAATGGCAGTTTGCTAAAAATCAAGTCAACGACACAAAATATGTATGTTGCAACGCCGACGAGGGCGACCCGGGCGCATTTATGGACAGATCTGTGCTTGAAGGCGATCCTCACGCTGTGCTCGAGGCAATGACCATCGCGGGCTATGCGATAGGGTCTCATCAGGGCTACATCTATGTGCGTGCTGAGTATCCCATCGCGGTCGAAAGACTTAAAATAGCCATTGCGCAGTCCAGAGAGTACGGCTTGCTGGGCGACGACATCCTCGGCACGGGCTTCTCCTTCGACATCGAGCTGAAACTCGGCTCCGGCGCATTCGTCTGCGGCGAAGAGACCGCGCTCATGACCTCTATCGAGGGACATCGCGGCGAGCCTCGTCCCCGTCCTCCGTTCCCCGCGGTCAAGGGACTCTTCGGAAAGCCGACTATACTCAACAACGTCGAGACATACGCAAACATCACTCAGATAATTTTGAACGGGGCAGAGTGGTTCGCCTCCATGGGCACCGAAAAGTCGAAGGGCACGAAGATATTCGCGCTCGGCGGCAAGATCACGAATACGGGTCTCGTCGAGATCCCCATGGGTACCACGCTTCGCGAGATCATCGAGGACATCGGCGGCGGCTGTCCGAACGGCAAGAAGTTCAAGGCGGCTCAGACGGGCGGACCTTCGGGCGGATGCATTCCCGCGGAACATCTGGATATCCCCATCGACTATGACAACCTCATCTCCATCGGCTCCATGATGGGCTCGGGCGGAATGATTGTCATGGACGAGGACAACTGTATGGTCGACATCGCGAAGTTCTTCCTCGAGTTCACGGTGGACGAGAGTTGCGGCAAGTGCACTCCCTGCCGTATAGGAAACCGCAGATTGCTCGAGTATCTCGAAAAGATCACGACGGGCAAGGCGACGATGCAGGACCTTGACGATATGGAACAGCTTTGCTACTACATAAAGAACAACTCGCTTTGCGGACTCGGACAGACCGCGCCCAATCCCGTGCTCTCCACTCTGCGCTATTTCCGCGACGAGTACGAGGCGCACATCAAGGAGCGTCGTTGTCCCGCGCACGTGTGCAAGCAACTCATTCAATACAAGATCACTGACGCTTGCAAGGGTTGCTCGGCATGCTCCAGAAAGTGTCCCGTCGGCGCAATAAGCGGCGAGATCAAAAAGAAGTTCGAAATAGATCAAAACAAGTGCATCAAGTGCGGACAGTGCATCGCGACCTGCCGCTTTGGGGCAATAATCAAAGAATAATCGAGGTGTACTATGGCATTGGTAAACGTTAAAATAAACAACATTCCCGTGCAAGTCGAGGAGGGTACCACCATTCTCGAAGCCGCAAGACAGGCAGGTATCAAAATACCCACCCTGTGCTATCTCAAGGGCGTAAACGAGATCGGCGCATGCCGCGTCTGCGTCTGCGAGGTCAAGGGCGCAAGAAGCCTTGTCGCCGCTTGCGTATATCCCGTCAACGAGGGTATGGAGGTGTTCACAAACACCAAAGCCGTCAAGGATTCCCGCAAGGCTACCGTCGAGTTGCTGCTCTCAAACCACAACCAGGATTGCTTGAGCTGCGTACGTAACAACAATTGCGAGCTGCAAAAGCTCTCCCTCGAGCTCGGCTGTTCCTCTCATAAGTATGACGGCGTCAAGACGGAGTCTCACATCGATGCGAGCACTCCGTATCTCATCCGCGACAACTCCAAGTGCGTACTCTGCCGCCGCTGCGTCGCAGTGTGCAAGGAGTATCAATCCGTCGCGGTCATCGGCGCAAACAGCCGCGGATTCGACACCCATATCGCGTGCGCATTCGAGTCTCCTCTCGCAAACACCGCTTGCGTAGGCTGCGGACAGTGCATAGTCGCATGTCCCGTCGGCGCACTGCATGAGGTCGAGGAGATAGATCAAGTGAACGCCGCTATCGCGGATCCCAAGAAGCATGTCATCGTCGCGGCGGCTCCCTCCGTGCGAGTGGGCCTCGGCGAGGAGTTCGGTATGCCTATCGGCACAAACGTAGAGGGCAAGATGGTCGCCGCGCTGCGCAGGCTTGGTTTCGACGACGTATTTGACGTCAACTTCGGCGCGGACCTCACCATTATGGAAGAGGGCGCGGAGTTCATCTCCCGCCTCAAGAACGGCGGCACGCTCCCGATGATCACAAGCTGTTCGCCAGCATGGGTCAAGTTCTGCGAGCACAACTTCCCCGACCAGCTTGACCACCTCTCCACTTGCAAGTCGCCTCAACAGATGTTCGGCGCGGTATGCAAGACCTATTATGCTCAAAAGCTCGGTATAGATCCCAAAGACATCGTCGTCGTATCCATCATGCCTTGCACGGCCAAGAAATTTGAGAAGGGCAGAGCGGATCAAAGCGCGGCGGGCGTCCCCGACATCGACTACTCGCTCACCGTAAGAGAGCTCGCCAAGATGATAAAGAGCGCGGGCATAATCTTCGAGGAGCTCCCCGACGAGCAATGGGACGCGCCCCTCGGCATGTTCAGCGGCGCGGGACTCATCTTCGGCGCTACGGGCGGCGTTATGGAAGCGGCTCTGCGCACTGTGTATGAGGCTCTCACGGGCAAGGAAGCTCCGTCCCTCGATTTCACGGAAGTGCGCGGCACGGAAGGCATAAAGGAAGCCACCTACGACATAGGCGGCACAAAGGTCAAAGTGTGCGTCGCCTCCGGTCTTGCAAACGCAAGAAAGATTATGCAGGACGTCAGAGAGGGCAAGGCGGATTATCAATTCATAGAGATTATGTCTTGCCCGGGCGGCTGCGTCAACGGCGGCGGTCAACCCATCAAGTCCGCTTTCGTGCGCAACAACTATGACGTCAAGAAATTGCGCGCAGCGTCCATCTATGCTCAAGACAAGGGGATGAAACTCCGCAAGTCCCACGAGAACCCCGCCATCAAGGAGCTTTACAAGGAGTTCCTCGGCGAGCCCAATTCTCACAAGGCGCACGAGATATTGCACACCTCCTACGTCCCTAGAAACCGCTATTAATTGAAATATGCAGGGCTGCGAGCCCTGCACCCCGGCAAGGGACTTCGTCCCCTGCACCCCAAGCTAAAAACGCGAGCTGGGCAAATACTTGCCGTCGCTCGCGTTTTTTGATTGTGTGTATGGTATGAATTCTTGCGGTAGTGCTTGATATTGACGGACATGTTGTCAGAGCTTAACGCAACGCTTGTCCGAGGGTTTTACTATAAGACCAGGGGATTTCTCGACTACGCTCGAAATGACAGGTTATATAAAATGTCATTCCGAGCGTAGCGAAGCGCAGTCGAGGAATCCCCTTGCCCGAGCATATAACGTAAACTCTGTCCGAGTTTACTTATACACCCTGTCATTCCGAGCGAAGTCGAGAAATCCCCAAGTCCTCACCCCACAAAATCACTGCGTAATTTTGCGGGGACCCCGAATATCCCTCAGACAAACGTTATCATCGCTGCACGTAACGAAGGGAGAGGGTGGGTCATTTCAATAACCTTGTCTGAGATACTAACGCTTTTCGTGCTTGATTTCTATTGACCTAGGTTCGTGCTTGAGTTCTATATGCGCATTGTCCGAGTTTACTTATACACACTGTTATTCCGAGCGAAGTCGAGGAATCCCCAAGTTGTCATATTGTCACTACGAGCAACGTCGAGGAGTCCCTATGTCCGAGCCTAATATAACATAAAGCAGTACATCTTGCGCGCTTGATTTTCCTTTGGAAAAAATTTTTGCAGGTACGCTTTTTCTATTGATAAAATTTAAAGAATATGCTAGTATATTTTTATTATAAAGAATTTTTTAAGGAGGTTTTTTCGGGAGGCTTTACCCCTCGAAAGCAAAAACTATGCAATATTCTCGTGAAGTTGACGAAATGTGCTGCGTTGCAAAGGGACCCAATCACGGCCCCGCTCCCATTCCCGAAGAGGGCAAATGGGTACAGGCAAAAGAGATCAAGGACATCAGCGGCTTTTCGCACGGCATAGGCTGGTGCGCGCCTCAGCAGGGCGCCTGCAAGCTCAGTCTCAATGTCAAAAACGGCGTCATCCAAGAGGCTCTTGTTGAGACGATCGGATGCTCGGGCATGACGCACTCCGCGGCTATGGCGGCAGAGATCCTCGCAGGAAAGACCATCCTCGAGGCGCTCAATACGGACCTTGTGTGCGACGCCATCAACACCGCTATGAGAGAGCTGTTCCTACAAATAGTCTACGGCAGGACGCAATCCGCCTTCAGCGAGGACGGGCTTGTCATCGGCGCGGGACTTGAGGACCTCGGCAAGGGGCACAGGAGTCAAGTCGGTACGATGTACAGTACAGTGGCAAAAGGGCCGCGCTATCTCGAGATGGCGGAGGGCTATGTCACAAAGCTCGCACTTGACGAGCATGATGAGATAATAGGCTATGAATTCTGCCGCCTCGGACAGTTTATGGACGCCGTCAAGAAGGGCGTAGACGCAAACGAGGCTCTCAAGGAGAATACCAAGACATACGGCAGATTCAAGAAAGAGGACGGCGCGGTCAAGTGGATAGACCCGCGCAAGAACTGATAGGAGGGCATTAAAATGAGCGTCACATTTGAAGGATATGAGAGAAGAATAGACAAAATAAACAAGACACTTGCCTCCTACGGCATCAAGGATCTCGAGGAAGCAAGGCAGATCTGCCTCGACAAGGGCATAGACTGCGAGGCTATTGTCAAAGGCGTTCAACCCATCGCGTTTGAAAATGCGGTCTGGGCGTACACCGTCGGCTGCGCTATCGCCATAAAGAAGGGCTGCAAAGAGGCGGCGGACGCGGCAGAGGCTATCGGCGAAGGACTGCAATCCTTCTGCATCCCCGGCTCCGTTGCGGAACAGCGTAAGGTCGGGCTCGGGCACGGCAATCTTGCCGCAATGCTGCTCAGAGAAAGCACAAAGTGTTTCGCTTTCCTCGCGGGTCACGAGTCGTTCGCGGCGGCAGAGGGCGCTATCGGCATAGCAAAGACCGCAAACAAGGTGCGCAAAACTCCGCTCAAGGTCATTCTGAACGGCCTCGGCAAGGACGCAGCGTTCATCATCTCCCGCATAAACGGTTTCACATACGTGCAGACCAAGATGGACTACTTCACGGGCGAGGTCAAGATAGTCAGAGAGACCGCGTACAGCAATGGCGAGCGCGCGGCGGTCAGAGTGTACGGCGCGGATGACGTCACGGAGGGCGTTGCGATAATGCGCCTCGAGGACGTTGACGTCTCCATCACGGGCAACTCCACAAATCCCACTCGTTTCCAGCATCCCGTCGCAGGCACCTACAAAAAGTGGTGCTGGGACAACGGCAAGAAGTACTTCTCTGTCGCTTCCGGCGGCGGCACGGGCAGGACGCTCCACCCCGACAATATGGCGGCAGGCCCCGCGTCCTACGGCATGACGGACACGATGGGCAGGATGCACTCCGACGCACAGTTCGCGGGCAGCTCCTCCGTCCCCGCTCACGTCGAAATGATGGGACTCATCGGCATGGGCAACAACCCGATGGTCGGTGCATCGGTCGCATGTGCAGTCGCAGTCCAAGAGGCGCTTGCGAAGTAAAAAATATCAAGTTTACGACTCGTAAAGCACCTGCAAAGGTGCTTTACGGTCACATATCGGAGTTTTTATATGGCAAAGCAAAATATTATAGATGAGCTGAGAGAGCGCGGGCTTGTCAAGCAGGTCGTGTTTGAGGATGACCTCAAAAAGTTGCTGGATAGCGGGCCGCAGGCGTTTTATATTGGGTTCGATCCCACGGCGGACAGCCTTCACGTAGGACATTTTATGCAGATGATAGTCGCAAAGCGGTTGCAGGACGCGGGGCATCGTCCCATCATCCTCATCGGCGGCGGTACGGCTATGGTAGGCGACCCGAGCGGCAGGACGGACATGCGCTCCATGATGACAAAGGAGACCATCGCGCACAACGTAGAGTGTTTCAAAAAGCAGATGGCGCGGTTTATCCGCTTCGAGGGCGAGAACGCGGCGATACTCGTCAACAATGCGGACTGGCTGCTTGGGCTCAACTATATCGACTTTTTGCGCGAGGTGGGCGCGAGCTTTTCCGTCAATAGGATGCTCACGGCGGAGTGCTACAAGCAGCGGCTGGAGAAGGGCTTGACATTCCTCGAGTTCAACTATATGCTTATGCAGTCCTATGACTTCCTCGTGCTCAATCGCAAGTACGGCTGCGTACTTCAATGCGGCGGCGACGACCAGTGGAGCAATATGCTCGCGGGAGCGGACCTCATACGCCGCAAAGAGGGCAAGGACGCGTTTGCCATCACATTCGCGCTGCTCACGACGAGCGAGGGCATAAAGATGGGCAAGACGTCCAAGGGCGCTGTATGGCTCGACCCCGCAAAGACCTCACCGTACGACTTTTTCCAGTATTGGCGCAACATCGCGGACGCGGATGTCGAAAAGGTGTTCAGATTTTTGACCTTCCTGCCTCTCGACGAGATAGAAGAGTTGACCAAATACAATGACGAGCGCATGAACAGGGCAAAGGAGCGCCTCGCCTACGAGCTGACCGCGCTTGTGCACGGCAAGGAAGAGGCGGAGAGCGCGCTTTCAAAGGCGAGGGCGGCATTCTCGGGAGACTCTGAAAATATGCCGTCGGCGACAATACCCGCGGGCATGACGCAGGTCGCGGAAGTGCTCGTACATGTCGCAAAAGTGCCGTCGAAGGGCGAGGCTAAGAGGCTTATTCAGGGCGGCGGGATATCTGTTGACGGGAGGAAGGTCACGGACATCATGGCGACGCTCACCGAGGAGCAACTCTCAAACGGATTCGTATTGCAGAAGGGCAAAAAGAATTTCTTCAAAGTGACGGTCGAGTAAAAACATTGTAGGTTAGGCGGGCAGGAGAATATTCTGCCCCTAATTATATTCGGGCGTATGCGCCTGAAGAGCTGTGGCGACAAACGGCGGCAAGCCACGTACAGCTATAAATACGGCAATCTAAAGGCATAAAATTTCAAAAAAATATCCAAGCCTTCGCGCCACAAATAAAAGGAAGCTATGAAGAGCTATCGCTATGTTGACGGAGAATACGAGATAAGGCAGGAGATCAAACGCTCCGAATTTATCGCTACCGTCAAGGGCGAGGTGGACTCTGACGCGGCGGAGGACTTCGTGCGCGAGGTGCGGAGGCGATACCCCGACGCTACGCACAACTGCTATGCGTACATCGGCGACGAGCTTGGCAACATGACCCGTTTCAGCGACGACGGCGAGCCCGGGGGCACGGCGGGACAGCCCATACTCGAAGTGCTCAAAAAGCAGGATCTGAGAAAGACAGCCATAGTCGTTACGCGCTATTTCGGCGGGATAAAGCTGGGCGCGGGCGGGCTTGTGGGCGCATACTCGGGCACGGCGGCAGAGGCTGTGCGGAGCGCTGATATATCCCAAAAGGTCAGGTGCGTCCGCCTCGATATAGTCTGCGACTATGCCGACATCACGGCGACGGACAGGGTGATAAGGAGATACGGAGTGCAGGACGGTGTGGAATACGGCGACAGCGTGCGCATTTTTGCATACGTCAAAGAGGACGAGGCGGACTTTTTTGCCGCAGACGTCAGCGAGGCGACGCTTGGGCGCGCAAAAGTGACAAATTTGGGCGTTTACGCATACAAAAAGTTGTGATAACGCGCGGATTTTGCAAAATACAGCAAAGTTTTGAGGGACGTCAAGTTTTCTTTTCGGAGGAGAAATGGCACAAGAAAAAGAGTATGAATTGAATGAAGAGCGGACGGCAAAGGCTTATGACGCGTTGCTCAAATATCTCACGTCGTCCCCGCGCTCCGAAAAGGAGTGCAAGGAAAGGTTGTACGAGAAGGGTTTTCACAAAAATGAGGTGGAGTACGCCCTCGATCGCGCGAAGAGCTATCGTTATATCGACGACGAGGAGTATGTGCGCACATTTTTGTCCTATTACGGCGACAGGCTGGGCAAGAAAAAGCTCGCCTACAAACTCACGCAGGAGAAGGGCATAGACAAGGAGCTCGCGGAAAATTTGATAGAGGACATCATAAGCGAGGAGCGCGAGCTTGAAAAGTGCAGGGCGGAGGCGAAAAAATACGCCCGCCAAAAGAAGATATCGGACAAGAGCGGCGCGTCCAAGGTGTATGCGCACCTCATGCAAAAGGGCTATGACGGCGCCACCGTAAGCAGGGTGATGTCAACGCTTTTCGACATATTTGGAGATTGACCTAAGTTTACAAAAACGCGTTTCCAACCGATTTTCAAAGTTTTTCTATGCGCGCATTTTTAAAGATTTAAAAAAACCGTACATTTTTTTGTTTTGAGAATTTATTTAGAAATATATTAAATTTTATTAAATTTTATTTTAATTTTTATTGAAAGTTAATAAATTTTGCTGTATCATATATTTATATTATACTGCTAGCTTGCGCTTTTGCGTGGGCAAAGGGAGATTTTATGAGCGAAGAAAACAACAATCTATCTCAGGCTCCGATGTCTGAGACTCCCGTGACTGTGTCGGCAGACGGCACGGCGGCGGTGGCTCCGAAGAGAGGCTTTTGGCACAAGATCTTCGGTTCTACGCCGGGTGACGGGGAGATGCAACCCAAAGAGGGTCTGAGTTTCTCGATCTGCGGATTCGGTCAAAACCTCATCTGCACCATCGTCGGCTCCTACCTCACGGTGTTCATGACGGACGCTATCGGTTTCTCGGCGCTGTCGGTCGCACTGCTCATGCTGTTTGCGCGTATCTACGACGCGGCAAACGACCCAATCATGGGCTCCATCGTTGACCGCACTCGTACCCGTTGGGGCAAATGCCGTCCCTACCTCAAATGGATGGCAATTCCCATCATGTTGATGACGATATTGTGTTTCCTGCCTTGGTATCCAAGCAATCCGGGCGGATTTGCGGCAGTGACGATCGTCTACTTGATCTGGGGTATGGTGTACACCGTCGCGGACGTTCCTTATTGGGGACTTTCTACTGCAATGTCCAACGACACATTCCGTCGCGGTAACATGCTTACAGTCGCGCGTCTGTTCTGCACGCTGGGCGCAGGTCTTGTCACCATCATCGTCCCGATGATCACATCCAACATGACTGCCTCCACGATGAACGTCACCAACGCGAGCCAATCCGTCATCAACGCGATGGAAGGACTGTTCAGAAATGCCAACGGCATCGACGCGGCAACAAACTTGGGCGACTGGTTCCAAGCTGTTGCAAACGGAGAAGTCGCAGGCTTTGCAAAGAACGCTTTCGGCGGAGTTACGTCTTGGTCGGATTATGTGAAGGGTATTCCCGATATCAACGTGTGGTTTACAGATATCAGCGGCAAACTTGTCGGTGAGTCGTCTGTCATCGATCCGTTGGTCAAGAGCTATAACACCGCTGTTGCCGCATTGATAGAGTTGAATGCAAAATCGCCTATAGCTGAGTTTACGACCCAGATAGGAGAGTGGATAGCGGAAAGCAAAACTGCAATTCCCGGCGTTATCGTAGGCAAGGAGCTGTATGACGCTATCGCCGTATCCAAGGCGGGCACTTCGCACGATTTGAGATATATCTACTTTGTAGCCGCAATAGTGTGCTGCGTCATCGCACTCCCGCTGTTCTTCCTCGGATTCAAGAACACGGTCGAACGCAACCAATCTCTCGAGGCGCCCCCGTCTCTCGGACACAACCTCAAGTTGTTGTTCAAGAACAAGCCCCTCATGCTCATAGTGCTTTCCGGTATCGGCGGCGCGGCGAGAATGCTGTTCACCTACACGGGCGGTCTGTACTTCGCAAAGTATGTTATGGACGGCGTTGGATTTACGATAATCCCCGGCGTGTTTGAATTCAAGGGCGAAGCGCTTTACACCATCTTTACGATGGCGGTCGTGCCCGGCGGACTTATCGCGTCCCTGCTCGTTCCTCTTTGCACCAAGAAGTTCGGCAAACGCAACACCTACATTTGGTCGCATATCGCGGGCGGCATAGCGATGCTCATCGCGTTCCTCGTGCCGTATATGTGCGGAGATGGTGGCAATTACAGACATCCTGCGACGATCGCGTGCCTTATCGTTGCGCTTGTCATTGCGGGTGTGCCTACAGGATTCGGCAACATCATAACCTACGCAATGATCGGCGACACCGTTGAATATCTCGAACTCAAGACGGGCGAGAGGGCAGAGGGCATCTGCTTTGCAATGCAGACGCTCATCAACAAAGTAGGTATGGCGGTCGGCGCATTTGTCGGCGTGCTCGCGTACTATCTTGCTGATGTCGAAGCGGGCAACCCCGCGGCGGTAAGCGGCACAAGTAAGGATATAATGTGGGCAATTCTTATGGCAGTCGGCACGCTCAGTTTCTTCTTGACGGTCATCCCGCTCTTCTTCTACAAGTTCAACGAGAAGGAACAACAAGAGGCTGTCGCAGAGATCAATCGTCGTAAGGAAGAGGCGGCGAAGGCAAACGGTCTCGAGGCAAGCGAGACAGAGCAGCTTGCCGAAGAAGGTTTCGCACCCGAGATCGTCTTCCCCAACGAGAACAGCGAGGCGGTACCGTTCGAGACGGAGCAAACCCACGAAGAGGTAGGAGAGGAGACCCCTCCGACCGAGCCGAAGGATGACGAGACCGAGTAAAAACTCGAGCGATAGTTCATCTGAATGAATGTCCCCGCCCATTTTTGGGCGGGGAATAAAATGCACACATATTTCAATAGATACATCATCTAGAAAGCAGTCAACGCGCAGATATCTTTTTGCAACATGGGTGGAATAAAAAAAGGAGCCGATTCAAAATGAAGGAGATTTTGGATAAAGATTTGGGCGTCATTTCATTCTATCTTGTGGCGTTTAGAAAAATCAGCCGTGCGTATCAGGAATTTCAGCTCAAGGCATTGGACGGCTATGACCTGTCGCCGAATGAGATAGTAGTGCTCAGCTCGCTGGACACAGTTTCTACGGCGAGCCAGATCGCGTCGGATCACGACGTGTCTAAAGCTTTGCTTTCGAGGAGCGTAAAGTTGCTCAAGGAGAAGGGCTATATCGTTTCTACCATCTCGGAGCAGGACAAGCGCGAGCAGGACCTCTCGCTCACCGAGGAGGGGCGCGCTGTGGCGGATATCATTGCGGAGGCGAATCGTCACTTCTACAAAAAGATCGTTCATGGCGTCGAGCCAAACACCCTCGACGTCGTAAAAATGATGCTCAAGGTGCTTATGGCAAACGTGAATATCGAGGGATAACATGCGACTTTTTAAACTTCCGTCCCAACCCGAAAGCGTCGCCTCGCAAGTCGTGGGCGACATTAAGCATATGTGCGAGCATTTTGAAGATCGCATTGCGGGCTCTGAGAACGAACGGGCAGCGGCGGAATTTTCGGCAGCTAAGCTCGGCGAAGGCACTGACGACGTGCGCGTCGAGCGTTTCAATGTACACCCGGGCGCGTATTTCGGTTGGATAGAATTTACGGCGAGCTGTCTAATGCTCGCCTTTGCCGCATATTTCTTTTCTACGCTTATTTCGATAATGCTGCTTTTGGTCGGGATCGTACCGTTTTTTGCGGAATGTGTGCTGAAAAAGCGCATGTGCGATCCGCTATTCAAGCAGGAGACTTCCGAGAACGTCTATGCCGTCAAGCATTGCTCGGGAGAAGTGAAACGGCGCATATTTTTTGTATCCCACTATGACGCGGGATACGAGTGGAGACTTAAGCGTATACTCGTCGCGGAGGCGTTTAAATCGCTTTTTTTGCTCGGCATTATCGGCGCATTTTATCTCTTTGTCATTGACGTCGTAAGATGGGCGCTTGTCGGAGGTCTGGGCGCGGGCATTGCGGACGGCGCTATGCTCATCGCGGGGCTGGTAGGAATTATATTTGTTATCCCATGGGGCGCGGCGTACTTTTTCTTGGACAGAAAAAAAGTGACGGACGGCGCGAACGACGGTTTGAGCGGCGCGGTCACATCGGTTTACGCCATGAATGCATTGAAGGACGTCGAACTTGAGCATACCGAAGTCGCTCTCCTGCTTGCGGGCAGCGGCGAGGCAGGTATGCGCGGCGCAATGGCGTTTTTAGACGCGCATAAGAATGAATTTTCGGATGAGACGGTGTTTGTCTCCTTCGATATTTTGCATGACGCAAACAATTTTGCCGTAAGCAAGAGTGAGGCGGGCGGTTTTGTCAAGAGCGACGCACGTGCGGTCGAAATCGCCATCGACGCGGCGAAGTCCGCGGGGATAGAGTGTAAAAGCCGCAAGGTATTTTCAAGCGCGCAAAGCAGGGTATTCTCCTCGGCGGGACTACGCAGCGTAAGCATAAACGCCGCGGGCAAGCGGATGTCTGAGGAGCTCCATACGCGCAATGACTGCCGCGACGATCTCTCCGAAGAGTGCATTTTAAAGGGCTATGAGCTTGCGCTTCAACTGATTGCCGCCTATGACGGCGATGTGAAATTTGAGTTTTCAAACGACGACGTTTCCGCACAATAAAAAACCGCTTTTAGATTTGATTGATATATTATAATAATTAAAATTTACGACCACAATTTACAATCACAATTTTTTACTCAGATTATTATTTCATATATGGGATTTTTATAAATATTGAGGTCATTTATCTCGAAGAGGATTTTAAACTTATCTATAACATTTTCTATACTTTCTCAAAATATCTCTTCTTAAATAAAAGCGTTTGAGACCGCGTAGGCATTGAGCATACATATATTATACTGTGGCTTTAAATATTTTCAAAAAGGGGCGCTATACGATTGACAAAGCGTTTAGAATTAGATAAAATAATATCAATATATTTTTATCAATAAAAATATAGCGAAATAATCAGGGAGAACTAATTATGGAAAACAATGTTGAGATCATCAACAGCGAGGACAGCCTGAAAAGGTTGCTCGGCCGCGTCCGTGAAGCGCAGAAGATATTCGCCACGTACACGCAGGAGCAGGTGGACAAGATATTCTTCGAGGCGGCTATGGCGGCAAACAAACAGCGCATTCCGCTTGCCAAGATGGCTGTGGAAGAGACGGGTATGGGCGTCGTCGAGGACAAGGTCATCAAAAACCACTATGCGTCCGAGTACGTCTACAACGCATATCGCTCCGTCAAGACTTGCGGCGTGATAGAGCGCGACGCGGCATACGGCATCACCAAGATAGCGGAACCCGTCGGCGTGTTGGCGGCTGTAGTGCCCACCACAAACCCGACTTCTACGGCGATATTCAAGGCATTGCTCGCCTTAAAGACGCGCAACGGCATAGTTTTCTCGCCCCATCCGCGCGCGAAGAAGTGCACGATAGCGGCGGCGAAAGTCGTACTTGACGCGGCAGTCAAGGCGGGCGCGCCCGAGGGCATAATCGCGTGGGTGGACGAGCCTACCGTCCCGCTCAGCGCGCTGCTCATGCGAGAGGCGGACCTCATTCTTGCGACGGGCGGTCCCGGCATGGTCAGGAGCGCGTATTCAAGCGGCAAGCCCGCAGTCGGCGTCGGCGCAGGCAACACTCCCGCTATAGTGGACGACACGGCGGACATTGTGCTTGCGGCGTCCTCGATAATCCACTCCAAGACATTCGACAACGGCATGATCTGCGCGAGCGAGCAGTCCGTCATAGTGCTCAAGGGCGTATATGACGCCTTCAAGAAAGAGATGAAGGCGAGGGGCGCTTACTTCCTCAACGCCAAAGAGACGGACAAGGTGCGCAAGACGATAATCATCAACGGCGCGTTGAACGCGAAGATAGTGGGGCAGAGCGCCTGCACCATTGCAAAACTCAGCGGTTTTGAGGCTCCCGAAGGCACCAAAGTGCTCGTCGGCGAGGTGGAAAGCGTGGAGCTTAGCGAGGAGTTCGCTCATGAAAAACTCTCCCCCGTGCTTGCCATGTACAAGGCGAAGGACTTCGATGACGCCGTCACAAAGGCGGAGAGGCTCATCGAGGACGGCGGCCTCGGACACACGTCTACAATATACATCAACACTCTCACCGAGCGCGACAAGCTTGAAAAGTGGGAAGCGGCAATGAAAACGTGCCGCATGCTCATCAATACACCGTCCTCGCAGGGCGGCATCGGCGACATCTACAACTTCAAGCTTACGCCCTCCCTCACATTGGGTTGCGGCAGCTGGGGCGGAAACAGCGTCAGCGAAAACGTCGGGGTCAAACACCTCATCAACATAAAAACGGTTGCGGAAAGGAGAGAGAATATGCTGTGGTTCAGAGCACCTCAGAAGGTATATTTCAAAAAAGGCTGTCTGCCCGTCGCGCTAAATGAGCTCGGCAGCGTATACGGCAAGAAGAAGGCGTTCATCGTCACGGACACCTTCCTCTATCAAAACGGCTACACAAAGCCCATCACGGACAAGCTTGACGAGCTTGGCATCACGCATACGACATTCTTCAACGTCGCGCCCGATCCCACCCTCGCATGCGCGAAAGAGGGTACTGCGGCAATGCGCGCCTTCGGTCCCGACACCATAATCGCGATAGGCGGCGGCTCTGCAATGGACGCGGGCAAGATAATGTGGGTCATGTACGAACATCCGGAAGTGGACTTCCTCGACCTCGCAATGCGCTTTATGGACATAAGAAAGAGGGTATACACCTTCCCGAAGATGGGCGAAAAGGCGACATTTATTGCCATTCCGACTTCGGCGGGCACAGGCAGCGAAGTCACTCCGTTTGCAGTCATCACGGACGAGCAGAGCGGAGTCAAATATCCTCTTGCGGACTATGAACTCATGCCCAGTATCGCCATAATCGACGCGGATATGATGATGAACGCGCCCAAAGGCTTGACGGCGGCGAGCGGCATAGACGCCGTGACCCACGCCCTCGAGGCATATGCGTCAATGATGGCGACGGACTTCACGGACGGACTTGCGTTGCGCTCACTCAAGATGATATTCGAGTTTTTGCCCAGAGCCTACGACAACGGTCCCAACGACGCTATAGCAAGGGAGAAGATGGGACACGCCGCAACTATGGCGGGCATGGCGTTCGCAAACGCTTTCTTAGGAGTATGCCACTCCATGGCGCACAAGCTGGGCGCATTCCATCACTTGCCGCACGGCGTCGCGAATGCGCTTATGATAGACGAAGTGCTGCGTTTCAACGCCGAGGAGTGTCCCACAAAGATGGGCACATTCCCGCAATACGACCATCCGCACACACTGGCAAGATATGCCGAAGTCGCGGACTATCTCGGCATAAAGGGCAAGACGGACAGCGAGAAACTAGACAACCTCATAAAGGAGATAGACAAACTCAAGGCGAGAGTGGGCATCAAGCGCACTATAAAGGACTACGGCGTCGATGAAAAATACTTCCTTGACACACTCGACGAGATGGTGGAGCAAGCCTTTGACGATCAGTGCACGGGCGCAAATCCGCGCTACCCGCTCATGAGCGAGATAAAGCAGATGTATTTGAACGCCTATTATGGCAAATAAGGAGGAAATATGAGCACAGAAAAGATCATCGCGTCCAGACCCGACAAGAAAATTTATGTCGAGGACGGCAAAGTCATCAAACTGTTTGACGAGAATTATTCCAAATCCGACATCCTCAACGAGGCGCTCAACCAGTCCCGCGTCGAGGATACGGGCATCAAGGCGCCGCACATTCTGGAAGTCAAAAAGATAGACGGCAAGTGGGCGATAATCATGGAGTATATCCCCGGCAAGACCCTTGCTCAACTCATGCAGGAGGAGCCCGAAAAAGAGGATGAATACCTCGAAAAATTTGTAGAGCTCCAGATGCATGTGCATACTTTCCGCTCGCCCCTCTTAAACAAGCTCCGCGACAAGATGGACAGAAAAATAGAGCAGACCGAGCTTGACAGTTCGACAAAGTTTGAGCTCCATACAAGGCTGAGCGGCATGATGCCTCGCGCAAAGGTATGTCACGGCGATTTCAATCCCAGCAACATCATAGTCACTCCCGAGGGAGAGTATTACATTGTGGACTGGGCGCATGTCACGCAGGGCAATGCGGGCGCGGATGTGGCAAGGACATATCTGCTCTTCGTCCTCGCGGGCAAGCAGGAGTTTGCGGAGAAGTATGTCAATTTGTTCTGCGAAAAGACAGGAATGCCTCGCAAGTACATACAGTCGTGGCTACCCATCGTCGCCGCGTCGCAGTCCGTGAAGGGCAAGCCCGAAGAGAGGGAGACCCTCATACAGTGGGCGAGCGTCGCAGAATACATTTAAGTTTAAACTGATACATTTCAGTTTGAAAAACGTGCAAAATCAAATGTAAGATCGCGCCGAATGAGACCTATCATTCGGCGCTTTAATATGTTTTTTGACCCCATCTAAATATTTTGGGCAATATTAGCGACTATTTTAGATTAAACGCGGAAAGATAAAAAAGCAAAGCGAGACAAAAAAAGAATAGTTTTTATGTCTCGAAAAAGCCCAGCGAGATGAGCAACGCCTCGTTCACGCGCGCCATTAGGTTGAGAGGGAGTTCGCCGATCTTCTCCTTAAGGCGACGCTTGTCGAGGGTGCGTATCTGCTCGAGCAAAACTACGGAAGTTTTCGGCAGTCCGAAAGTGCCCGCGGGCAGGGCGATATGCGTCGGGAGTTTAGCCTTGTCCAGCTGAGATGTGATAGCGGCGGCGATGACGGTGGGACTGTAGCGGTTGCCTACATTGTTTTGCACGATGAGTATGGGGCGTACTCCCCCTTGCTCGCTGCCCACGACGGGGCTCAGGTCCGCATAATACAAGTCACCGCGTTTCACTTCCATACGTCGATTATTGCCAAAACTCCGAATATTATCCCTTTCACTCTATGAGTGGCGGACTAACATTGTGAAAATGCAAAATGTGGCATACGTAGTGAGTTTTGCGCACAAAAAACCGTAATTTTCGCGCTAATTATATGTCAAATGCGCATGTATGAGCATAAAATATTGGCATGAAAAACGTTGCTATTGTAGGTTACGGCAATTTGGGCAAGGCATGCGAGAAGATAGCGTGCGGCAGTGAAGATATGCGGCTCGTCGGCATATTCTCGAGAAGGCGCGGATTGGTATCGCCATACGGCACCCCGATATTCGCGCAGGAAGAAATATTCGATATGGCAAAGGATATAGACGTCGCCGCGCTGTGCTTGGGGAGCGCAAACGACCTCGTATCATTCGGCATATCGCTCGCGGGCAAGGTCAACACCGTGGACAGTTTCGATACTCATGCGAAAATGCGCGACTATGTGAAAAATATGGACGAGCTTGCCGCGGAGGGAGGAAAGTTGAGCCTGGTGGGGATAGGTTGGGACCCCGGGATATTCTCGCTCTGCCGCGCGCTGTTCGAGGGAGTACTTCCAAACGGCTTGACGCACACGTTTTGGGGCAAGGGCGTGTCGCAGGGACACAGCGAGGCTTTGAGGCGCATAGACGGCGTTTTGGACGCGATACAGTATACCGTCCCCAAACAGGAGGCGATAGACCTCGCGACGCAGGGCAAGGGGGAGGCGCTTACGGAGCGGGACAAGCACTTGCGCGTCTGCTATATCGCGGCGAAGGAGGGCGCGGACCTTAAAAAGATCGAAGAGACTGTGCGCACTATGCCCAACTATTTCGAGCCGTACGACGTCGAGATACACTTTGTGGACGTCGAGACGCTGAGGCGCGAACACGGCGGGATGCCCCACGGAGGGCAGGTGCTGAGAAGCGGATATGCAAACGGCAAAGGCTGCAAGTTGAGGCTGGAGCTCGAGCTCGAAAGCAATCCCGACTTTACGGCGGGCGTGCTCTTGAGCTATGCCGCGGCGTGCGCGCGTCTGAACGAGGGAGGTATGTGCGGCGCAAAGAGCATTCTCGATATTCCCGCGTCCGCGCTATATCAAAAGGGATACGCATTGAGATTTGTGTGAAATTCGCTTGATTTGCGGCGTGCGAGTGGGTTACAATGTAGCCATGAAAAGCTATGATGTGATACTATTCGACCTTGACGGCACGCTCGCTGACAGCAAAGAAGGGATATTCCACTGCATCCGCTACGCCCTCGATACGAAGGGGATAGCCTGTCCGCAGGAGACGATGAACAAGATGATAGGTCCGCCGTTCAGGGTGTCCATGAAGGAGTTTTTGGGGCTCGAGATGCCTATGATCGAACAGCTCATCACGCTGTATCGCGGGCTTTACGAGACGGAAGGCTGGAAAGAGAGCAAAGTCTATCCTCAGATCTTCGACATGCTTACGGCGCTGAACACGGCGGGCAAGCGACTTGCCGTAGCGACGTCGAAACCTATGAAATTCACCTCGCTCATGATAGAAGGGCTGGGCCTGGCGCCGTATTTCGAGTTTGTAGGCGGCGCGAGCAGCGACCTCTCCCGCGAGGCGAAGAAGGACATAATCGAGCTCTGCCTTGACGAGATGGGCATAGAGGACAAAAGCCGCGTGCTCATGGTAGGCGACAGGTTGTACGACATAGTGGGCGCGCGCGAGGCGGGGGTGGACGTCGCGGGAGTGCTTTGGGGTTACGGCAGCAAAGAGGAGATGGACGAGTACGCTCCCGACTATGTCTTTGCCTCGCCTCTCGAGCTTGCCGAGGCTGTGACAGCCGCAAAATAAGGGCGAAAAGAAATAAGAGCGGAAATATAAGATTTGAATTAAAAACGGCATTTTATATGTGCAAAAGCTGCATATAAAGCGCCGTTTTTGATGTTTAGCGATAATATGCAAAATGTCGGATATTCAATATTTGTCTATCACCGTGAAGTTGCATTTTGACTTTTCAAAGCATATCTCAAGCTCGCCTTTTTGCGCGTCGTATCTGTCTCCGTCGCGGCAATACGCCGTCTCTTTTCCATGCAAAATTTTGCAGGAGTTGACCCGCTTGAATATGACGTTGCCGTCGCGCTCCTTTTTGAGCCCTATGAAAAACACTCTGAAGAAGGGGAAAAACATCGCTATAAGCCCAAGCATCCCGCCGCGTTTTGGCGAGCGTATGGCGACGAGGTGTCCGCTTTCGCTCTCGGGATCGAAGTCGCGATTAAAACGAAAACCGAAACACCTCGGCGATTTGAGCGCCATGATGAGAGTGAAGTCGCCCTCATAACTTTTGTCACCGCAATCTATTACGGCGGGTATATGATGCACGCGATATTCTTTCAAGACTTGCAAAATGTACGCGAGCACTCCCAGCTTTTTCTTGAGCCCTATATTCGCCTCGTAGCCTATGGGCGTAAAAGACCCCGCGGCAAGCACGTATGAGAAAACTTTTTTGCCGCTTTCGTCCTCTGACGGCGCGGCGGGCGCTCCTCGAAATTTGCCAAGCACGACAGGCGTGCCTGAATGTTCTCCCGCTCCCGTGGCGGAAATATCCGACTTCGCGTGCTCATAGCGCTTGGATTTTGCGCGGTCGTTTAAAGTGCCCGCGGGGAAATAGAAGGTTTCGATATCCCTTTGACAGGCTTTATCAAGCAGCGCGCCGAGCGTCCCGTCCCCGCCGCATACGGCGACCGCGTCAAAGCCATCAAGGGTGTATTCGCCGTCCTCTGGCAGCGAAAAATGCGTATAGCAAAAGTCGGGACCGAGGCATTTCTCCACTTTTTCAAAGGATACCCGCTTGCTTTTTCCCGCAATATTGTTGATGATGATAAGGCATTTTTTCATATACATTCCGACATATTTTATTGTTGCCGAAATTAATTTGTGCAATGCGTGCCTTTTTATAGTTTACATATCCGTTTATATTTGCTATAATATTCAAGATTTTCATATATGCGTGCGCATATCGCACGAATAAGGAGTTTTTATGGCAATCAATATCGGACAGCTCAGCAGTAAGGAGCTTTTCACGATCCCGAATCTCATCACCTATTTTCGCATACTTTGCGTGCCCGCGTTTGTCATTTTGATGGCGTTTGCGGGCGTCAAGGACAACTTTACGTTGCTTTATGTCGCTCTCGGTGTGTTTTTGCTCGCCGCAGTCAGCGACTTATTTGACGGTTGGATTGCCCGTCGTTTCAATATGCAGAGCGGCGTCGGCATGGCGCTGGATCCCGTAGCGGACAAGCTGATGCACATCGCGATACTTTTTTGCCTCTCGCTTTGCACGGGCCTTACTCCCTTGGGCAAAAACCTCGTCAACAAAGTGATCATAGATGGCATCACCGTGACAAACCCGTGGTTTGTGCACTACGCTTTTGTCATTGCAATTTGCGTGAAGGAGCTCGTGCAGATGTGCATCGCGCTTTACGTCATCAAGAAGGGCGCAAGCATAAAGGCGAATTGGATGGGCAAAGTGTCCTCATTCACGATATCCGTCGGCGTCATACTCGCGTTCTTCCATCAATATGTCGGATATGCGGATTGGGGCATCCTCGCGTGGGGCATAGTGATGAGCTATGCGGCAGCTTTCGGCTATCTCAAGGACGTCATTATACAGGTAAAACGCATAAACAGCGGCGAGCAAGAAGCCGCGACCGCGGATTCCGTGCGAGAGGCGGATCAAAAGACGGTGCGCGAAAAGAAGGACGGCACCTATGAAGGGGATTGAGTTTTAGCTGATTTCGGAGTTGAACTTATGGAGAATATGGAAAAAACTTACGATCCGAGTTTTGAAAAGCGGATCTATGAAAAATGGATGAAAAACAAGTGTTTCGAGGCCCATGTTGATCCCGACAAGGAGCCCTTTACTATAGTCATGCCGCCCCCAAACATCACGGGACAGCTGCATATGGGACACGCGCTCAACCAGACCGTGCAGGACATATTGATACGTTTCAAGCGCATGTGCGGATATGAGGCGCTTTGGATACCCGGTACGGATCACGCCTCCATCGCCACGGAAGTCAAGATCGTGGAGAAGATGAAGGAAGAGGGGCTCTCCAAGGAGGATGTCGGCAGAGACGTATTCTTAGAGCGCGCTTGGGAGTGGAAAAAGCAGTACGGCGGCAGGATAGTGGAGCAGATGAAGGGGCTCGGCATTTCCTGCGATTGGTCGCGCGAGGCGTTCACTATGGACGAGAATTGCTCGAACGCCGTGCTCGAAGCGTTTGTCAAATATTACAAGAAGGGGCTTATATATCGCGGTAGCCGCATAATAAATTGGTGCCCCTGCTGCCATACCGCGCTTAGCGACGCGGAAGTCGAGTATGAGGAGCAAAAATCCAACCTGTGGTATTACAAATATCCCGTGGTGGGCGAGGACGACGCCATTGTCATTGCGACTACGCGCCCCGAAACTATGCTTGGCGACACCGCCGTCGCGGTCAACCCCAAGGACCCGAAGATGTCCCGCTTTATAGGCAAGACGGTACTTCTGCCTCTCACGGACAGGACAATACCCGTCATAGGCGACGACTACTGCGAGATAGGTTTCGGCACGGGCGCGGTCAAGATAACTCCCGCGCACGACCCCAACGACTTCGAGGTGGGCTTGAGACACAACTTGCCCGTCATACAGTGCATAGGCGAGGACGGCCTCATGAACGAGAACGCGGGCAAATATCAAGGCATGGACAGGCTCACGGCGCGCAAGGCTATCGTAAACGACTTGACGGAGCTTGGGCTCATGGTCAAGATAGAGCCGTATTCGCACAACGTCGGCACGTGCTATCGTTGCGGCGAGACGGTGGAGGCGCTTATCTCCAAACAGTGGTTCGTCAAGATGAAGCCGCTTGCGGAGCCCGCTATCAAGGCGGTCAAGTCAAAGAGGACGGAGTTTATCCCCAAGCGCTTTGAAAAGACCTACTTCAATTGGATGGAGAACATCAAGGATTGGTGCATATCGCGCCAGCTTTGGTGGGGGCATCGCATACCCGCGTACTACTGCGACGATTGCGGCGAGACGGTAGTTTCCAAGACGGCTCCCGAAAAGTGCCCGAAGTGCGGCGGGCATATGAGTCAGGACGAAGATGTGCTGGACACGTGGTTCAGCTCCGCGCTGTGGCCCATGAGCACGCTCGGTTTTCCCAAAAAGACGAAGGCGCTCAACTATTTCTATCCCACAAGCGTGCTCGTCACGGCGTACGATATAATTTTCTTCTGGGTCGCGCGCATGATATTCAGCGGGCTGGAGTTTATGGACGACGTGCCTTTTTCGGACGTGCTCATACACGGCATAGTCCGCGACGCGCAGGGCAGGAAGATGTCAAAGAGCCTCGGTAACGGCATAGACCCGCTTGAGATAATCAACAAATACGGCGCGGACGCGCTCAGATTTTCGCTCGCGACGGGCATAGCTCCCGGTTCGGACACGAGATTTACGGAGGGCAAGATAGAAAACTGCCGCAATTTCGTGAATAAGCTGTGGAATGCCTCCCGCTTTGTCATCATGAACATCAAGGAAGGGGAGAAGCTCGATATGCCGACGCGTCCCACGGGCGCGGACAAGTGGATACTCACCCGCCTCAACGACGTCATAAGAGAGGTCACAGTCAACCTCAACAAGTACGAGATAGGGCTCGCGGCGGCGAGGCTGTACGACTTTGTTTGGAGCGAGTTCTGCGATTGGTACATCGAGATGAGCAAGCCCGCGCTTTACAGCGGAGACGCAAAATTGCACGAACATCAGATAGCTATGCTGGTGCAGGTGCTCACGACCATACTCAAGCTTTTGCACCCGTTCATACCGTTCATTACGGAGGAGATATATTCGAAGATATATCCCGACGACATCCTCATGCTGCGCGAGTGGCCGTCCTTCAACAAACACCGCGTGTACAGGAAGGAAGAGGAGGAATATGAGGGGCTCAGAGAGCTTATCGGCGCGGTGCGCAACCTGCGCAACGAGATGAATGTCGCCCCCGGCAAGCGCATAAGCGCCTATATCGCGACTTCCGACGAGAAGTTTATGACGTCTGTTGCGCCCTATCTGGACAAGCTTGCGGGAGTGGGCGAGATACATTTTGTCGCGGACAAGAGCGAAGTCGAGGGCAAATATTGCGCCGTCGTATCCCGCCTTGCGGAGCTGTTCATCCCCTTAGGCGACCTTGTGGACGAGAAGAAGGAAATAGAGCGCATCAAGTCGGAAATTGCCTCTACCGAGGCGGTCATAGCAAAGGCGCAAGGGCTGCTTTCAAATCAGAACTTCAGGGCGAAAGCGCCGCAAAAACTTGTGGACGGGGAGCAGGCAAAGCTCGACGCCGCTCTTGACAAGCTTGAAAAGCTCAAAGATAAGCTTGCCGCATACGAGGCGTAAGGAGAGTGTAAATGGAATTTAAAAATTCTGTATCCATACTTTTTTCAAACATAGGCTATGTGTTCAAGCTCATACTGTGGCTCGCTATTGCCGCGCTCATCACGGCGGGGATAGGTGCGGGCATACTAATTCCTATATGGCGCGTACTTGCCTCGACCACGGACGTTTCGGCGTACATCGCCATGATAAAAGACCAATTTTTGCAAGTATGGCAGGGCGGTATCAACATGCGCGCCGCCGCAAGCGATATTGTCGATCAGGTGATTTTGAGCATTAGGGAGCTCAACAAAGATCCCGGCGCGTTTGCGGGGTTCATATTTGCGACGATATTCGTGTATGCGGTGTTCTGTTTTTTGAAAGGACTCAGCTTTTACAGCCTGTCCGACATCATCAACAAGCTTATGGCGTCGAATATGCGCTTTGGATTTGCAAGCAATATGGCGCTGAATTTGCGCAAAAGCGCTATATTCTCGCTTACCAGGCTTTCGATAAGCCTGCCGATAGACGTCGCTTTTGCGTTGATATCCATATCGATCACGCTTGTGTTTTACAAGCTCATAGGTCTTTTTGCCGTGCCCATATTGCTCATATTCAGCGTGGTTTTCTTCTCGCTTAGGGCGATACTGTTCAGCGGATGGCTCCCGCGCATGCTCTATCATCCCGAGGAGATGTCCTACGCGGCGTTTTTCAGAAGTTTGGTCTATGTCAAGCACAATTTTACCGATTTATTCAAGGCATATGCTATCATCTTCACGCTCGTTTACATCATAGTGTACGTCTGCACGGTGCCTACGGGCGGCTTGGCAGTAATAGTCATCGTTCCCATGCACTATTTCCTGTTGCGCACAGTAGAGCTGATAAGCTACTACAAGGCAAAGGGTATGAGTTTTTATACGGACGGCTCCACAGTCGTGAACACTGTAGATTACGGTTTGAGACCCGACAATCAAGAACTTGCTTACGGCGAATACGGCGAGGATAGCGATGATGCGGACGCTCCGCGTGAAGAAAAGTCCGAAAATAGCTCCCATAGCGATACGGAGGACTCAAATGTCTGAAAAGAAACCGTTTTTTCGCATGAATTTCGGCGCGGTCAAGCTTGCTCTCATGTTGATAGTCATATTCGGCGCGCTTGCGGTGATAGGGCTCGACATAGCCATATTGGCGGGCGCGATCGTGACGAGCGTCCCCGAGGTGGCGTGGGCGTCGCTTGCGGCGTCGGTGCTGGTTGCCGTGGCGGCGTTCATAGTGCTTGTCGCAAGCGGCTATCGCTTTGACGACGAGTGCATGTACGTCCTGCTTGGGATATTCAAGGACGAGATCCCGTATGAAAACATTACAGGGCTGAAACGCAATGCGGACAGCGGCATATTTTACGTTGTCATGGGCGAGGGAGAGGACGGCATAGGAATGCGCATAGAAATACCTCGCGCAAAGGATGAAGATTTTGTAAAGGAGCTCAGAAAGCACCTGCCTACTATCCCCGTCGAGACGTTTATTTTGCCCAAAAAGAAGGATAAAAACTGAAAATGTATACGCTTGATTTTAAACCGCTCGACGCGCATGCGCTAGAGCTGATAAAGGAGTATTCGAGCAATTCTCGCTATCTCGGCAGCGACTATTCCTATTTCGCCTATTTGATATGGTTTGAGCAAGTAGAATATGCCGAGGGTGACAGGGCGCTCTTTTTGAGGGCTTTTTTTGACGGCAGGTTGAGATATTGGCAGCCGCTTGTCAAGGACGGTCAGACAGCTATGGGAGCGATAGCGCAGCTGCCGCCGCTTTGCACGTTTTTCGGCTGTTCGGAGGGGTTTTCCGCACAGCTGTCTGAAGAGTACGCATCCTGCTATGACAGAAATTATTCCGAATACATCTATCTCACCGAGGATTTCATATCCCTCGTCGGCAAGCGCTACAACGCAAAGCGCAATCACGTGCACAAATTCAAAGCGCTGTACAACTACGAGATGACACCCTACAAGCCCGATGATCGCGGCGAGGTACTGGCGTTCGAAGAGGAGTGGTTCGAATCTCACCGCTTTGACAGCGAGAATGCGGAGCGCAGCGCTATGCGGGAGCGGGAGATAATGTTTGCCGCGATCGACGCTACGGCAGAGGGCAAGACTGTTTGCGACCTGCTGAGAGTGGACGGCAAGCTCGTCGGTTTTTCCGTCGGGGAGAGGCTGTCGGATGAGTGCGCGGTCATAATCTACGAAAAGGCGGACACAGCCTACGACGGCATATACAGTTTTCTCGCGCACGAGTTTGCGGCGCGCAATTTTTCTGACTGCAAGTACATAAACAGGCAGGAGGATATGGGACTCGAGGGCTTAAGAAAGTCAAAACTCAGCTACTGTCCCGAGTTTTTGCTGGACAAGTATGTTTTGGAGCCCAGACGCGTCGCCGGGCGAGATATTTATACAAGCGTTTTGGGATATGACGTCGCGCCGCTTAAAGAGGATCATTTCAACATCGTAATGAGCTTTTTGCAGGATGGCATAGCCTCTCTCGCCGACAAAAAATTCTTCCTCAACTACAAGGATAGCGAGCTTATGGGAGTGCTGGGGAACGGGCATATGCTCGGCGCGTTCGACGGAGACGCGCTCATAGCCACGGTAGGCGTGGACCTCGACAGGGAGTACGGGAAAAAGCTCGCCGAGATATGCGGCGACAATTCGGGAAGGCAATTCTATGAATTCAGCGGCATAATGGTCAAGGAGGAGTATCGCGGAAAGGGCATAGCACGCGCGCTTTGCGGAGAGGCTATATCTTGGGCGAGGCGTGAGATAGCGGGCAGCACTTTATGCGCCGTCGTGCAAAAGGGCAATATCCCGTCCGAGCGCAATCTGCTGGGGCTCGGTTTCAAACTGAGCGGGCGCGCGCCGTACAAGGAGTACGATTTTGAGTATTTCACGCTGGAGATATAATATCGTCGTGAGCGCGCGCATAACATAGTGCCGAGGTGGCGCTATCGAACTGCATACAACAATAGATCTCAACAGGATAAGGCAAAACATAATAGGTATACGCGAGCGCGCGGGCGTTAAAGCTATGCTAATGGTGAAATCGGACGCCTACGGGCATGGGCTGGAGCGCGTCTCGCTTGCCGCGGAGGAGCTCGTAGACTCATTCGGCGTAGCGACTTTGCAGGAAGGGGAGAGGCTGCGCGAGGCGGGCATACAAAAAGATATACTTGTGCTCATTTGCGCGCCGTACGAGCTTAAACGCGCGATAGAGAGCGGTCTCACGGTAGGACTTCACTGTTTTGAACAGCTTGAGGCTCTCGAGCGTTTGATCGTGACAGGCGAAGTTTGTCCCCGCGACGTGCGCTTGCATATAAAAGTCGATACGGGCATGCACAGGCTTGGTTTCGCGCCCGACGAAGTAAAAGAAGTCGTGGCTAGGCTGGAGACGATAGCCGTGCGCGCTGAGGGAGTGTATTCGCATCTGCGCGCGAGAGCGTATTCGCAAAAAGCGGAGTTTATGCGTGCGGTTAAGGCAGTTAAAGCGCGTTTTCCTGCGGCATGCGCGCATCTTGCGGCAAGCGAAAACCTGGGAGTGAGTACGCTCAGATTTGACGCGGTGCGCATAGGCATCGCTGCCTACAGGGGCGCTATGACCGTGACGAGCGAAGTCGTACAGGCGAGAAGGATAGGCGCGGGCGAACACGTGAGCTACGGAAATTTCAAGGTGGAGCGCGCCACGAACATCGCGATAGTTTTCGGAGGCTACGGGGACGGCGTGAAGAGGGAGACCCCGTCGCACGTCGTCATACGCGGCAGGAAGTGCAAGACGCTCGGCAGGGTGTGCATGGATATGTTCGCCGTGGACACAGGGGACATGACCACCGAGGTAGGCGAGCCGGTCACGCTGTTTTCGCCCGAGACGGCGGCTTGCGTCGCAAAAGAGAGAAGGACGATAGACTACACCGTCATGACAGGTTGGCACGGACGGTGCGAGAGGAGCTATGTATACAAAGCTACAGGCGAGGAAGGCAGCTCTTGACGCGGTGAAAAAGATGTCCGCCGAGGAGCGCGAGTGGGCGAGCGGCGCTATATGCGACGCGCTTTCGGGCATAGACGAATTCAAGTTTTGCCACAAGCCTTTCGTGTTTTTGGGCACTGATACGGAGCCGAACACAGAGGAAATAGTCGGACTTTTGCTCATGATGGAGCGCGACGTAAGCGTTCCGCGCGTGGAAGGGACGGATATGAAGGCGATACGGATCACGCCGTATTCCAACTTCCGCACCAACAAGTGGGGCATTTTGGAGCCCGTGGGCAGGGGAGTATGTCCCGATCCTGACCTCGCCATAGTGCCGCTTGTCGCCTTTGACGGGCTCAACAGAGTGGGGCACGGCGGCGGCTATTACGACAGATATCTCGCAGGGCGAGACATATTCAAGATAGGTATAGCCTTTGACTGTCAGCGCGTAGAGGGCGTGATATGCGAAGATTTTGACATAGGACTTGACATGCTCGTCACCGAAAAGCGAATAATAAGCGCTGACGGCGAGATGAAAAATATTTTCGGAGAGGACGAATGAGAGTTGTATCGGGCAAATACAGAGGCAAAAATCTTGCGTCTCCAAAGGACGACAGCGTACGTCCCACGACTACGCGCATAAAAGAGACGCTTTTCAACGTGTTGCAGGGCTACGTGCCCGAGGCGACTGTGCTCGACCTGTTTGCGGGCAGCGGCGCGCTCGGCATAGAGTGCATATCCCGCGGCGCGAAAGAAGTGGTATTCGTGGACAGGAGCAAGGACTCCGTCTCGCTTGTCAAGCAAAACCTCAAAGGGATAGAGGGCAATTACAGCGTACATCTTTCGGATTTTTCCGCATACCTGAGAAGCGCGCAACTTCAAGGCAAAAAGTTCGATTTAATATTTCTGGACCCGCCGTATGCGAGCGGGCTGGGCGAGATAGCGCTGGACATCATCATAAACGGCAATTTGCTCGCCGACGACGGCGTTATCGTATTCGAGCACGGCTCCGACAAGGAGTTCGAACTTAAATATCCCGCCTACAAAGCGCGCACAAAGCGTATGGGTACGGTGACGGCGGAGTTTATCTCAAAAAAACGCGTCGCGCTCATGACGGGCAGTTTCGACCCCGTGACGGTAGGGCATGAGGAAGTGTTCAAACAGGCGCTTTCCATCTACGACCTCGTCATAGTCGCTTGCCTCGTCAATCCCAACAAGACCTACATGTTCAACCCCGCGCAGAGGCTCGCGCTTGCGGCGGCGATGTGCTATAAGTACGACAATGCGTTTGCGATATTCTCCGAAAAAGACGCGGTGGACGTCGCGAGAGAATATTGTGCGACGGAGCTTGTAAGGGGAGTGCGCGACATAAAAGACGAGGGCTATGAGGCAGATATGGCGGCGTACAACCGCGAGCGAGGCTATGACACGCGATTTATAGTTTTGGAAGAATTTCAAGACGTGAGTTCCACCCTTGTGCGCGAGGAGCTGAAGAGGGGAGATTTGAGCCATATCCCCGCCGCATGCGTCCCTATTTTGTCGTCGGAAGGGTTCAAATATCTCACATGACCGTCCGATGCGCTTGCCGCATATCCAGAGGCGGCGCCATAAGAGGGCGTTTTGAGAGCAAAATCTCAAAGCTAAAATTGTCAACCTCAACTGCAGATTTAGGTTGACAATTCAGCCGCTAATCAGCCGTTGAAGCAACGCGTCTTTCACAAAATCGGCAATGCGTACGAATTGTCAACTTAAATTCGGATATAGGTTGACAATTTAGGCGTTAAAAAATTGCGTCATTTACAAAATCGTCAAAGATATAAAATCGTCAATTTAAATGCGAATATCAGCCCACAATTCATTTTTAAAAACTCGCGCCTTCGACAAATTATTTTAAAATTTGCATTTGCCCTTGAAAATCGTCTGATTTTTGCTTATACTAAAAAAGAGGATTTATTATGGAAGCGATAGATATGTTATTGAACGACCTTGAGAGCGAACTTCTCAAGGCAAAAAAGACCCCGTTCAGCAATACGGACATCACGGTCAACCGCAAGACCGTGTTGGAGCTTGTTTCGCGCATACGCTCCAGCTTGCCGCAGGTGATAAGGGACGCCATGCAGATCACCCACGACCAGCAGGAGATAATAAACAGGGCAAACGCCTACGCGCAATCCACAATCGACGACGCGCAGGCGCGCATGCAGTCCGCCATTGACGACAGCGAAGTCGTAAAACAGGCGCAATCGCAAGCCTCAGCTATTATTGAGGACGCAAAAGCAGAGTACAATCGTATCATCATGGACGCGCGCGAACACGGTCTTGCGCTCCTTGCCGCGTCGGAGCAGCAACTTGGACATCTGCTTGACGTCTGCCACGAATCCATGAACAACCTTCAAAACAGCTGATCGGTTTTGGTGCGAGGTTATTTTGGCAAAAAAAGAGCGCGACAAAATTTTAAAACGCCAAATATTTACGACATTTTCACGCGACCTCACTTCTGCAAATTTAATTGCGGAGGCGGGGTCGTAAAAATTTTTGCGCTTTTTTGTTGAAGAAATATCTGTATTATGATATATTATTTTTGCGACTTTACAGAGTAAACGTAGTATCGGAGGGCTTGTTTTGTTCTGGACATATTTTTTTATCACATGTTCATTTATGGCGCTGCTATGGGCTGCGGGCACGATTTTATGGCGGTATAAATACGATTCCAAGCTGCGGCTGAAAAAGAATTTCATCGCGATCGTGCAACTGTTTTCGGCGGTCTTTTTCCTTGTAGGGGCGGGGATATGCTTGATGAATATGTCCCCAGAAAATCTGAGCGGCCCCGACAGCTTTGTCAAATTGCTCTCGTACACTTTTCAGCTGTTTACCCTTGACGAGACTTTTGAAGGAGCATTGGCACTGACGGCGCTTATTGAAAGCACGTTCTTCCGCTATGTCTATACGGCGCTTTCCCTGATTTTTTCCGTGCTCGTGCCGCTTGCGGGCGGATTTATCATCTTCAATTTGTTGAGCTCCATTGTGCCGCGATTCAGGCTGTTTATAAACTCTGTAAAAGGCACGAAGTTTGTCTTTTCCGAGCTCAACGAGCGCTCCATAACGCTTGCCGAGGACATTGCCAAGCAGTCGTGGCTTGCTCATAGGCACCGCCTCGAAGGAAACAAAGACAACGGAATTTGGCTCAAACATTGCGCGATAATATTTTTGAATGTGAACAAGGATGACGCGGACAGCGAGTTTTACGACAGGGCGAGCCGTATAGGCGCGATATGTATGGACGACGACATACTTGAGCGCAGTTTTTCCTTCTTCACTTTTATGCCGAAGAAGATAGTATATTTCATGATGGATACGAATCCGTGGTCCAACCTCAACAGCGCGGTTTCCCTTCTCAGCACAAAGCGCGACCTTTGGAAGCGCACCATGACGCGCCACGCACAAGTGGAGACGTCCGAGCAGGGAAGCGAAAAGAAAAAGACGAAGATCTATCCCTTCAAGACGGACAATATGAATATGTACGTCTTTACTGAAAATTCCGAGGCAAGCGCGCTTTTGGAGGAAGCTTTCGGCTACAACTGCGAGATGAGGGAACTTGCCTATTACGACGAGAAACATAAAAAATGGGATTCTATGACAGCGATCGCGGAATGTGACGGCAACATCACGGTTTTCGTCGTCAACGAATACAAAAACCTAGTCTATCAGATGTTGAGGGAAAACGACGGCGCCGCGTTGCTTGCTCCGCTAAGAGAGCGCTCGCAAAAGAGCGAAGCCGATACGTCTGCGGCCGACGGCGAAGGGACGACGAAGGGCGGCGCGAAAAAAGCGGCTACGGGCGGCAAGCATTTGAAAATCGCTGTGTTCGGAAGCGGCAAGATCGCCAAAGAATTTTTCAAAACGACAGTCTGGTGCGCGCAGATACTCGACCCCGACGTGAAGGAACCGATAGATGACGGCACAGGATACAAAACGGTCTCCGTGGACATCCACATGATAAGCGAAAATGCGGAAGATTTCGGGCAAAATTTGAGATTTTTATGTCCCGGCCTTTTCGACAGCGAAGGAAATTGCATCTATCTGCACAGCGCCACCTTCGAGGACGCGGGTTTTGGCACTCAGCGATTTAAAGATATTTTCGACGCGCACGGGCTTGATAAGGCGGACGTATTTCTGATCGCTCTGGGCGACGACGGTCTGAATATGCAAGCCGCAAGCTGGACGCGTACGCGTTTGCTCAGAAGCCACGCCGGCGGCGACGTGGAGATTTATTTCGCGATAGAAAACGACGCGCTTTGCAAGACGCTCAAACTCAGAAGTTTACGGGAGCAGGGAGAGGCCGTAAAACTTCACCCCTTCGGCTCATTGGAAGAGAGGTTTTCGTTTGACAACATCCTGCGCCCCGATATAGAGCGTATCGCGCGCGACATAGACAGCATACACGACGGACGTCGCACAATGAAAACTTTCATCAGCAACTACAATTTTGAGTCATCCATCGCGTCCGCGATGCACAGTCCCTACAGGATGTACAGCGTACAGGGCATGGATTTGACGGAGGAGAACACCGTCAACAGGCTGTATTGGCTTGAGCACCTGCGTTGGTGCGCGTATACCGCGTCCATAGGCCTCACGCCTCCGTCTGTGAGAAGCTTTTTGGACAATAAGAACAAAAATGGCAAGGTGACTACGAAGAACCAGGAAGAGGGCTGGCACAGTTGCCTCGTGCCGAGCAACGCGAAATATGTCTCGCCCGTGAGCTTGATAGAGGAGATATTGCAAGCTTTCGACATTCCTGTGTCCGGCGAAGGCAAAGATTCGGACCGTCTTGCCCCCGCTTTGAGAGAGCTGAACAGACAGATCATTCCGAGCGACGATCGCGCCAAAAGCGACAAGCCTCTCGACAAATATATAAGCAGCTGGTATAAAGAGAATATTTGGAAAACGAAGGGAGAAGAGTATGGCGGCAAGTTGAAAAACGAGATAACGGATCCTCTCGACCTGCTCAACTTGTACATGTCCGTATACAACATGTCTCCCGTTGACCTCAAAAGCTACGACGTATGCATCGCGCAAAATACGTTCTCGTCGGTACGCCAGCAGACCATATCGGACGAGCTCAAAAAAGATCGTCCGAACTTGGACGTGATAAGACGGGCTATCGCGGACATTTTAGAATTCCAAGAAAAAAAAGAGAAGAAAGAAAAATCCGAGTCCCAAGCGCGGAAATCGGAGCAAGCGCACGAAGCGGAGAACAAAGGAAAAAACAAGGTCAACGACGATCCTACAAGCGTGAAAATGTCATACATCGCCTTTACGGACACCGAGGATCTCATACTTTTGCGTGGAAGTTATCTCTCGTCGCTGCGCCTGGGTGGCAAGTCGGAAGCCACGTTGGACGACAAGGGCGGCGTAGAAGATATGGAGATGTCGCCTGGCGTCAAGAAACACGTCATACCTATTGACGGCGAGACGTTGCTTGTGAGGCTCCCGTTTGAAAAGCCCGTATGCATAGGATACCGCTTAGCGCAAGGGAAAGGAAAGAAACGCTCCGAAGGCAAAAACAGTAGTATACGTGTATACCTGTATCAAGAGGCAAGGCACTGCTATGTGCTCGAGCAAAAGTGCGGCGACAGCGGAAGAGCGAACGCATTCGACAATCATGCGTTCATCTATATTGGGGAAGCCGAAGGCAAATTCAAGAAGGAAATTTCATACAATCTGTCCACAGGAAAGCCGTACGAGGAGAAGCTTAGCTTGGAGGAAGTGGCTGTAAACGTTGAAAAGCAGAGGAAGGCGGAAGCGGAAGAAAATTTCGCCGCAGTGAAAGCAGCGGAAGAATTTTCAAAAGAAAAACAGAAGAACGATAAAAAGTAAAATTACGGGCACTTGGGCAAGTTGCCCTTAAACAATCATAGATCGCGGTTTCGTCACATCGAATATCAAGACAACAAATAAAAGACGCTCACAAAGAGCGCCTTTATTTGTAAAATGTCAAAGTCAATTGAACAGATCTTTGAACGCCTTTCCGAACTTGAGGACGGGAGTCTTTGAAGCGGCGATCGTGATGGGCTGTTTTGTGATGGGATTGAAGCCTTGTCTTTCGGGCTTGTCCTTAAGCTCATAGGAACCGAAGTTTGCAAGCGCGACCTTGTCGCCCGCTTTGAGAGCTTCTGCGATCACTGCGCCGTATGCTTCGACAGCCGCGGCTGCGTCCTTAAGGGACAGTTCTGCCTTGTTGGCAACTGCTTTGATAAATTCTTGTTTGTTCATATTTACCTCCAAAATGCGTACACATCTCAAAATTGCTCGTTTTTTGACGCAATTTATCAATATATGTCGCTGTTTATCCTTATTCTAACATCTATGAGTGCATTTGTCTATCTTTTTTTATATTTTCTCTCTTATTGTTTGTCTAACAGTCAATTTCGGGCATTTGTATTGTTTACTGACCTCCATTGCATATTTACAATCTTTACCCTTTTTGATATAATAAATACAATAAAGCTAAGGAGGCAAAATTATGGCAAACGGCTATGGCATCTCAAAGTGGCAGGATGCAAAGCAAATTTACGCTGAGCTTGCCGAGCTTACGTCAAAACCCATCTATTGCGTTTCGGACGAAGCTTTGAAGGAGATACTTCATCATTTCGACACGAAGTGCGCAGGTTCGAAGGCTATCACGACTGAGGCAAAGAAGTATATCCCGGGCGGCGTACAGCACAATCTGGCATTCAACTATCCTTTCCCGATGTGCATGGACAAGGCGGAGGGCGCATATCTGTATGACCGCGACGGCAATCAGTATATCGACTTTTTGCAGGCGGGCGGTCCCACCATCCTCGGCAGTAACTATCCCGCCGTCAAGGAGAAAGTTTTCGAGCTTCTCAACACCTGCGGCCCCGTCACGGGTCTCTTCCACGAGGGAGAGCTGCTCCTCGCAAAGAAGATAAGCGAGCTTATGCCCGCATGCGAGATGTTCCGTATGCTCGGCAGCGGCACGGAGTCCGTCATGGCGGCGATAAGAGTTGCGCGTTGCGCGACAAAGAAAAAGCGCGTCATCAAGATAGGCGGCGCATATCACGGCTGGTCGGATCAGATGGTCTACGGCCTCAAGATACCCGGCAGCCGTCAATTCCTTGAATCGCACGGCATCCCCGGCAGTTACAACAAGACGGACGAGGTGCGCCCCAACGACTTGCATATGCTTGAGCAAATGCTGCGCAAGAACAAGCACCGCGGTGGCACGGCGGCTGTCATAGTGGAGCCCGTCGGCCCCGAGAGCGGCACGCGTCCCATCGATTTCGACTACAACGAGAAGGCGCGCATACTCGCAAGGAAATACGGCGCGCTGTTCATCTTTGACGAAGTCGTCACGGGTTTCCGCGTAGGCATACACGGCGCGGCGGGCTACTTCTTCGGCGAGAAGTACCCCTACAACAACGATCCCGTCACGCTTGAAAACGGCAAGCCCTGGATGGTCGAGGACAAGAAACTCGAGGACGGCAAAGTCGTCAAGTTCAAGAGGCAGGGCACCAACAGGGATATGTATCCCGACCTCACGGTATTCGGCAAAGTCGTTGCGGGCGGCTATCCCTCCGCGGGCGGCGTAGGCGGCAAGAGAGAGTATGTCAGCCTTATGGCGGCAGGCCTTGCGGGCATGGGCAAGAAGGCGTATGTCGGCGGCACCCTCGCGGCGAACCCGCTTAGCTCCTATGCGGGCTATGTAGCCATCTGCGAGATAGAGAAGAACAACGCTTGCGAGAAGGCAGGGCATGCGGGCGACAGGCTCACCGCGGGCCTCAAGGAGCTCATCAAGAAGTACAATTTGCCATTCGTCGCGTACAATCAAGGCTCCATTTGCCACCTCGAGTGTACGGGCGCGATGAGCTTTGACTTCTCAAATATGAACCTGCTCGGCTCCGTGATACCTCTCCTCAAAAAGAAACCCGACATGCTCCGCCGCAAGGTTGCAATGGAGCAGATGGGCGCCGCATACATGGCAAACGGCATTGTGACCCTCGCGGGCTCGCGTATGTATACCTCTATGGCGGATACGGACGAGATCATCGACGAGGCGCTCAGAAGATTCGAGAACGTCTTTAAGACCGTAGTCGTCTGCCCCGACGAGAGATTTCCGATCTGACAAATAAAATTCACGATTATAGACCGAAAACGTCCGCAAACCGCGGACGTTTTTGATAATATTGACCACCGGTTCTTACCTCGTGGTTTCGGATATCTTTGCGGGATCAGACCCTGTACAAATTTTGTTGCGAAATGAGCATATGAAAGATTTTTTGCGACTTTATAGCGAATTTTTCAGAAGGCGTGCGGAGGAAGGTGATGAATGATGGATTTGAGAAATAGAATAAACGCGAGGCGTTCAGGTGATAGCTCATTCATCGGATACAAAAAGGCGCAAAATATAGGCTTAAAATTAGGTTAAGATGTTGACAACATTCGACAAATATTATAGAATAACTATATATAATATCTAAGGAGGAATTTCAATGAGCAAAATTGAAAAACTCGAAATTAAAAGCAGAAGCTCAGAGGGCTTGGTGTTGTGGAAGGTGACGGATCCCGTCACTATGAATACTCTCATATCGCCTCAAGCCAATGTGCTTGTCATTGTCAAGTCCGGCAATGTTGAAAAGACAACGATTGTGCCAAAGACGCTTTGCAACATTCTGAATCCCGGCAAGGACAAAACGTTTTTTGGCGGCAACAAGGAGTGCAAGACTTGCGACATCTATGCGGTCGATCAAAAGACGGAATTCAGGGCGCTGTGGGGATTTGGCGAGCAACATGTTGCGTTGAAGGGAGAAAGGGACAACATCCAATGCTTTTTGAGGGCACACGGAAGCTATTCCTTCAAAATTCAGAATCACACGGTCTTCCTCAATAAGGTCGAGCGCAACGGCGACAGCATAGCCGTGTCCGAAGTGGACAATCTGGTGATCACGAGAGCAATTGAGGTCATCAAGTCCTACTTTGTTTCAAACGCTACAGGCAAGACTCTGAACGAGGTGAATGAGATACGGACGATTTATGAAGACGACATAAAGTCTGCGCTTAACAGTTTGCTTGGTACATACGGCATGGTATGCACGTCGTTTACGATAGACACCTTGACCTATAACAAGGAGTATCTTGCATTTTTGGGCGACCTCAGCGATATATCGCAGGACAACGTGCTCGTCGAAGAGGGAAGCAAAGGCGCAAGGACGAAGATAGACACTGAGGGAGAATATATCGCAAAGGTGTATGCTCCAAAAAAGGCGGCGGACGCCATCGGATCCGGCAAAGAGCCAACCACGCCAAAAGCGCCGAAAGCGCCAAACCCGAAACTGTACATACAGTGCTCCAATTGCCAGACATACAACGAAGCAAGCAATAAGTATTGCTCAAATTGCGGGCAACAGCTCAGATAAAATATAAAGGAGGGAAAACCATGTCATTGTTCCATGCCCACAAACGTATCAAACCATATCCCAAAAAAATCTATCAACAAAACGGCGATATTTTCAAAGATCGTATCACTCAAATATCCGTATATTGCGCCGAAGATACTGAAAAATTTGACGCGTCAGTCATTAGTGCGCTCGGAGAGCTCTCAAAGTTGGTAGACAGGGGCACGTATAAAAAAGATGCCGACACAGAGCAGATGCAAAAAATCGACGCATTGATTTTGTCAAGCCTAGATAAAGCCCTTATGGCGGCAAAAAGAAAATGTCCTACCGAACTGGCTTATGATCTCACGCAGGCTACCAAATATATTTATATTGACAGAGACGACGGCGTTATAAGCACAACTGAGAATCCAAATGTGGAAAAGAGCTCCCAGATCATCGACGCTTTGCAGGCGGAGCTTGAACCGGTGAACGAAAGGATAAATCAGGTGCGGTCACGTATGAAAAGGATCGAGGCCGAGGCTGCCCGTTTGCCGGAAGACAGCAGAAAATACATGGAACTGAGCCAGGAATACGAGGCTTTGGACATGGAGCACGAATCGCTGTTAAACACTCAGGGCATGTATAGTGACGATCTCGTAACCGCCCATGCCGGTATTAACGCCTTTAGAGAAGAAGACGCGCTGAATAGGAGAGATCGTGTAGGCGTCTCCAACACCATGGCGAACACCATCATTAAGAGCATCGAGAAAAACGCTGACCGTTATGCTGATCTCAAGGAGCGCAATCAAGGTGTACGGGACGCATTCAGCTCAACTCATGGCAATGCAGGCAGAGAGAGTGCGCTCAGCGCGAAGTTGGCATTGAAAAAGCAAGCCGATATCGACTCTCAAATGCCGAGAACCTCCGGGGGTGCGCTTGCCAGAAAACTAGGCTCAAAAACAGAATAAAAGGAGAAATAAAAAATGATTTTCAAGAAAAAGAAGCAAGCGGAAGTCCCGGAAGTTGCGCCGGGTAAAGAGATCTCCGAAGATGAGGAATTTGATTTGAAGTTTAAGGTAAAGCAGGCGAAGCGCGAAACCGAAAAACAAATCAAGAAGCTTGACGACTCCATAGCGGAGTCGATCGCCAAGGCGGCAGACGCAAAGTGCAAGGGCTATAAGGATGTCTACCTCCAATACAAAACTCTCATCAGATATTCGCGTGCAAGAAAGATACAGGCTGAAAAGTTTCTCTATCAGATGGACGCGATGATGCAAATGCGCGATATACAAGGGCAGACCAAGATCCTTGTGGGCAATATGGCTACGATCATCGGGTCTTTGGGAGCGCTGACGTTTGACAATGACGCGATACGCGATATGCAAAAGAACGCAGACTCCATAGGCAGAGCGCTCGATCAACAAAGTATGCAAATTGAGCGCGCGTTGGATATGATGTCAGGATTGAACGATGATGTGGAGCTTGACGCTAGCGGCATAGACGATGACACCATCGACAGCGATATCAACGATTACATTGTCAAAAACTCCATCGGTAGCATGGGAGCACCCGGTACTGTCAACGCTGCTTCCGACGCGGATATAGACAAGTATAAAAAAGTGATAAACGAGAACTGAAAAAATGAATAACAGAGAACATTTTGAGCAACTCTATCAGATCAACTACGCAAACGGAAGCAAATTCATGCAACAAAAGAATTATGCTGCCGCAAAAAGGTCCTTCCAGATTGCGCTGAGCGCCGAAGTTGAACTCATAAAAATGACTACAGGCGACGTCCAAAGCAAGCACAAGCAGAGGGCGGATAAGCTTGTCGAATGGATAAACCAGCTTGCGGCGTACGTTACTCCGCCGCAGGTCAGTCGTAGCTCAGGCGACGATAAGGGCGGCAGCGATGAGAAAGAAGAGCATAAAGTGACTGCCAAAATCGAGGAGAGCAGACATCTGTCCGCGGATGAGGCGTTGCAAAAGCTCAACGAACTTATAGGCTTGTCCGAAGTCAAAAAGTCGGTAGCGGATCTTGTAGAACTCATCAAAAACCGCCAAGAGAGGATCAACTACGGGCTTGCAGTCCCGCCGCAGTCCTATCATATGGTATTTTACGGAAATCCGGGCACAGGCAAAACCACCGTGGCAAGGCTGATGGCGGATATTTTCTATTCGCTCGGAATCGTAAGCAAAGGGCAGTTTGTCGAAGCGAAAAGAGAGGATCTCGTTGCGGGATACGTCGGGCAGACGGACAAAAAGACAGCGGAAGTCATCAAATCGGCGATCGGCGGAGTGTTGTTTATTGACGAAGCGTATACGCTCAATGCGGGAGGCAACGATTTTGGCAAGCAAGCGATCGACACTTTGCTTACATATATGGAGGATTACAGAGACGACCTTATTGTCATAGGCGCGGGATACACGAAGCAAATGGACTCGTTTTTAAAGTCTAACCCCGGCTTGATGTCAAGGTTTTCCCAGAAAATATTCTTCACGGATTATGATGGAGAAGCGTTGTTCAAGATTTTCCTCAGCATGTGCAAGAAGAATGACTATATTCTCGACCCGAGCGCCGAAATCCCGCTGAAAAACGGTTTAGATATAATGTACAATACCCGCGATGAAAATTTCGGCAACGCGAGAGATGTAAGGCTGCTGTTTGAATTGACAACCAGAAAGCAAGCAATAAGGCTGAATAAGATGCCACACAACGACAGCAGAGCCCTTATGACCATACTCCCCGAGGATCTTGCGTTTGAGGAGATGCGCAGCACCAAGATGCATTGAGTCGTGCATAGGCGCATATGAGGCGGCGGCAATCGCCGACGTCTTGAGCTGTTTTTGCTGTACGCGCTACTTATTTACCCCACGAAAAATGCTTTTCGTGGGGGCCACATATAGCTTGAACAAGCTTTAGTAGTAATATAATATATATATTCAATGATATATAAAAACAAAATAAATAAGGCAGGATAAAAACATGAAACTTTTCAAATCCAAACAGGAAAAAGAATTCGAAAAGAAGCAGCAAGTCAAGCAAGCCCTCAGAGAGTTGGACAAACGCATAGTCACTCTTCGCAAGAAAGAGGAGATATACATCGGGATCGCGAAGAAAGCCATAGAGGAAAATCTCCCCGATCAAGTTGAGCTTGCAAAAAAAGCTTTGAAGATGACCATCAGCGAACGCAAACACACGCAAAAGATGTTGCTCAATGCCCAGATCATCTCACAGATGAGGGATATGGGACAAATGACCAACGAATTTCTCAATGCGATGCACATCATAAGCAAGGATATCGCGCAGACCACCGTCACGGATATGTCAAGCGTTACGGACGAGCTCAGGATGGCAATGGACAAGGTAAGCACACAAACAGAGGAGCTTACGGATATGCTTGAGGACGCCGAGAGCGATATCACGGATTACACACAAAACGCCGACGTTGCCGACGCAGAGATCGAGAAGCGCATATATGGCTCCGGCAGCGAGGAAGACGCCGCGATCGAAGCGGAATTTGCCGAACTTGCAAAGATAGCAAAACAGGACTGATGTCAAAGCGTGATGTCAATTTGTCAATTTAAAGAGGTAGCAAATGCAAACAGATGATAATTTGTTGGCGCAATATTTGCGCAGTGCGCGTGAGGCGGCGGAAAGAAACGATTTCGTCTCCGCTTATACTTTGCTGTATAAAGGCGCTACTTATGTGTTGAACCTTGCAAAAGAAAGCAAAGGTGATACGCGCAAGAAATATTTGGAAAGATATGAGGCGCTCAAATATATGCTGGTTGACTTTAAGAGCAAGGCGGACAAGCAGAAGAAGGGCGCTGCGATCGACGCCCCGACTCCCGTCAACGCCGACGCGCCAAAGCCGACGCCTCCCGCAGATACTTTAAAGACGGACGCTCCCGCAAACAAGGATAAGGAGCAGCCCTCTTTCAAGAAACCGGCGGAAATAGACAAGTCAAAGCTGGTCAGTTGGACGGATACTCTCAGCCCTAGGTATCTCAGCGAATACATTGGCCAGCCGCAAGCGGTGCGCACCGTGAAGGAGCTTATCGACGCGGCAAAGATCAAAAAGACCGCGTTGCCGCATCTTATGCTTTACGGCTCGCACGGGCTGGGCAAGACGACTTTTGCAAAGATAGTCGCAAACGAGATGGGCGTCAACTTTAATGAGGTGAACGTTTCCAACATCACCAGTATGGAGCTCATCAACATTTTGAAGCAGCTCCAGCCGCGAGACATACTTTTCATTGACGAGATACACACCCTGCCTACGGTCGTGGCAGAGGCGGTGCTGTATTCGGCGATGACAGACTGCAAGGTCACCTACCTCGAAGGGAAGGGCAAGTTTGCCAAGACGCAGACGCTCAAACTTCCGCACTTCACGCTCATAGGCGCCACGACTGAGATCGGCAAGCTGGCAAAACCGTTTACGCAGAGGGCGATACAGATAAGATTGGAAGAGTACTCCGATGAAGTACTGGGTACGCTTGTGGTCAGATCGTTCTATAAGAGCGGTATGCGCATATCCAACGAAAACGGCTTGTACATCGCGCGCCGTTGCCGCAACAATCCCCGTATTGCCAACAGTACCGTACGCCGCATTGCGGACAAGGCTCTTGTCAGATACGATGCGCAACACCATGTCGGTGTGGTGGATTCTGTGGAGCAGGTCGCAAAGCTGAATATCGAGATCACGCCCAACATAATAGACGAATTCTTCAAGGAAAACGGCATTGACGAATACGGGCTCGAACCTACGGACAGATATCTGCTCGATCTCATCATCAATCGTTATAAGGGCGGCCCGGTCGGACTCGATACGCTTGCGAGGGCGCTTAATGAAAGCACGAACGTCATCACTCAGAAATACGAGGCATATCTCATCAAAAAAGGCATGATGAAGATAGAGCCGTCGGGCAGAGTGGCAATGCCTCTCGCCTACAAAGTGCTTGGATTGCCCGTGCCGGACAGATTCAAAAAAGACGAGCAGAATGACGCCGACCGCAATGATGAGCCTGCGCCGAAATATGAGGAGCGCAAGATCATCGCTTGCAAAGAGCCGGACGCCATTAAGGTGGGCAAAATCGAAAAATTGATAGTATATCCGGAAAATGCGGGCGAGGTACAACAAGATCTCGACGAACTGTTCACCGGTGCGGAAAAGCCGCTCGAGTCGATGCCTCAACACAGGTGCATGTTGACGATAGACTTTGACACTTTCACCCGTACTTTAGAATGCGACTCGTTTTTGGAGTCGAGATTCGCTACCTGTCTTGCAAAAACGGGGTACATCAAGGATATCAAGGCGCAGTGCCTCGAGATACCGTACATCTCTACTGCGCTTGTCAACAAGCGTTATTTCCCGGATTTGTTCATAAAGGATTTCAAAAATCGCGTCGCGATCATAGAAATGAAAAACTACGAGATGGTGTCCTATCATCTCAACATAGACAAATACGAGACCCTAAAACAGTATTGCATCGAACGCGGCTATGGCTATTCGATGGTGGCAAAGCCCAAATATGACGAAAAGTATATCAGCGTTGAGGATATCATCAACGCCCCCGTGGACGCGCAGCTTGAACAGTATATCATAAATACAATCAACGCAGTTGGCGCAAGCACGGGAGAGGGTGTGTTTTTGCAAAAGGATTTCGAGCAGTACAAAGCAGAGCATCCCGAAGTGACGCTAGACACGCTGTATACGGTGCTGTTCAACAATAGAACGCTGAAAAATACGGACAGATCAGGCGGAGATATTCGCATAGAATTTGACAATTGAAATATGAGGCTAGGCAATGATAGATAAAAATGATGTGAAAATGCCCGAAAGAAAAGACAGAACGGGCAAAGATGAGTTGGATGAAAGTCAAATACAGCAGATACGTCAGCTGTTGGATCTTGTCAACGGCGAAAACAGCAAGCGCGAGTTGCGCCTTGGCGCCGAATATTACAACAATTTCCATTGGTTTGGACAAAGACCGGGCGAACGTCCCAGGAGTTTTTTCTCCTATCAGCATGAGGCGGTCTACAATTTTATGTTTGACTTGAACAAGAGCGGCATTCTGTCGGATCAGGTCGGTATGGGCAAGACGATCGAGGCGGGCATGATCATCAGCGAGCTTGCCAGCAGACACGAGTTGCGCTCGCTTTTGATCGTAGTTCCCAATGAGATCATGGCAACCAAGTGGGAAGACGAGTTGAGAGCCAAATTTGGGATCAACTCCTATAACGATCAGAAAACGAGCGGCAACAGGGACCAAATCCAAGAGGAGTATCCCAAAAAAATTTGCAGCTATGAGGACTTTTGCAAATGCGTCTGGACGTGCATAGAAGAGAAATATCTTTCCCAAGACGGCAAGTCTTTTTGGGAGCAGTTCAGACATACATATAAACCTTCCGATGGAAACACCTATCAGGAAGTTATTTTCAATTATCTGAAGGCGGACATAAAGAGCGCCGTGAAAAAGATAAACGACAGTCTTGACATTACGGACATCTTCAGCGGTATAGAGTTCGACGGCAAAAAGTTCATCCTCAAGACAAACGACGGCAGCACCCTGTCCGCGGATTACATCCCTCACAACGACAAGACCGTATACGACAGCAAGTCGGGACAGCCCATCAAACCGCTTGACCTTTTGTTTTTCCACGACGAATTGAAGGACGGATTCATAGGTCAAAGCTTTGAAAATGATTTTAGCACGTATATTTGCGCATTGAAAAATGAGCTTGAGCCGCTTATGTATATCATCGGAGACTATGCCCTTAAATATCCCAACGTTGTCTCGGCAGCATTGAACATTAATAGAGAAATACTAAACAAATATCCGCTGCTGATAATCCCCATTTCGTATTCTCAAAAGACGGACGAAGGATATGTACAAAAAGAATTTCTCAACCGCATTCTCAGAAAAGGCGAGCCGTCAGATCACAAGCTGATGTGTGTAGGCGACGAATACAGCGTATCCGAGCAGAAAGCTGATAAAGGATTCAGTTATGAAAATTACAGGATAATAGATTTCTTCATAGACGCGCACTATCAGACCTTGATCGTTGACGAAGTGCACGACTACATCAATGTCGAAAAAAAGATAAACAGAGAGGAATTTCACAGCCTTACCGAAGATGCAAAATATTCGCCCGAAAACCCCGATGCTTACTCTCCCCAGATTTACAACAGGTATGAGCTTTTTGACGACTATTATTTCATCAGAAAATCCAGCCTGTTCAAAAAGCTTAAGGAGCTGTCAGACATGGCTGACAGAAAGATTTTCCTCACCGCTACGCCAATCAAATCAGATATGGTGGACTTCTATTTGCTCACGCTTATAGCAAGCAACAAAGACTCTGAAAAATACAGAAATATCGGATACAGACTTCTAGAAGCGCTCAACAGCCCCAAACAGCAAAATCCGAAAGACACAATTAACATGTACTTTACGTACTCGCTCTTCAAGGCATATGTATTAAGGGACGCCGCCGCCGCATTTATGAACAATGCGTCAGAATTCCTTAAACTTGCCAACGAGGAAGACGAACACGTAAATCGCAATGAGAAACTACCGTTTTTCAGATACAAATATCCCTACTTTAACAACTCGTATTTACTCGAAAATCTCAATAACGAGCAGAGGATACGAGACTATTTGATTGATCAGATCAACTATATGACCGTATATGAGTTGATGATCGAGCTTATCATTGCTTACAACGAGGAAAACGGCAGCAACGCCACCGAATCAAGCGGGATAGGCGACTTTGATGTAAGGGGCATTGTAAAAGATCTCGAAAGTATGTTCACAAACCCCTATCTCAATGAGCAGAAAACGGCAAGAATAGTCTTCAGGGCGCTGCTCAACAATACGGTAAGGATGAGATTTGAGGACGATTTCACCATCGAGATAAAGAAGGGCAAGACGGAGGACGACAAGTCGAGCAAGGACGTCACGTACAAACCTATCAAGCGCATAAGGGAATTGCTTGACCTTGAAAACGGTCCGCGTTTGTGGAACAAGACGTACAGCAAGTACGGCATCCGTCACACCCGCCATCAAACCTATAAACTCGAAAAAGAATATCGCGACAAACTCAATCCGAAAAAGCGCGACGCATATGAGAACCTGCCCATATGGCCGAGGCGTAATGGGCGCATGCTCTATCTTTTGCGCGACGACAACTTTTTCGATTGCTACATCACGATAAAGCGCGATTATAAAGCCACCCAAAATCTTGACATCAAACTTGAGCAGTTGCCCAACAAAGACAACCTTGTGAGCAGCGAAGCGGAGCAGAAAGCCAAATTTAACGACGCGACCGCCATGTTTGATTATATCAACAAATCCATGACCGGCGAGCTCAAGGAGATACGCTATAGGGCTGAAAAGAAACGCGACGAGGATATGACCGATTATAAACTCGTCCTTGTCACAAAGCTCATGCTCGGCAACGATACTTTGCTTGGAAACCTGACCGACAAAGTTTTGCTTTTCGCCGAAAATGACCGCGACAGGATACTCGCGTGGTTTGCGTATCTCAAGTATCTCAATGAGAAGGCAAAAAACAACTCGAAGATCAGTTGTCCCGTTGACGACGATCTGAAAGCAGAGTTTGACAAACTCCTCGACACATCGTTCAGTCAAAGCGAAAAGGAGGATGTCGTCAATATAAGCAGAATATGGGAGACGACCGATGACGCTGTGCGCTTGCAAAACGCGGGACACCAGCTCATAGTCATCGACCCGATGAAGTACGAAAAAGGCGTGGACCTGCAAAAGGCGGACACCATCATCAACTTCGACATCAGCTACGACCCGCTTAAGATGGAACAGCGCATAGGAAGAATAGACCGTATCCGCCCCGACAACAGCGTGAGGGGCATACATATCATATCCTTCGTGCCCTACAACGACATGAGCGGATATATCATCAACTTCTTCGCCAACGAACTTCAGCTGTTCACTCAGTGGATGGGCGAGACGACGGGTATCGTATCCGTCACGGACGACAAGGACGAAAAGGGCGCCGTCAAAGTTTCGTTTGAGGATAAGGTGTTGATGCTTGAGAAGTTCTATAAATATCTGTACGACCTCTGCATGGGCAAGAAGGTCGATATAGACAGAGCTATCAAGGATTTCAGAGATTTCTTCAAATTAAACGAGGCTGAAAGATATCAATACAAGTATGATTTTCAATATATCCAAGCCGTATGCGGCATCTTTGATAAGGCATTCAAAAACTGCGTAACGCCTTGCAATGAGGGCATAAACATATCGGGAGGCAAAGGGAAGGTCGTAAGATTCAACAGCGCGTTGCCTCTCAACATGGATTGCGCCGCCGCGCAGTGCAATGGCTGCCCGAACAAGAAGATTTGCGAAGGAGTCAACAATCGCCGCAACAGCGGAAAAGAGTTCAAAAAAGCCGTCGCCGCATTCTACGATAAGACGAAAGAATTTTACGAGTACGCGTTTGACGATTTCAACGAGGAGATCAAAAATAAAACGATGGGGAGCGCCAGCGACAACAGCACGAACCAGGTCTCCGAATATCTCCGTCGCCGTATGAGCGACGCGGTCAAGGACAAAGAAGAGGTCGTTGCAGGTTTTGCGCTTATAGACGACAATGCGCCTTTCACGATGGAATTCGGCAAATTCAACGCCATATTCGGCAAGTTGAAAGCTTTATTGTGGGATAGCGTAGTCAAAAAGTATATGGACCTCATTATGGAAAGATTTTACAAACAATGCGACTCGGTGTTGCAGGGCGCAGATATGTTTGCAAGATTCATCAAGACATTCTCCATAGCCGAATTTATGAACAGCATGGACAACACGGAAGGTGCAGACAATGGCAATTGATGACGTCGCATATCTGAACAGCGTCAAAAAGAAATATGCCGAAACGGGAGGTAGATTGTTTTTGGCGGACGCCTCGTACGCAGTTTCGTTGGCTGCAGTAGGGGCGATGATAAAGTCGGGCGATATACGCGCCGACAGTATGCTGGTGCTTGTCCCGGAGGAGGAGAAGGCGGGAGAGGTCTGCGTCGCTCTCGGTCTTGACGGTTTTACTGTTGTCAACAAAAAACCGGAGTTTTTGCAACTGCTTGAGTCTTGCAAGATCGACGTTTCTCAGCTCGTTGAGAGATCGATAAACGGTGATACGCAGCTGCCTGAAACCTTCAAAAAGAAGTATGGTAAGTTGATCGTGACGCTCAATGCATTGCACGCAATTCTTGACAAGTATTCGGACGGAGGAGAGCAAGACGACGAGGATACAGCAAGAAGTTTTTGCGTCTCGGATATGCTTGCGGACTGCGGATATCAATTCGTCTTGGTTGTAGGCGCGTACAGTTTTGTACAGCTCACAAGCAGCGCACAGATGAACGAAATCAAAAAATACAGCGACGACTGTTTTGAATTTTGCGCAACGCAATATTTCAGCGACATCGCACATTCATACAACCGTTTGAAAAAACTTGTCGCGTCGTCTGAAGGATGCGTATTCATGTCGCCGTATATTGCGGGAGACAGCGCCGCGGAATTGTACGCTGCACTTGGGATACTTGCAGACAAATACAAATACTATGCGACAAAAAAACGCTTATATGCGCAAATCGGCGAAGATTACAGAGGAGAGGCGGTATATATGATGACAAACGTCATTATGTATCCGTCCTATTCCGACTTGCTTGCAAGCCTCAGTTTTGAAGAGGTATTTGTCAAGATGATCGACGCAAACGAAAGGCTTTTTGCTGTCGATCCGTCAAACGATCGCGCAGAGCGAGATTTCTGCCATATTGAGCGCGGCGATTTCGGCGATGTGCTCGGCGCCATCTTTGCGGATGAGCTCAAAGAGCATGCCGAAAGAGAACTGCATACGCAAAACATCCGTGCGATGGAAATTGTAGATATCGCTATCCTGAGGTCATCGTTTGAAAAATACGGCGTGTTGCACAAATGCGCTATCACACGCGACAATTGCGGATATGCATATTTCCAAAGGATGGTTTCGCCGTTTGAATATTATCTGCATCTCAAGCGTAACGGCTGGCAAATCGAAGGAGCATACGATTTTGAAATAAATGACGTCAAGCCGAAACAGGACGCCGACGAACTTCATTATATCATCTTTGACAAGACGGATATGCTCGAGCACAAGTGCAACGCCGTTTGCAACGCCTACGCCGCAAAAAAGGATATCGCGATTGAATTTCCGCTTTTGCTGGCAGTATCCTCGGAGGATATGGAAAAAAAGGTAGAGATAGCGACGCGCGCGTTTAAAAACTTTGACGTCAACGTGCTGTCGGGCAGGAGTTCTATAGGTCTCGGCGGTGAAAAGACAGTATATGTTTTGAGCGTTGACGAGTTGGCGGAAATGGCAAAGCCTGTAGATTGTTGCAAGTATGCGGTGATATGCGACGGCATTGCAGATCCCATACAAAAGACGCTCCTCATACAAAAATTGATCCTGGAAGGCGTGCGCAAGGCGTATATTTTCGACGACGACGAAACGCTGAGCCACAATATGGACATTATGAACAAGCGCCTGATATACGAAAGGTCAGGGAATCTTGCGCCTATGTGCGTCGCTCCTCGCAAGGCGGATGGCGCATATAAATACGCTTTTGACGCGGCAGAATGCGTTTATGACGCATTGTTCAACGTCGTTGATAATTCGTCGGGCACTGAAAAAACGTTTGCCGATACGTACGGCGATGTTGTCTCAAAATTCTGCCATATCATTGTCAGCGGCGCCATTGCAAAGCGCGACTTCAAATATATGAAAAAGCTTTCGCAAAGCCTCAACAGCGTATGTTTAAACAGCGCGAGCATGGATTTTTCCGGAGAGCAGATCTATTCCGATCCGCCGGCCCCCGCCGTACGCGGTGAAAAAGAAAAATCGCCCGTTATTTTCTTCGACGTGTGCCCGGAGTATCTTTTCCGCAGATGCGACATTGTGGAGAACCATTGTTCGGATTGCGTAAATTATCAAAACAGGATAAATCTGTACGATGAGTTTTGCAAAGGCTACGACGCATTTATCTCCGGTACTATAAAGTTTATCGAAAAGGCGCGCGATGAAGATTTGCGCAATATGAGCATTGACAGTGTCACCATCAGCGCGGCAGGCGAGGCGCAACTATACGGCGAAGGTATGATGTCGCGCATCAATATGCAACGTCCAAGCGTACCCGAGCAATGTCGTACCACGACCTGCCACGTAAGTTTTGGGCAGATCGACGCGGTAAGGCGGTTTTGCGTATCCATTTATGCGCAGGCGCTTGACAAATATTTTGAAACAGTACAACAAATAACCAAAGACGCTTCGAGCGACGCCGACAGGTTGTATTGCCGGCTCAGCGAGATGGCACAAAAGGCAGAATAGGAGGGATTATGGCACTTACTCAAATTGCTAGAAAGTTAAAACAGGCTTTCCCGGAAAACGAGCCTCAACTCAGCGCTGAGGAAATACAGGAACGAAAACGTAAATACGGCCAGAATGTGGAGTTCATTCACATAGGCGGCATGGATTACGTCGTCATCGACGGCGAATACACCGACAACCGTATAGGCAAGATCAACTTTTCCGAAAGTATTAAGGACGCATGCGGCATCATTGACATAAAGACGTCGTCCACTCTGATCGACGAGGTGTATTCACGCGTGGCGTACCTTCAGAAGGACTGCACCTGCGCGCCTGACGACATTGACTGGGAGGCGCTCGCAACAGAGATAAGAGAAAGCGTCGGCGAGTTTGTAGACGAGGAAGAGCTTGAGCTTGGCGAAACCTCCATAAACACAAGCGACAAGGACAACACCATCAGCATTTTTCAATGCCATATTCTCAAGGATATGGGCGTGTCCGCGTCTAACGATACTTACGCATTTATGCTCAAAGGCAAGAAGCCCCAGACCATCAACAAGGACATCATCCGTCAGCTGGGCGGCACAGGTAATGTCAGCGAATTGAAGGATCAATCCGTCCTCAAGGAGAAAAACGACGCTATACAGCAGACGATTTTCGACGAGTTTTCCAACGTCGATGTTGACATATCGTCCATAACGGTCAAATCTATTTTTGAGATACTCACCAACGTATACGAGGCGTCGGTGAACATACATGAGCGTGAGGGCAAGGCTCCCAAGATGGCGGCGCTTAAGGTCACGTATCTTGCAAGCAATGCTCGCAATGCATTCAAATCCCTCAACCATAGCATACACAAGTGCAACACTTGCGGGACGGAGCTGGCGAACGAAAATCTGCATATTCACATCAATATGGACGCTTTGATCTCTGCTGACAGCGAGGACGCTTACGCTACAGGTTGCGAAAAATGCCTCGAGCAATGCCCCAAGTGCGGCGGATGGCATTTCAACTATGAAAAAAATCGCCTCACAAAATCCGCATACAAAGACGTTATATTCAGCGACGGCGGCAAGAGAAAGGCAGTATGCTATATGCGCAGGCTTGATGAAAACATCAACTATTGTTCCTGCTGCGAGGGTATTGATTGGGCGTATGATGAGCGCATACCGCTCGGCAGCGACAACGGAGTCATACCAATAAGGCAAATATGCTTTGTCAACTATTCAAACGAAGTGCTGGCGGGCTACAAAGAGTATGACGATTACCGTCGCGAGAAGGGCAAGACCAACCAAAATTGCCTTGACGAGTTCAAGCGTCACATCGCAAGCAAAAACAATATGAAGGCGAGCGACATATTCATTGCCAACGCCGAAAAGTGCAAAAAGTGCGGCGCTTGCGGGGGCATTTACTATATGGAAAACAGCAAGCAGGACTTCTATTGCCCCACATGCGGCGAGATGATAGAAACAGGCAAGCATATGGCGACGAGAAGCGACGGCGTGATCTTCCTGAGAAGGCGCGGCGGCAGCGACTCCATTCAAAAGTATATCATGACCGGGCTTGGCTTTTTGAAGAAAGTCAAGGTTGCTCAGGTCGAGATCAAACACGACGAACCCGCTGAGGGCACCGCCGAGACTGACAACTGAGGAGACAATTATGGAAGAGAAAAACAAAGCGGCTAAAAAACAAGGCAACTATACGATTCTTTCGGAGCACGCCGGCATAACGCTGTTCAGATATTTATTTGCCCTGATCAGTTTTGCGGCAATACTTGCCGGCACGATAGTCACCTTTGTATTCATGCAAAAGCGCGGCGCTCCGGATGGGATACTTTTTCTCATTTATGCGCTCATTGTCATAAATGTGCTGCAGCTTGGGCTGTGCGCAGCGGACTTTGTGCTCAGATGTTATTGCGGCGTATATACAAAGTGGCTGACCATAGGCTCGTTTGCGGCGGGAATTTTGTGGATAATCGCCGTATCCGGCGAGTTGGCGGTGGCGTCCATACAGCTGGGCGGCATCCGAATGGACTTGCTTGCGATCGACGCCATACAGGCGGTGCTCGCTATCATAACATACATAGTCTGGCCTTTGCTGGACAAGGGATCGATATCCGCATTGACGCGTCCGAAAGTCAGGGAAGACGCGGCTCGGCGCAAGCGCAAGGCGGGCAAATATGTCGCGACATACGGGATCCTCTGTTTGTTAATTATTGTGGCTCAGCTGGTGGCGCTTTCGATGTACAAGCTGCCTCCGCGCATATACGATCTGTTTGACGAGTCGCGCGCCCTCATCTATGAGCAGACGGAGGACGGCGAGGGATATATCGTCACAGGCATATATCAAGGCACATCCAACACCGTCACCGTCCCCGCGACCTACAACGGCAGACCCGTCGTAGGGCTCGCCAAAGGCGCTCTGGTGGATGACGGCATACTCGAAAAATACAAAGTCAGCAACATAGAGCTAGGCGAAAAGAGCGTAGACGAGGACGGCAACGAGGTTTTTACCAGCAATTTGACGTTCATAGAGGACGGCGCCATAGTCAACGACAAGATAGAAACGATCTCTATTCCTTCCTCCGTCACGCAGATAGGGATGGGCGCGATAAAGTCAACGTCGCTGAAAACGCTTACATATGAGGCGAAGGCGGACTTTTCCATTGACTGTCTCGACTGCGATTCGCTTGAGCGCATCACCATGTCTGGCGACGCGGGCAAAATCGTCTCGCTGTACGGCATGAACAGCAATATAGTTATAGACGTCAGCAAGGATATCTACGACAGATACCGCAAGGACAATCCGAACTATCTCGCCAATTTCAGCCCCATTCTTGACGACGGGGAGATATGTCTCGATTTTTACACGGGCTGCGACCAATATATCGGCAGTATTTTCGGCACGGCGACAAAGGGCATAAGCATAAGCTACACCGATCTTGTGGACAAGACGGTCAGCGGCGCAAGCCTATCTGTTGACACGCTCGCATACATAAAAGACAAGCATGAGATGGGTACGGCGGGCGCGAAAGAAAACAGCGCGTTCAGAGGCTGGTATGAGGACGCCGATTTCACTCGCGAATGCGAGATGAACGAAAACAGCCCCGTGACATTTTACAGGAACACAAGCTTGTATGCCAAGTGGATAGACGAATACACAGCGCAGCTCGACTGGGGCACATTCACTCCCGAAGGCGCCGCGAGGAAGATCAGCTGGACGGACGAGGACCTTGTCTCTTTCCCTGATTGTTTCACGAGGCTCGGCTATGAGCAGCAGGGCGTAAGTTGGCAAACCGTAGATAGGCAAGAGGAAGTTGAGGACAGCAGGGATCTGCACAGGAGCGTCGATTTGAAAGCGACGTGGATACTTGACGCTCCCGTAGTGACGATAGATCACACGCTCACCACAAAGACAGGCCGTGACGAGCATACGACGTCCTTCACATACGACGAGCAGTCGGCATTGCAGCTTGACGCATCTTTCACGCATCCGCTCAAGGATCAGATCCTCAAAAATGCGAAATCGGTAAAGTACAACTGGACGAAGTCGGAAGATCCGCAATATTTCCGCGACGGGCAAAACCTCAACTTGAAGGACGTCCCCGACACCGGCACGTATACGCTGACGATCGACATCACCGCTCCCACGGGCGAGGTCGCGCATGGCATGATGGACATCGCCGTTAGGATCGACAAAAAGAAGTTGGATCTTGGCACCGCGAAGTTGGAAAACGGCAGCGAGGAGTACAATGGCGAGAGCCACAATTTGAAATATACGGGGGAGATAGCCACCGCAAACACCGTCGCCGAATACGAGTTTTTCAACGCCCAAAACGACAAGGTATCTGAAAGAGAAGTTGTCAATGTCGGCGAATACACCGTCAAAGCGACAATAAAGAAGAGCAGACCAGACGAGGCGCAAAACTATGAAGAGTCGCATCTCGAGGCGCGTTTGACAATCACTCCGCGAAAACTCGTATTTGAGAAATGGGCGCCGCAGGGCTCCGAAGGATGGGAAGCATTCACCACCGTCTACAACGGCGAAGAGCGCTCTATACGCATGAGCCTTGTCGCAAGCTCTATCATAAGCGCGGACTTCAGAGATCTGCAACTTACATATCGCGAAAATACCGGCAAAGACGCGGGCACGTATCACGCTACGGTCATCGGCGTCAACAATCCCAACTATACAATAGACGGCATAGAGCAAGAACATCGCGTGCAGGATTGGACCATATCGCCAAAAGAGATCACGGTCACGGGTTGGAAGCTTGACGGAAACTCTCCAAACAGCATAGTTTATGACGGCAATACGCACAACGCCACTGCCTCGATGGACGGCGCATTGGCGGCGGACAATGTGAGCTTTGTCTATGACAGCCAAGACCAATATCTCAGCCGCGCCGTCAATGCGGGAGACTATACCGCAAAGATAGTCGGTTTGGATGAAAAGAACAAAAATAATTACAAATTCGATACCGCGGTGGAAAACGCGACATACGAGTGGCACATTACTCGTCGTCTGCTCAAAGTGGCGTTCAGCGACACGAATGTTCCATATAAGGCGGCGGAAACGGGCGCCGTTGCGACGATCAGCGACTTTGTCAAAGATGACGCAGAAGGGCTTACATTAGACATGTTCGCTTTTGACGGGACAGACAGCGATGTGAACAGGCGCGGCGAAGGCACAGACGGCGGATACAAGGTCTATTTCCTCGCCAGAGACGCCAAGACGTACAAGGCGCAGATAAGCGCGCTTGTCGCTGCGCAAAACGCAAAGCTGAACAACTATTCCATATCTTCAGAAGAGTCATTCACCATAACACCCGTAAGGCTCAGCCTCGCGGTAGTTTCGGACAACCTTGAATACAACGGCGAGTCGCAGGATCTTGTCGTGCGTGTGGCAGGACTGTTTGCGGCGGACATTCCATCCGTGCAGCTCGCGCAATTTACCGTCACAGGCGCAACAAAAGAGGCTAAGAGCCCCGATAACAGCGAGTATAAGTTGATACTCAGCGCGCGCAATGCGGGCGAATACAAGATCACAGTCAGCGCATTTAGCAATACCAACTATGAGATTCCTGCGCAGGCGCTTGAAAGCACGTTGAAGATCACGCGCAAGCATCTTACGGTGAATGGATGGACATATTCCAACGGCGCACAAAGCGACGTGGATTACACGGCGGACAGTACGCGCCTCGAGTACAATAAAGGCGAATATACATTGCAGCTCAAGGTCACAGGCACCGTGCATGACGACAGCATTTCCCTCAAGTATGACGACAACAAAGGGACAGAAGTGGCCTCGCATCAAGCTACAGCCAAACTCGCCGATCCAGCTGAAGGCAACGCCAACGCCAACTACATTTTGACTGACGCGCCGGATGAGACGGTGACGCTGAGCTGGGAGATCGGTAAGCGCCAATTGCATATAAAGTGGAAAAAGGACGGCGCCGATCTTGAGAGCTTGAGCAATCTGCACTATACCTACACTGCAGAGGAAATGGAAATAAGCTATGAGCTTGACTTCCTTGAGGGCGACAGCGGCACTCTTACATTCAGCGATGAGGGGCTGAAAGGCACAAATGCCGGCGAATACAGCATATCCGTCACGGGCATCGACAGCTCCAGCAGCACCAACTATGTTTTGGCATCGGACAGCGTCAGGGCATTTAATTGGCGGATAGACCAACAGCAGGTGACGCTCAACTGGGTGGACGGCACGTCAAAGAGCCTCGTTTACGACGGCAATTATCAAGGCCCGTCGTTTACGCTTGCCGGACTCATAACTAAGGATCTTGAAGGCGAAGGATTCAAATTGCAATATACTCTCAGCGCCGACAACAGCTTAAGCGCGTCGCACAGTGTGACGATCAACAGCGAAAACGCGTCAAAGCCGTATTCTTTCCAAGATGACGACTATGGTCATGTTGTGGACGTTGACAAATACATCTATGGCGACATTACGCTCACGGGCACTGCCGCCGGCAACTATACGCTGACTTCCAGCCCTTACACGCTTGAGATCACGCAAAAAACGCTCCACCTGACGGGCAAGTGGTATTATAAGAATTCACAGAAGGGAAGCGGCGAATACAGCGAGTCCTTTGTCTACAACAACCACGATTTCACTCTCACTACGAAGATTATCGAAGGAGATGTCGTTGAACGCCTTGGAGGAGAGGATGTGATAACCCTCAATTACAATGATAATATAAAGACGGATCAAGGCGCATATACCGCGAAAGTGTCCGGTATAAGCGGCACTTATGCAAGCAACTATCAGCTCGCAGAGGAAAATCTCACGCTTTCGTGGGCAATAAACGCAAAGCGAGTGAGTGTCACATGGACCTACGAAGAGCCGTGGATATACAATAATTCCGATCAGACTGTGACAGCGAATTATGATTTTAATGCAACAAGCGACGTTGACGGCTTAGTGTACTCCGGAGACTCTCTGAATTTGAAATATGACGAAAATTCAAAACACGATGTCGGCACCTATCACGCCACCGTGTCGAGCGGCGATAAAAATTATTTTATCGATCCTCAAAACAGCGCTCTTGAATGGAAGATAGATCCGAAACCGGTCGAGCTGAAATGGACGCAAGACACATTCACATACAACGGGGATATACAACACCCGACTGCGTCATTCACATTCAACGGAGAAACCGTCAACGTGATCGATTATGCGTCCGCGACATCAAACGACCCCGTAAATTCAAAAGATGCGGGAGAAAACTATTCAATCAAAGCAACCGCGCTGGACAACCAGAACTACACGCTTGAGAACGGCGCAAAAAACGTCACTCATAACTATACGATCAATAAGCGCGAGGTCACTCTTGAATGGTATGAGGATGGCACCGCGACATCCGTTGACAATCTCGTGTACAATGGCAATACCAGAACGGTGATTGCAAGAATAACCAACCTTGTGGGTGGTGACCAAGTGAAGCTCACATATGATCAAAACACATTCAAAGACGCAGGGACGCATACGGCTTACGTCACCGCCGTTGACAACACCAATTACTGCCTCAAAAACAATGAGTCCGTTAAGAGGGAATATACGGTAAATAAGCTTACTGCAAACATCTCTTGGAGCTTTTCGCCTTCGCTTGTATATGACGGGACCGCAAAGACGGCGACTCCAACAGTAGCCAACAAAGTATCAAATGATAGCTTTAGTTTCACTTACACTTATAGATACACTAAACCGAACACTTCATCCAGTAGCGCGAACGGATCGGGGAACAGCGGCACAGATGCAGGCACTTATACCTTTACAATCGAAGACCTTGGCAATAAAAACTATGCTTTGGGTAGCAGCAGTAGCAGCAAAAGCACGACGATGACGATCGCGCAGCAACCCGTCAAGATCGAATGGTCCGGTCAAACAAACGTGGAATATGACGGAGTCTCGCACACTCTCACGGCGAATGTGACAGGCAAAAATGACAACAAATCTGTCTCGTTTACCTATAGAGGCAGCTACGAGTTTAAGGACGCAGGGGATCATACGATCACCATTGACAGCCTTAAGGACAGCAACTACACGTTGACGGGTGCGCAGGGAGACATATCAAAGGTCCTTACTATCACTCAGCATACGGTCAATCTCGCGTGGACGGACCCCACAAATCTTACCTATTCTTACTATGGCAATAATAGCCCCACAGCAAAAGTCACGAATTTAAAAAATAGAGACGGGGTTGATGACACTGTCAATGTGGGATATACTATCACCTCTTCTTCAGGGAGTGTTGTGGGCAATTCTTCTACCAGCTTGAAACTTGGTGTCGGCACATATACGGTCCATGCCACCTCGCTCACCAATACAAATTATACGCTGAAAGGTTGTACGACAGGCACGCGTCAATTTACGATAAACAAGCAGCAGGTCAGCATTTCGTGGAACGGTGCCGAAACCAAGGTTTACAATGGCTACAATCAGTCTCGCACTGCGCAAGTTGTAGGCAAGGACGACTGGCAGCATAATGTCAGTTTTGAATATCTAAACGGCAACAGTTTCAAAGACGTAGGCACGCATACTATCACCGTGAGCGCGCTCGACGACGCCAACTACACCTTGGACGGAGCGGAAGGCAAGACGGCAACTCTGACGATCGACCCGCTTGCAGTTACGCTCAGCTGGGGGAGCGACAAAATCACGTATTCAGGCGTCAATGCGATGAAGCTTGAAGCCACGGTCAGCAACAGAAAAGGCAGCGACAGCGTCACTGTCACCGGGTATACTATCACCGATAAAAATCAAAGCTCGCCGTTGATGTATTCCAATCAAGCGTACAATGTCGGCACATACACCGTCCGCGCGACATCGCTCAGCAGCGACAATTACACTTTGACTGGTTGCACAAATCCCGAGAGCGACTTTACCGTCAACCCACAGAAAGTCAACATTTTGTGGGACGGCGCAAGCTATGTGAAATATGACGGAGCCTCGCACAAACGCGAAGCGACCGTTAGAGGCGTAGAGGACAAAGTAACAGTCGGGTTTAACTATGATGAAAGCGGCAACGCATTTACCGATGCGGGAGAGCATATCATCACCGTGAGCAAGCTCGACAGCAACAACTACACATTGGACGGCGTGGGTTATATTACGACAAAGCTGACGATCGCCCCGCTTGAAGTTCAACTGAGTTGGGGACAAAGCCGGATCACGTATTCAAGCGTCAATGAGATGAAGCTTGAAGCCACGGTCGCAAACATACAAGCAAGCGACAGCGTCACTGTCTCAGAGTATACTGTCAGCGCGACCGATATACAGGCGACAATAGGCGCCACTGCGACTGTGACCAAAGTCGGCAAATACACCGTTCAAGCTACCAAACTCGACAACGATAATTACACTCTGGATGGCGGCGTAGAAACCTCTTGCACATTCACCGTCGATCCGCAACAGGTCAAAATCGAGTGGAGCAACGACAGCGTCGAATATGACGGAGCCTCGCACAAACTCGAAGCGGAAGTGAAAGGCGCAGATGACGGGGCAAATGTCGATTGCCACTATGCAGGAAACAATGAGTTCACTGCTGTAGGCGAGCACTCCGCGACAGTAGTACTCGACAATGAAAACTACACGTTGAAGGGCACGATAAACGCGACGGCAACGTTGACGATCGAGCAGTGCAAAGTCAAGCTTGAGTGGAGCGTCGATGAAAACTCTCTCGGCGATTGGAGCGTCACAGTGACAAACAAGGTCGGCGAAGAGGAAGTCCGCCTCGAGGTGGAAATACAATTCAACGGACAAAAGGTCGAAGATCCCGTTGACTTTACGCAACCGGGCACCTACACGTTCAAGGTCACGGGCGTTACGGGAAAAGACAGCGGAAACTACACAATTGAAGGCGTCTCAGACGCAGAACTGAACAAGACGGTGGAGGTCAAAGCGGAAGAATAATTTTCGCATAAGCAATGAGTAAGGCTATTATTGAAAAATCGCAAATTTATCTAGGATCGCTGAATACGGACGCGCTCAACAACAGTGCGATCCTTTATACAAGGTTGGGCTGTAAAGTCAGCGTCAACGGCGATCTGTACGTTTTGTCGGAGCTTAAGTCGGGCAATCGTTTGGGCAAAGTGCCGCGTATACCCCTCAGTAGGGCATACAAAAAGGCGACGAAGCAAGGCGAGACGGGCATGACAGAGCAGGAGTGGCAGGACGCTGAGGACGCCCTTACTTCCTATGTGCTCAGCCATAGGGAGGCAGAGTCCGATCTTCCCGTACTCATACAGGAAGTGTGGGCTATCCCCGAAATAGACTTCATCGAGCTGTTTATCAAAAAGACGCCCGAGGTCGTCAAAGTGCTCAAAAACGCCATACTTCAAGATATAGCCGAGTCGCTTGCTATCGTCAGAAGCTGGCACAAGATCAAACATTATCATCATCCCGTCACACTTCGTATTTCGGGCGAAGCTTTCAGCGTAGGGATTGGCATTTTCAGCGATGAAGCGAGCGACGCTTTGAATGAGATCGGCATAAGACGGCTCAACGATGTCCGCAAATACGACATCTATACGATCAAAAATACTCTCATAGATCACGATTTCGATGGTTTCGTCAGGCAGATAAACGCCGCTTTCAAAGAGGACAGGGCAAGGCGCAACGACAAAAATTTCAAGATCGTTCCGTTTGTGCTTTGCGCTATCGCGTTGGTCCCGACTATCGTAATATCCTTCATGTATCAGTACACTCTGCTCAAAAACATGCCGATGACTTTGGTCATAATCGCTGTGCTCGCGCTTTGGCTGCTGTCCGTCGTGCTCTTCGCATGGGGCGTATTGCGGACTCCGCGCAGGCGGCGCAAGCGTCCCGAATACCGCTATTTCACGCGCTCGGTGGTCGCAAACACGATCTGCATGTCAATCATATCCCTGTTTTCTGTCGGTTCGGTTTGCTGGTTCTATGAGTTTTACGACGGATACGACGACGACTTTTACTATCGCAAGGCTTATGACGGCTATATCGAGGTGGCAGGGCTCGTGGACGACGATATGGATCATCTCGTTTTGCCCGACGAAATTGACGGCAAACAGGTGATCGGAGTCGGCTGGTTCGCTTTTTACAACAATGATTTTTCAAGCATAGAGATAAACGATAATATTGAGTATATCCATGCGCGCGCCTTTTACGGCTGCAAAAATCTTGGTTATATCACACTCTCCGACAACATTACAGCGATACCCGATTTTGCGTTTTACGGTTGCGAAAATCTGGCCTATATCTCCGCCCCCGGCGTGACGGAAATTGGCAATTCTGCGTTTGCAAAATGCGGCTCGCTCAGCTCGGTCAAAGACATCGACAGGCTTGAAAAGCTGGGTAAGAAGGCGTTTTTCAAGTGCGGTTCGCTTGGCAGATTCGTCGTCGGCGATACGTCTGCCCTCGACAGGATAGGAAACAAGACGTTTATGGATTGCAATGCTCTTTATGAGACAAATGTGCTTCAAAACGCAACGTATATAGGGCAGGAGGCGTTCAAAAACTGCGAAAACCTCACTTCCGTCACGATATCTCCCGACGCGGAGCACATAGGCTACAGGGCGTTTAAGGGCTGTAGCAACATCGAAACGCTCTCCTTGCCTTTCGTCGGCAAAAAGCCCGGCAACAAGAAGAATGTCAAATACCTTTTTGGCAGCGACTGTAATGTGAAGATTTTGACGCTCACCTCCGACAACAACATCAAGGATTACGCGTTCAGAGGCGCGCACAGCCTTGTAAAGGTCATCATAAAGGGCAATATTACAAAGATCGGAAACAACGCTTTCCGCGACTGCAGCGCGCTTGAAGAGGTCGAATTGCCGTCCACGCTTGAAACTCTCGGCAACGGAGCATTCCGCAATTGCAAGGTGCTGAGGTCCGTTCTCGGCGGCGATTTGCTCAAGAATTTGGGCAACAAAGCTTTTTACAAATGTCCCATGCTCGAGAGCGTGGATTTTGACCAGATCGCCAAAGTCGGCAAGCAAGCCTTTGCGGAAAGCGGCATTTTGGAGTTCGACTTTGATTTTGTCCAAAACGTTGGCGACAGCGCGTTTGAAAACTGCGGCAGGTTGACGGAAGTCATTCTCCCTTCGGGCGCAAAGTACGGCAAAAATGTGTTTAAGGGCTGTAATGCGCTTGCATATGTGCAATTGCCAAGCGATATGATCAATATCCCGGACGGCATGTTCTCGGGCTGCGCCGCGCTGACCACCGTGAAGTTCAATTCCGGCACCGAAAAGATTGGCAAGCAGGCGTTTATGGGCTGCGGATTGACGGACATTGTACTGCCCGATGGCATTTTAAAGATAGGACAGAAGGCATTTTACGATTGCGATTCGCTTTATAGCATCGTGATCCCCGACACCGTAAAGACAGTCGGTCAAAAAGCGTTTGGCAACTGTGACATGCTCTTTAAAGCGACATTGCCTTTCCTCGGCAAGTCAAGAGCGCTGTATGTCGAGGGTTACAGACACATTTTCGGCAACGATTCGCCCGTTTCGGACATCACGATCACCGATATGGGATTTTTGGGCAGCAGCATGTTCGCGGGCAGCCAAAACAAGCTTGAGAGACTCATTGCGTACAATGTGGAGAAAGTGCGCATGCGCACGTTTAAGGGTTTCGCCTCCTTGCAATATGTTGAGCTGTCCGACCAGCTGACCTCCGTCGGAGAAGCGGCATTCAGAAAATGTTCGTCCCTCGTTGAGATAAGATTGCCCGACAGCCTGTCAACGATCAAGTGGAACACCTTCCGCGACTGCGAGGCGCTTGAACGCGTCGTAGGCGGCAACGGAGTGACGCGTATCGGCAAAAACGCTTTCCGCAATTGCCCGCAACTCAACAGAGTGGATCTGAACGCAGTGGAGGTCATCTCAGACAAAGCGTTTTATGGCTGTGCAAATCTTGTGAGCATAGAACATATGTCCGCGCTTGAAAATATAGGCGCAGACGCATTCAACGGCTGCACTTCGCTTGAGACGTTCTCGTCGCTGTACCCTGTAAAGATAGGCAAAAACGCATTCGCAAACAGCGGCCTCAAGAGAGTCATCCTGCGCGAAAATCTTGAAAAAGTGAACGCGGGCGCATTCAAAAACTGTTTCGATCTCACGAGCGTCGATATGTACAACGTCGATGCGAAATTCGGCAAAAACGTGTTTGAAAACTGTCAAGCGCTTGAGGATGTGGTGTTGCCCGCCAATATGACGGCTTTGCCCGAAGGACTTTTCAGAAATTGCTCCGCACTTATAGACGTCCGATTCAGCGAGGGCGTTAAAAAGATAGGCAAGCGCGCGTTTGCGGGCACTGGCATATACGACATCAACTTGCCGTCGTCCTTGCAGGAGATAGGCAAAGAGGCGTTCAAAGACTGCTACAACCTGCAAGAGATAGTCATTCCCGACAACGTAAAGACAATAAGGCTCAACGCGTTTGCGTCCTGCTACAATTTGTACAAAGCCACATTGCCATTCCTCGGCAAGTCTCGTGCGATAACGGGTTCGGGCTATCGCCACACCTTCGGCAGAGGCGCAAACGTCACGTCAATAGTGCTTACAGACACCAAGAACGTGAGAAGTTTCACATTCTCCGGCGCGAAAAATGTGCTTGAAAGCGTCGATTTGCAAGGAGTCGAACGCATCAAAATGGACGCCTTCAAGTCGTTCTCACAGCTCACGGACATCAAAATGTACGACACGCTGAAGAAGATAGGGGCAAGGGCGTTCAAGAATTGCACACAGCTTGAGGAGCTGCACATACCCGATTCCGTCACATTTATCGGCGACGAAGTGGCAAGAGGAGACAGCGCGTTGAGTACGCTCACGATTTCGAACTCCGTAAAGAGGTTGCACCTCAACGCTTTCCGCGACTGTGACGCGCTTACGACGGTATACATACCGGACGGCGTGGCGACAATAGGCAAACAGGCGTTCAGAGACTGCGATTCTCTCACCAATGTATACTTTGGCAACGATGTCAAAACCATAGGCATAAGGGCATTCAGGAATTGCATGTCGCTCAACAAAATCGTATTCGGAGACAATATCCAGCATATCAAAAAGGCGGCGTTCAGAGACTGCATATCTTTGAACAGCATTGAATTGCCCGATTCGCTGAAAAAAATCGAAATGAATGCGTTCAAAGATTGCATGACGCTTGAGAATTTCGTGATGCCGGACAGCGTGAAAACGATGGGCAGCGGCATACTCGATGGCTGTCATTCGTTGCGCACTGTGTCCGTACCGTTTGTCGGGGCGACGAGGATATTGCATTACCGCCTCAGCTATTTGACGGACGCAACGGAGATCGACACACTTCGCATCACTTCGGCAAAGCACATCAAATCGAAATTCTTCGCCAACGCAAGAATAAATACTCTGGTCATATCCTCTCCGGGCGTCAAGATCAACAAATCGGCGTTGTCCTCGATCGACTTTATACAAAATGTCATCTTGCATGACAGCCTCAAGCGCTATGGCCAAATATTCGAAGATGCGGGAGCATCTGTCACATACAGCAACTTCAGTCAAATCTAAGGAGCAGCAATTATGAAATGTCCCATTGATGATTATGATATTCCGCAAAGTCTCATAGAGCAAGCCCAACGCAGTGGGCATAGCTATGTGATATGTCCGTCATGCCGACACGAGATATCCATTCAAATTCTGTTGGATGACGATTTCGGCAACGAGTTTCGCGACGGCATCAGGTCGTTGAAAGAACAAAGCTGGGCAAATGCGCAGACAAAACTTGGAGGCGCAGTGAGTAAAAAGGCTTTAGCCGGTTCGGATTTCGTATATGCGCAGGCAAAATACTGCAAAATGTTTGCGGACAAGTTTATCATACCGCTCAATGCAAGCAAAGATATCGACTTCACTCTCCATGAGCCGTATTCGCTGTTTATTTGCAACCGCAAAAAGTCTGCCAAGAGCGTCACTCGCATGATTTGCGATTTGAAAAATGAATTTTTCAAAAACGAGATTATAGGCAGCGACGTGGCTGCGCTTGACAACGTTGCGCAAAGAGTCGAATATATGGACGGAATATATGCCGATCTTGCGGAGACGAAAAAGTTTTACAACGTGGTGATCGTATACGAGGATGACATCGAGGACCTCAACAGCACCAGGGCAGACTACGTCAACGGCAAAGATTGGGCATATCGTATTGCCAAAACGCTTGAGCGTTGCGGAATGCGCAACGTCTATATCCCCGACAAAACGAAGTTTTTGGACGGCGGAAAATTCGACGTTGACGCGTACGAGGCAAATTTGCTGTACGCCACCGAAAACAGTAACTGCATGTTTGTGCTTTATGACGACTCTCCGGACCAGCGCATAAATCGGCTCATCACTAGATTTTTCAACGATAAAATGGCAAGCGTGAGCAGGATCGCTTATATACGTTTCGACGGTGAAAGAGACGATGTGGCGCTCCCGGGCAGCAAATTCGGAAAGGCATTTCTCCCCGAAGACGGGCTGGACTATGCCAACTTTGCGCGCAAAGCCAACGGCAAAAATATGATCTCCTCCATTCCGAAAGAGGAGGAAGCCGCGCAAGTAATGGAAATGCTGTATGTGCCTCCCGTGCTTTATCGCTCGAGCAGGAACTATTCTTTTGGAGCTTATCCGCAAAGTCTCTGCACAGACGAAAGGATCAAAGACTATTTCAGGCAGCTGGGATTTCCGTCGCGCGACGACAGCAACGGCTGGACGATTATGTGCAGAAAATCAAATGGTAAACCATACACATGGTACAGAGACGAAGTCATCAATGGGAGAAAGTATCGCGCCGTGTATTTCACTATATATCGCGCCGAATATGAAAATCAAGATGTCCGCATGGCGGCTCCGCGATATGGACAGCAAATCGCAGGTTTTAGCCCCAACACCTTGTATTGTTTTGGTTTCGATCCTATACCGTGGCGCGTCGTGGATGCCGACGCCGAAGGGCAAACGGTTACGCTGTCCTCCAAATATGGGCTGGACAGCCGCAGTTACAATACGGAGTTGAAACAGTGCGAATGGCAGGACAGCTCCTTGAGCGAGTGGCTCAACGATGATTTTAAAAACGCTGCGTTTGATGATGCTGAACAGGAAATGATAAGGCATTTCGGCAATGAATACGTGACCTTGCTTGATAAGGGAAACGAGAAAGAATATGACGTGTGCGAGCTTTACAACAATGTCCCGGGCACCGACTATATGAGATGCGTAGGAGGGCTGTGTGGCGACACGCGTGCCGACAAAATTGTCAGCGGTTATTGGGTGATAAATGACGATATGTCCTCGGATGAAACATACGCGTCCATTGCAATCCCGAGATCGCACGTTAACGGTGCATTGGCAAGCGCCCAGAAAACTCAAACCAACATTGCGGTAGTGCCAAAAATCACCGTCATAGACAGCGGTGAAGATGGCGAGATCTCAGACGATGAGACCGCATAGAGAAAGTCACGAATCTTTTGCAATGCGTCCCAACCTGTATCCGATACAGGTTGGGATTTTAATATTTTCCGCAAATTAGAGCTCGCTTTCTTTAGGCTCCGCTTTGAAATCAAAAACAAGATACCTTCGTCTATGCTCGGCGGCAGGGTTTTAAGTTATACGATAACGGGAGGACGGGGCACAGGTAAGACGTTTTTGATTTACGCCCCGGCAAAGACGTTGTACGAAAACTTTCAGGTGACTATAGTGCATTGCGGCATGTTGTGCGAAGGACACGATATTTTAAACAAACGATTAAAACATTGTGACCCGCGCAGTAAGCTATGTGAGTTATCATTCTGCGAGGAATGCTTTATCCAAAATGGATGAGCTCATTTTTACTTGTCCGGCAAAAATCCGAAATATTTTCACAAACATTCGCGGGATTTGTTAAAAAATATAAAGCGAAAAATATAGTTTTAAAAGTAAAGTTTATGCGTATATTATTCATCTATTTATAAATATGCAAAATTTGGCATTTAAACTTGTATAATTTTTGAGCTATAATGCATATTTTAATAACAGATTAAATAAATATTAAGAAAATGTATGTAAAAAAAGTTGACAGAAATGCCGTTGTAGGCTATCATTGTCATATAACAAAATGAATTTCCGTATAGGAGCGATATGAAGCATTTTGTGAGAAAACTCAATCGAATTTGTGATGGATTGGAGTCAATACACGGCTTCTCTAATGTTATGCGCGTTCAAAGATGCGTCGTCGTAGGCTGAATGGGCATAAGATCGGGCAATTATCGGAGGTTCAATTGATGAAAAACAGCTTTATAAAGAATTCCCTTATAATATTTTTTGTTATATGCGTGTGCGCGCTCATCGGGACGCTGTTTTTTGCTTGCGACAAAATAAAAATATACACATTGACATTCATTGCGGACGACGCCGTTGTCGAAACGTTGAGCGGCAAAGCGGGCAGTGAGATAGATCTGCCGGATGCTCCCGTTAAGGGCGGTTTTGAATTTGCGGGTTGGTATGACGACCCCGCATTTGGCGAGGACGCGCAACCTGCACCCGATAAGATGCCCGCTCACAATGCAACATTTTATGCGAAATATGTCGCGAACGAGGGCTCTGAAAGCGTAGGGTATAAGCTTGAATATTATCTTGAAAAACTGAATAAAGACAAGACGGCGACAGACGGATACGAGCTTGACAAGACGGACAGTTTCTCGGGCGATGTCGGGAGCGTCGTCTCCGTCCCGGAAAAACTTGCATATTCTCCCGAGGGCTTTGAGCGCAAGGCAAACGAGAATGAAAAACTCAGCCTCAACCTCGATGAGGATGAGAGCAAAAACGTGTTGAAAGTTTATTTGGCGCGCAAGATGTACACGGTTAGCTTTGACGCAAACGGCGGCGACGGGACTATGGAGGCGCAGCGCTATCCATACGGCGTGGTCGTGAGCGGCAACTTTGAAAATGCGTTCACGCGCGACGGTTGGCGTTTCGTCGGATTTGATGGCGCGTATGACAGCGGCGATCCTATCCCGAATACCGCGTTCGAGCTGAAGGGCAACGCGACGTTCAAGGCGATATGGCATCGCGGCTATAAGAATGCCGACGATGACTCCGACATTGTGTATTTCGACGGTTCGACATATTATCGCATGGTCGATGACGTGCGCGAGAATGCGGAGCTTACGAAAGCCGCTGCCGATTACGGCTTTGACGAGTTCGTCTTTGAGGACGGCAAGGTCAGCAAGAAGATATGCAGGCTTATTAGCGGCGCGTCTACGTATAAGGTAGGCGGCAAAGAGGCGGGCACGTATCTGCGTTATGACTATGTAACACGCGATTACGCGTTGAACTATATTTTGTCTCTTGACGGTTTCGGCATCGCTGCGTATTCGGAAATATTGAACAGCGGCGGCGCTACGCAAAGCCAGCCGGGTAGATACAGCTACGACGACGTCTATGAAGATTGGACTTTCCTGTTTTCCGACGATCCCGAGAAGGGTTTCTATTTTGACCTTCTCGATACGCTCCCCGCGACTTTGCCTGAGACAGCGCAATTCGACGGGAGCTTTGTGATGCACGGCGGCGAGAGCGGCGAGTTTTTTGAATACAGAGTCATTGGCAGCGAGCTTATTGACAGCGAAGTGCTTCAACTTTCGGGCGACGGATATGCGCGCGTTATGGGCTATGACTCCGAGACTGAAAAATTTTCACAACTTATTTCCGAGGGCGTCTATTACGGCACGGAAAATTGCATTGATGAGAGCGGCGAGTGGTTCTATCAACCGCAAAACAAAAATGGCGAGCCTACGGGCGAGAGTTTCAAGTTCGTATTGGGTTCGATCGTGGACGACGACAGCGCCACGGTCTACATATACATGCGTTATGAGCAAAAGTTGGATGTCGAGCTGAATGACGCGAGCGGCAACGGAGGCAAGCTCCTTCTCGGCGGCTACAACGCGGCGGTCTACACCGTGGGCGGTACGTCGGACGAGATGAGCGGCGCAATAAGCATGCTTGCGGAAACGGTCATATGCTTCACCCCGTACAGCGAGGCGGGAGTCGCAGGAGCGCCGATAAATTTCGACATTGATTGGGACAATGGCACATTCGCGCTGAACACGACGGGTCTTTTGATTGAAAACGGTGTTCTAACGGGATATGTTGGCACATCTGCGGTCATCGTAATTCCAAACGAAAAGGTGACGGAGATCGCGGCGGACGCGCTGAGTTATAAAAATACGAACGTCAATCTTACGCACGTGACCATACCCGCGAGCGTAACCAAAATAGGGGCGCGCGCGTTTGAAAATTGGTACAGTCTCACGACGGTAGTTTTCGAGGGAGAGGAACCCATCGAGGGCATAGATTGGAGCGACGCAAACAATCCTTTCCGTTGGCCTATGGCAGGAGCGTTCAAAATCTACGTGCCCGACAGCGCTCTCGAGGCGTACAAGGCGGCGTGGACGGATTGCCCCTACAAGCTGACAAGCGTAGCCGCGGAAAAGAATAAACCCGAGTTCGAGGTCGAAAACGGGGTGCTGCTCTCCTACAATTGCAAGACGGAAAATCCGACAAATCTGTCCATCGTATTGCCCGACGATGTGAAGTCGGTGGCGCAGGGCGTGTTCGCGTACATCCCGTACATCGTGAGCGTGGATCTGAAAAATGCGACGGAGGTCGGAAAATCCGCGTTCGAGGGTTGCAGCGGGCTCGTGAGCGTGAAGGCGGACAAGTTGGAGACTGTCGGCGAGTCGGCGTTTGCGCTTTGCACCTCGCTTGAAAGCATAGCTCTTCCCGCGGCGAAGGCGGTAGGCGCGCAGGCGTTTGAGGCTTGCGATGTCCTCACAAAAGTCTCGCTCGGCGCAGGTATAGAGCGTATCGGCGACGAGGCGTTCAGCCAATGCGGGGGTGAAAAGTATCCTGCGCTGTTCGTGCTTGAGTTTGCGGAGAACTTTGACGCGCCGCTTATGGGCGACAAGGTTTTTGACCGTATAGACAGCGGCTACCGCTTGAGCGTGGCAACTGTGGCGGACGCGCTTGCGCTTTATACGACGACAGTCAGCGGCTGGGCGAAGTATGCGGGGCGCGCTACGGTGCGCGCAAACGAAAATAGCGCTATCGCAGGCGAGTGGATAGACATCACGACGCTTTTGCCCGTGACAGTCGGCGGAAGGCTGGAGACGGCGTATGACACATATGTCTACGCGCTCGAAGGCGAGACGTTGACGCTTTACGCCTACAATGGCAGCGGCGGCTATGAGACTGTCAGCGGCACGTACAAGGGCGGCAAGATATCCTTCAAGGCGGGCGGCGAAAGCTATGTGCTGGCGAAGCGCGCCGGCAAACTCAACTATGAGACAACCAAAGGCGAGACGCTTGTCATAGATTTGGACACCTACAAGGTGGAGGAGATCCCCGACAGCGAAGGATACGCCCCGATGACGCGTACAACGGTAAGCGCGACGTTCGCGGGGAAGGCGGGGGTTATAACCGTGACGGGCAACAGCCCGGTGATGACCGATGTCAAACTTGACGGCGTGACGATAGCCGGGGCGCAATATGACGCTATCAAGTGCAACTTGACTCTGAGGCTTGGCGCGGACGGAAGTTTCACATACACGACGACGCTCAATGACAAGCGCGGACCATACGCGGCGACGGACGGCAGCTATGTCTATCTTGAGTTTTATGGCGACGGCAGATCTCTGTCCTCGAGCGTTTGCATGACGGGCTGTCTGAAACAGTTCAAAAACACGGCGGGGGCGGACATCGTTGTCGAGACTCGCGGCACGTGGCAGATGATTTCGATATCGGGCGACACGTATGAGTTCAGCTACAATTATTTGAACGACAGATACTTTGTCACCGTGACGCTGGATGAGCAGAGCAAGACATTCACCTACAGTGCGGAAAAAGCCGCGTCACGCGTGGTGCTGAATGGCAACGGCGCGGAAAAGGTTGTCGTCCTGCTTGACAAAGACGGCAAGACGATATTGAGTCTCTCGCTGATGCTGCCGAGCGGCGACGGCACGGACACGCTGTATGTGCGGGAGTTCACGCTCCAAGCGGACGGCAGCTACATTGTGGAGGCGGAGCAGCGCGAGATGGTTTACGACGCGGCGACGGAAAGCTATAAAGAGCAGCTCGGACCGCTGAGCGGGACGTATCAACTGACGCTGAACTTTGAAAGCGGCACCTGCACGATCACGTCCATAGGCAAACTGCCCGAATGATGATAAACCGCTCAGAATGACAGCTCGGACAAAGGGATTTCTCGACGATGCTCGGAATGACAGCATATATCAACCTGTCATGTTGAGCGGAGCGTAGCGAAGTCGAAACATCCCCATGTATAAAGGGCGCTCACTCTGCACCCGGGGATTCCTCGACAAGCTCGGAATGACAGCTCGGACCAGGGGATCCTTCGACAGGCTCAGGATGACAGCATATATCAACCTGTCATGTTGAGCGGAGCGTAGCGAAGTCGAAACATCCCCATGTATAAAGGGCGCTCA
>CANPWB010000005.1 GCA_947581925.1 uncultured Clostridia bacterium
TGAGTGGAACGAATTTTATGGGGTTTTAGATCGGGGTCCCCGCAAAAAGTATTTTTTGTGGGGTATAGCCGGGGAGTCCTGAGTGCAGTGTGCCTTTACCCCAAAAAATCACTTCGTAATTATTTTGGGGTCCCCAAATATCCCTCAGACCGGCGTTATCATCGCTGCACGTAACGAAGGGAGAGGTTGGGTCTTTCACTCCAATGTCCGAGACTCCAACGCTTTTCGTGCTTGAACTCTAGTATCCTCTGTCCGAGTGTCCCTATACAAGGTACTTGTCATGTCCGAGCGACTTTGCGGAGCGAGCGGTTTTACGCTAGTTACGCCGTGAGGTTTTCGGCATCAAAGAGAGTGGCAACTCCCACTTGAAAATGAAGATGTGATAGGGGATGGATATCGCGAAGGTGAGGATGTCCGCGATCATCTGCGTCATCTCTATGCCGACGAGCCCCATATACGCGGGCAGCGTGACGATAAGCGGCAAAAAGAATATGCCCTGTCTGCATGACGCGAGGAAGGTCGCGGGCGCGACAAAGCCGAGGCATTGATAGAGTTGATTTACGAATGTGGAGTAGCCGAGCACGGGCAGCGCGAAACTCAAAAAACGCAGCATCTGCCCGCCTATCGCGACGACTTCCTCGTCTCCCGCTCTGAAAATGCCCATTATTTGTCCCGACAGCATATATAGAGTGGCGGCGGCGACGACTCCGTACAGCGTGCCTATGACGACGGCGCAATTGAACGCCTCGCGCACACGATCGTACTTTTTTGCGCCGTAATTGTAACCTGCTACAGGTTGAAAACCCTGTCCTACGCCTATGAGCATGCTGCGGAGCAGGATATATATTTTGTTCGCTATGCTCACTGCGGACATCGCGGCGTCCCCGTATGGTCTTACGGCGATGTTCAGCGACGCGGTGGCGACGCTCCCCAAGCTTTGGCGGAACACCGTCGGCAAACCTACGAGGAAGATGTGGAAATAGTCGCTCGGCTTGCGGCTCGTCTTGAGCGGGTTAATGCGCACTATGGAGCGTTTGAAGATAAAGAAGGACAGCAATATCAAAAAGGACAGCGCTTGACTTATCATTGTGGCGATAGCCGCGCCTTCCACGCCCATGTGGAGACCCAGTATGAACAGTGCGTCCAGCCCTATGTTGACGACGCCGCCGCTGCACAGCCCCACCATCGAGTACATAGCTTTGCCCTCCGCGCGCAGTATGTTGTTGAGCACGAATGAGGAGCAGAAGAGCGGCGCGCCGATGAGTATCCAAAAACCGTAGCTGCAAGCGTGGGGCAGGGCGGTCTCCGTAGAGCCGAATATGCGCATGAGCGAGGGCAGGTTTATGAGCCCGAGCAGCATTACGCAACCCATTATGAAGGACGCCACAAATCCCGACGTGCCGATTAGGTTTGCCTCGTCGTTTTTCTGTTCGCCGAGCTTTCGCGAGATGAGGCTCTGCGTCCCCATGCCGAAACCGTAGCCCACGGCCTGTATTATGGATTGTATGGAGTAGACAACGCCCACCGCGCTTGTAGCCGCGTTCCCGAGAGAGGATACGAAAAATGTGTCCGCGATGTTGTATATCGAGGTGATGAGCATTGAAAAAGTCGTGGGTATGGACAGGCGGAGCACAAGAGAGAAAACGGGCGACTTCGTCATGCGCTCATATTCCGCTTTTTCCTTTTGCAAGGTAGTCTCTTGCGTCATTTTTCACCTCATTTTTGTGGAGCGGTTTTTGTTGGTCTCTGCCAAAAACCGTAGTTGATATGTCGTTTTATGATAATAAAGATGTTGTATGGTCACGTTTTACCAAATGAGTCATTTATTATATTTGGTCTGAGTCGTTGTCGCGTGTTGAGGCTTTTGTCGCAGCGTCAGCCGTATTGTCGGTGTTTGTCGAAACCTCGGATATGTCGTGAGTTTTTGGAATATTCGTATATTCGGGCGCGGGCATAAAGGCGGAGCGATATCTGCCCGCCGTCTTAAAGCACAACAGCACGAGGACAAGCATTGCGGCAAAGAATACAATAAGATACAGCGGCATTATCTCAAAGCCCGCTATGCTTGCGATAAGCCCGAATAGCGGCGGCATAAACGTGTTGCCGACATACGCAAACGCCATCTGCACGCCTATGACGGCGCCCGAGTTTTCCGTGCCGAAGTTGACAGGCGCGGAGTGCACTATGCAGGGGTATATGGGCGCGCAGCCAAGCCCCAATATCAAGAATCCCGCAAGCGCGAGGGCGTAGTTGCCTGAGGGGATAAACAGCAATATCAGTCCCACGCTCAGCACCGCGGTGCCCGTGAGTATCATGCGCTTGTCGCCGAGCTTGTCCGATATCAAGCCGCTTAAAAATCTGCCCACGGTCATACCTATATAAAAGAGCGAGGCAAATTTCGCGGCAAGCTCGCTCGCAAGATGTTTTGCCTCCACGAAATACGTACTCGCCCAATACATAGCCGTCGCCTCTGCGGCGCAGTACGCAAAGAAAGCAAGCATTATGAGAGGCGCGCCTTTAAGCTTGAACACCTCGACGAGGCGAAGCTTTTTAGGCTTGTCCTCGGCGGCGGATCCGCCCGCCTTTTTCCACAATGGCAGAGTGAGCAGCAGTATCACGCCTATCGCAAGTTGCACGTAGCCTATTATGCGATAGCCCTCGTTCCACACCGCGTTAGTGAGAGCGAAACTCATCACAAACGGGCTTACTATCGCGCCTACGCCCCAAAAGCAGTGCAGCCAAACCATCTGCCTCGACTTGAAATGAAGGGCGACATAGTTGTTGAGGGCGGCGTCTATCGCTCCCGCGCCGAGGCCGTAGGGGACGGAAAATATAAGTAGCATCCAAAGTTTTGATGCAAATGAAAATCCAAACAGCGCGGCGGCGGTCATGAATACGCTTATCACCGTCACCCATCTCGTGCCGAGCTTGTTTATCAGCGTGTTGGAAAGTAGGCTTGAGATTATGGTGCAACCCGCTATCACCATGGATATTATGCCCATATACGAGACGGGCACACCCATCTCCACGTGCATGACGGGCCACGCCGCGCCAAGCAGGGAATCGGGCAAGCCGAGGCTCACAAACGCAAGATATATAACGGCAATAAGCAGTCCCGCCATAACTCCTCCGAACTTCCTATATTATATTGTCGCGCGCGTTTAAAGGCAAGGGATTTGCGTCCGTGTAGGGCAAATTTTTGACATTTGCGTTTTAAAAATGCCGTCGTTTGACAAATTTTTGCCGCCCTCGGTTTGATTTCGCCGTGGTACAGCTCAATATTTTGCCGCCTACGGTTTGAAAACGCCGCCGTTTGGCAATATTTTGGGTATGAGAGAGATAGGTCGAACGATAGATTGGGTCAAACAACGCGTCGCGGGTCTCGTCGGCGTCCCCGTGCTCATCAAGATAAGCTCGGGCAGGGGCAAAAGCGAGCTGCACCGCGGCGAAGTCGGCGCCATCTATCCCGCCGTATTTTCCGTCACGCTGGACACGGGCGAGCAAAAAACCTTTTCCTACGCCGACGTCCACACCCGCAACGTGATGTTTCTTGACCCCGATAAAACCAAATAAAAAAGAGATGCTCCACTAAAAAACAACGCTCGGACAAGGGGATGCTTCGACAGGCTCAGCATGACACTTTATTAACCTGTCACTCCGAGCGTAGCAAAGCGCAGTCGAGGAGTCCCCTAGTTTTATAGTAAAATCTCGGACGATGCGTACAGCGTGTATAGGGACTCTCGGACATACCGTTCGTTAAATGCTCGGACTATGCTTAACGTAAATATCGCGCTCTCACGCTGGAGTTTTGACACTTGCAAACAATCAAAAAACGCGAGCGACGGCCAGTATTTGCCTAGCTCGCGTTTTTAGCTTGGGGTGCAGGGGACGAAGTCCCTTGCTGGGGTGCGGGGTGGAACCCCGCATGGGGCGACGAAGTCCCTTGCCGGGGTGTGGGCGCGTAGCCCACAGAAACATAGGGCTCACTCTTTTGCGCGGATGATCTCGCGGGGTTTGGCGCGGCGCATGATGACAAAGGGCACGACGGCGGCGATGACGGTGAGGGCGAGGACTATGGCGGCGTCTATGAGCGCGGTCGTCCAATCGAATGTGATGACGTGCAGTTTGCTCATCAAGGAGTTCTTTGCGAAGATGACGAAACCTTCCCCCAGGAGCGAGTTGCAGAGGTTTGCGCCTATGGCGAGCCCCGCGACGGAGAAAATGCAGACGAATATGCCGACAAGGAACATCTGCAAGAGGAACATACTTGCAAGGTCTCCCGCTTTGCCGCCGAGCGCGCGGACGACGGCGATTTCATACATATTCTTTTTTACGCTGCCCACGCCCAGCGCCACGAGCATGAGGACGATGATGAGCAGCATTATCCCCACGATAAACTTGAACATATCTTTAAATACAAGCGCCGCGCGCGACACGGAGTATATCGCGGTGACAAGCGGGGAGCGAATGACGTAATTCATTTCGGTGCCCGCGTCATACAGCTCGGTGATGTTTGAAAGGTCGTCGAAGTAGAGCGCGTAGGAAAAAGTGCTGTACCTCATAGCCAGTCGAAGCTCTTCTTTTGCGAAATAGAAGTCGCACGAGTACAGGTCGTTGTCTATTATATCGGCGATAGTGACTTCAATGGTGTAATTGGGCGCCTCGCCTTGCGTGATCCTTTCGTAGCCTGTAAGCGTGAGTTTTTTGCCTATCGCTTCATTTTTGTCGATATCGTTCACGCGGATCTGCATGAGGTCGGCGTAGAGCGACTTAGAAATGCAAACGTCTCCCTGTTTCAGCGCTTTTGCATAGGCACAAAATTTGTTTGTCTCGGCGGAGTGCGTGCCATCGCTCACAATGAGCGTGCCGAGATGTATTTCTCGAGTAATTTCCGCGTCGGACAGATACGCCTCGATAAAATCCGAATTGAAGGAGTAGGCGACGTTCAGCGTGGAATTGAGTTCGGCAAGCAGGGCGGCGTACGCCTCGGGGTCGAGGTCTTTGGTCTTGCCGTCGAGGATGTTCTGCATCAAGTCTTTATAGCGCTCCTTATACCCCGTGTCGACGACGCCTGCGACGCGATATCTGTTGAAGATGACTTTTCCTGTCGTAAGTTTTTGATAGGGGTCGTCCGTGAGAGAGGAGTGAGATGGGTTGTAATTCAGAAAACTGTCCGCAAAGTAGTCCGTGACTATCACGGCGTCGTCTTTTGTCTCGAGCGTACCCGAAAGCAGGGCGAGCTTGCCGTCCTTTCCGTAGACGCGGGTGAGGAAATCCTCGTTTGTCACGAGCACGCCGAGCGCGGCGCCGCAGAAAAACTTTGAGTAATTGGCTTTGTCGGAGGGGATTTTGTACGATTCGATATCCCACATTGCGGGTTCATAGTCGTGCGATATCACGGAGACGTTGTAAAGCGGATATATCTCGCCTGTGTAGCCCGTCTCGCGGAAAGCGGCGATGTCCTTGTCCGTCACGCGCACCATAAAGTCATTCGAGACGGCGGAGGCATATTCGTTCGCTTTATACCCTTTCTGCATGATGAATGCGTCCGAGGCGTCCTCTTGAGCCAGCAGGCGCTCTATTTCGGCGTCGGGCGAGAACTTTGTGAAGAGTTGGCATACGCCCATAACGACGATGAGGAATATTATGCAGAACGCTGTGACGACGGTGCCTATTACGCGCTTTTTCGCGAACATCTTAAACAGCGTTTTCCTGCCGCGGAGGCTCATGCGATGCGAAGAGAAACCTTGTTTTTGTTCCGAGGGTTCGGGCGGGACGGTAGGCAAAAACTTCTCGTCCGCCTGTTTGAGGCGCGCTCCGCCCGCCGACAGTCTCTCGTTTATGCTGTCGAGTTGCTCATCTGTGAAAACCGTCCCCTTCTGAATGACGATGTCCTGCCCGACAAAGGAGATATCCTCGGCGGTAGGATTGCGGGATATGTCGCCGACTATCTTTCCGTCCGAGAGCTCGAGTATCCTGTCCGCATACTTCTCCGCGTCGGGACGGTCGTGCGAAACGATGACGACAAGCGTCGTCGCGGACAGCTCTTTCAAGATGTCGAGTATTATCGTTGAGGACATTTCGTCCAGGTTGCCCGTGGGCTCGTCCGCGAGTATGAGTTTCGGCTTTTTCACAAGCGTGCGCGCAATGGCTACGCGCTGTTTCTGTCCGCCCGAAAGCTCGTCGGGACGGCGGGCGGCGCAGTCCGTAAGCCCCACCTTTTCAAGCGCGTCCTTCACCGCCTCGTCGTCGCGCTCGTCTTTGAGTTCGAGCGCAAGCGACACGTTTTGCTCCACCGTCAGCCCTTCGAGCAGACAGTAGTCTTGAAATATAAAACCGACATAATCATCGCGGAAATTGTCGTAGTCCCGCTCACGAAAAGAGGAAAAAGCGTTGCCGTCCATGACTATGTCGCCCGCGGTCAGCTTGTCGCATCCGCCTATCATGTTGAGGAGGGTGGACTTGCCGCAGCCGCTCTTGCCCACGACAAAGATCATTCCGCTGTCGGGCAGGGTAAAGGAGACGTTGTCAAGCGCGACGACTTTTTTCTTTCCGCGCCCGTAAACTTTCGTGATGTTTTTTACTTCTATCATATCGTCCCGCAAAAACTTGATGATAAAATCATATCAAAAATATCGCCGCTTGACAATATAAATGCATTTGATTAAACGGCACGAAAATATGTTTTCAAAAACCAAGCACGAAAAGCGTTGGGAACTCGAACAGAGAGGGGGAGATAGTTTCGGACTAGGGGATGCTTCGACAGGCTCAGCATGACACTTTATTAACCTGTCATTCCGAGCGTAGCAAAGCGCTGTCGAGGAGTCCTCTAGTGCGGCAGGTGCCCCCACCCGCGAAAATTTCGCGGGTGGGGCACAATATACAAACTCTAGGACAATGTTTTCGTCAATATCAGGCTCTTACGCAGGAGTTTTGACTCTTGCAAACAATCAAAAAACGCGCGAACTAGCGACAAAAGTTGCGACGTTCGCGCGTTTTTAGCTTGGGGTGCAGGGGACGAAGTCAAAAACAGCGGGCGTAAGCCCGTGTCTACCAAGCGCAAAAAATAGCGAGCCATGAGCATTTTTTTTGCTACGGCTCGCTTCTTGTCAAATGCAGAATTGCGATGCGTTAAATTTTTTGCGCGCGGAGTGGCGCAGCAGCTTGCGGTGAGCCCTTATAGACCTTGCTCTGCAAGGGTCGCGGGCTCTGAGCAAATGCAAGCAGCCGAGGGAGCGGGGGCGGAGCCCCACATAAATAAAAACCTACTTTTCCTCGTCGTCGGGAATGGAGTCAATGTCGGCGGTGGATTGGCGCTCGCCGATGTGCATATCCTCGATGGAGTAGGTCTTGATGTCGAAAGAGCCGTCCTTGAGCATGACCTTTACGCGGGCGGTCTGTTTGAGCAAGTCGTTGGATTCCACGGTACCTTCGCCGTCGGGGGTATTGACTGTGCTGCCGACTTTTGGCATGAGCTTGTAGGTTTGAGCATAGTAGTCGTTTTCGTATTTGAGGCAGCACATAAGTCTTCCGCACACACCGTTTATCTTTTGCGGATTGAGGGAAAGTCCCTGTATCTTCGCCATTTTTATGGATACTTTTTCAAAGTCGGGCAAGTGGGTAGTGCAGCAGCAGGGGCGGCCGCAGGGCGCGAGAGCTCCGCGCATCTTGATGTCGTCGCGCTCGTAGATCTGGCGGAGGTCTATGCGGGTCTTGAATATTGAGGCAAGCACACGCACGAGCTCGCGGAAATCCACTCTGCCCTCGGCGGTGAAGTAGAAGATGAGCTTTGCGCGGTCGAAGGTATATTCGGCGTCAACGAGTTTCATAGGGATGTTCATCTCGGTGATCTTTTCGTGCATTATTTTGAGCGCAGTCTCCTTGTCGGCGAGGTTTTTTTGAAGTTGCGCGACGTCCTCCTCAGTAGCTTTGCGCACGACGGGTTTCAAGGGTTGGACGATCTCGCTTTCGTCCACGTCCTTATTGGGGATCACGACGGTGGCGAACTCCAGCCCGCGCGGAGTTTCGACGATGACACCGTCGTCAAGCTGAAAATCTATGCCAATGGGGTCAAAATAGTAGACCTTTGCGGAATTTCTGTATTTGATACCGACTATTATTGCCATTTATGTTTTACCTCCAGCATTTTGAAGAGAAGTGAATCTATCGTTGCCTGCAAGTTGACGTTGAGGCTCAACTTTTTGCGCACGAGATTTATTGCGGACAGTATTTCTGCCAGCGCGCGGTCGCTGTATTTCGCGCTTAGCGCGGGGATGTCGCCGCCGAGCAGTCCCGCCGTAGAGAGGGCAGGGTCGTGCTTATATACGAGCATATCCCTTATTATTATGGACAGGACGTCCAAAAATTCGTCCATATCCTTGACGGCTTGCACCGCGGGGGAAAGCTCGATTATGTCCGAGCTTTTGTTGAGGCGGGTGAGCAGGGAAGTCGCGGCGTCGTAGTAACCCACATACTCCGAGGAATCCGCGATGAGCAGCGCCTTGCCCGGCATACCGTTTGAACAGGCGGCGGCTACGGCGGCGGAATGTTCTTCCTTGCCCATCGAGACGAGCTCGTCATAGATAGCCTTTTCGTCAAAGCCGTCGAGGTAGACGGCGCGACTCCTCGAGCGTACCGTTTCGAGAAGGCTCAAGTCGTTTGCCACTCCAAGCAAAAACGTGACACCTTCGGGCGGCTCCTCGAGCGTTTTGAGCAGTTTGTTTTGCGCGGCAAGGTTCATGAGGTCGGCGCGGTGAACGAGATACAGCTTTTGTCCGCTCAGCCCGCGCATTTCGACGGACGAAACGAGGTCGGAGATTGTCTCTTTTTTTATCTCCGCGCGCTCCTTGTTGACGTGTATGACGTCCGCGTGGCTCATATGCAAAACCTTGCGGCACTCCGCGCAGGAGAGGCACGCGTTTTTGTTTGCGCAGAATACGGACGCGGCGACAAGCGTCAAAAAGCTGTCCGTGAGGTCGTCGTCCGCGCAAACTATGCGATAGGCGTGTCCGAGCCCTTTCTTGATGTCCGCAAGCATGAGCTCATATGCGCGCGACGATTTGAGAATGTTTTCAAAAAGCAGTTCGCTCACCGTATCGCCCCTCTTTGCCTAAGCGCGTCAATTATATTTTCGGACGTGACAAGTTTGTCCAAATCGGGTTTTATGCATACAAAACGCGACGGTGAAAGCGCTATTTCGTCAAGATAGCCCTTGTATACGCGCTCAAAAAAGTCGTCGGGTTGCTCCTCTATACGGTCGGCGCGGCGCTCGCCTCTCCAATTGCTTTTGGGAGGGAGATCGAGAAATACCGTGACGTCGGGCATACAGCCGTCTATGGCGTACGCGTTTATTTTTTTGACGACGTCCGCGCCCAAACCCCGCCCGTAGCCTTGATAGGCGACGGAGCTGTCGATATAGCGGTCGCATATGACAAGTTTGCCCTCTTTGAGCGCGGGCTTTATCACTTCGCCGACAAGCTGCGCGCGGCTCGCGGCATACAGCATAGCCTCCGTCACATACGACATGGCGGAGTTGGACTTGTCCAAAATTATGGCGCGTATCTTCTCCGATATCTCCGTGCTGCCGGGCTCGCGGATGTAGACGGCGTCTTGACCCGTCCTCAAAAGATATTCTTTGAGCAGTCTGAGCTGCGTGGATTTGCCCACGCCCTCCGAACCTTCAAACGTAACAAACATGGCGTACTTTTCCTTTTTTACAGTGTAACACAAATTTTCGCGCATAACAAGTAAAAGCGCACATTTATGCGATAGCCGCCGCAAGTTTTGACGTAGCGCCCGGGCGTCCGCCCATGAGATAGGCGCAGAATTTTTCAATAGGTCAAACGAAATCAGGCGCGAGAAACAGATTGCCGAAAAGGCCAACATTATATGAGAGAGGTTTCCCGCTTGCATACGATATCAAACCTCAAGAAACAAATCGCGTATGTTCGAGAAGGTTTCTCTTGACTTGATATAGGTTTTTGTATTAAACTTAATTTATTATAAATGTAAACGGTAAAAGTATTTTTTCGAGGCGAGCTATGGATTTCAAGCAGATCGAAGAAAAATGGCAGAAGAAGTGGGCTGAGACAAAGCTCTACAAATTCGACAGGAACAGAGTTGACAAAAAGTATTATTGTCTCGAGATGTTCTCCTATCCTTCGGGCGCGAAGCTCCACGCTGGGCATTGGTACAACTACGGGCCCGCGGATACTTTCGCGCGGTTCAAGCGCATGCAGGGATACGAAGTTTTCCAGCCCATGGGCTTTGACGCGTTCGGGCTCCCCGCCGAGAATTACGCCATAAAGACGGGCATACACCCCGAGGACAGCACCCTCAAAAACATCGCCACTATGGAGGCGCAACTCAAGCGTATAGGCGCGACCTACGATTGGGACTATGAGATAAAGACCTGCCTCCCCGACTACTACAAGTGGACGCAGTGGATGTTTTTGCAGCTTTATAAGCACGGACTTGCCTATCAAAAGGAAGCGCCCGTCAATTGGTGCCCATCCTGCAATACCGTGCTCGCAAACGAGCAAGCGCAGGGCGGAGTGTGCGACAGATGCGGCAGTACCGTCACGCATAAAAATCTGACGCAATGGTTTTTCAAGATAACCGCATATGCGGACGAGCTGCTCGACGGCCTCGACAAGCTGGATTGGCCCGAAAAGACAAAGCTCATGCAAAAGAATTGGATAGGCAGGAGCTACGGCGGCGAGATAGTTTTCGACGTCAAGGGCAGCGAGGAGAAGATACACGTGTTCACGACGCGCGCGGACACGGTGTTCGGCGTGACGTACGTTGTGCTCGCCCCCGAAAGCCCGCTCGTGGACCGACTCACCACACCCGCACAAAAAGAGGCGGTTGAGGCGTACAGGAAGAAGGCGGCGGAGGCTACCGAGATAGACAGGATGAGCTCCACGCGCGAAAAGACGGGCGTACCCACGGGCAGTTTTGCGATAAATCCCGTAAACGGCAGGGAAGTGCCAATACTCGTCGCGGATTATGTCATAGCAAGCTACGGCACAGGCGCGGTCATGGGCGTCGCGGCTCACGACGAGCGCGACTATGTTTTCGCAAGCAAGCTCGGCTTGCCAATAGAGAGAGTCATCAAGGGCGAAGAGGGACAGGACGATACGTTGCCCTTCACGGAGTACGGTACGCTTGTGAACAGCGGCGAATTTGACGGACTCAAGTCCGAGGACGCAAAACTCGCCATACTCAAAAAGCTCGAGAGCGAGGGCAAGGGCTGTCTAAAGACGAACTACCGTCTGCGCGATTGGCTTGTGAGCCGTCAGAGATATTGGGGCGCGCCCATACCCGTCATACACTGCGAGCATTGCGGCGCGGTGCCCGTCCCCGAGAAAGACCTGCCCGTGTTGCTGCCAAAAAACGTGAACTTCACGCCAAACGGCGAATCCCCGCTCAAGAAGTGCGATGAATTCATGCACACCACTTGCCCCGTATGCGGCAGGCCCGCGCTCAGGGACGCGGATACGCTTGACACTTTCGTGTGCTCAAGTTGGTATTATCTGCGCTATCCCGACAGCAAAAACGCGGACGCGCCCTTCGACAGCGAGTGGATAAACAAGATGCTGCCCGTTGACAAGTACATCGGCGGCGCGGAGCACGCCTGTATGCACCTTCTCTACGCGCGTTTCTTCACGAAAGTATTGAGGGACCTCGGCTATTTGAATTTTGACGAACCTTTCCTCTCCCTCGTGCATCAAGGCACCATTTTGGGACCGGACGGAAACAAGATGAGCAAGAGCAAGGGCAACGTAGTCTCCCCCGACGACAGCATACAGAAGTACGGCGCGGACGCGTTCAGACTTTATCTGATGTTCGGGTTCAACTATGTCGAAGGCGGACCGTGGAACGACAGCGGTCTCGAGGCTATCTCGAGATTTATCGACAGGGTGGAGAGACTTGTCAAAAAGTGCTTTGAAAACTTTGTATCCGCGCACTTCGGAAAGGCGGAAAAGGAGCTCAACAGAGTGCGCCACCTCACCATAAAGAGCGTGACGAACGACCTCGAGCACTTCTCCTTCAACACCGCTGTAGCGAGGCTTATGGAGTTTGTAAACGCGATATATGCCTACGACTCCTCCGTCCCGCAAAAGAACGCCATATTCAAAGATTGCGTGCGCGACCTCGTGTTGTTGCTCGCTCCCTTTGCGCCGCACTGCGCGGAGGAGCTTTGGGAGATGCTGGGCGAAAAGTATTCGGTTTTCAACGCGCCGTATCCCGTATGCGACGAGAAGGCGACGGTGCTTGACGAAGTGGAGCTCGCGGTGCAGATAAACAGCAAGATGCGCGCAAAGGTGACCGTCCCCACGGACGCGGACAGCGCGACGATAGAGGCGGCGGCTGTGGAAGCCGTCAAGGATATGCTTGGGGACAAGCCCGTCAAGAAGGTCATAGTCGTCAAGGGCAGACTTGTGAACATTATCGCATAAAATCGAGGATATCTGCAAAAAAGCGGGGTTTATCTCCGCAAAATCGCACGATAAAGTGCGCGAAATGAAAATTCTTATTGCGTATTGTAAAGGAGACGCATATGTTGGACCTTGTAAAAATCAGGAGCAACTCGCAAGCCGTCGCGGACGCGCTTGCAAAAAAAGGCTATAAGGCGGACTTTTCCCGCATAATCGAGTGGGACGATCAGCGCAAAGCCACTATCACCGAGATAGAGGCGCTCAAGGCGCAAAAGAACAAGATCTCCGCTCAGATCCCAGTGCTCAAAAAGTCGGGGCAGCCTGTGGAGCCCATCTTCGAGGAGATGAGAAAGCTGGGCGACGAGATAGCGGCGGGCGACGCAAAGATAAGCGCGCTCATTTCAAACATAAACGACGCGTTGGCGGCAATGCCGAATGTCCCCGACGACGACCTGCTCCCCGGCGAGAAGGAGAACAATCAAGTCATACGCATAGTAGGAGAACAGCCCAAATTCGACTTTCCACTCAAAAATCATGTGGACATCTGCACGGAGCTCGGACTCATCGACTATGAGCGAGGCGTAAAGCTCAGCGGCAACGGCTTTTGGATATACAGAGGTATGGGCGCGAGGCTGGAGTGGGCGCTGCTCAACTATTTCATAGAGGAGCATCTCTCGGACGGCTATGAGTTTATCCTGCCGCCATATCAGCTCGGCTACAATTGCGGGTTCGGCGCGGGGCAATTTCCCAAATTCAGCGACGAAGTATATTGGTTGGACGTGGACGAGGACAGGAAGCGCAACAGATTTATGCTCCCCACGGCGGAGACCGCGCTCGTCAATATGTACGCGGGCGAGATAATAGACGAGAGCAAGCTGCCCATGAAATTCTTCGCGTATTCGCCCTGTTTCAGAAAGGAGGCGGGCAGCGCGCGCACAGAGGAGCGCGGCATGATACGCGGACATCAATTCAACAAGATAGAGATGGTGCAATACGCGCACCCCGAACACAGCATGGAGGCGTTTGAGGAGCTTGTGGAAAAGGCGGCGAGGCTTGTGGAAAAGCTGGGACTGCACTTCCGCATAAGCAAGCTCGCGGCGGGAGACTGCTCCGCGTCCATGGCGAGGACGTACGACGTCGAGCTTTGGATCCCGTCCATGGGCATATACAAAGAGTGCTCGTCCGTCTCAAACGCGAACGACTATCAAGCGAGGCGCAACAACACCCGCTATCGCGACTCCAAGACGGGCAAACCCGCGTATGTGCATACCTTAAACGGCAGCGGACTTGCTACGTCCCGCCTCATCCCCGCAATTGTGGAGCAATATCAAAACGCGGACGGCAGCGTCACTGTGCCCGAAGTACTGCGCAAGTTTATGGGCGGCATAGATAAGATAGAAAAACAATAAAATGAAGCAAGGTAGGGGGCTTTACCCTTTCCGCTTTAATAAAACAAAAATATTTAAAAAGGGGGAAACCTTATGAAAGAAAAACTGCAAAAGTATACCGACGAGGCATACGGCATGGTAGAGTACGCCGCGAACGAGATCGGACAGCGCGTACCCGGCACGGACGGCGAGAAGAAGTTCCAAGACTATCTTGCGGACAAGTTCAGAGAGATCGGACTTCAGCCAAAGAGTGAAAAATTCATCTTTGCGCCTCGCAGTTCTATCGGCGGACTTCCTTATGCAGGCTGGGGCGGCATCATTATGGCGGCTCTGCTCATTTTGGCGACGCTTGGCTCGCAACTGGGCGCCGGCATTGGCATAGCGCTGTACTTCTTTGCGGCGTTGTACGGCGTCGCGCTGTGGACATGGGTCATCTTGAGTGTTTTCAAGTACAAAACCTGGTTCGACTGGTGCTTTAAGCAGGAAGTCTCATACAACACTTATGCCGAGCTGCTGCCAAAAGACGGGAAGTACAACTACACCATCTACCTCACGGGTCATACAGACACAAGCTGGACGCTCAAGCACTCCGCGGCAAGAAACAACTTCATCATCATCGTTCTCAAGATAGGCATAGGCGCGATATCAGTCGGACTCATCACCGCGCTCGCAGTCCTCAACTTTGTGCTGTATATGATGTATGTCTATATGCGCGGCGCAAGTCCCGAGGTGATGGATGCGATCGGCAAGGCGCTTGACATTTTGTATTACATAGTGGTGTTCGGCTGCCCCGTGCTTATGGTCGGCTCCTATATGCTCTGCCTCTACAACGAGAAGAACCCCCGCGTCGCGTCCCCCGGCGCAATGGACAACGCTACGGGCGTCGCAATCGCGTATGAAACAATCAAATATTACAAGGAAAATCCCGAAGAGGCTCCCGCAGGCTGCCGTATTATCGCAATGGGCTGCGGCGCTGAAGAGTCGGGACTCAGAGGATCCATCAATTTCGTCCGCGCGCACAAGAACGACGGCATGCTCGAAAACGCCTACCACATCAACATCGACTCCATCGCGGACAAGGAGTTCTTCGAGGTCATCCACGGCGACGCATGGCTCTGCCCGCACTTTGACAAGGATATGACCGCAATGGCGTTCGAGGCTATGAAAGAGGCGGGCATAGAAAAGCCCGGCGACATAGCAAACCCCGTCGGCGGCTGCGACTCCACGCCTTTCCAAAAGGCAGGCGTACCCTCCGTCACCCTCGCCGCGCAAAACCCCGTCATGACGGACTATTACCACACCCTCTACGACGTCCCCGAACGCTTTGAAGCGGAAACGGTAGGCAAGGGCCTCGACATCACCCTGCGCCTCGTCAAGAAGATCGAGCAAAGCCGCAAGGCGTAAATTGTTTATGCGGGGCTCCTCTCCCCGCGCGCCCCATGCAGGGCTACTCGCCCCGCACCTCAGCAAGGGACTTCGTCCCCTGCACCCCAAGCTAAAAACGCGCGAACGTCGTGACTTTTGTCACTAGTTCGCGCGTTTTTGATTTGTATGTAAGAGCCAAACTCCTGCGTGAGAGCTTAATATTGACGGACGTTTTGTCTGAGTGATTAACGCTCCCTCTGTCCGAGCTTTCTCGGGGTCCCCACTAAATTACGCAGTGATTTAGTGGGGTATTTGATCGGGGTCCCCACTAAATTACGCAGTGATTTAGTAGGGTATTTGATCGGGGTCCCCATAAAATTACGCAGTGATTTTATGGGGTATAACAGGGGGGTGATGTTTCGACTCCTTACCCCACAAAAACATTTCATATTTTTGCGGGGACCCCGTATCGCTCAACATGACAGAATATTTATAATGTCATTCCGAGCTTGTCGAGGAATCCCCAAGTCCTCATCCAAAAAATTATTTCGTAATTATTTTGGGGACCCCGTAATACTTCTATCTTGCGTTACGCTAGATAACAGTGACCCCCACCACCGCCTATTCGGCGGAGCCTCCCCTAAACTTATGAAACTTTCCTACACTAACGCTGTAAAGGGGTATGCCCAAATTGGAAAATTTAAAAAGTTTGTCTGGGCAAATAACGTAACCTCCTGTCTGAGCGTTCTTATACACGTTCTTTGCCATGTCCGAGCGTAGGCCTCGCCCTTCGACAACGCCTGTATAGAAACGATATCGGGGGTCCCCACGAAATTACGAAGTGATTTTGTGGGGTAAGGTTTAGGGGGAGGCTCCGCGCTACGCGCGGTGGTGGGGCTCACTGAATTTAACGCACCTCCGTCCGATCGCCCCTATACACGCCGTCTGCCTCTGTCCGAGCGACCCCGCGGAGCGAGCGGTTTTACGCTAGGTACGCAGTGAGGGCGGGTCTGTACCCCATAAAATTGCATAGCGATTTTATGGGGTATGAAAGCGGGCAATGCCGCCCGCTTTTTATGTGCCGATATTTTAATATCGTAGGATCAAAATCACAGTTTTTCGATGACAGGTCCCTCTTTTGTGTCCTTGACGGAGTAGCCGAGGGCGATAATTTTTGCGCGGAGGGCGTCCGCGGTCGCCCAATCTTTGGCGGCTTTTGCCGCGGCGCGTTCGTCGGCGAGACGGAGCACTTCGGCGGGGATATCGCTCTTCTGCTTTGCCTCATAGTAGGCTACAAACTCTTCGGGTTTTCTTTTGAACAGTCCGAGCAAACCGTAGGTCTGCTTTATCTGTTCCGCGTCGTTTGCCGCGCTCGCGTCGCCCGCGGAGAGCTTTGTTTTTATGCGTTTGAAGAGCCCGAACAAGTCCGCAAGCGCCTTTGCGGTGTTGAAATCGTCGTCCATGGCGCGATTAAATTCCGCGTCTATATCGGGGGAGCCGCCGTCCGCCTTCAAACCGCTCGCCTCTACGTCCGCGAGGGTCTTGTAAAAGCCGTACATATGCCTGTCCGCCTCGGGGAAAAGCTCGTCCGTGATGTTGATGTCGCCGCGATAATTTGTCTGCAAAAGCGCGTATTTGATGGTTTCGGGCGAATACTCGTCAAGCAGGTCTTTAAGTAGAAGGCTGTTGCCCAAAGATTTGCTCATCTTCTGTCCGTTGACCTTGATGAGCCCATTGTGTATCCAATACTTTGCGAATTGCTTGCCCGTGAGGGCCTCTGTCTGCGCGATCTCGTTCTCGTGATGAGGGAAAACCAGGTCCCTTCCGCCGCCGTGTATGTCTATCTGCTCGCCGAACGCGGCGCGGTTCATAGCGGAGCACTCTATGTGCCAGCCGGGCCTGCCCTTGCCCCACGGGGACTCCCAATATATCTCGCCCTCCTTCGCGGATTTCCACAGCGCGAAGTCGAGGGGATCCTGCTTGTTCTCCTCATTTTCTATGCGTACGCTCTCATACGCGTCCTCGGTGCGCCTGCCGCTCAGCTTGCCGTAGCCTCTAAAGCTGTCCACCTTGAAATACACGTCGCCGCGCTCGGTAGGGTAGGCGTGCCCGCTTTTTATGAGGCTGTCCACAAAATCTATTATATTGTCGATATTCTCCGTCGCTTTAAGCCATATAGTGGGGTCGTCCACCTCGAAACGGCGCATGAGCGCGTCGATGTTTTCTATCATCATAGCGGAATATTCGAGTGCGGGTATACCCGTTTCGTGCGACTTTGCGATTATCTTGTCGTCCACGTCGGTATAGTTGCGCGCGTACTTGACTTCATAGCCCGCCTTCTCGAGATATTTGCGGATTATATCATAGATGAGCGCTTGATAGGCGTGTCCGATGTGCGCCTCGCCCGACACTGTGATGCCGCAGGCGTACATCTTGACTTTGCCCTCCTCAAGAGGCACAAAATCTTCCTTCCTGCGCGTGAGAGTGTTGTAGATCTTCATAGTCCTATCCTCAAAATATGTGATACGTCGTGAGTTTTGTGCATTTTAAAAGATGCAGGCAAGCAAATTTGCCCTGCCTGCACCTTACTTTTATTTGTCGTCGTTCTCGCCTGACTTGTCGTCCTTCGGAGCCTCGTCCGCAGGAGCGTCCGTTGCGGGCTTATTGTCCGCGGGAGTCTCGCCGTGCTCTTCGGGAGCGGGCAGGGGGATCGCGTCCGTCGCGGGTTCGGTTGCTTTTTTTCTCTTGCTCTTTGCGGGTTTCGCCTCCTCAGGCGTTTCGCCCGGGGTCACGTCCGCCTCGCCACGGTTGACTTTCGATGAGAATATGCCGTCCTTATCCGAGCTTTCCTCGCCGAACAGCGCGTCTATCTCGTCCTCATAGATCGTCTCCTTCTCATACAGCAGCTTGACCATGGCGTCCATTATGGACCTGTTTTCGCGCAGGATATTCAAGGCGAGTTGGTATTGCTCGTCCAATATCTTCTTGACTTCGACGTCTATCTTTGCGGCTACGTCGTCGCTGTAGTTGAGTTGAGTCTGATAGTCTCTGCCGAGGAAAACTTCCTCGCTCGCGCCGAGATACATATTGCCAATGGCGTCGGACATGCCCCACTCAGTGACCATCTTCCTCGCGAGCTTGCTTGCGCGCTGTATGTCGTTCGACGCGCCCGTAGAAATGTCCTTTATCACAAGCTCTTCCGCCGCGCGCCCACCGAGTAGCATAGCGATGTCGTCAAGCAGCTTGCCTTTTGTCATATGGTTGTCGTCCGTCTCGGGCAAGGTGATTGTGTAGCCCGCCGCCATGCCGCGCGGGATTATGCTGACCTCGTGCACGCTGTCGCAATGCTTCATCTTCTTTGCGATGATGGCGTGTCCGCTCTCGTGGTAGGCGGTGATGCGCTTGTCCGATTCCGTCACGAGGCGGCTCTTCTTCGCGGGACCCGCCATGACCTTGTTTATCGCCTCGCTTATATCCTTCATAGATATAAGTTTGCGGTCCTCTCTTGCCGCAAGTATGGCTGCCTCGTTCAAAATATTCTCTATATCCGCGCCCGTAAAGCCCGAGGTGAGGCGGGCAAGGCTCTTGAAATTGACGTCGGACGCGAGCGGCTTATTGCGCGCATGCACTTTGAATATAGCCTCTCTGCCCTTGACGTCGGGGATATTGACATATATCTGCCTGTCAAATCTGCCCGGGCGCATGAGAGCGGGGTCTAGTATGTCCGAACGGTTGGTCGCCGCCATGACAATTATCGAGCTTGACGACTCGAAACCGTCCATTTGCACGAGCAGTTGGTTCAAAGTCTGTTCGCGCTCGTCGTTGCCACCGCCTAAGCCAGCGCCGCGCTGTCTGCCTACGGCGTCGATCTCGTCGATAAAGATTATGCAGGGCATATTCTTTTTTGCTTGATCAAACAGGTCGCGCACACGGGACGCGCCCACGCCCACGAACATCTCAACGAAGTCGGAGCCGCTTATTGAGAAGAAGGGCACGTTCGCCTCGCCCGCTACCGCCTTTGCAAACAGCGTCTTACCTGTGCCCGGAGGGCCTACGAGCAACACGCCGTGCGGGATACGCGCGCCGATATCCATATATTTTTTGGGATATTTTAAGAAGTCTACGATCTCCTGCAGCTCCTGCTTTTCCTCATCCGCGCCCGCTACGTCGCTGAAACGCACCTTGATGTCGCGCACCTGATTCGCGGTCGTCTTGCCGAAGTTCATAGCCTGGTTGTTCACTCCCGCCGACTTGCGCAAGATGATCATAAACACGATGAAGAGTATCGCGTACAGGATGATGGGCACAAGCAGACTGCTGAGCAGCGAACCGCGAGAGGGGTCGTTGTACTCTATGGGCATTGCGGCGATCTTACTTGCGATTTCGGGGTCTGCGACTTGCTTCGCCCACAATCTTATATCCTCGGCAAGTACATTTCTCGCGGGGATGTTCGCAAAGTAGCGCACTCTGCCTTCGCCCTCGAGCAATATATCCACGCTGTAGCTGCCGTCCACTCTCAGAGCGGAGACCTTGCCTTCTTTTATAAGGGACTCGAGCGTAGTGCTGCCTTCCACCATGCCCGAATAGCCAAGCTCTTTGGGCGCGGTCAGCGTATACGCCAAAATTATCGCCAAGATCACAAGCGCGATCGCGGCGATTATAAATATCGTTCGTCTTGTAGTTGCTTTCATCTGTCCTCCTTCAAGCAGCCGTCAAACGCATAAATGAGTTATACGTTTCCAATTATATTAACTTAATATAAAAAAGTCAATCGCAAACCTCGGCAATTTGCAAAGGGCGCTAACTTCTGTATACTATTAGTATGGACAAATTATGAAATATATTTGTTAAAACAGTGTTAAAATCGCGCTATTTGGCGGGTATTCATAGAATCCCTATGGATACCCACTATTTGGCGCTATACTTTGTCAACGGTCATTCTCCTCACGGTCACGTACGCCTATGTACGCTCACGCTTGGGGAATGGGAGTTTTCGCGCCTAGCGTCCAAATATCGCGGTTTTAACACTGTCATGTTGAGCTTGTCGAAACATCCCCCGTGTCCTTACCCCACAAAATCACTGCGTAATCTCGCGGGGACTCCGATATCGCCCGGACAAACTTTTTTGTATGCAAGTGCCAAACCCTTGCGTGAGAGCTTTGATTTTACGTGTACTTTATCCGAGATTTTTATTATAAAACAGGGGGATTTCTCGACTACGCTCGAAATGACAAATTTATTATAGTTGTCATGTTGAGCTTGTCGAAACATTCCTCTAGTCTGAGCGAATTAACGCTACATTATAAAGTGATTTCGCGGGGTGATGTATAGGGGGAGGCACCCGCGAAATTTCGCGGGTGGTGGGGGTCACTACATAAAACGCACCCTCTGTCCGAGCGACCCCGTGTCCGTCCGTGTATAAGAACGCTCGGATGGAGGTTGCGTTAATTCGCTCGGACACGATAAACGTAAAAATCAAGCTCTCACGCAGGAGTTAGTACCATACACACAATACAAAAACGCGAGTGACGGCAAGTATTTGCCTAGCTCGCGCTTTTAGCTTGGGGTGAAGGGGACGAAGTCCCTTGCCGAGACGTGGGGCGGAGTCCGCGTCCCCCAGGCGCAACACCTTCCCGCTCTGCCGCGGAGTACGTTTGATTTGTGTTTGCGCTCTAACGTAACGTTTGTATGAGCGAAATCGGGGTCCACATAGAAATGAGCGACGATGAGTCGAAGTAGAGAAAAGTAACGTGTGTGGAGCAAATTTTATGGGGTATTAAATCGGGGGTACCTATAATAATGAGTGACGACGTGACACAGTGTAGAAATGCACAGTGAGTGGAACGAATTTTATGGGGTAATTAGGCCAAAGACTTTACAAACTATTTTTTTGTATTTATAATTATAGATTATTAAATGAGGTTGCTTATGGAAAACATTGATATCGCATTGATAATGTCCGACAAGAGCTATATCGGCAGGGAAGTCGTCGTGGCGGGCTGGGTACGCACGGCGCGCGACAGCAAGAACATGGCGTTTCTCGCGCTCAACGACGGCACGACGCTAAAGCATTTGCAGATAGTTGTGAACAAGGCGGAGTACGCGGGCGATTTGAGCGGAGTGATGAAAAACGGCGTATCCGTCAAGGTGAGCGGCAAGGTCGTACCCGCGCTCAAAGAGGGCGACGTAGAGGTCAATGCGGACAAGATAGAGCTGCTTGGCGACTGTCCCGCGGACTATCCTTTGCAGAAAAAGTATCACAGTATGGAGTTTTTGCGCACTATACCCGCGCTCCGTCCCCGCACGAACACTTTCAACGCTATGCTGAGAGTGCGCTCTAAGTTGAGCTTTGCGATACACCGCTTTTTCCAGGAGAACGGGTTCACGTACGTGCATACGCCCATCATCACGGGCAGCGACTGCGAGGGCGCGGGCGAGATATTTAGGGTGACGACAAACACCTATGCGGACGCGCTCAAGGCGAAGGACGAGGACAGCTATATTCTGGGCGACTTCTTCGGCAGGAAGGCGGGGCTTACGGTGAGCGGACAGCTCGAGGGCGAGGTCGCGGCGATGGCTATGGGCAAGATATACACATTCGGACCCACTTTCCGCGCCGAAAACAGCAACACCCCGCGCCATGCGGCGGAGTTTTGGCAGGTGGAGCCCGAAGTCGCGTTTGCAAAGCTCCCCGACATCATCAAGATCGCCGAGAGCATGATAAAATACATCATCAAGGCGGTTTTGGACGAGTGTCCCGACGAGATAGCTTTCTTTGAGAACGCCTTTGAAAAGGGGCTGAGGGACAAGCTGCAAAGCGTTGTGGACAGCGAGTTTGCCATTCTCGACTATGCGGACGCGATCGAGATACTCAAAAAGAGCGGACAGACCTTCCAATATCCCGTGGAGTGGGGGCTTGACCTTCAATCCGAACACGAGCGCTACATCACGGAGCAGGTGCTGGGCAAACCCGTGTTCATCATCAACTATCCAAAGCACATCAAGTCCTTCTATATGAAGCAAAACGACGACGGCAAGACCGTAGCGGCGACGGACCTTCTCGTGCCCGGCGTGGGCGAGATAATCGGTTGCAGCGAGCGCGAGGAGAGCTATGACAAACTCAAGGCGGCAATGGTTGAGCGCGGCATGAACCTCGCCGACTATGAGGGCTATCTCGAACTGCGCAAGTACGGCACGGTGCCTCACAGCGGCTACGGGCTGGGGCTTGAGCGCATCTTGATGTATGTCACGGGCATAAACAATATACGCGACGTGCAGCTCTTTGCTCGCACAGCCGGAGATCTGATGTAGTTTTAGGTGCATATTTTGACGCTATGGCGAAAGAAATGTATAGATCCAAATTGTCCGTGAGGGACACCGAAAAGGCGATAAAGTTTGTCAAGGACACGTTCCAGAGCAACCTTGTCAAGTGTTTTGGCTTAGAGCGAGTGTCGGCGCCGCTGTTCGTGCCAAGCGGGACGGGCATAAACGACGACTTGAGCGGAGTGGAGCGCCCCGTTATATTCGACGTGCCGCGGTTTGGCGGCAGCGTTGAAGTCGTGCAATCCCTCGCGAAGTGGAAACGCGTCGCCCTCAAAAGGTACGGCTATCGCGACGGCGAGGGGCTGTACACGGATATGAACGCCATACGCCGCGACGACATCCTTGACGCGCAGCACAGCGTATATGTGGATCAATGGGATTGGGAAATGGTCATCTCGAAAGGGCACCGAACGGCGAACTTTTTGAAGATGATCGTATCGCGTATAGTGGGCGCGGTGGTAGACACGCTGGAGGAGACGAAGAGGCGTTTTCCCAAAATCACGCTTACGCTCTCGCGCGACGTGACGTTCGTTACGGCGCAGGAGGCTCTTGACCGCTATCCCACTCTCAGCGCGCACGAGAGGGAGAGGGCGCTGTGCAAGCAGTACGGCACGGTGTTTTTGATGGGGATAGGCGGCGCGCTTTCGGACGGCAAGCCGCACGATGGCAGGGCTCCCGACTATGACGATTGGGCACTCAACGGCGACATCCTCTTTTACGACGCGGTGATAGACGACAGCCTCGAGTTGTCCTCTATGGGCGTGAGGGTAGACGCGGACAGCCTCAAAAAACAGCTTGAGATCGCGGGCGCGACGGACAGGCTGAAGTATGAATACCATAAGCAGGTGCTCGCGGGCGAATTGCCGCTCTCCATCGGTGGAGGCATAGGACAGTCGAGGCTTTGCATGTTGCTGCTCGAAAAGGCGCACATAGGCGAAGTACAGGTGGGCATATGGCCCGACGAGATGCGCGCGGAGTGCGAGAAAAACGGCATTAAGCTGCTTTGAAAATTGCAAAATACGGGGTTTATCCTCGCAAAATATACAAATAAACTCTTGATTTCGAGGTTATGGCTATGGAAATGAGAACACACAATTGCGGAGAGCTCCGCGAAAGCGACGTCGGCAAAAGAGTCAAACTTTGCGGCTGGCTGAGCAGCGTACGCGACCTCGGCGCGGTCATCTTTTTCGTGCTGAGAGACTACTACGGCTATACGCAAGCCGTCGCTAGCGACGAGGCTTTGAAGGAGCAGATCCGCTCCATTCCGCGCGAAAGCACGATATCCGTCGAGGGCAAAGTCGCGCTGAGGAGCGCGCCAAACAAGGATATGCCTACGGGCATGATAGAGATCGAGCCCGAGAAGGTGGAGATACTCGGCAAGTGCTATGAGCAATTGCCCTTCGAGATCGCCGCGTCCACGCAGTCGAGAGAGGACACCCGCCTCAAATATCGTTTCCTCGACCTGCGCAATCCCGAGGTCAAAAACAAGATAATTTTCCGCTCGAAGGTGGTGAGCTATCTGAGGCAGAAGATGACGGAGCTCGGTTTCCTCGAGATAACGACGCCCATTCTGACGTCAAGCTCTCCCGAGGGCGCGAGGGACTACATCGTGCCGTCGAGGATATATCCGGGGCGTTTCTATGCGCTGCCGCAAGCCCCGCAGCAATACAAGCAGTTGCTGATGACGAGCGGATTTGACAGGTATTTCCAGATCGCGCCCTGTTTCAGAGATGAGGACGCGCGCGCCGACAGGAGCCCAGGCGAGTTTTACCAGCTCGACTGCGAGATGTGTTTCGCGACCCAGGAGGACGTTTTTGCGGTCATGGAGCAAGTTTTGAGCGGCGTTTTCAAGGAGTTTTCTCCCGCGGGCTACAAAGTGGACGAGGGTCCCTTCCGCCGCATATCCTATCGCGACGCGATGAGGGATTACGGCTCCGACAAGCCCGACCTTCGCAACCCTCTGCTCATAAAGGACGTCACGGACATACTCGAGGGCAAAGCGCCTTTCTTTGAGAAGGGCAAGACGATAAAGGCGATAGCTGTGGACAACTTCACTCAAACGAGGAAGTGGATAGACTCCCTCGCGGAGCGCGTCAAGCAAAACGGCGCGTCGGGCATGTATTGGCTGCGCCTCGACGAAAAGGGAGAGCTTACGGGCGGCATAGCGAAATTCGCGGCGGACGTAAAGGACGCGCTCGTCGAGAGGCTGGGGCTTAAGGCGGGCAGCTTCGTAGCCTTTGTCGCGGAGGAAAAGGGCGTAGAAAAACAGGCGGGCTATTTGCGTACGGAGCTCGGCACGGGGCTGGACTTGCTTGAAAAGAACGCCTTCCGTTTCTGCTGGATAGTGGACTTCCCGATGTACGAGTACGACGACGACGGAGTGCTCGGATTCTGCCACAATCCCTTCTCCATGCCGCAGGGCGGGCTGGAGGCTCTCAACACGCAGGATCCGCTGGACATTTTGGCGTATCAGTATGACAGCGTCGTCAACGGCGTGGAGCTGTCAAGCGGCGCAGTCAGAAACCACGAACCCGCGATAATGGAGCGCGCGTTTGAGATCGTCGGCTACGGCAAGGACGTGATAGAGCAAAAATTCTCCGCGCTGTACAACGCGTTCAAATTCGGCGCGCCGCCGCACGCGGGCATAGCTCCCGGCGTGGACAGAATGGTCATGCTTTTGCTCGGAGAGCAGAATATCCGCGAGATCATCACTTTCCCAATGGACAGAAACGCCCGAGACGTTTTGATGGGCGCCCCCTCGACGGTAACCGACAAACAATTAAAAGAGGTGCATATCAAATTAGACCTACCCAAGGAATGAGCGTTTCTGATGGACCTTTCCGGCGAGAGAGGTGTGATGGGCGCCCCCTCGACGGTGACAGAGAAGCAGCTTAAAGAAGTGCACATTAAATTAGACTTACCAAAAGAATGAGCGTTTTCGCCAAAAAGGGCAAGCGCAAAACCTTGCAAAATGCGTCGTACAGCGTGAGTTTTGAAAAAAATTCACCCATAAATAAGCGCAAATGCGGCAAGTTATGTTTGACAAGGCGCGAAATATAGTTTATAAATATATAGCATAGACTTTTTGCACGCGTCCCCGCGACGTTTGCAAACAGGAGTTAAGTATGAAGAAAAAAATTGCAATAATATCCGCGGTTTTGGCTTTGGTGCTCGCGCTTTCGTTGGCGCTTGTCGCCTGCAACGCGTACAAGTGGGACTCCATAGGCCCGGGCGAACCGAATGCAACAGTGGAATCCAACGGCGGCTATGCCGTGAAACAGGGCAAGTATCTCTACTATGTCAATGGTTTTGACGGCACGGACGCGGACAACACTTTCGGCACTCCCGTCAAGCAGGCGATCCTTCGCAGCGAAGTGACAGAGAAAGACGGCACGTTGACGGTGGACAAAACCACGACAAAGGTCGTTGTGCCCAAGACCGTGCTGTATTCAAGCAGCGTCAAGGACGGCGGCATCGCGGTGTTCGGCGAGTGGATATACTACGCCACGCCCAACTACGACAAGGACAAGACGGGCACGGCGTCCACAACGGACATCGACTTTATGCGCACAAAGATAGACGGCTCCGTCACCCAGAAGATCGCAAAGATTAGCGGTCGCGACACGAGATATCTCTTCACCGAAAACAGGATACTTTATGTCAGCGGCACTTCCGTGAACTACATTGACTTTTCGGGCATGAAGACAAACAAATCCATAGACAACGGCAAGGGCGCAAAGAGCGGCACTCTCATAGAGAACTTCTCGGGCACCGTGCTTTGGAGCATGGATAGCGACCTCATATTTTATGTGAAGAGCGCGGATGAAAGCTACAAGCAATACAACAACCTCTGCGCCATCAAGAAGGACGGTTCCGTCAAAGATGAGCAGGTCCTCGCGAAGGAAGGTACCTTCCTCACGGGAGACGAGAAGCCCGAGGATAAAGTCCTCAAGGTGTTCAAATATACGCTTGTCAACTTGCTTGTCGAAAAGGATGCACAGGGCAATATCAAGGACTACACGCTGTACTACACAAAGACGCACCGCAACGGCGAGTCCGACACATCAGACGGGTTCTTCTGCGCTAAGGCGAGCGACATCAAGGGCACAGAGTATCGCATGACCACGCAAACAGTCTCTTCCGTATATCCTCTCGACTATGAGGAGGGCGCGCTGCTCACCATTTCAAGCAACGTCTACAAACTCGAAAAGGGATACGAGGGCAAACTTGAGGACAGGCTCATTGTCAGCGGATCTCCCACGATATGCTATGCGGACAAGGACGCAAAGAAGATCTATTATACCACCTCCTCCGTCACGGGGCTTGCCTCAATATCCTACGACCTCGAGCGTCTTGACAATCAAGCTATCATCTTCGGCGAGGGCATAAAGACGGATTGGCTCAACCTCGACTTTATAGGCTCCAATCTCTTCTTCTTCGCGACGGACGACAGCAACTATGTCCACTACATCGACGTCAAGTCCCCCATCTACGGGCAGCTGGACAATGAAGGCGAACAAGAAAAGACCGAGTACGCCGGATTTGAAAGGGAAGAGGATGAGGACGCAGAGTAAACGAGATCACTCCTTTCGGGGCGGGGCTCTCCCGCCCTTTTGTATACAAAAAATACGCGCATAAAGCGGGGCAAGGCCATGACAAAGACGATTTTAATAACGGGAGGCAGCCGCGGCATAGGAGAGGCGGTAGTGCGCGCGGCGGCGGGCAAGTATAACGTCGCTTTCACCTATCTCAAAAGCGAGGACAGGGCAAAAGCTCTCGAGCGCGAACTCAGTGAAAAATTCGGCGGCGTTTTCGCCGTCAAGTGCGACGTAGCGGGCGAGCACAGCGTTCTCTCGGCAGTTACGGCAGTAAAAGCGCGTTTCAAACATATCGATATCCTCGTCAACAACGCGGGCGTCTCAAAAAGCGGCTTGCTCATCGACATGCTCCCTGAGGAGTGGCGCGCGCTTATGGCGGTCAACCTCGACGGAGTATATCTCATGACGCACGCCGTACTGCCCGATATGCTTGCTTTAAAACGTGGCGCAATAGTCAATGTCTCCTCCATTTGGGGCTTGCAGGGCGCAAGTTGCGAGGTAGCCTACTCCGCGAGCAAAGCCGCGCTCATCGGCTTTACAAAAGCCCTTGCAAAGGAAGTCGCGCCCATGGGAGTCACCGTAAACGCCGTCGCACCCGGCGCGATAGATACCGATATGATGAAATGTTACACGGCTGAGGAGACCTCCGCACTCATCGCAGAGCATATCCCCCTCGGTCGCCTCGGCTCCCCCGCCGAAGTCGCCGCCGCGATACTCTTCCTCGCCGAGCATCCCTACATAACAGGTCAGACCCTCTCCATCGACGGCGGTATGTGTTGAGGAATTTACTATGTGGGCTACGCGTCTAAACCCCGGGTGTGGCGTTGCCCCACACGCTCCTATGTGAGCTACTCGCCCACACCTCGGCAAGGGGTTTCACCCCCTGCACCCCAAGCTAAAAACGCGCGAACTAGTGACGAAAGTCACGACGTTCGCGCGTTTTTGATTGTGTGTATGGTATGAACTCCTGCGTGAGTGCTTGATATAAGCGCTAGCCGTGTCTGAGCTTAACGCAACGCATGCCCGAGGGTTTTTACTATAAAACCGGGGGATTCCTCCCTATACCCCACAAAATCACTTCGTAATTTTACGGGGACCCCATGTCGCTCGGCATGACACCTAATACTACTGTCATCTTGAGCGAAGTCGAAAGATCCCCCAGTCCGAGCGAATTAATGCCACCTCTGTCCTAGCTTACTTATATATGGACTTTGCTTTGTCCGAGCGAGTAAACGTACCCTCTGTCCGAGCGCCCCAATACCCGCCGTCCGCCTTGTCCAAGTGTCCCCGCGGAGCGAGCGTTTTTATGCTAAGTACGCAGTGAGGGAGTGTCTGTACCCCATAAAATTGCGTAGCGATTTTATGGGGACCCCAAATATCCCTCAGACCGGCGTTATCATCGCTGCACGTAACGAAGGGAGAGGTTGGGTTTTTCAATCCCTAGTCTGAGACACTAATGCTGGACGTACTTGAGTTCCGGCAACTTCTGTCCGATCTTCCTTATTCCCAACGTTTGCTGTGCTTGAGGGCATATGCGCTTTGCGTGTTGCAATATCGCATTATATAAAATTAAATAAAGTATTTTGGAAAGCGGCAATATTGACAAGAATTAAGCATTAGGATATACTGATAACATAAAAGACGCGCGCGTCGGGCGCTCGCGCAAGGCGGAGCGGGACGTATGCGTCAATGGAGGACTATTATGAAAAAGTTTAATTGGCGGGCTATGCTTATCGTCGTGTTGGCGCTTGTCATGGTCTTTGCGCTTGTCGCTTGCGATCCGAAGGATGATAAGAGCAAAGACGACTCGAACAAGGGCGGAGGCCCGACCGAGGCGGACGCATACAAATATTCTTCGGTCGATTATTTCAACGATCTGCTGGAGGTGACCGACGACATAGGAAATGAGAAGATATCGGATGACAGCGTGTATCTCAGCGCGGATATCGGCATCAGAGTCGGCACAAGGAAATTCGAGAAAGTCAAAGGAGACATAATTACCGGCACGCAAAGATACGAGCAGGTCATCGTAGGCTACAACACCGAGCAGAGCACGGAGTTCGGCTTAAAGCTTGAGGCAATTCTCGACAGGAAGAACGCGGACAGCAGAAACACCGTCATCAAGGGGACGCTGTATTCGGGCGATGTCGAGATAGCGGGTCTTTACTATGCGATCGCCGAGCCCGACAATTTCTACATCGACTTTGCGGGGCAGCACATCCTCTTCCCTCTGCACATCGCGTTTGAGCTGGGAGAAAAGACCTATTCCAACGACGACCTCGGGGCGACGCTGTATAAAAACATCTTTGGAAAAAGCTTTACGATCAATCAACACACGACGACTCTCTTGGAGGTTCTCAATACGATAGTCGGCGATATGGGCGAAGAGTGGAGCTTTGACGACCTCGTCAACGGCATTTTGAATCTCCTCGGATTCGATCCTCAAGAACTCGTAAAGGCGTTGCAAGGTTTCAGCCCCGCTTTTGCGGACGGACTCGTAAACAATGGCAAACTAAGCATCAAACGCGCTCTCAGCAATAAGGACATAAGCGAGCAATTGTTCAAAGCATATAAAAACGGCAACACATACAGCGTAACTTCCACCATGCTCGAAGATTTGATCGGCAGTAGTATAATACCTAAGGGCAGTAGGGCGGAAGCGCATTTCTACCTCAGCTATTTGAAGGAAGGGAACGCCATCAAGGATGGAGTCACGATAAACCTTGACGTCGAGGATACGTCTTATGCCGTAGCGATGAACGGGAAACACCCCTTTGTGGCGATACAGATCAAGGATATGGAGTTCGGCGACTCCGCAAAACATCCTATAAATGTCAATAAGAGCGCATATAAGAAGGACGTTCAGCTAGAGGTCAAAAACACGCTCGACATAAGCGGAGTTACCCTCAACGGCGAGCCTCTCGACGGCCCGAACCACGACAAGAAATTTGAATTCGGCGCCGCCCTCAAGCTCGATTTCGAACAAAAAGATCTGTCCCAAAATGGTACGCAAGCAAACGTCTATGTTCAATATGACAACAAAAAGATAATCGACTTAAGCTATGTGAAAGGCAGGCTCGCATTCGTAGTGGACAAAAATGTCGCTTTATGCGGATTCAGCGCGGCGGACAAGGTGGTAGAGTTTTTGGGCGACGCAATATATAAGGGCGTCGGCGATACATTCTTCAAAGAGGACAAGACAAAACTCAACGAGTTTGCCGATATATTCTTTGAAGGCGGAGCGACAGGAGACCATAAACAAATCAGATCGGACTTTAAAGGCGCCGTGTGGACGCATATCGATCCGAATGAAATGCTGGATACGGTTGTGCAAAAACTTGCCGACTTTATAAAGACAATGTTAGATGAGAGCAAGAAGGACAACACGCCGACATCCCCCAAATCGGGTGAGCAAGGCGATGCAACGCCTGCGATGAAGATTGTCCCCACAAGTCTGACTGATATATTGTATACTCTGTTTACCGGCGCAAAACCTGTTCTCGCGGACGGCAAAGTAGAATTCGAGATCGGCAACACTTTGCAACTCGTCACGAAAATCGTCAATAAGATGTTCGGTTTGCCCATCAAAGCCACAGATAAGACTCCCGCAGTGCCGGCATGGACGCTCAAAGGTTGCGAGGAACAGCTCAAAGATATGATCGTCTCCATGGTCGCGAGAAGCGCGAATCCCGAAGCAGAACAACTTGGCAAAGCGGAAATTGACGCCGCTGCGCAGTTGATCGACAACGCCATAAAGGAGATTTTTATAGCCGACGCACAAAGTAAGGCGCCCCTCGCGCTTGCGGGCGTTGACTTTACGGATAAACCCGCAGAGTCGACCTATCTTGAATACCTGATCTCCGCGGTGCTCGACAACCTCGGCGCGAAAGGCTTTATCGATTTCACGAAAGGAGGCATCGACTGCACGTTGGAAGCCTCGTTTGCAGAAGTGACCATAACCTATAAGTCCGAGATGAAAGTCAACGGCAACCCCGCCGCGCAAAAGGATCTTGCCGAAGGCGTAGCAAGCGGCGCCACAGGCTGGTATGTCGATTGACGTTTCTATGACTAATCAAGCGATGTGCGGGACTTTTTGTCCCGCACATTTCTTATGTGGGCGCGCAGGTAAAATATAAATCTTGCGTATAGAGACGTGGTGTGATATAATAAACGTTATGGAAATAAACAGTTTGTCAAAACAGACGGTCTCCCAGGAAGACGTTGCGGTGGCAATAGAGTTCGCGGCGGACTTCTCGCGAGAGTTGCAAAGATACAAGGGTCGCCTCACGGGCACGGCGCAGGAGACTGCATGTGCGCGCGCGATAAGGTCTCGGCTTGAGGAGGAGACGGATACGCCCGTGCGTATGGAGGCGTTCAAGGCGAAGCCCGCGTTGGGCAGAGGCTGTTTTTTCATGCTCGGCATATGGTTTTTGCTGTCGTACACGCTGTATTACGTGTCGTTTGCGGGGGGCAGGCTTGCGGGCATACTGCTTACGCTTATCGCGCTTATCAACTTTGCTGTGGGCAGCATAATAATACTGTTGCTGTTTTTGGGCAATAGAAAGCTGTCGGGCATATTGAGCGAGCAAGTCTCCTACAACGTCGTGGGCGAGTGCTGCAAAAACCGCGATCGCGACGTCAAAGAGCGCGTCATAGTCATAGCCGACAGTCACGACGCCGTACAGGGGAGCATGCTGCGCGACTATGGGCTGATGAGGCGGCTTACAGTGCTGCTTTGTCCCATATCCGCGGCGGTGTTCGTGATATTTAGCATACTCAAGATGGCGATAGGCACGGAGGGCGCGGACGCGTCCGTCAAGATATCTGTATTTACAGTCGTACCCGCTGTGCTCGGCGTTATGGGCGTTGTGGCGACGCTGTTTCACTACTCTCCTTCCCCGCGGCACGCCAAGATACCAAACGGGCTTGCCACATGCACCGCGATGGCGACATACGCCTATTTTGCGGAGCAGCCTCGGCTTGTGCCCGACGATGTGCGTATAGTGTACGCGTCCTTCGGCGGCGAAAATTCCGCGCACAGCGGCGCGGAGGCGTTCATAAAAGCGCACCCCGATTTCCGCGACGCGAGAATTATCTGTATAGGCGATATGAGCGGCGCGGAGCTCAAGATAGCGGAGTATGATCCCATTCGCAGGCTGACTTTTTCTACTGGGCTCACTTCTTCCGTGAGCGGCGTCGCGCATGAGCAAGGCGTAGAGATCACCACGATCCCGCACAGGACATTCGCGCAAAAGTTGTCCGCGTTGCACGGCTATCCCAGCACTGCGTTCGCGAAGCAAGGAGTGCAGAGCACGACTCTCATGTCCCTCGGCGAATACGTGGACGACAAGATAGAAAGCAAGATGTTTAAGCTTGCCGTAGGCACAGTGTTCAAGCTGTTTGGCGATATCCCTGTGCAAAAGGAGGGCTCTGCGGCGGAGGATATCAAGGCGGAGCTGACCGAGATGCACACTATCTCGAGCAAGTGACGCAGGAGGCAGACAAATATGGAAAACGAAAATGAAAATGAGGAAGTCTTGCATATGACTGCCGAGAGCAGTTCGGACGGCCCGTCTCAAGAGGTAACATGCCCCGAGACAGGGGCGGAGGAGACGATATCATCCGCCGACGAGCAAGCCGCTGAGACGGGCGGCGTGCTTTCATATATGGGTGAAAAAAAGCGCAAGCCGACTCCAGTCGAGGTACTCAAAAAATATTGCAAACGCTATTTTATAGACGCCTTTACGGGCATGGCGCAGGGGCTTTTCTGTACGCTTATCGCGGGCACGATACTCGCGCAGATCGCAAGTTGGTGCGGGCAAAACGGCTTTGCGCTCACGCTCGACTACATCTCCCGCCTTGCGAAAGTGCTAATGGGCGCGGGCATAGGCGTAGGCATAGCGCACAAGCTGGGCGCAAAACCTCTCGTCATATTCTCCGCCGCGGTCACGGGGCTCGTGGGCGCGTTCGCGGGTCAACTGGTCGAGGCTCTTATTCACGGGACACACTTTGACCTCGTAGTGCTGGATACGCTGAAAACGGCGAGCGTAGGCAATCCCATAGGCGCGTACATCGTGTCCCTGCTCACGGTGGAGATCGCGGGGCTGTACGCGGGCAAGACAAAGCTGGATATCGTGCTCGTGCCCTTGGGAATGATGGCGCTGTGCTTTGCGGGGATATTCGTCGCGTGGCCGTTCATCAAGCTCATAGACCTGTTTGCAAAGGCAATAGTGTTGCTCATCGACGCGGGGACGGCGGTCAAGGTGCTCACGGGCATAGTCGTGGCGATAGTCATGGGCGTGTTGCTCACAATGCCTACGTCGTCGGCGGCGATATGGGTGGCTATCGCGACGTCGTCCATAGCGCTTGAAAATCCCGAGGCGTTCGCCATAGCGGGCGGCGCGGCTGTCGCGGGCTGCTCCGCGCATATGATAGGGTTCGCGGTGGCGACGATACGCGAAAACAAGTTGAGCGGGCTCATTTCGCAGGGCATAGGCACGTCCATGTTGCAGATACCGAATATAATGAAAAAGCCTATAATCATGCTGCCGGAAATAATCGCGAGCGCGATAGCGGGGCTTGTCGCCGTGCTTATGGGACTTCGTTGCGACGCGGCGGGCGGCGGTATGGGCACCAGCGGGCTCGTAGGCGTGTTCAGAACGATAGATATGTCCTTGCAGGCGGGACTTCCGCAGTGGCAGGTCGCGCTCGGCGTCATACTCTGCCTGTTTGTAATACCCGCGGCCGTCAGCTTTTTTGCGGATATGGGGTTAAGAAAACTCGGCAAGATAAAGTCCGAGGACGTAACGCTTTCGTGAGCTTAATAGGCGAGGCATAAAATAAAAACCATGTTTTGTGCGTTGGCGGAGCCCGTAGGCGGAGCCCGTAAAAGTCCAATCAAGCCACTTTAAGATGTCGAAAGATTGTGTTTCTGCATCGGAGTCATGTTTATACAGGCTCGACATAACAACTTGATCTCCGCTGTCATCCTGAGCGAAGTCGAATGATCCCCATCAGACAAATAATAATTCGAGCGCAAGACGCATTTTGCGCTTAATATGAGGCAATATGAGGTCAAGCATATCTCCAAAAGCGAAACGCCTCACGGGCTGGATGGCTCTTACGGCGGCGGTGTGTGCGGGCGCGCTTGCGGTCGCGGTAGTGTTGTTCTTCGAGGTATGGTGGGCGGGGCTCATCGCGCTTGCCGTGAGTATGCTCTGCGGCGTGGCGACGGTGCTACTATTTATGGCGTACCAAGCGGACAGGCGCCGTAGCATGCGCGCCACCGAGGATGAAGAAGAGGAGCAGAGGATAATGTCTATGCTTGAAAATGCGCGCTCTCAAAGAGCAATGAAAGAGGCCGAGGCAGAAGAAGTGACAGTTGTAAAAGATAACATATCTGAGACTCCGTCTGAAAAAGAGGAGACAAATGCGGAAAATACTTCCGTTTCCGACGCTGAAAACCTAACGAAAAAGGACGGAGAGCGCGCACATGTAGATGTGGACGACGCGAAAGCTCCGACCACACTCGAGATGCGCCCGCCGCTCAAGCTGCTCACCGTCGAGGAGGCGAAAGCGCATATGAAAGGCGGCAAAAAAGAAAGTGGTGATAATGCGCAAGATGACAAAAACTAGGGTTAAACCTGTGTTTTTGTACAAATAAAATTTTGATTTTATTTATAGGAGGCAAAGAATCATGTTGGATGCAGTTCTCAAAAAAATGTCCGCGCCCGCGAGGATATCCGTTAAGGGCGCGATCGCAGTCGTGCTTGCGGCGCTCGCCGTAGGGCTCCCTCAAATCGCGCACATCGTTGGCGGCGCAGCGGCAGGATCGGTGTGGATGCCCATGTATCTGCCCGTGCTGCTCGCGGGCTGTTTGCTAGGGTGGCATTGGGGCTTGCTTGTCGGCGTGCTCTCGCCCATCGTGAGTTTCGGGTTTACGACTCTCGCACTGAACAGCGCAATGCCCGCGCTTGAGCGTTTGCCGTATATGACGCTGGAGCTTGCCGCATTCGGCGCGGTTTCGGGCGCGTTCACGGGGCTTATGAAAAAGAGCGTGTTTGCCGCATTTCCCGCGGTGCTTGCGGCGCAGGTGGCGGGCAGGGCGGTATACGTCGTATACAATCTCATAGCGGGCAAGAGTTTTGCCTCTCTCATGAGCTCGGTACAAACGGGGCTTGTCGGGCTGTATGCGCAACTCATCATCGTGCCGCTTGTCGTCATAGCGGTGTATGCCATCATCAAGCGCGCGGACAGGGAGTGACCCTCCGCGCATTGGCGAAATTTTGGAATGTTAAACACCTACTCTCCGACTTTTCGTATGAAACAGCGGAGAGTTTTTGACCTGTGACAGGTTATGAAAGGAGGAGGAGAAAGTTATGAGCGAGGACGGCAGAGGGAGCTATCTCATAATCAAAAACCACGGTCAAGTCGTGAGGTTTTTCGAGCATGGCATAAAAAACTTGTGGCAAGCGGCGGCAGGCGAGGACAAAATATTGCAGGGCGCGGACGTCGAGGACAGCATTGTCGGCAAGGCGGCGGCGCTGCTTATGATTTGCGGCGGAGTGAAGAGCGTAAAGGCGGGCGTACTCAGCGAAGGCGGCAAAGCCGCGCTCGAGGAGTACGGCGTGCCCTATGCCTATGACGTCCTTGTCTCAAACATAATCAACCGCAAGGGCGACGGCATATGTCCCATGGAGGAAGTCGCAAAGGACTGCGATCCGTCAAACATCGTCGCCGCGATAGAGCGCAAACTCATCGCTCTCGGCATGCTGAAGTAGCGCCCGGCCCTATTTGAGCGATAAACAGGAATTTAACGGAGAAAATATGAGTTTTTCGATTGAAGCCACGGATCTTCATTGGTTGGAAGGCATTGATGAACGAGAGGACCTGTGTTTGCATGGTCACGCCGTCGCCTATATCGGGGGCAGGCGGTTGGAGTATGATGCCACGGTCAGTGCTTCTGCGCTCTATCTGCTAAAAACATTGACTGAAAATCATGTAATCCATACCGACAATCAGCTATTTCCTTGCTGTGGATTTTCGATCTTCGCAAACGAAACATTGGACAATGTGATCATATGTGGATGCAATAACGGAATCGATTGGTCGGTTTTTCACGACAGGGATAAGGTAATTTTGGTATTGGAGGACGGTATAAGAGAAGAAATTTCGCTTGAAGAGTACAAACGATTCGTCTTTGCCTTTGCAGATAAAGTTGAAGCATTTTATAAATCTTGCGCTCCCAAAATACTTCCAAACGACAAAATCGATCGGGACGGCTATCTCGCGTTTTGGACTGAATGGCACAGAAGAAGAAATCAATAAATTTCAATATAGCGAGGTTTGTAGTATGAAAAAGAAATTATCTATATTTGTGTCTTTTTTGTTATTAATATTATCGTTGACATTGACGGCGTGCGGCTCTACCAAAGCAAAAATATATGGCATAGTTGCTTGTATAGGTTTGCCCGAAGATGACGACGCGGCATATGGCGTTTATAATTCGCCCTATGCCGATAAAACAACGCTTGTGGAAGACGATTATGTTTTAGAAGTCGGCAAAACATATCACATTTTGGTTGCCTATTCTGCCGGCGGCGGTAGTCAATACCCCGTAATTACTAATCCCGAAAGCGTCATTTTCAATTATGATACCGACGCTTTGGAAATTCAATCTGTAACGCCAAACGACGGAGAAATAAAGCATTATGCTTTGACTTGTAAACAAGCAATACGTTATTCGGCTATTTTAATAGAGCTTGATGAATATTCTTATACTATAATCGTAAGTACAAATCAGTAATATAAATTTCAATTTAGTGGAGCAAGATGAAAAAATGGAAGTAAAAAATTTGCTCGACGCAAAAGATAGGGACGAGTTTCGGGCATGGCTTGAATTAAATCACGCGAAGGAAAGCGAATGTTGGGTGGTAGTAAAGCGCGGCAGACCGCTGGGCGGCGACACTTTTTGGTATGTGGACGCCGTGGAGGAAGCGTTGTGTTTCGGTTGGATAGACAGTACGACCAAAAAATTGTCAAACGTCGTTACGGCTCAAAAATTTGCGCCGCGCAAAAAAGGGAGTTTGTGGTCTGAACTCAACAAGGAGCGTTGCCGCAGAATGGAAAGACTCGGCAAAATGACGGACGCGGGGCGCGCCGTTCTTCCCGATATGTCAAAAAGCGGTTTTGTGATAGACGAGGTCATTTTGAAAGCATTGCAAGCGGACGAAGAAGTATGGGCGAATTTTCAAAAATTCCCCGACCTGTACAAAAGAGTTCGGATCGATACCATTCAAATCAAGAAAAAGATACCGGCTTTATTTGAACGCCGGTTGGATAAATTCATTTCCAACACGCGGCAGGGCATTATGTATGGCGAATGGAATGACGGCGGAAGGTTGCTGTATTAAATCAAATAGCGGAGGAAACGGTATGTCGATGAAGTGCTTTTTGGCTTTGGAAACGTCGCTGCAAAAGACGGCATACAAATATAAAGATATTTTGCCCACAATTGAGAGCGGCGATATGTGGTATGACGGCGGCATAGCGTTTCGCGCTGAGCTGTCCGAGCAGGAAAAGTGCTGTTTGGGCGATGTTTTCAAGGGCTTTAGCTTTTATGCGATAGACAGCGAGTTTGGGCTTGAATACGAAACGCGGTACAGCACTGTAATATCCAAAAGCTATGCGACAAACGCGCTTGAAGAGCTGAAATGGCTCAAAGCGTTTGCAAAAAAACAGCTTATGAGGCAGGACGTATTTATGCTGGTCAACCTTTGGCTTGGGCGAAAGACCGCTATCAAGGGGCAAAAGGTCATCGACGTAAATGGGTGGCAATTGTCCGCGGACAGCGATTTTACTTTTGATTACGGAGTCGTCTACAAATTTGTAGACAACTCTTCAGAGGCGACAGAGCGCCGCCGCCAAAGGGCTATGCGCTTTTCGACTTGAAGTGTTTGCGAACTTATAGTATTATTATAGCTACAAACAGGAGTGTGGAAGAAGTGGGAGTTGTGACTCATCATATGAAATTGGCGCCTTTTGCTTTCAAAGCTATTATTGCAGGGGAAAAGGCGATAGAAATGCGCCTTTATGACGAAAAACGCGCAAAAATAAAGGTCGGCGATGAAGTAGAATTTGAGGATACGGCTACTCATTGGAAAATAAAATGTATTGTTGTAGATCTCACACGTTATAGAGATTTTCAAGAATTATATTCAAGCGTCGATAAGGTAGCAATCGGATACAAAGCAAACGAAACAGCGAACCCAGAGGATATGTGCGCATTTTATTCTCCCGAACAGATAAATAAGTATGGAGTATTGGCAATAGGGATCAGAATGATATAGTATAATTTTAGCGATAATCTGGAATTTAGTGGAGAGATTATGTATTTTGAAGATATTCCTTGTTACACGCAGTTTGAGGCAGTAGAGCAAAGCGTTGCGAAAACGCTACTATCCGTCTGTGATACCGCTGAATTTTTTGGCAGTGATATTTATGGGCTGAAAGATATTTACGATTTGTACGGCACTCAATATGAAGATATCATTCCCGCTTTTCTATATTCTCGGCACGGAGAAAGTGACGGAAGAATGTGTGGCAATCTTTTCCGCTTCCGATTGACCGAACCGCTCAAAAGACACATTCTCGACGAGAGCCTTACCTGTATGTTCGGGGGCGAGCCGCCTTTACTGGAAAATCTGGCTCTGTTTCAAGGCGAAAAATGCCTGTTTTCCTGCGTTTCGCATGAGGTCTTTTCGCTGTACCACATGGCAGAAGTGGACGACAGCCTCAAAGACGCGGTGTTGTCTGCCGTAAACGATGCAATCAAGAAACTGCCGCTCTACGGGCAAATGCTAAAGATTGCGTTGGGCTTGAAAAACAAGGCAAAAGCCGAGCTGGAAAAAGAGATTCGCATTCTCCGCGACTTGTGTTGTTATGTCGATGAAGCGGTACACTACTATTTTTATATGGTGCCCTCACAGCCTTGCGACTTCCCGAAGTTTCGGCAAATTGCAAAAAGCTACCTGACCCAAGATACATATTCTGTCCTCATTCCTCTGAACAGTTTTGCCGACCTGCAACCGCTTCCCATTCCCAAAACGCCGAATGAGGCTATTTCTAACAGAGAAAAATTCGCACCGCAGTATCTGCAAAGTGACTATTACAAGCAAGTCGAGCGAGAACTGAGTATGTTGGAATACATTATGAAACCATAAAAGAGGCAAATAGAAATTTAATGAATAGATGCGAAATAAATTTCAATTTGCAAGGAGAGCCCTATGAACAAAATAAAACAATTGCTGATTGTTTTGACAATTTGCATTATACTTGCGGGATTTGTCGTTTTGCTATACCTTCTCGACCCGGCTTTTGTCCCCGACGCATACAGAATTATTTCAATGGTAATTGTCGTTTCCTGGGCGTTTTTTATCATTCCGTCCATACTTTTCGGCGTGCAGTTGGCAAAAAAATATTTTGAAGGCAAATCTCCCGAGCATGCTTTTAGGGACGGAGTACGCGTCGGCGTAATTTTTGGCTTCGGCGGGTTCCTTGTATTGAGTCTGCTTGTCTCCCCCATAACGGGAATATTGTGGTATATACATACCATCAAAGAAATCGTCCTATCAAAAAAAAATAAAAATGAATATTCGGACAAATCGAGTGAAAACGATATTTTCAATACTTAAAAGAAATCAAAAAACTATAAGCTTAGCGGAGGAACCTGTTATGAAAGAGGTAAAGATCGAAAAATGCCCGTTCTGCGGCGGAGAAAATTTTATCGAAACAAAAGTCAACTCTTATGGCAGCTCATATCTCAGACCTTTGAAGAAAAAGGGTCTGCGCAGCGCCACGCTTTTTGCGACGGTTTGTACGGATTGCGGCAGCGTAGTCCGCACCTATGTCAGATCGCCCCAAAAACTCTTGCCCAAAAAGGAAAGGTAGGAGCAATCGGATTTCAATTTAAGAACTTACACACCTTTTACGCCCGGTCAAACACGCTTTGTCACATCGCTTACGCCCGGTCATTGAGTATTTCGGCATAAAAACGACGTCGGCAGCCTTGCTGTCGATGTCGTTGCAGAATGATGATTTAGGCATAATTTGACCTCAATTTTTGATGTCCGATATTGAAAGCGTCAACCCGAGAGGCTCCAACATTCGCATAAACGTAGTGAGTTGAGGGTCGGTGATCCCCCTCTCCGTGCGGGCAATACACGGCTGAGGAATGCCCGAGAGCACCTCGAGCTGTTTTTGGGTCAGATGAGCGGATCTTCGCGCCTTGACAAACTCTTCGATAAGTTTTTGCCTGTCGGCAGTCATATCGCTTGGCGGGGCGCAGGGCGAACCTTTTTCGTACAGCCCGTCAGCGGCGATGTCGAGGTCGTCATTCCAGACGAGACCGTATCCGCCCACATCTATTTTCACCTGTTCATACAACCCTTCGACTTGCCTTAGGGACTTGAACGGCGCATATTTTTCTATGAGTGGTTTTAAATCGAATTGCTTGTATTCGCCCGTCGCAAACCCCACCAGCAGAATGTAGTCGGGCAATGCGGCGACAGATGTTATCTTTACAAACACGGCATTTTCTCCTGTTTTAATTTATTCTATAGGCGGCAGAGCGTGAATGTCCTGCGTATTCCACATCTCGAGGAGCTCTTGTTGATGTAGCTCCGCCCATTCTCTCACAAGTTTATAGGCTTTATCGGGCAGATCCCCTTGCAACATTTCGAGAGACCGTATGTCGATTATCCCGACATAGTCGCCGTAGATCGCATGTATGTGCGGTGGATTGTGTTCCGCCCCGAAAAAGAACATTTTGATGACCATTCCGTAAAATCTTGATATGACAGGCATTTGAATACTCCTTGCGTTAGTGTGGATATTATAGCATATTAAGTATTATATGTCAATAGCAATAAAGTTATTATATTGTTTTCCACTGCTAAAAGCAAAAAATATATTGCCGATAAAAACGGAAAAGCCACACACCTTTTACGCCTAGTCATTAAGCTCGCACACACCCTTTACGCCCGGTCATTGAGTATTTCGGCATAAAAACGACGTCGGCAGCATTGCTGCCGACGTCGTTGCAGAATGATGGAAACGCATATTTCCCGGGTAATTATTTCAGAAGAACGGTGGCGAAGGCGGCTATTGCGTCGCCCGAGCCGATGTCGCCTACTTGCTCGTTGGTGGTGGCGCTTATGCCTATGCGCTCGATAGAAATGTCGAGTATGGGCGAGAGCGTCCTTTTCATTTTGAGGATATGGGGTGCGATAATTGGCTTCTCTGCGATGATGGAAACGGAAACGTTGCTTACGCGCTTGCCGCATTTTTCGGCGACGGACAGCACTGTCTTTAAAAGGTCGAGGCTGTTTGCTCCGTCGTATGCGGGGTCGTCCACGGGGAAGAAATGCCCGATATCGCGCTCGCCCACGGCGGTCAGAATGGCGTCCATAATTGCGTGTACGGGCACGTCGCCGTCGCTGTGCGCTACGCTCTTATAGGGACAGGGGATGAATACTCCGCAAAGCGTCAAGCCCTCGCCTGCCTTAAGCCTATGTATGTCGTATCCGCAGCCGACAAGGGGCTCTTCGAGGTCGCAAGGGTGAGTTATCTTCTTGTTTTTCGGGTCGCCGTCAACTTGTGCTATTTTGACATTATCGAGGGTTTTTACCACCGAAACGTCATCATAAAACGCCTTTTTTGAATTTTTGTACGCCTTTTCCAATACGTCTCTTTTGCATGCGAAAGGAGTTTGTACAAGCCCGAATTTCTCACGATCCATGGGCTGCATATCTTTGAGACGTATCATCGCGTCCGAGGAGCGCACGGTCACGACCGCGGCGTCCGCGTTCTTTAGAGCGGCTAGGGTGCGCAGTATGAGTTCGCGGGTGACATAGGGGCGCGCCCCGTCGTGGATAAGGACGGTATCGACGTCCTCGGGCAGGGCGGATATGGCGTTTTTGACCGTCTCTGTGCGCGTCGCTCCGCCCGAAACGAGCGATATACGCTTATCCTCTATTCGCTCGTTGTCCAGCGCGACAAGCAATTCGTCCGAAAAGGAAGGGTGTATGCCGATAAGCATGCGGCTCACGCCCGCTATGTCGAGGAAAGGCTTTATTGCCTCGACGATGACGCAACCTGTGCCCGCGCGCTCAAACAGCTTGTTTTTCTCGCCGTAGCGTTGGCTTTTTCCGCCCGCGGCGATTATGACGGCGATGTTCATAGCTCCTCTCCTTCGATGAGGCGGTACATGCTCTCGGCGGACTGCTTTGTCTGGTGCTCGTCCACGCTGAGCACCTCAAAGGACATGCTGCGATTACCAAAGCTCACCTTGACGACATCCCCGACTTTTACTTCCTTCGCGGGTTTTGCGGGCTTGCCGTTCAGCTCTATCCTGCCGCCGTCGCACGCCTCCTGCGCCACGGAGCGGCGCTTGATGACTCTTGAAACTTTCAAAAATTTGTCTATTCTCATACGGCAATTATAAGTCATTTGCGAAAAAATGTAAAGTGCATGAGTTTTACTTGCACCGGCACGATGCAAAAAATCGTCGTCGCGGAGTAAGATAATTATAATATTATAAAAATATTCACAAATTTACAAAATTTCCCTTGACAGGGTTGACAACGTCGTATATAATGAAAAACTGCGCAATAATACTTATCCCTGCCCCCGAAAGCTCGAATTTTGGGGGTAGGGGGTTATAAAGACACTGTTATTGTACTGTATAAAAATCAAAAAATCAAGTGGGCGAGCAAAATCGTCCGACGCAAACAAGAATTTTTTTAAGGAGTGGATATATGGCCCAAAGAATTCACAATCAGATGTACGGCAAGACAGAAAGACGCGATTTCTCAAAGATCAAGAACGTTCTGCCCATCCCGTACCTAATCGAAGTGCAGAAGAACTCCTATCAGAGCTTCATCCACGAGGGGATCGACGAAGTTTTCCAAGATTATTCGCCGATCTCGGACTTCTCGCAAAAGCTCGAGCTCGAGTTTCTCTCCCACCGCTTCGACGGCGAGCCGAAGTATTCCGTCAAGGAGTGCAAGGACAGAGACGCGACCTATGCCGTGCCTCTCAAGGTCAAGGCGCGCCTGACGAACAAGGAGACGGGAGAAGTCGTCGAGCAAGAGGTCTTTATGGGAGATTTCCCGCTCATGACGGAGGCAGGCTCCTTTGTCATCAACGGCGCGGAGCGCGTCATCGTCAGCCAGCTTGTGAGGAGCCCCGGCGTTTACAACGACAGAGTGCTCGACAAAAACGGCGTACCGCGCTATGCGACGACGGTCATTCCCAACCGCGGCGCGTGGCTTGAATACGAGCAGGACTCCAACGACGTACAATGGGTGCACGTTGACAGGATGAGGAAGATCCCCGCGACTACGCTACTTCGCGCGCTGGGCTATGGCACTGACGAGGAGCTGCTCACGCTGTTTGGCGGCGACGAGATGATCAAGAGCACTTGCGACAAGGACACCGCAAAGACGGAGGAGCAGGGCAAGCTGGATCTTTTCCGCCGTATGCGTCCGGGCGAGGTGCCCACGGTAGAAGGCGCGAATCAGCTCATCCACAACCTTTTCGACGATTACAAGCGTTACGACTTGGCAAGAGTCGGCCGCTACAAATACAATAAAAAACTTGCCATCGGCACACGTCTCGTCGGCTGCAAGCTCGCGGAGAAGGTAGTAAGCCCCATCACTGGCGAGATACTTGCCGCGAAGGGCGACATCGTTACGGAGGAGCTGGGCAAGACCATTCAAAACAACGGCGTAAACGAGGTCAACGTCGAGTATACCGACAAGGACGGCAAGAAGAAAGTCTTTAAGATGATCGGAAACAACACTCTCGACCTCGACGCGGTAGTGGATTGCAAGCCCCGCGAGCTGGGCATTTTGGAAAAGGTGTATTGGCCCAATCTTCAAAAGCTCATTTCGCAATTCGGCGGCAACAAGCAGGAGCTGCTGTACGCCATCAAGGCGAGCAGGGACGAGCTTGTGTACAAGCATATCACGCTTGCGGACATCGTGGCTGTCACAAACTACAACCTCGGGTTGAGATACGGTTTCGGCACCTGCGACGACATCGACCACCTCTCCAACCGTCGCGTGCGCGCGGTGGGCGAGCTGCTGCAAAATCAATTCCGCATCGGCATCTCCCGCCTCGAGAGAGTCATTCGCGAGAGAATGGCGTCCGCGCAGGAGAATGCGGAGATAACACCTCAGACGCTCATTAACATCAGACCCGTTACGAGCGCGATAAAGGAGTTTTTCGGCTCCTCGCAGCTGTCTCAATTTATGGACCAGCCCAACCCCATTGCGGAGCTGACGCACAAGCGCAAGCTCTCCGCACTCGGACCCGGCGGCCTCAACAGAGAGCGCGCGAGTTTCGAGGTACGCGACGTCCACCACTCCCACTACGGGCGCATGTGCCCTATCGAGACCCCGGAAGGTCAAAACATTGGACTTATCACCTCGCTTTCGAGCTACGCCAAGGTCAACGAGTACGGTTTTATCGAGACTCCGTATAGAAGGATAGAGAAGATAAAGGACGAAAACGGCAAAGTCGTGGACAGCTACGTCACAGACGAAGTCGTGTATATGGCGGCGGATGAAGAGGACAAATACATCATCGCGCAGGCAAACGAGGAGCTTGATGAGACAAGCCGTTTCGTGCGTAACCGCGTCAATTGCCGTATAAGAAAGGACATCCGCGAAGTTCCAAAGCTCATGGCGGACTATATGGACGTCAACCCCAAACAGCTCATCTCCATAGCGACCGCGCTCATACCTTTCCTTGAAAACGACGATACCAACCGCGCGCTCATGGGCTCCAACATGCAGAGGCAGGCGGTCCCGCTCCTCAAGCCGCAAGCGCCCATGATAGCGACGGGCGTCGAGCACAAGATAGCGTACGACAGCGGCGTGCTTAAGATCGCGCACAAGGACGGCTATGTCAAGTATGTGGACAGCGTGAAGATCGTCATCGCTTGCGACGACGGCACGGAGGAGACATATACGCTCAGCAAATTCGAGCGCTCCAACCAATCCACTTGCATAAATCAACACCCCATCGTGAACAAGGGCGACAGAGTCACGGCGCCCAAGTATGACGAGCAGGGCAACCTCCTCGAAGAGGGCACCGTGCTTGCGGACGGACCCGCTTGCGACCAGGGCGAGCTTGCCCTGGGCAGGAATATGCTCATCGGCTTTATGAGCTGGGAGGGCTACAACTACGAGGACGCGGTCTTGATAAGCGAGGAGCTTGTAAGAGACGACCTGTACACTTCGATACATATCGAGGAGTACGAGATAGAGTGCCGCGATACAAAGCTCGGCGAAGAGCAGATAACCCGCGACATTCCCAACCTTAGCGACGAGGCGCTCAGAAACCTCGACGAGTATGGCATAGTGCGCGTCGGCGCGGAAGTCAAGGCGGGCGACATCCTTGTCGGCAAGGTCACGCCTAAGGGCGAGACGGAGCTTACTCCCGAGGAGAGGTTGCTCAGAGCTATATTCGGCGAGAAGGCGAGAGAGGTCAGAGATACGTCGCTCAGAGTCCCCAACGGCGAGGGCGGCATTGTCGTGGACGTAAAGCAATTCACGAGAAAGAACAAGGACGAGCTCGCGCCCGGCGTGAACAAACTTGTGCGCGTATACATCGCCCAAAAGAGGAAGATATCCGTCGGCGACAAGATGGCGGGCCGTCACGGCAACAAGGGCGTCGTCAGCCGCGTGCTGCCAAAAGAGGATATGCCTTTTATGGCGGACGGCACTCCGCTCCAGATAGTGCTCAACCCCCTCGGCGTGCCTTCGCGTATGAACATAGGACAGGTGCTTGAAGTTCACCTCGGACTAATCGCGCACATGCTCGATTGGAAGATAGCGACCCCCGTTTTCGACGGCGCGAACGAGCAGGATATCAAGGCGCTTTTCCAGCAGTACGGCATAGTCAACGAGGACGGCGAAGTGGACGGCAAGATCCAGCTGTACGACGGCAGGACGGGCGAACCGTTTGAAAACCGCGCGACGGTGGGATATATGTACTACCTCAAGCTGCATCACCTCGTAGACGACAAGATACACGCAAGATCCACGGGCCCGTACAGCCTTGTCACACAACAGCCTCTCGGCGGAAAGGCGCAGTTTGGCGGACAGCGTTTCGGCGAAATGGAAGTGTGGGCGCTCGAGGCGTACGGCGCGGCGAATATGTTGCAAGAGATCTTGACGGTCAAATCGGACGACGTAGTGGGCAGGGTCAAGACGTATGAGTCCATCGTCAAGGGCAACAATGTGTCAGAGCCCGGTATCCCCGAATCATTCAAAGTGCTCGTCAAGGAGCTGCAAAGCCTTGCGCTCGACGTCAAGGTGCGCAACGAGGAAGGCGACGAGATCAAGCTCAGGGACTACTCCGACGACGACATCGATTTCGAGCCTATGAGAAGAGTTCCCGAACTCAAGGAAGTTGACATTCTCGGCGGCGACCTCGGGCAGCAGCCCTCGGCTATCCCCGACGATCTGTTTGGCGGATTGGGCGACGGCTTTGGCGGCGAGGACAGCAAATTTGACTCAGACAGCGACGATGAGGATTTCTTCAGCTCGCTCACGGAGGGAACGACGGATATAAGCGAATTGTTTGGCACTCCGTCGAAAGAAGATCCCGACGAGGAATAAAGGAGATAGAGTATGTACGAACTCAGCAATTTTGACGCGATCCAGATCGGCATTGCCTCTCCCGAAAAGATCAAAGAGTGGTCTTACGGCGAGGTCACAAAGCCCGAGACTATAAATTACCGTACGCAAAAACCCGAGAGAGACGGCCTCTTCTGCGAGAGGATATTCGGGCCCACAAAGGACTGGGAGTGCCACTGCGGCAGATACAAGAGGATACGCTATAAAGGCGTCATCTGCGAGAAGTGCGGCGTCGAGGTCACAAAGTCAAAGGTGCGCCGCGAGAGGATGGGGCATATCGAACTTGCCGCGCCCGTCACTCACATTTGGTATTTGAGAGGCGTGCCCTCGCGCATAAGCATTTTGCTTGACATCTCCCCCAAGGATCTTGAACAAGTCGTGTACTTCGTCTCCTACATCGTGCTCGACCCCGGCAAGGCGGAGGAAGTGGTCAAAAAACAGGTCATCACGGACAAGGAGTACCGCGATCTGCTTGAAAAATACGACGCAAAGGACTTCAGAGTCGGCATGGGCGCGGAAGCCGTGCAGGAGCTCCTGCAGGAGATAGACCTCGAGAGCGAGAGCAAACAGCTCAAGGACATTATCGAGAATTCTACGGGTCAAAAACGCATGAAGGCGGTCAAGAGGCTGGAAGTCGTTGAGGCTTTCCGTCAATCGGGCAACAGACCCGAGTGGATGGTGCTCACCGTACTTCCCGTGCTGCCTCCGGAGCTCAGACCTATGGTCCAGCTTGACGGCGGACGTTTTGCGACGAGCGACCTCAACGATCTGTATCGTCGCGTCATCAACCGCAACAACCGTCTCAAAAAGCTCAAGGAACTCGGCGCGCCCGAAATAATCGTGCACAACGAAAAGAGAATGTTGCAGGAAGCCGTTGACGCGCTCATCGACAACGGTCGCAGAGGAAAGGCTGTCGCAGGCCCCGGCAACAGGGACCTCAAGTCGCTCTCGGGCATGCTCCGCGGCAAGCAGGGACGTTTCCGTCAAAACTTGCTCGGCAAGCGCGTGGACTATTCGGGACGTTCGGTCATCGTCGTCGGGCCCGAGCTCAAGCTGTATCAGTGCGGCTTGCCCAAGGAGATGGCGCTCGAGCTGTTCAAGCCCTTTATAATGAATAAGCTGGTGGAGCAGAACCTTTGCCACAACATCAAGAGCGCAAAGCGTTTCGTGGACACGGGCAAAAATCAAGTGTGGGATATCCTCGAGGAGATAATCAAGGATCACCCCGTACTTCTCAACCGCGCGCCTACCCTTCACCGTCTCGGCATACAGGCGTTCGAGCCCGTGCTCGTCGAGGGCAGAGCGATAAAGTTGCACCCCCTCGCATGCGGCGCGTTCAACGCGGACTTCGACGGCGACCAGATGGCTGTCCACGTCCCGCTGTCCATAGAGGCGCAGGCGGAGGCGAGGATACTCATGCTTTGCACCAACAACATACTTAAGCTCAGTGACGGCAAGCCTATCGTCTCGCCCACGCAAGACATGGTCATAGGCTCCTACTATCTGACGATAGTCAAGCCGGGCGCGGTCGGCGAAGGCAATTATTACAGCTCGTTTGACGAGGCGGTACTCGCCTACAACGAGCATGCGCTCACGCTGCAATCGCTGTGCTATATCCGCGTTCCCGTGGAGCACGAGGACGGTACGAAGGAAAATCAGCTTTTGCACACCACCCTCGGACGTTGCATCTTCAACAACAACATCCCGCAGGATCTGCAATTTGTGGACAGAAGCGTGCCGGAACTCAAAGGTCAGCTTGAAGTCGAGGGCATACTCGGCATACACGCCAACATCGATCAAAAGCAATTCCACGCCATAGTGGAGCTGTTCCGCAGCGGCCGCGAGGATGGAGCATACGCGTGCGCGCGTTCAATATTAAAGAGACAGGACCTCACCGACGCGCAGGTAGAAACCATCAAGAACGCCATACTCGAGGCGGGAGAGCTTGACATTGACGATACGAAGCACAGCCTTAGGGAGATCACCGCGCTCAGAGAGAGCATACAGAAGGTGCTCGGCAAGAAGGCGATGGCTATTGGCAAGAAGCAACTCAGTATGATCGTCGACAACTGCTTTAAGTATCACGGCGCGACGGAGACGGCGGCAATGCTGGACAACATCAAGGCGCTCGGCTACAAGTATTCGACGATAGGAGCTATCACGGCGTCCGTATTCGATATGCACATCCCCGGCGACAAGAAACAGATAATCGCCGACGCGGAGGCGCAGGTGGTCAAGATAGAAAAACTGCATGCCCGCGGCGTGTTCTCGGACGAGGGTCGATACAAAGAGGTCATCAAAGTTTGGAAAGAGGCGGCGGACAAGGTCGAGGAAGAGCTCAAGAAAGGACTTGACGACTTCAACCCAATATGGATGATGGCAAACTCCGGCGCGCGCGGAAGTATGGGACAGATAAGACAGCTCGCAGGTATGCGCGGACTTATGGCGGACCCGTCGGGCAGAACGATAGAGTTGCCCGTGCGCTCCTCATTCCGTGAAGGACTTTCCGTTTTGGAATACTTCATTTCTTCGCACGGCGGCAGAAAAGGTCTTGCGGACACCGCTCTTAAGACGGCGGACTCCGGATACCTCACAAGGCGTCTCGTGGACGTTTCCCACTCCGTCATCGTGCGCGAGCAGGATTGCCACGACAACAAGGGCACCTTCATCACCGCGATACGCGACGAAAAGAGCGTCATAGAGGCGCTTGCGGACAGAATTGCGGGCAGATACACCATAAACGACGTCATCGACCCCGAGACGGGCGAAGTCATCTGCGAAGCGGACACCCTCATCTCCACGGATAAGGCGAAAGAGATCGACAACATCCTCACCGCGCATTGGGAGAAGAACGGCTCGGATATGCACCATCAACCGGGCGTGCTCATCCGCTCCATACTCACTTGCAGGACGAGGAACGGCGTATGCGTAAAGTGCTATGGCAAGAACATGGCGTCGGGCAATCCCGTCAAGATAGGCGAGGCGGTCGGCATCATAGCCGCACAGTCCATAGGCGAGCCGGGCACCCAGCTCACGATGAGAACCTTCCACTCGGGCGGCGTCGCGACGGACGACGACATCACGCAAGGTCTGCCTCGCGTCGAGGAGCTTTTCGAGGCGCGCAATCCTAAAGGTAAAGCCGTCATCACAGAGAACAGCGGCGCGGTCACGATTTCCGACGACAGGCGCGAGATCACGGTCACGTCCTCGGACGGCGACACAAAGACGTATGCGATACCCTACAACGCGAACATACTCGTGCAGCAGGGCGAGATAATAGACGCGGGTGATCCGCTCACGAAAGGCTCCATAAATCCGCAGGATATGCTCAAAGCAAAGGGCGTCAAGGGCGTGCAGGAGTACATCGCGAAGGAAGTTCAATCCGCCTACCGCACCGCGGGCGTCGAGATCAACGACAAGCACGTCGAGGTCATCGTCAGGCAGATGCTGAGGAAGGTAAGGATAGAAAATCAAGGCGACACCAACATGTTGCCCGGTCAACTCGTAGACCTGTTCACTTATGAGGACGAAAACGAAAAGGCGATAGAGGCAGGCGGCAAGCCCGCAAGCGCAAAGAGAACGCTGCTCGGCATCACGAAAGCCGCGCTCGCGACGGAGTCCTTCCTGTCCGCGGCGTCCTTCCAGGAGACGGCGAAAGTGCTAGCGGAGGCGGCGATCAACAACAGAGTCGATCCGTTGCTCGGACTCAAAGAGAACGTCATAATAGGCAAGCTCATCCCCGCAGGTACGGGCATGAAGTGCTATAAAAACATAAGTACAGTACACGCCACTCCCGAAAAGACGGAAGAGGAGATAATGGCGGATCCCGAGCTTGCGGACATAGACGACGAGGACGCAGAATAATGGATAAGAGGTTTTTTACATCCGAAAGCGTGACAGAGGGACATCCCGACAAGGTGTGCGATCAGATAGCCGACGCTATACTTGACGACATCATGGCGGCGGATCCCTCCGCGCGCGTCGCGATAGAAGTTTGCGCGACGACGGGCGTAGTCATGGTTTTCGGCGAAGTATCCACGGACACGCACTATTCGGACATTCCCTCGATAGTGCGCGAGGTGATAGAGGACATAGGCTACAACGACAGCTCTCTCGGCTTTGACTATAAGACGTGCGCCGTGCTCACATCAATAGACGAGCAATCGAAGGATATTGCGCAGGGCGTGGATATGGCGTCCGACGCGGAAAGCTCGGACGAATTCGATCTTAGAGGCGCGGGCGATCAAGGTATGATGTTCGGATATGCGACGGACGAGACTCCGGAGCTTATGCCCATGCCCATAATGCTTGCGCATGCGCTCACGAAGCGCCTCACGGACGTGAGGAAGCTTGAACTTCTCGACTGGCTGCGTCCCGACGGGAAGGCGCAGGTCACGGTGGAATACGAGGGCGGCACGCCAAAGCGCGTTGACACCGTAGTAGTCAGCTGTCAGCACTCTGAGAATGTGGAGCTCGAGGAGATAGAGCGCGCTATAATCGAGACCGTCATCAAACCCTCCATTCCCAAGGAGCTCATCGACGACGACACCAAATTCTACATCAATCCCACGGGACGCTTTGTGATTGGCGGGCCCGCAGGGGACAGCGGAGTCACGGGCAGGAAGATAATCGTGGACACCTACGGCGGGTTCTGTCCTCACGGCGGCGGCGCGTTCAGCGGCAAGGATCCCACAAAAGTGGACAGGAGCGCGTGCTATATGGCGCGTTACGTCTGCAAAAACCTTGTCGCGGCGGGCATTTGCAACAGGGTAGAGCTGCAGCTCGCGTATGCGATAGGCATGTCGCACCCCGTGTCGATATATGTCGATACGTTTGGGACGGGCGTAGTAGACGACGAGACCATTGTCAAGATAGTGCAGGACGTGTTCGATCTTAGGCCGCTCGCCATAATAAACGAGCTCAAACTCGACCGCCCCGTCTACAGGAGGACGTCCAACTACGGGCACTTTGGCAGAGAGGGCTTTACTTGGGAGAACACCGACAAGGTGGAGCAGGTGCGAGAGGCTCTCGAAAAATACAAATTTTGAATGAGCAACAAAAAGCGGCAGGAGAAGTCTGCCGTTTTTTATACCCGCGGAGGAGGGAGAGAAGATGTCAATATTTTCCGCCCCATATGCAAAAAACGCGGGGATGAATAAACTTTTTCGGAGTGAAAATGCAGCTTAAGGGCGAAGTTAAGACCGTAATATTTCAAAGCCCCGAAACGGGATATACCGTGCTCGACGTAAGGTGCGAGGACGGCGTGTTTACCGTAGTCGGGCTCTTCCCGCCTGTAAGCGAGGGCATGGTTGTCGAGGTGGAGGGCAAATTTCAGCAAAAGACCCTCTACGGCAGGCAGTTCGCCGCGGAAAAGATAAAATTGCACCAACCCTCGAGGCTGGACGGCATAAAGAAATTTCTCTCCAGCGGGCTCATCTACGGTTTGGGTCCCGTCACGGCGGAGGCTATCGTAGCGCGTTTCGGCGTGGACAGCCTCGAGATGATGAAATACCCAATGGAGCTTGCGAAGGTGCGCGGCATATCCCTCAAAAAGGCGACGGAATTCGGCATGGGCTATGTCAAGCTGCAAAAGATGCAGGACGCCATAATGTTTTTGCAGGAGCTGGGCATCACGATAAACATGGCTCTTCGTATCTACAAAGTGTATGAGGAAAAGACGATAGACAACCTTCGCAAAAATCCGTACATGCTCGTCGACGACATTGACGGCATAGGTTTTGCCACCGCGGACAGGATAGCGGGCGAGCTGGGCGTGGACAAGGACAGTGATTTCAGGATAAGCGCGGCGATAACGTACGTCCTCAAAGACGCGTCGCTCAAGGCGGGGCACAACTATCTGCCCGAGGGCGAGCTTATAGAAGCGGCAAAGACGCTGCTTGGCATCGACGATGTGGAGCGCATAAGCGACGTGCTGGGCGATATGATCTTGCTCAAGGAGCTTATACGCTACGACGCGGGAGAGCATATTGCCATACTGCTCAAACGCAACTACATCACCGAAAAGAATATCGCAAAAAGGCTGCTGAGGCTGAGCCGCGAGGCGTCCGACTTCAAGGTCAATGTGGAGCACGAGATAAGCCGTTTCGAGCAAGAGGCTGGATTTGAGCTGCACCCCAACCAAAAAGAGGCGGTTCGCGCCGCAATAGAAAACGGGGTGCACATAGTCACGGGCGGACCGGGCACGGGCAAGACGACAATAGTCAAGTGTATTTTGCGCGTGTTCAAGGACCTCGATCAGCGCGTAGCGCTGTGCGCGCCTACGGGAAGAGCGGCAAAGAGGCTAAGTCAAGCGACGGGCGAGGACGCAAAGACGATACACCGCCTACTCGACCTCGACTGGAAGGGCGGAGAAGGGCACTTTGCGTACAACGAAAATATGAAACTTCCGCTTGACGTCGTCATCGTGGACGAAGTCAGTATGGTGGACGAATACGTGTTTTGCGCGCTGCTCGGCGCGCTCGAGAGGGGAGCAAGGCTCGTGCTCGTGGGCGACAAGGACCAGCTTGCGTCCGTAGGCGCGGGCAATGTGCTCGGCGACCTCATAAGATGCGGGCATTTCACGGTGAGCTATCTCACGCACATTTATAGGCAGTCCGCAAAGAGCAAGATAGTGCCAAACGCGCACAAGATCAACAACGGACAGATGCCCGACCTCGACAACAAGAGCGACGATTTCTTCTTTGAGGAGAGGAATACTTCGGAGGCGATATGCCAAAGCACGCTCGCGCTCGTCACCAAGCGCTTGCCCAAATATCTGAACATGGACCCCAAGGATATACAAGTGCTGTGCCCAATGAAGCGCAGCCTTGCGGGCACCGTGAATTTGAACAGGGAACTTCAACGCCTCATCAATCCGCCCACTGCCGCAAAGAAAGAATTGAAGCGCGGAGACATACTTTTCCGCGAGGGCGACAAAGTCATGCAGACGATCAACAATTATCAGCAGGAGTGGTCGCAGACGCAGGGCAACAGAGTGGAGCGCGGGATGGGCGTTTTTAACGGCGACATCGGCATCATCGAGAACATAAATGTGCAAATCATGCAGTTTACCGTGCGTTTTGACGATGATAAAGTGGCGATTTATCAATATGGCGACATCGACCAGTTGTCGCTCGCATACGCGATAACCATACACAAATCGCAGGGCAGCGAGTTTGACGCTGTCGTCATCGCGCTTGACAGCAACTATCTTTTGCAGACGCGAAATCTGCTTTACACAGCGGTCACGAGGGCGAAAAAACTTGTCGTCATCGCGGGCGCGAAGGAGACGGTGGCGCGCATGGTGCGCAACAACCAGACTGCGAGGCGCTATTCTTTGCTCGTACAGCTCATAGACGAGGAGCTCGCCGGAGGCAGGTATGACTGAGTATAAGGGCAAGGCAAAGTTCAAGGCGTATTTGAGCGGCGCCGGCGAAGCGCTGAGAAGGTGCGTCGCGGCTTTAGAGGGCGCGCTGTATCCAACAGAAATAACTTGCGACATATGCCTGAGCGAACTTAGGACGAGGGGCAGGTACAGAGTGTGCGCAAATTGCCTCGAGGAGCTGCCGTATGTAGGCGACAAAAGATGTTTGAATTGCGGCGCGCCCATGAGCGACGAGGGCGATTACTGCAACCGCTGTCAAAACACCGAGAGCAGTTTCAAGCTGTGCCGCGCGCCATTTGAATACAGGGACCTCGCGGTGAGGATGATACACGACCTCAAATTCGGCGGGAAACAGTATATGGCCGAGACGCTCGCGGCGTTTATGGCGGATGAGTTTTTGAAAGACGGCATGAGCGCGGAGATAGTATGCTTTGTGCCAATGGCGCCCAAAGAGGAGAAAAAGCGGGGTTTCAATCAAGCGGAACTGCTTGCGCGCGAGATAGCGGAGAGGCTGAATATGCCTCTGCTCCCCGCGCTCGTCAAACGCAAGGACACGACGGAGCAAAAGGCTTTGAGCGCGCGCGACAGGGCAAAGAACCTCGAAGGCGCCTACGAGTGCGTAGTGTCGCAGGTGAAAAAGCGCAGCGTACTGCTTGTGGACGACGTATTTACGACGGGCGCCACTTCAAACGAGTGCGCAAAGGCCCTGCTCAAAGCGGGCGCAAGGGAAGTGAGCGTGCTCACCGCCGCGATAACAAGGCAAAAAATGTCTTTCGAGCAGGACGACCGACTTGTCAGCGACGACAAAAAGTAGTATGATAAAATGTATGGCAACTTTTTGAAGTTGCCGCCCGTCAAGGGCGAAATAAAAAAAGAAAAGCGCAGCCGCGCTAAGAGAGGAATATATGTCAATTTTCAACGAAAACGACAGGAAGGTCAAAAAACTTCGCAAGTTTGCCGTCAAGATTACTCCCGACGACAGCATACATCGCAAAAAGGACGAGACCGAGGAAGAGGCGAAAGCCGCCGCGGCGGAAAGAGTGGAGCAAGCTCTTTCAAAGGCGGCAAAATCGGGCAAGGAGAAGTATCTTGAGCAGAAGTATGCCAACATGTCCGACGACGAGCTCAAAGGCATGACGGATATATTCAAGAAAAAGCTTGCGGACGGCGCGAAGCTTGACGATATAATGCTCGACGCCTATGCCGTCGTTATGGAGGCGAGCAAGAGAGTGCTCAACATGAAGCACTTCTTTGTACAGATCATGGGCGGCGTCGCGCTGCACCAAAGCAGGATTGTCGAGATGGCAACGGGCGAAGGCAAGACGCTTGTCGCGACTCTCCCCGCCTATCTCAACGCTCTCGAGGGAAAGGGCGTGCACATAGTCACCGTAAACGACTACCTTGCGCGCCGCGACGCGGACTGGATGGACAACCTCTATCGTTTTCTCGGGCTTTCGGTGGGCGTTGTCGTACACGGTATGACGAGAGAGGAAAAGCAGAAGGCATACGCCGCGGACATCACGTATTGCAGCAACAGCGAGTTGGGCTTTGACTTTTTGCGCGACAATATGGCGCTCAAAAAAGAGGACGTAATGCAGCGCAAACTCAATTTTGCCATAATCGACGAGGTTGACTCCATATTGATAGACGAGGCGAGGACGCCGCTCATCATTTCAAACGCCCCCAAAGTCGAAAAAGAGGACCTGCTTGCCGTGGCGCGCTTTGTGGACGGCTTGAAAGAGGCTACTCCCGTGCTGGACGTAAAGGGCGCGCCCGTAAAGGACGAGGACGGCAACGAAAAGACGCAGGGCGATGTCGAAGTGGATTATGAAAAGCGCACCGCTATTCTGACGGAAGAGGGCTTGAGCAAGGCGGAAAAATATTTCAAGACGACAGGATTTTTCGGCAAGTCCGAGGATGGCAAAGAGGCGGACGGCACGGGCGATATCGACGACGCGGGCGACGCGGTGCTTTACAACAGGATAGAGGCGGCGCTCAAAGCGAAATTTCTCTTTTTGCGCGACAGGGACTATCTTGTTGACGAGAGCAAAAAGGTTGTCATAATCGACCACAACACGGGCCGCGCTATGCCGGGGCGTCGTTTCAACGACGGCTTGCATCAGGCGATAGAGGCGAAAGAGGCGCTGCTCGACAGCGGAGTCAAGATACTCGGCGACAACAAGATCGCCGCTACGATAACCTATCAAAACCTCTTCAGGCAGTACGCCAAGATCTCGGGCATGACGGGTACGGCAAAGACGGAAGAGACGGAGTTCAAAAACATCTACAAGCTCGACGTCGTGAAGATCCCTCCCCATGCGGATTGTCAAAGGGAGGACAAAAACGACAAGATGTTTTTGAGCAAGGCGGCAAAATTCGACGCGCTCATCTTAGATATAGCCGAAAGACACGCAAAGGGCCAGCCCCTGCTCATCGGCACCACGAGCGTCGAGGAGTCCGAGATGTTGAGCGCAAAGCTCGCGGAAAAGAAAATACCTCACGAAGTGCTAAACGCCAAAAACAACAAAAACGAGGCGTACATCATAGCGCAGGCGGGCGCTCCGGGCGCGGTCACGATATCGACGAATATGGCGGGACGCGGCACGGATATTTTGCTCGGCGGCAATCCCGAATACAAGGCGAAAAAGAACATAGAGGACAAACTCGACGGCATGTTCAAAGATAAGCTGCTCAAATTCGACAGCGCGGATGATGGTAGCGAGCGCTACAGCGACCTCGCCAAGGAAGAACTCGAGAGAGTCCTCGCGGCGGACAGGGAGATGAAGGAGCAGCGCTATGAGACCTTCAAATCCAATCTCATCGACAGCATAACCTCAAAATTTCCCGCAAAGCGCGACATGACGGAGCTTTGCACATTCGAAGGCGTGACCTATGATGTGGATATAGTTGGATTGAGGGAAGAGTACGCCAAAGACTTGCAAGCGATAAAGGCGGACTACAACGTCAAAAAGCAGGACGTCATCTCGAAGGGCGGGCTTTGCGTAATAGGCACGGGGCGCAACGAGAGCAGGCGAATAGACAACCAGCTCATAGGCCGCGCCGGCCGTCAAGGCGATATCGGCCAAAGCGAGTTCTACGTTTCGCTCGAGGACGACATATTGCGTTTCAACAACAGCGAGAGGCTCACCCAGCTGCTCGCCTACCTTCAGATGAGGATACCCGAGGATCAGCGCGATCTGCCCTTGCAGCTCAAGGTAATAACCAACTTCATCAAGAATACCCAAAAGAAGATAGAGGGCGCGCACTTTGCCGCAAGAAGGGACCTGCTGTATTATGACGAGGTGCTTGAGGTGCAGAGGAACGACATCTACTCCGCGCGCAAGAAGCTGCTCGACGAGGACGAGGATATCCACGCGCAAGTCGAGGAGATGTTCGAAAGGCTTGCCCTCTCCATTTTGGAAAAGCATATCGACCCCAATGAGGGCTACGACAAGTGGGACATCGAGGGCTTGACGGAAGAGATAGAAAAGCGTATGATGCCAAAGCGCGGCGAGAGCGAGGAGCCCGATTTCGATGAGAGCGCCGAAGAGGCGGATGAGGCGTATGACGAGGAAGAGGAGTTCGACGAGGACGAGAGCGAAGAAAATATAGTTGTCGAGCATGAGGATGATGAAGATTACACCTTTGAAAAGGACGAGCCCGAAAGCAAAAAGCACGTCTTTAAGAAGGGCAGCGTGATAACGCAGGAACTTTGCGAGACGGGCGACGTGGACGCGATCGTAAAAGCCATATGCGCCGCCGCGTCCGCGGAGTATGCCAAGAAGGCGGAATTCTACAAGGAGAGAAATTTCGACTACGGCAGAGAGGAAAAATTCGTATTGCAGACAAACATCGACAGGATGTGGCCGGACTTTCTCGACAAGAACAACTCCTTGCGGGAGAGCGTACGGCTGAGAGCGTACGGACAGCACGACCCGCGCATAGTTTTCAGAAAGGAATCCATGGAGATGTTCGACAAGCTGTTGGACAAGATATATCTGGAGACGGCGGGAGTTTTGCTTACGGAAGCCGTCCCGCGCAGTTTCTATATGATCAATTTACGCGAGGCGGAGGCGCGCGCAAGCAGGCTTAGGTCGGATATAAACGTCATTTTCAACGACCCGAGGGGCTGGGCGCCTTCGGATAAGTCCGAGATAAAGCAGGCAACAGGGGATGAATTTTTGCTCGACATATTCTCAAAGCGCGCGGAGCAGATAGTGGCAATGACCGTCGCCGCCGCGGCGCAAGACAGGACGGTAGTCAAACCCGTCGCGATAGACAAACTTGCCGATATGACGCTGTTTGTGAAGAAGGGCGAATATTTCATGCAGAAGCATACATCCGCGGACGCCTCGCGGGAGGAGCTCGTCTCCGTGCTCAGCGAGGAGGCAAAAAAACAGGCCAGGGCGGCGCTCATATTGAAGAGACAGGCGGGCGGCGAGAGGCGCGTGGACGCGCTTATCGCAATGATACTCGGCGACATTGTAGCGAGGAGCTTTGTGAAGTGCGCAAACGACCTCAACCGCAGAAATACCGAGATCGCGCTCGACGGCAAGCAAGTGGACAAATTTCTCAATGATTGCGAGAATATTTACGATATTTTCTACAAGGTATTTGTCGCGACGACGTGCATAAATCTCTTCGGCGCGCTCGAGGCGGAACTTCGCGTGAGGCAGGGCAAAAAGGCGGGAGGAAACACAATCGTCGGGTCTCGTACCCCGGGAAGGAACGACCCGTGCCCCTGCGGCTCTGGTAAGAAATACAAAAACTGCTGTGGCAAAAACGCTTGATAGCCCGAGCGGTCAAATAAAACGTGATAACAATAAGGAAATTCAACGGAGAATTTTATGCTGGATTATAACGAGATAAAATCAAAACTCAAGGATATGAAAAGCGAGATGACGCGCGCATACGAGAGCGTCAATCCAACTAAGCTCAAGGCGCGCGCGGACGAGCTTGCCGAACAGCAGAATGCCGAGGGATTCTGGGAGGACGCCGAAAACGCCCGCAAGGTCTCAAAGGAGATAAGCCAGATCCAAAGCAAGCTTGAAAAATTTGAGAAGATGATAGCGCGCATTGACGACGCCATAGAGCTTGTGGACATCGTGGAGCTCGAGGCTAGCGCGGAAGAGGACGCAAATCTCGTGGCTATGGTGGACGAGCTTGCCGAGCATGTGGAGAGCTTGTCTCTCGCGACGCTGCTCAGCGGCAAGTACGACAGCCTCAACGCCATACTCACTTTGCACGCGGGAGCGGGCGGCACGGAGGCGCAGGATTGGTGCTCCATGCTGTACCGCATGTACACGCGCTATGTGGAGCGCACGGGCTGGTCATATACGGAGCTTGACTATCTCGCGGGCGATGAGGCGGGCATAAAGAGCGTGACTTTTAGGGTGGAGGGCGACAACGCCTATGGCTATCTCAAAGCGGAAAAGGGAGTGCACAGGCTTGTGCGCATATCCCCCTTTGACGCCAACGCGAGGCGGCACACCTCCTTTGCGTCCCTCGAGGTCATGCCCGAGATAATAGACACGTCCGAGATAGAGATACGCCCCGAGGACCTCAAGATAGACACCTATCGCAGCGGCGGCGCGGGCGGACAGCACGTCAACAAGACGGAGAGCGCAATACGCATCACGCACATTCCGACGGGCATAATCGTCGCTTGCCAAAACGAGCGCAGTCAGATCCAAAACAAGGAAGTCGCGCTGCAAATGCTCCGCTCCAAGCTCATCGAGAAGAAGGAGCGCGAGAGAGAGGAAGAGGCGGCGGCGATAAGCGGACAGCTCAAAAAGATAGAATGGGGCAGCCAAATAAGAAGCTACGTATTCTGTCCCTACACCATGGTCAAGGATCACCGCACCAACTATGAAACAGGCAACGTGCAGGCGGTCATGGACGGAGACCTCGACGGATTTATCAACGAATACTTGAAACTCAGCTCCATACAAAAATGACCTATACATTTTTGCGGGACGGCGACAGGGAAAGTCGCCTTATGTGCAAAAACAGAAGTTAATATGTGCAAAACGCGGCGATAAAATGCGTGATTTGATATGAACAGCCTTTTTGACATACAAAATATTACGGTGCTCGCGATAGAGTCCAGCTGCGACGAGACGGCTTGCGCGATAGTGAGAAACGGCAGGGAAGTGCTCTCGAGCGTCATCGCGACGCAGATAGAGATACACCGCCGTTTCGGGGGCGTCGTGCCCGAGATAGCAAGCCGCAATCACACTCTTGCCATAGAAAACGTCGTCGCGGAGGCGATGTCAAGGGCGGGAGTCACAAGGGACGATATCGACGCCGTAGCGGTCACCTACGGCGCGGGGCTGCTGGGCGCCTTGCTCGTGGGCGTGAATTTTGCAAAGGGGTTGGCATATGCGTGGGAAAAGCCGCTGTTTGGCATATCCCACATCAAGGGGCATATCGCGGCGAATTATATCGACTCCGCGCTCGAGCCGCCCTATCTTTGCCTGCTCGCCAGCGGGGGACATACCGCGGTCGTCAAAGTGGAGGACTATGAAAGGATAACTCCGCTTGCCACAAGCCGCGACGACGCGGCAGGCGAGGCGTTTGACAAAGTCGCGCGTGTGCTCGGGCTGCCATATCCCGGCGGACCCGAAATAGAAAAACTCGCGCGGGAGGGCAAGCCCGTCTTTGATATGCCCAAGGTCAAGCATGGCGAGGAGCTGTATTTCAGCTACAGCGGCATAAAGACGTTTGTGATAAATCTCGTGCACAAGCTCGAGCAAAAGGGCGAGCCTCTGCCCAAGGCGGATATCGCGGCGAGCTTTCAACAGGCGGCGGTGGATCAGCTTGTGGATATGGTATCCATCGTCTCAAAGCGCACGGGCATAAAAAAACTTGCCGTAGCGGGGGGCGTAAGCGCAAACGCGCTCCTTCGCGCGCGCTTTGACGATATGAAAAAGCGGGGCTGCGAGGTGTACTATCCCAAACTTTGCTACTGCACGGACAATGCGGCGATGATAGGCTCCGCGGCATACTTCCTCATCAAAAGCGGCGCAGACGAGAGCCCTTATTCGCTTGACGCGAAGGCTACCGTTGGTATACAATAAGAAAAACGACGAGCATCGCGCAAAAGCGAGAGTCGATTTGTGAATATTTTCAAAATGCCTTGTGACATTTTGAAGTAGCGGTGTCCTCACCCGCTACTAAAATAATAAAAAGGAGTTTTTTTCATGGAAAAATTCAAAACGTGGTTTTTGAAAGAGGCGCGGGAGACAAAGGCTTTGTTGCAAGGCGTCCCCGCCATCACGATGGTGCTTTTTGTCATCTCCGTCATAGGCATGAATCTGCTCGCAAACAAGAGCATAAACACGGGCGTAAGTTGGCTTGCGCTTGACGCGGGCATGCTGATAAGCTGGCTGAGTTTCCTCACTATGGACGTTACAGTCAAGCGTTTCGGCCCCAAGGCGTCCATAAAGCTGTCCTTTGTAGCGGCGTTCATCAACCTTATGCTGGCGCTCATAATGTTTGCGGCGGCGAAAGTCCCCGGCGTATGGGGCGAGTCCTTTGTGGACGAGGGCGGAGAGCTCATCAATACCGCGCTCGACAACACTTTCGCGGGCACGTGGTATGTCGTGACGGGCAGCACGATAGCCTTCCTCGCCTCGTCTGTAGTCAACAACGTCACAAACTGGGGCATAGGCAAGCTGTTCAAGCGCAACAATTTCGGAGTGTTCGCCGCGCGCAGCTACATCTCCACGATGATAGGGCAATTTGTGGACAATTTCCTGTTTGCCATAATCGTCAGCCACAACTTTTTCGGCTGGAGCATGCTGCAATGTGTCACGTGTTCGCTTACGGGCATGGTGTTCGAGCTCGCCTGCGAGATGGTATTCTCGCCCATAGGCTACAGGATATCCCGCAAGTGGGAGCGCGACAACATAGGCGCAAATTATATCCGCATACTCTCCGAAGACGGCGAGGAAGAAAGCTCTGTCTACCACCGCGAGGAGAAGGAGCCTGGCGCGAGCGAGGCGCAAGAGGACGTCGCATAAGCCTGTACATTCGGCGATTTTGACAGTCGCGCAGCGTGCTATGTCTGCCGCACGCAGCGTAAAAACACCGCTCAGTCAATATTTGGCGAAAAAGCGCTACACACAGTGCAAGCCCCGCCAAGGCTTGCGAAGCGAATTTGCGCAGACAACAATGAATATGACAAATATAGGGGTTTATTATGACAAAAAGCAATGACAAAACGCTAGTTTTGATTACGGGCACGTCGTCCGGGATAGGACTTGCGACGGCGAAAAAGTTTTTGGATATGGGCTTTGCCGTCGTCGGCATCGACCTCAAAGCCTCGGCTATTTCGCATGCGAATTACACTCACTATGTCGCGGATGTTTCAAAACCCGAGACATTGCCCGTCGTCGAGGGAGTGAATATCCTCGTCAACAACGCGGGCGTGCAAAACGCGAACGATATCGACGTGAATTTGCGTGGCACGATAAACGTCACAGAGAAGTACGCCTTTCAGCCCGCAATACGCGCCATCGTCAACGTAGCGTCCGCAAGCGCGCATACGGGGGCGGAATTTGCGGAGTACTCCGCGTCGAAGGGCGGGGTGCTCGCCTACACAAAGCACGTCGCGCTCAATGTTGCAAAGTACAGCGCGACCTGCAATAGCGTCTCCCCGGGCGGGGTCTTGACTGAGCTCAACAAACCCGTCATAGGGGCCGAGGACAAGTGGGCGCGGATAATGGCGCTCACGCCCCTCAAAAAGTGGGCGACCGCGGACGAGATCGCCGAGTGGATATATTTTATCGCCGCCGTCAACAAGTCCATGACCGGGCAGGACATCCTCATCGACAACGGCGAATCCTCCGACGCCCACTTTGTCTGGTAAAGCCCGGCATGTTGAAAAATATTTTTATGCGGACGAAAGATTGCTTTTGTCCGCTTTTGCTTTAATTTTAATATAAAAAGTTGCAAAAACCGCCTTTGACAAATTTTATTATATTCGCGACGACTTTTTATTCATATTTTATAATGAGAAATTTTGAAGTTTTAAATTTTTATTTTTGCTTAAGATAAATTCGATCACGGGGTGCGGAGTTTGCCGTCTATGCCTTTTATCAAGAAGCATTTGCCTTCGACTTTGCTCAAGGGGATAGGGCCGCCGACTCGACTGTCCAACGAATTGTTGCGGTTGTCGCCCATACAGAATATCTCGCTGTCGCCGAGCGTCCATGTGCCGTCTATGGCGTCCATAAAGCCGTTGATATACGGCTCGTCAAGCGGCTCGCCGTTGAGGTAGACCTTATTATCGCGCACTTCCACTGTGTCGCCCGCGACGCCTATGACGCGTTTGACGATGGAGCGGCGATCGCCGTTCTTATCCTTCAAAAACTCCCAATCGGGAGTGCACACAATGATATCGCCGCGCTTTATTTTTGCGAGTTTGTTGAGGTATAATATCTCGCCGTTGGCGAGATCGTTGTCGTCCTGCGCCCCTGCTCCGCCGTCGAGGGTGGGCCACATGGACGTGCCTTGCACTACGAAAGTGGATATGACGTAAATTTTTACGACGAGCGCGCTTGTGACTGCCAAAACCACAACCAACAACAAAATAATCACCGTGACGATGACCTTCTTTTTGCGCGATGAGGGAGTGGACATATCCATAAGCTCCGAGTTTTCGATGTCGTAAGGATCGGACATATTCAAATTATATGGCGCATTTTGTCGCTATATCCACAAAAAGTTGTTGAATATCAGCCCTTTTGCGTCCCAGAGCGAGATGACTTTTGCGCCTGCGAATTTTGTGAGCGTACGCCCCTCTTCGGACTTGAAATCCGTAGCGGAGACGAACACTTTTTGCCAAAAATCGCCGCCAATGAGCTTTGTCCTCGCTATGTAACATTTTTCGTCGGGGACGGTATAAACCCTTATCTCGAGGTCGCCTTCCGCGGGCGAATATACGTCGAAGTGCAACGCGGACGTACGCGCGAAAGCGTTGAGCTCCCGCTCGCTGCGGCACAGCAAGAGCGAGCCGTCCGAGACGCTTACGCCGTCTATGCCGAAGGGACCCTTTTTCTTGCTTAAAAGCCCGCTCTCGAGCAAGGCGTCCTCCGTCTTGACGGAGAAGATGTCGATGTCCATGCTGTTGTCGAAGATGATACGCGAGCACTCGTTGCCCGCCTCCACATTCGCCGCGCCGAGCTTTTGCGGTATCGCGCCTATCACGGGAGTGGAGCAGGCGTCCTCGTCGTCATATGACACGCTTGCATACGCGACGGTGAGGGACGCGGGATCGTATACAGGCACGTGCACGCTGTATTCGTGTGCGCCGACTTGTTGCAATCCCTCGAGTTTTGTCCAATTTCTCGCAAAAACATACGCCTCGCCATAGCTTGAGTACACCTGCACGGAATTTGCCGCCTTTTCCGTATCCAGCCTCAGATACAGCTCCCCGTCGGCGCACTCGAAAGCCATTGTAGGGATAGTAGCCGTCTGTATGCCCGCGAAGGCGTTTCTCAGCCATCCCAACATTGCTCTGAGTCCCTTCTTTGTGATCTGCATATCTACGCTGCGCATTATTAGGAGTTTTTTGTTGTCGGATCTGACAAAACTCAATATATCGCCCGCGCGGTCCACGTCGCAAAACTGAGACATTCTCGTCGTGAGGTAAAACGTGGGGCAGGTCACAAATTTCGCGTACGTTTCCGCCCCGACGCCCGTAGAGTAGGCGATCTCCTCTTCCGTTTCGGGCACGTTGCCATGCGTGAAGCGCGGCTTATCCTTTGCCCAGCGGTAGCCTCCGCCGCATATGGGGATGAGCGCCTTGACGCGCTTGTCCATAGCCGCCACCTGCCACGATATGTGTCCGCCGACGCCCAAACCTATTATCGCGATACGCTCTTTGTCCACGAGGGGCAGCGACGCGAGCAGGGTCATAGCGCGGCGCACCACTTTGCACCATACGTACCACGGCGAACGCCTTGCCGAACCGTCCAAAACGTCGAGATACTGCCTGCACCCGTCGTTTGTGGCAAATAAGAGCGAGGATGGGATTTCCGTGCCGTCCTTGCCGGAGTAGTCGGGGACGCCGACCACATATCCCTCCTTTAACAGCGTATTGATAAGCGTATCGAACGGGATATCGTCCAAAGTGGGCAGCAAGATGACCGCGCTGCGGGCGTCTTGCCATCTCTTGTCATAGTATACCGAGACGCGAGCCTTGAAATGCGTCTGCTCCGAGTAGTCTACGTCAAAAGCGTACGCGGCGTGTACCGTGTTCAAGCTCTCGCTAGACGAGACCGTTGATATCTCTAAAGGCGCAAGCGATGGGTTGTAATCCTCCCAGACCTCGCTGGGGGTCATAAATTTGAGTTCCATATCTGCTATTATATCTCAAAACTTTTGTAAAGTAAAGATATAAAAGCGCGTATGCCGCGGCATTTTGCCTCGCGGGGGAGTATTGCTCGCCTTTCTCCTCCGCGGTTTCAGAGAATGAGGGCGCGTATATTTCGCCTTGCTCCTCCTCTTTGGGAGGAGCGGTTTCGACGTCCGAAACGTCATTTTTGTGTAAACGTAGTGAGTTTTGCGCCTCCTCGTCGCTTTTTTCGCCGTATGTATCTGTCATGCAAGCGGTGATCGCGCCCGTCATAGCCCGCGCTCTCACGCCAATGTCCAAATTTTCGAATTCCTGCCGCATGATATCCATCGTCCCCTCGTCGGGCAATAAAAGATCCATATGTCCCTCCTGACAAATCTCCTGCCGTATTTTATGTATCGCGCCCCTTTAAAGTGAAAGGGATATATTTACTCACGAAAAACTCAATAATTCAATAAAATTTTGCGTTGAGGATTTTCAAAAAATTTCACGATTGAATTTTTGGTCGCATATCGCTTGACAGAGGACGGTATTTTTTTTATAATATCTAAGCAATTTTATATCTTAATAGTTTTAAACAATTAAGAATAAATAGCGAAAAACAGCCAAAACAAGTCTTTAAGACGGAGGAAATAATATCATGAAGCAAACTTACCAACCCAAAAAGAGACAGAGAAGCAAGGTGCACGGATTCCGCAAGAGAATGAGCACAAAGTCCGGCAGAAACGTTTTGAAGCGTCGTCGCAATCGCGGCCGCAAGCAATTGACGGCGTAAGCATGAAGAGACAACTTCGGCTCAAGCGGCGGGCGAGTTTCGCGTATGTGTTTCGCAAGGGCGAAAGGACGGGGGCTCCCGACCTGACGCTTTTGAGCGCCCGCTCGCGCGAAGGGCTGAAGATAGGTCTGTCCGTATCCAAGAAAGTGGGCGGCGCCGTCGTGCGCAATCGCGTGAAGCGGCTTTTGCGCGAGGCGATACGTCCGCTTGAAAACAGCATTTTTAAGGGCTGTATGTACGTCATCGTGGCGCATCCGTCGCTTGCGGGCAAGCCGTACGATGAGGTATGCAAGCAGGTGAGGCTCGTATTCGAGCGCGCGGGGAGGTTGACATGCTGAAAAAGATATGTCACGCCATGCTCAATTGGTACAAGAGGACGCTCTCTCCCATACTCGGCAGGCACTGCGCGTACACCCCGACGTGTTCCATGTACAGCTATGACGCCATAGAAAAGTACGGCGCGATCGTCGGCATATTTTTGACGGCGGGCAGGCTTTTGAGATGCAATCCCTTCTCGAAGGGAGGTTTCGATCCCGTGAGGGAAAATTATAGAGGACGTATCAAATGGTTGATTTGAGTTTTATGCGCAGGCGTAAGTTGCAGATATATCTGCTTGCGTTGCTCATCGCTTTATGTTGCCTTATGCTCGTCGCATGCAACACCGACATATCCTACAGCGTTACGGGCGAGACTGTCTCGGAACCTACGCATTTTATGGCGAAGTTTATGCTCACGCTCAACAACGCCATCGAGGGAGGCAAGGGAAGTTTCGGATGGACGGTCGTGGTTTTCACCATAATTTTGCGTCTCATTCTTTCTCCTCTCGACATTTGGCAGAAGGTCATAGCGCGCAAAAACAGCAAAGCTATGGAGCGTATGCGTCCTCAGCTCGAATCCCTTCAGGCGAAGTACGGCGAGGACAAACAACGTCTGCAGCAGGAGCAGATGGCGCTCTACAAAAAGGAAAAATATTCCACTATGGGCATGTGTTTGCCAACGATAATCACTATGGTGGTTTTCTTCGTCGTGTTTGCGGGTTTCAGACAGATGGTCGGCTATCAGTTTGCGAAGGACTACCGCGCCAGCCTCAACACTTTCAACGAGTCCATTCAGTCGCAGATAGACGAAAATAAAGAGACTTTGGGCTTTGAGGACGTCGACGGCAACGGCGTTGTGGACGTCTATGACATACCCAACACTTCTCAAGGAGTAGGTTTCCTTGCGGACGCTCTCGACAAGGCGCAGACGGACGTGCTCGACACCTACAATTCGGACGAGCAAAAGGGTATGCGCAAGTGGCTTTGGATACACAATATATTCGTGGGCGACAACTGGTCCAAAGCGGTGCCCGATTTTGTCACAGTCACGGGTCAGAAGGGCTGGGCGACGTCGAGGCTCACGGGCATAACCAAGGACGAGTACGAGCGCGTCATGGCAAAGGTGCTCAACAACAAGGACGCGGGCGGCTACGGCAAAAACGGCAGCTGGAACGGGCTTTTGATACTCCCCGTACTGTCCATTGTGCTGAGTTTCCTTTCCACAAAGCTGCTCAGCGGCTCTCAAGGACAGCCTCCCACCCCTCCCGCGGGGGAAGCGGGCGCGGCGCAAGGGCAGTCCATGAAGGCGATGCAGTGGGTCATGCCGGTGATGATGGGCGTTTTTGGCTTGCTGTATTCGGGCGCGTTTGCGCTGTACATGTTTACAAGCTCGCTCACGGCAATACTTTTCTCGCTGATTTTCAACATCATAGGCAAACTCATAGACAAGTCAAGATCAAAAGGAGCCAATCCCAATATCGCTGTCAGATGACGGCAGATCAGGAGTCATAAATGGAAAAATATATCGAAACTCAAGCTACAAGCGTGGATCTAGCCATAGAGAAAGCGCTTTTGGAGCTGGGCGCAACCAAGGAGCAGGTAGAGATAGAGGTGCTCTCAAAGGGCGGATTGTTCTCAAAGGCGTCCGTCAGAGTGACGCTCAAGGAGTCGCTTGCGGACAAACTTGCGGAGTTCATCAACGGCACGCTCGCGCGTATGGGGCTTGCCTCGCGCGCGACGGCGAAGGACGAGGGCGGCACTATATATGTGGAGATCGAGGGCGAGGACAGCAGCGTAGCGATAGGCTACCGCGGCGAAGTGCTTGACGCCTTCCAGTATCTTGCGCTCACTTTCTTGAACGAGCATAAGGGCGATTTCAAAAAAGTCGTCATAGATTGCGAGGGCTACCGCGACAAGCGCAAGGAGACGCTCACCGCGCTCGCGCTCCGTCTTGCGGACAAGGCGTACAGGTTGAGGCGCAAAATAGCGCTCGAGCCCATGAATCCCTTCGAGAGGCGCATTATCCACAGCGCGCTTGCGGACAGCGCCATAGCTCAGACCGAGAGCGAAGGCGAGGAGCCCAATAGGTATGTCGTCATCACGCCCGTAGGCGTGGAGCTCAAGGACAGCCGTCCTATCAAGAACGGCGAGCATGAGCACGACCGTCGCGACAGGGAGCGCAAGGACGGCCGCCGCGGCCTAAGAGGAAGGGGCGAGAAGCGCGAGCGCAAGCCCCGCCGCGAGGAAGAGGAAGCTCCCGACGGCAAGGTGTACAGAGGATATCTCACGGGAGAGGACGACTTTGTCAAGCCCGCTCCCACGCAAGGTCCCCCCAAATACAAGAGTTTCGGAGGCAAAAAGAGGTTCTGAAAATGAGCACGATTGCGGCTATCTCGTCACCGATCGGAGTGGGTGGTATCGGCATAGTGCGCGTCTCGGGCGACGAGGCGCTGCGCATTGCGGATGCCATTTTTGATTTTGAGCGAAAGATGGAGTGGCAGCCCCTGCATATGCATTTCGGCACCTTTGTCGCGCGCGATTTTTGCGACAGGGGCTACGCCGTATATTTTCCCGCAAAACAGGCGTACACGGGCGAGGACACCGTGGAGTTTTATTTGCACGGCGGCGTACGTATTATGCAGGGCGCGCTTGAGACCATACTCTCAAAAGGAGCCGTGCTTGCGGGCAAGGGCGAGTTCACAAAGCGCGCGTTTCTTGCGGGCAGGATGTCGCTTGCGGACGCCGAAGGCGTTATGGACATGATAAGCGCCTCGAGCGCGGCGGGCATACGCGCGGCATACGCGCTCATGGAGGGCGAGGTTTCGCGGCGCATAGACGCGCTGCTCGAGAGCCTTGGCGCTCTCATAGCGGGGCTGGAGGCGACCCTCGATTATCCCGACGAGATGGAGGACGAGGTGCTGCCCTCTCTCCCCGACGGCATAAGAGCGGCGCTTGAGGAGACGGAGGCGCTATTGTCCACCGCGAGGCAGGGCAAGATTGCAAAATACGGCGTTACTTGCGCGCTTGTGGGCGCGCCGAACGTGGGCAAGTCCTCGCTCATGAACGCCATGCTAGGGCTGAAAAGGGCGATAGTCGCGGATGTTGCGGGCACCACGCGCGATACCGTTGAGGCGAGCCTCGAACATAACGGCGTGCGCATAAACCTCATAGACACCGCGGGCATACGCGAGAGCGCAACTGACGGCATAGAGCAAGAGGGCATAGAGCGCGCAAGGCGGGCGGCGGATGAGGCGGACGTCGTCTTGCATGTCATAGACCGCGGCAGCGAGACGGACGACGGCATAGAGTTCGGCTTTAAAAAAGTGTTCAGCGTATACAACAAGTGCGACGTTTACGGGTTTAATATACCGCGCATAATGTACGCCTACGGCGTGAGCGCGACGACGGGCGAGGGGGTCAAAGACCTGCTTGACGGCATAGCCTCTCTCTACAAGACAGAGGGCGGCGACAGCGGGGAGCTCATCACCAACGAGCGGCACATTTCCGCACTTTATCGTGCAAAAGAGGCGCTTAAAGGCGCGATTACGTCGCTTGACGGCACGATCGACCTTACGCTCGTCGATTTGAGAGAGGCGTACGACGCGCTGGGAGAAATTACGGGAAAGACGGCGAAAGAGGATGTAGTAAACTCCATTTTCGACCGTTTCTGCGTGGGCAAATAATATGGAAAAGTACGGCGTTATCGTGATAGGCGCGGGACACGCGGGCGTGGAGGCGGCGCTTGCCTCGGCAAGGCTTGGCATATCCACGCTGCTTTTGTGTACGGATGTGCGCTCCGTCGCGAATATGCCTTGCAATCCTTCCATAGGCGGCACCGCAAAGGGACATCTCGTGCGCGAGGTGGACGCCCTCGGCGGGCAGATGGGGCTCACCGCGGACAGGGCTCTCTTGCAAATAAAACAGCTCAATCTGACAAAGGGACCCGCCGTATATTCCTTGCGCGGGCAGGAGGACAAGGCGCTCTATCACGAGCTTATGCTGGAGGAGATAGGCGCGCAACAAAACTTGACCCTTCGCGAGGCGGAGGCGGCAAAGCTCCTCGTAGAGGACGGCGTCGTTTCGGGAGTGGAGCTTGCGGACGGCGAGAGGATAGGCTGCGAGGCGGTCATACTCGCGACGGGAGTATATCTGAACAGCCGCATAATCACGGGAGACGAGATAAAGACGCAGGGTCCGAGCGGTCTTAAAGGCGCGAATTTGCTCACAGACAGCCTTGTATGGCACGGATTACCCATGCGTAGATTTAAGACGGGCACGCCCGCGCGCATATATCGCGACAGCATAGACTTTTCAAAAATGCAGGCGGAGTGGGGCGGCGCTACGGACAGATTTTCCTTTATGTCGCCGACGTCCGTTTTCGAGGAAGAGCCCTGCTATCTCACCTATACCAACGCCGAGACCCACCGCATAATAGAGGAAAACATAGCGCGCAGTCCGCTCTACAACGGCACTATTTCGGGCATAGGCCCCAGATACTGCCCGTCCATAGAGACAAAAGTGATGCGTTTTCGCGACAAAGAGCGGCATCAAGTCTTTATAGAGCCGGAAGGCCCCGCGAGCGAGGAGATGTACATACAGGGCATGTCCACGTCCCTGCCGCGCGACGTGCAGGAGAAGATGTACCGCACGATCCCGGGGCTTGAGAATTGCCGCTTTGCAAAGTACGGCTACGCGATAGAGTATGACTGTCTCGACCCGCTCTCGCTCAAAGCAACTTTGGAGAGCAAGATTATTGCCGGATTGTTCTGCGCCGGGCAGTTCAACGGAAGTAGCGGCTATGAGGAGGCGGCGGCGCAGGGCATTATCGCGGGCATAAACGCCGCGGCGCGCATTTTGGGCAGAGAGCCGCTAGTGCTGAGGCGGGATCAAGCGTACATAGGCGTGCTCATCGACGATCTTGTCACCAAGGGCACAAACGAGCCGTATCGAATGATGACTTCGCGCGCGGAGCACCGTATTATGCTCAGACAGGACAACGCGGACATGCGCCTCACCCCGATAGGGCGTGAGATAGGACTTGTCAGCGACGCGAGATATGAGCGCCTGCTCTTCAAAAAACAGCAGATGGGGTGCGTTTTTGCCATAAAAGACAGGGCGGCGGACAGAGAAGGCAGCAAAAAATTGTTGCAAAAAACGGGCGAGGAAATATCAGAGCGAACTCCCACTTTGGCGGAGCTATGCAAGCGTCCCGCTGTCACCGCCGCGGACGTCGCGCCCTTGCTCGGTTTTGACGTGGACGCGGAAGCCCTCGAGGCGGCGGTCATAGAGATAAAATACGAGGGCTACATCAAAAAGGAGCTCGCCGCCGTAAATGAGCAAAAGCGCCTCGAAAGCAAGCTCATCCCAAGCGATTTCGATTACTCAGCCATATCCGCGCTCAGGCTGGAGGCGAGGGAAAAACTCGCTCTCATCCGTCCCGCAAATTTGGGACAGGCGTCGCGCATATCCGGCGTTTCGCCCGCCGATATCGCCGTGCTCATCGTAGCGCTCAGAGGTACAAGCGCGTAAAACTCGCCCAAACAGTACTGAAAAGGCGAGCTTTTGTCCTTGTTGAAACCGATGGCGCAAGAAAATTTTTACAAAAATCGACATTTTCGCATTTTAACGGTGTATTTTGAATATACCCGTTTAGAATGTCGAATTTTTATTTTTACACACTCTAAATGAAGCGGTCATAAAGCAAAAATGTGAAAATTTGCAAGATTTGCAATTGCAAAATTCACAAATCTGACGTTTTTGATAAAAAGTTATTCGCACTTTTGTAGGCAATTTTCTAGACTTTTAAAAATTTTTTCAAAAAAACTTACAAAAAACACTTGACGAGCATAAAATGCAGTGATAATATGTAGGCGAAATCAAGGAACGCGTCATCGCAAGTACTTGTTTCAATCACATAGCTCATAATTTTCCCCCTTATTATAGCAAGCGGCTTTGGTGCAATATCGCCCAGGGCCGCTTGCATTTTGTCCCGAAATGCAAGCGAGGGCAAACATAATTTCCAAAGCCCGCGGCAGTACAAAGCCAATATCGCCCAGGGCCGCTTGCATTTTGTCCCGAAATGCAAGCGAGGGCAAACATAATTTCCAAAGCCCGCGGCAG
>CANPWB010000006.1 GCA_947581925.1 uncultured Clostridia bacterium
TCCATGAGCGGCAATGCCTCATAGAAGTTTCGGTGGAACATAAAGTGCTTCATCTGCCTGTTCAAGCCCTTCGGTGTGCGCCCGCTTTCCTGCGCCTCTTTGTCCACGCAGAGGGGGTCTACAATGTTCCCCCAAAGATAGACAAGTTTCTTATCCGTGAGCGCGGGCGTAGCGTCCTCGAACGCATAGGCGCACATAGCGTGTAGCAGTTTGCCGCGTTCTTCGTCCGTGAGCGTGTCCATAAGCTCTGCGTACAGGTCGTAGAACGTGAATTTTGTGAGTTGTGTTTTTCCTTCCATATTACCTCCTAAAATTTGTAGTTTGTCGCTGTTTACCGACTGCGGCGGAAGTCATAAGTTCTGCATCGGTATCACCTCCTCGTTTGCTGATTGCTGATTGAAGGTTAGAGAAATAGCCCTCTAATATCACAAGGACACTTTTCTCCCAAAGTTGACGGTCTGCGCAAAAACTTTCCCAGAAATTTTTCTCCTCGCGATATAGATTTGAGTGCAACACTCTGAACGCACTTCATATCCGCGACCTAATACTCAAAATGTCCCTCACTTTGGTATGGCGGAATTTTTTGGCAGTTTGCAACATCGAATCGCAAAAATTTTTGTATTTTCCGCGCCGAGAGCGTTGCCGTTCAACACCCCTTCACTTAAAGGGGCGATTTTTTGGCAAAATCGTACCCCCTAAATTGAAAATTTTTCAAAAAATTTTTCTTTGTCGGATTTAAGTGCCACCGCGTCGTGCTTGCCGTCTTGCAATACCCCCTCACTTAAAGGGGCGATTTTCGGGCAAAACCGAAGGGTCTGAACGCAAAATTCTTCAAAAATTTTTTTCTGCGCTCCCGCAATCTCCTCCGTCGAGAACCCCGCCGTTCAACACCCCTCCAATAAGAAGAGCGATTTTTTGGCAAAATCGTAGGGTCTAAAATAAAAAGATTTTTGAAGCTCTGCAAATCTGTGGCAAATCGACTGAAATGGAGAAAAGAAAAATGAGGAATCCACAAATTTGTTGTGCACTATCGAGTTGCTCCAATGGAGAAAAAGCAAGCATTAAAATGACCCTTTGAAACGGTTACTTTGACATATTCTCTTGACAAACGCACAAAATGCGACTAATATATAGTCATACTATAGATTTGTCGCAGAGGTGGATATGTATATCAAGAGAAATATAGAGTCGGTGCTTAAACAGAGAGCAAAGAACAGCAGGTGTATTCTCGTTACGGGCGCGAGGCAGGTGGGGAAATCCACGCTGCTTAAAGAGCTGTATCCCGAAGTGCGCTACGTCACTTTTGACGACAAGCTGTTGCTGAGTACCGCCATCGAGGACCCAAAACTCTTCATCAAAAATCTGCCAAAGCCTTCCATCATAGACGAGGTGCAGTATGCTGCTGAGATTTTTCCGTACATCAAAATGGAGTGTGACAAGCCCGGCATGTACGAAAACTATTATCTGACGGGCTCACAGCAGATGCGGCTGATGTCCAAAGTGCAGGAGTCCTTGGCGGGCAGGATCTCGATTTTGGAGTTGCAGGGTCTTTCCATGCGCGAACTCAACGGGATAGACTTCAACAGGCACTTTGTCCCGACGGAGGAGTACATCGCCGCAAGAGAGAAGTGCATCAAACCGTATACTAACCTTTGGCAGACGATACATCGCGGCATGTATCCCGAAATTAACGTCACGGAGAGGGATTGGCAAGACTTTTATTCGTCATATGTGCGGACGTATTTGGAGCGCGACATCAAAGAGGAAATCGAGATAAAGGATACGCTCGCCTTCACGAGATTCCTTTCGGCGATTGCGGCGAGGACGGCGCAAATGCTCAACTATGCGTCGGTAGCGCAGGACGTAGGCGTTACGCAGGCGACCATCAAAAATTGGGTGTCCGTCTTGGAGCGCACGGGGATAATCTTCATCTTGCAGCCGTACTATTCAAGCCACTTGACGCGCGCGATCAAGACGCCGAAGCTCTATTTCAGGGACACCGGGCTTGCCTGCTATCTGTCCAAATGGAACAGCGCTGAGGCTCTCGAACAGAGTGCGGTCGCAGGGAATATGTTTGAAACGTTCGTCATATCCGAGATATTGAAGTCGTTCAGCAACGAGGGGAGCGACTACACCTTCAATGTGTTTTACTATCGCGGCAAGGACAAAAAACGCACGAAAGAGAACGGCGAGATCTTCGAGGCGGAGAGCGAAATAGACCTCATCATCGAGGAGAACGGCACACTCTATCCAATCGAAATCAAAAAGAGCGCCAACCCCAACAAATCTATGGCGTCCGCCTTTGACGTCTTGGACAAGGACGCCGCCAAAACCCGTGGCATGGGCGCCATCGTCTGCCTGTACGACTCCAAACTGTACCTCTCCGACGACCTCGTCGTTCTGCCAATTGAGTACGTGTAGATTCTATGCTAATTTTTTAATGTTGACAGTCGTATTTAATTTTGTTATTATATTTTTAATTATACAATTAGGGGAGGATAAAAGATGTCTGTCGAAATAGTGTCAAAAATGAAAAAAGGGTCTTTACCTGATATAAACGACGATCTTTTATTCTTAATAGATGTTGAGCGTTTTCTTGATGCGCTTCCAGAAGAGCCGATTTTTGATTTGGTAGTTACTTCTCCTCCTTATAATATAGGCAAAGAGTACGAAAAGCAAGTTCCGCTAGAAGATTATTTAGTGTGGCAGGAAAGAATTATAAATAAAATTTATCCTCGTCTAAAAGATACGGGGAGTATATGTTGGCAGGTGGGAAATTATGTTGAAAACGGAAGCATAACGCCTCTTGATATAGAAATCGCGCCTATATTTAAGAAATTGAATATGCATTTGCGAAATCGAATAATTTGGCATTTTGGACACGGACTTCATAACAAGAATCGTTTCAGCGGCCGTTATGAGGTGGTACTGTGGTATACGAAAAGCGATAGCTATACATTTAACCTCGACGATGTAAGAATACCTGCAAAATATCCTGGTAAGCGTAGTTATCGGGGAGATAATAAAGGGAAACCTTCTGGAAATCCGAAAGGAAAGAATCCAGAAGATGTGTGGGATATTCCGAATGTAAAGGGGAATCATGTTGAAAAAACGACTCACCCATGCCAATTCCCGGTAGGATTAATAGAACGTTTGATTCTCGCTTTAACAAATCCAAATGATTTAGTTTTTGATCCTTTTGCAGGAGTAGCCTCGTCAGGTGTAGCAGCTTTGCTCCACGATAGGCATTTTTGGGGATGTGAGATTGTAAAAGATTATATTAATATAGGTAAACTCAGGTTAGAACAAACGCTTGACAAAACGATTAAGTATCGTCCGTTTGATAAACCTATTTATGATCCAAGGACAAGTGCTTTGTCGAAAATACCCGATGAATGGAGGACATCTAATGAAGATTCAGATTTATGATCATAGGAGCGGGTTAAAGGTAGTGCCCGAATATATAGTTAAAAACATAGAGGCTATCATAGAAAATGTTCATCCTACTATTAAAAAAAATTCGGTTGCTACCTTAAAAAAGTTGGTTAGAAATCAAATGAAAAAAGAAGGATGGGTAGGAGAATATCGCTTGGATGCATCCTCTCGCATTACTATCTCATCTTATTTAGATGAAGTAGGTTTGTGTTTTCAAACAGGTAATTGTGGCCGAATATATGCTGACTTGCTTAAATTGCAAACTTTATATGTTAAAGGCAAGATTAAAGCCGGCATAATTCTTATTCCACAAAACAAAACAGCTGTTGAGCTTGGCGGAAATGTTGCTAATTATGAACGGGTAGTCAGAGAACTTCCAATTTTCAGTCAAGTGCTTACTATCCCTCTTGTAATAATTGGATTTGATGGAACGGAGGATTGAAATTATGAATGAACAAATTTATTGTTTTGGCTATCCAAATGAATTGAGAGAAATCAAGATATTCGAAGCGTTAAAAGATGATAGATTAGATAAACATTATATTAATTATCGTGGTAAATATAGACCGATTCCAATCATAGAAGTACCAATTGAGCTTCCGGTTTATCGCATAGAAAATATTCGTACAAAAAGCCTTCAAAAAGAATGGCTGTCTCTTCATCCTGAAATTCCGAAGGATATTTTTATAGGGGATCCATATTCTATTGCAGCTCAAGAAACACAACATCAAATATTGAAAAAGTTAATTGATAAAGAAAATCTATTTAAAACTTTCAAGAATGATGATAAGTTGCAACAGACGGAACCTTTAATATGTTCAAGCAATGGAACGGTTGTGAATGGGAATAGACGTCTTTGTGCTTGGAGAGAGCTTTATTATGGTGATAAATTTAAATATGCTCATTTCCAGTCAATAAGAATTGCTGTTTTACCCGACAATGATCCGCAAGGGATATATGATCTTGAAGTAGCTTTACAAATCAGTTCGGACATGAAGGCTGAATATGTTTGGCATGCTATTGCGGCTGATTATGTAGAAAAGTTTGAGGCTGGAGTGGACATCGGCGAGATAGCGCGAAGACAAAATAAAAAACCGGAAGATATTCGAATGTATATTGAGTGTTATCAATATGCCGCTCAATATTTAGAGACAATTGGGCAGCCTGACCAGTGGTCTATGGTGGACAAGCAGGAGTATGCTTTTAAACAGATAGTAATTGGGCGACAAAAAATTACCAATCCCGGCGATAAAGAACTCTTTCAGGAGATCGTTTATTCGTTGCTTCAGTCTCCTGTTTCAGGAGATAGGTTATATAAACAGATACCTAAAGTTGTTGCTAATTTAAGGGTTATTGCAGATCAGCTGAAAAAAAATTTAAATATCCAAGTTGACGAAAGTTCCGATGATGATCTTGATCTTTTGATGAGTGGAGACGAAACAACTAACGGGGAGGATAATGCTAAAATAGCAGCTGGAATTCGTTCCGTTAACGATCCATTATCAATTACAAAGATTGTGAATGATGTATTGGACAATGCAGACGAATTAGAAAAAGAGAAGAAGAAAAAAAGTTTCATTTTTGATCAAGTTTTTAAGGCAGCAACTTGTTTGACAAATGCTGTTTCTGCTTTGGATGATATTATGACCAAAGATGGGATTGCTAGACAGCTTGATAATATTGATGGCGCATGTTTAGTCCTCAAGGATTGGATAAAAAAATAGAATGGAAATTAAAATAGAATATCTTAATAAATTAGAAAAAGTCCGAATGCGAGGGGACGCTTCGGATAGCTTTGCGTGGGGAGAATTATATCGTTTTATTTGCGATTATTTGCCGATGCAAATAGTAGTTTATTCCAAACGAGATATTAGCTTTCCATGGAGACATTTTTTAGCAATAAAAACTTATGTAGGGCAATTTTTCTCCGCACACCGAGATCAATTTAAGATTGTTTTTGACGAAACAGCAAAAGCAATGTTAAAAAATGCAAATGCAAGCTCCTATAATTCAGCTTTGGCTCTAGAACATCGCGATATAAATGCAATATCTGAAAAGCTTGTGAGTATCGGTTTTTTACGCAAATTGACAGATTGCCAAATAAACAATCTAATAAAAATATCACAGCTACCCGGTGCTGCTACATTTTCTGTGCCTGGTGCTGGTAAAACAACTGAAGCGTTGGCGTTTTTCTTTATTAATGCATCTGAGTTTGACAGGCTTTTAGTGGTGGCACCGAAAAATGCTTTTGGTGCGTGGGAAGAGCAAATGGATGCATGTATGGGTGTAAACGAATTTAAATTTGTTCGACTCCAAGGTGGCGAAAGTTCAATAAGTACAATATTACAATCTAAACCTAGGTTTATGTTGATTACTTATGATCAATTACAACGGGTTAAAAAGGTGATCGCCGAGACTCTCGCGGAAGGCAATGTTTTTATGTTCCTTGATGAGAGCCATCGCATAAAAGGAGGAAAATCTGTTAAAAGAGCGGATGCTATATTGGAGTTATCTCATCTCCCTAAACGTAAATTAATAATGAGCGGTACTCCCATGCCTCAGAGTAGTAAAGATCTAATTCCGCAATTTTCATACCTGTATCCTACAAAAGATGTAACAGAAACAAATGTTATTAATTTGATACAGCCAATATATGTACGCACTACGAAAGCGCAACTAGGAATACCGGAGCTTACACATAAAGTAGTTACCGTACAAATGCCGCAGATACAACGAGAAATATATAAAACACTTAAATCTGAAGTACGAAGACAACTAGTGCCATATCTATCTGATGCCTCAAGAACTGAGTTACGAAGAATAGGAAAATGTATAATAAAAGTAATGGAGTTTGTGTCAAATCCCGCACTTTTAGCTTATGACATCGGCTTTGTCTTTGATCGTCGCTTGGGTGAATTACTTCTTCAGTCAGATGGTCCTAAAATTGAATATGTCTGTCGCCGCGCTAGAGAACTTGCTTCACAAAATAAGAAAGTTATTATATGGTCGTCTTTTGTCAGCAATGTTGAACTTATCGCATTGAGATTACGTGATTTGGGCGCAGAATATATCCATGGTGGAGTTGATGCTGGAGATGATACAGATAGCGATACCAGAGAGGGGAAAATTAAACGCTTTCATGATGATCCGACGTGTATGGTTTTAGTGGCTAATCCAGCCGCTTGTTCTGAAGGTATAAGTCTCCATAAAGTTTGTCAGTACGCTATATATTTAGACCGATCATTCAACGCTGCTCATTATATGCAATCTGAGGATAGAATACACAGATTAGGTCTTGCACCAGATTCGCATCCGTGTATAGAATTTGTAGAGTGTGAAAATAGTATAGATCAAGTTGTACGTGAAAGATTGGCTTTTAAAGTAAACACTATGGCGCGCGCTTTGAACGATCCATCCTTGACCGTATCTATCGATGAGGTTGCATTTGATGAGGAAGCCGATGATGTGGATTGCTTAACATCAGCAGATGCTCAAGCAGTACTTGATTATTTTTTCAGTGGAGATAATGATGATTAGACTTACCGCTAATGTTATTTCAGCTGCAATAACATTATTTCTACATATAGAGAAACGGCATATTGCCTCGTTTGTGAATATGACTTATTTCAAGATAGATGAGATAGCCATGAACGAGGTATTTGAGTTTTCTGCTAATTGTGGATGGGTAAAAACTGAAGAAGATATTCCGATACTTACTGATAGAGGGAATCTCATTTTGCAATTATATAAAGAGGCAAAGCCATATCGACCGCATATGATTCAAGATTATATCGTTCAGTGCGCCCCAATATGGAGTAGCAGAATTCCGTATGGAAGGCAAGAGGCGTCTTTGTTTATGTCTGACGATGAAAGAGCATGCTTTATTGAAGCAGGTTTACTGAATGACGATGTAGATATTAATGTAATAAGATGGTGGGATGAGTTGGCAGAATGCATCCGAAATGACAGGGTGAATGAGAATATTAAAACAGGAAGAAGGGGTGAACAGCTAACTATGCTGTATGAACAAAAGAGAACGTGTGTGAATCCGAAATGGATGTCTATCGAAAGTAATTTGGTAGGGTATGATGTTCAATCAGTTGTAGATAAAGATGTTAAAATCCCGCTTTTGATCGAAGTAAAAGCATCAAGTGGGAGTATATATGAGGCTTGGTTCCATATAACAGCTCAAGAATGGAGAGTCGCGACGACTAGCAAGTTTTATGTATTTCATATTTGGCTATTATCGCCCAATAACAACAAGCTTGCCACGATTACACCCGACGAAATTACTCCGCATATGCCAACAAATAATTCTGATGGATTGTGGGAAAATACCAAAATTCCATACGCGAGTTTTGAAAACAAATTTATTAGTATAGATTGAAGGTGCAAATTATGGAAAAATATATTGCGAATTTAATTTCAGAATTTAAAAATTTTGCGTTAGAGGACATCTCTAATTTTTCCTATGAGGAAAAATTGTTGTGTCTGTACAGCTACTACCACTATTTTAACGCCGATAGTAGCAAAATTTCTGATGTGTTGCAGGGTGATATTTTTGCTGACAAATCACCTGATCATATTGCTGGAATTTATATTGATCATGAGTCTGATAATGATGATGTCGATGCTATTATAGTTGTTCAAGAACGGAATTTTGAATTTCCTTCCATTCTGAAAATGTTTAAAGAAGCGGAGGCATATGCTTTTGATTCAAAAGATAATAAAGACGATACTCGTGCAAAACTCAGCAAATATTTTAGAGATGATGATTATCGGTTTTCAGATGCAAAACCACTAAAAATCAGATTGATTACAGATTACACACCAAAAACTTTGAATCAGAAGCGCGCAATTTTGAATGCATTACAAGCGCTTGAGCCTGTGAATAAATGTGTGTCATATAGCATATCTTTCGGGTCAGAAATAGAATATGAAATTTTGGAAATAGAAAATCCAAAAGAATTTGTTGACAAAGCGGTAATTAAAATAGATGCCGTAGAAAACTGTGTCCGGTTTGGAACTGAAAAATCGCTTATTGCAAATATATCAGCGTATTCGCTGAAATATTTGTATGAGCAGTTTGGTTATAGAGGACTTTTTGCACAAAACTTAAGATATTATGTAAAAAACGCTAAAATTGATGGTAATATTATAGAGACAATGCAAGAACATCCTGAAAACTTCTGGTATTATAACAATGGAGTTATCTTTATTTGCGATGATTATACAATTCAAGAGACGAGTATCATATTAAAGAATTTCTCGATAATAAACGGCGGACAGACTACCAAGCTTATAGGGGAAACAGAGTTCCAGAATGATTTTTATCTGCAATGCAAGATTATAAAGAATAAATATGAAGATGAAGAAGAAAAGATTGATTTTATAGCGAATGTTGCTGAAGCCAGCAATACTCAAAAACCTATCAAAGATAAAGATTTAATTGCGAATAAACCGGAACAAAGATTATTAAAAAGGCAAATGGCAGAGGTGGGGGTTTATTGCCAAATTAAGAGAGGAGAAAAAGTTAATAAAAAGCTTTATCCCTTGGCATGGCAAAATACTACAAATGAGGAAATCGGGCAATTTTTGTTGTCTTTTGTTTATCAAAAGCCTGGTACTGCTCGTGGGGGAAAAGCGACAATTTGCGGGAATAAAGAAAGATATTCGCTGTTGTTCGGGAAAAAGTATAATAGCGACTTATTGATCGATCTTCTTAAGATAAAAGCTTACTATAAACTTTGGGCTAATCAAGTAAAAAAAATGGATGACGGAAGTGATGAATATAAAGTTGGATTGATCAATAATGGTATGTTCTTTATGACGGCCATTATAGGGGCAATTTGCAAAATTTATTATAGAAAAGATATATTGCGTCAGCTTTCTGCAACAATCATATCGGATCAAAAAATGGAGATTGTTTCTCAACATGATATTGACCATCATATTTTGGTTGAACAAGATGATCAGAAAAACGCGATTTTTGCTTTGTTTGATTATTGCTATGTAAAATTTTATAGACCGGGTTATCAATTCATGAAATCATTTAAAGACCGTTATAATAATTATTCGAACTTCACAAAAGTCAATAATAATTATTATACTTACGTTTTTAGACAGATCGAATTTGAATATCGCTCAGGTATACCGGAAGAAGATATGCAATTTCTAAGCGAGATTCTATATCATGCGACCGATACTGAATTGGAGAGGGATTCAAAACTTCTTGAAAAATATGTAAATGTTATTTCAAATGATCTGATGATAGACACCGGAGTTTCAGAGGAAATATCTGAATTAATCAAGGAGGAGCTTATTGCTTATAGGACAAGAACTTATAAGCTACATAGAATTAAAGCCTATGAAGTATTTAAAAATGTTGCATGCGAGAGAATTGCTAAATATGCGCCGCAAAGTTTAGAAGAACTAAAATCACTGAGATGTTTGGATGAAGCTCAAATAATTTTGTATGGGGATGATATTATCAATATTGTCAAGAAATTTGTTGTGCGCAATTAATAATTTTATAATGCACAATTAAAAGTCGAGACATAAAAATCATAGAGGCTTATATCATGGTGTGACCTGACAGATATAACTTTTTGTACAGAGATTGTGTTTTTGTTTTGTGTGCATATGGTGACAAATAGCTAACGTAATATGATACACAAAATTTCATAAAGATCTTTAGCATCAGAACAAATACGAATAGTTTGAATAAGCGATGTTTTTAATTCTGGCGATAAGGATACATCATTGGCGATACTTATGCATATTTCATCAATGGTTTTTTTCTCAATAGCTTTTCTAATAATATATTCTAAAGCGTCTTCTGACATTTTTCACCCACAATCGAAGTATTAAAACATAGTATAAACCAAACGTAAACAAAAATCAACAATTATATCCGTAGAATAAGTATATAACCCCTTGACAGATTTGACGAGAGGGGTTACAATGGGGTTGCATGGATAGGTGGCGTATGAATGAGAATGATTTGCGCAGAGAAATTGCCGAGTTGGAGAGGCGGATCGCCGAGCTGCCGAAAGGCTATATTTCGAAAAAGAATATAAGAGGCAAGGTCAGGTTCTATTTGCAATGGACGGAGGACGGCAAGAAAAAGAGCAAGTATGTCGATGAGTCGCTTGTTGAGGCTTTGCGCGCCTCGATAGAGGAGCGGCGGCGGCTGCAAGAGCGAGTGAAAACTCTTAAAGCGCAGTTGCCCATTGGCGCGAAAACAGTCAACAACAGTGATCTGGTATTCCAAACTACAGTGATATGCGGCGAGCAACTCAGGCAATTTGTCAAGCCCGTTGAAAATTACAAGCGGCGATTTTGCTTTAAGCAGCTGATCGACTATTTATACGGCGACGCGCACGACAAAGTTTTGATCCTCTACGGACTGCGCAGAACGGGCAAGACCACGCTGATTCGGCAGGCGATTTCGGACATGACGGCGGCGGATCTCTCCAAATGCGCGTTCATTCAGATCCGCACGGGCAATACGCTCTCGCAAGTGAACGCCGATCTGCAATCGCTGTCGCGCGGCGGCTACAAATACATTTTCATCGACGAAGTGACGCTCATGGATGACTTCATCGAGGGCGCGGCGCTGTTTTCGGACGTGTTTGCGGCATGCGGAATGAAGATAGTCCTGTCGGGGACGGACTCGTTGGGCTTTGCCTTTTCGGAGGACGAACAGCTATATGACAGGTGTATTTTGTTGCACACGACGTTTATCCCGTATCGAGAGTTCGAGGGCGTTTTGGGCGTCAAGGGCATAGACGAGTATATACGCTACGGGGGCACAATGAGCATGGGCGGAGTCAATTACAACACGCCGACGACATTCGCGACCCCGCAAAGCACCGACGAGTATGTGGACAGCGCAATAGCGCGTAACATCCAACATTCGCTCAAATGCTACCAATATGAGGGGCATTTCAGGGCATTGCAGGACCTGTATGAACACGGCGAGCTGACAAGCGTCATAAATCGCGTCATTGAGGACATCAACCACCGCTTTACGCTTGAAGTATTGACGCAAAATTTCGTTTCGCACGACCTCGGCATCTCCGCAAAAAATCTGCGTAGCGACAGGGAACATCCGACGGATATTCTCGACAGGATAGATAAAGAAGAAGTCACAAGGCGTCTTAAAGAGGCGCTTGAGATAAGAAACAGGGAAGAGCAGAGCGTCGCCATTTCCGATGTTCACAGAAAGGAGATAAAGGAATATCTTGACCTGTTGGATCTGACCGTGGACGTCGAGATCCGCTCCATCCCCGCAAACAACAAAGTCGCCGTGAGAACGTTGTTTTCTCAGCCCGGCATGCGCTATTGCCAAGCGGAGAGCCTTGTCAAAAGCCTCATGCAGGACGCCACGTTTATGGACATTTCCGCGGCGGACAGAGCGGCGATCGTCGAGAGGATATTGGACGAGATTAAGGGCAGAATGATCGAGGATATAGTCTTGCTAGAAACCAAGATGGCGCGCCCGCAACAGCAAGTGTTCAAATTGCAATTTGCGGTCGGCGAGTTCGATATGGTCGTCGTAGACCCGACGCAAAACACTTGCGAGATCTACGAGATCAAGCACAGCACACAGCGCGTCCCCGAACAATACAAGAATTTGATTGATGAAACCAAGTGCCGCGAAACAGAGTTTTACTTCGGCAAAATCACAAAACGCACCGTCCTCTACCGCGGTGCCACCACACCCCTCGGCCCCGTCGAGTACAAAAACATTGAGGAGTTTTTGTCCGATTATTAACCAATTTTGCGCACAACAATGTAAAATTTAAGTGTTTTGTGTGGATTTGGATAAAGCAGTATTATTTATTTGTTATGTCCTTCGCAATCTCACACATCTCAGTTTCTATATATGTTGTTATTGATTCCCTTAATAAAACGTAGATCCGACGTCTTAAAGTAAAATCTGTGACTTTTTCAAACGGCAAATTGCCTCTCGGTATATCGCTTGACGCTAAGTGCATCAAAAAGTAAGGACGATATTCCAGTTTGTTTGAAAGTTCATTGAAAAGGCGGTTGTTCTTTTTGACGCGATTACTGTCTTGCAGTACGAAGTTGATTTTTTCTATATCTGCTTTGGCATCCGCCAATTTTTTTGTTTTATCAATTGTTTCAAGTACGTCCATTTTTACCTCATGGTTTATATTTTATTGATTATATGCCGTTCTTCATTCTTCTGAAAAAAGTGGCGCGACTTATGCCAAGCCTTTCGGCGGCTTCGGCGGCACTGATTTGCCCTTGTAGAAAAGCTAATTTGTACTTGTCGAAGAGCAAGGGATCTACGGCGATTTGAGTTCGCCCTCTGTATGCCGATCTTGCCTTTGCTTCCTCAATGCCTCGCATGCGAGCGCGCTTGTTGCGCTCATATCCGTCAACATACAAAGGCATCAAAAAACGATAAAAGGTTTCTCTATTAGCATCGTTGATCTCTATCTCTCTCGTTATGAGATAATCTCCCAGACATATTATAACGAGCAATCTTCTTATGAGAGCGTCCCTCCCGAAAGCCAAATCAAACATAGAAGTATATCTCATTGTTTGAGGTCCGTTTTCAATCGGCATAATGAAAAATCTGTCACCGGAGTATCTTTTGTTTGTTTTTATTAGCCATTCCAAACGGTTCAGCGCGTTCATACCGTTTTCTTCAAGTAAAATCCTCACATCCTCCCTGTTTGGAGAGGGCGTTCTTTCGGCGATAAAAACGGGGACTTGGTTGCGTCTCTCATAAGTTGCTCTTCTCAGAGAGAGGTCTATTCCGGGAATGCCTTGAAAAAGATTATCCGGCAACATGTCTATAACGGCGTAATTCGGCGAGAAAATATATTCAAACTCTCCGTTTTCCCACTCCGTATAATCTATGCGCCCCACTCTATATATGAAGTGGTAGTCGTCCTCAAGGCAGATCCATCCCGATGTAGTCATACTTCTCATTTTCATATCTCCGTCAATTTGCTATATGCAGGCAACAGTATCTTTTCAAATCGTTGTTTCAACATATATTTGAAAAAGCGTTTATGCGTGTCGGTCACAATCTCTATTTTGTCCACAAGCTTGTCGATCTTGCTTTGGTTATAGCGCTTGCAAACTTTTATTACCGCCGCATTACATTCATTATATTGCAAGCTGTTGATGACTTCAAAGTAAGAACTTTTGTCCCCATTTAATTTTACCTGCGACAGGGGAAATTTATATATCCTATCATTAGTCAGCTCTTCTGAGTTCATTATCCTCTCCATCAAATCATCGTCTACAAGCTGTGGAAATAGTGACGAGCCGTTGTCAAATACGGGTGCAAGCGTATATTTGTTATGCTGTTTAAGAAAGCCCCAATTCGCACCGTGTCTATCGAAATTGCCGATCAGCGCGTCTACAACGTACATCTCCCAAAACCTATCCACCGTTTCTTGCACGTCGGTCAGCTTAGTGTTGTCTCTGAGCATAAGCATGATGTCATCATAAGAGTATTGATATGTGTCCTTGTCGCGTTCAAGCGAACTTTCACCAACGTCGTTGAAGGGTACGAATTGGACATCTTTGGTAATAAAATTTTTGCACGCAACCACTTCCTCGCCATCATATGTGCCGAGAAATGTTTCGTGGACATTAAACCCAAGCAACTCATAGACGTGAGATCCTAAATATTCGCACACATGATTGCACCGCCTCTTCATAGGTGTGTCTATGCGGAATTTGAGCATGTATTCAAACCCACCGATAGATATGCCAATCTTCTTTTCCGACCCGCCATAGAATGTGTTTGTCTTAGGGTAATTAGTATAGTCGATCATATTGGTATCGCCTCACCATAGTATCAATAGCTTTATTATATTTTTGATACTCTATATTATACAGCAAGTTTGTCAATTGTCAAGCAAATTATGTATAATCTCATTAGAGTTATTTTTATTATTGATACTCGGAAAAATCGGATTGTGATTTTTTTTGAAAATTCAATCAAAATCCGCGCGGTCAAAACGAGGGCGGAAGAGCGCAAAATGCTACTGTTTAGTGGCGAAAAACGCAAAGGGCGGCAATAAAAAAAGCAAGCTCGGTGGTGGTTCTAGAACTTGCTTTTGCTATAACTTCTCGCTTTGATTTTCCCTTAAAGCACTTGTTCTGTAGCGCCCGTCGCGCCGGTTGCGCCTTGTGGACCTGCGGGACCCTGCGGGCCGACTGCGCCTTGTGGACCTGCGGGACCCTGCGGGCCGACTGCACCTTGCGGACCGATAGGTCCCATTGGTCCTTGTGGGCCGACGGGGCCGGCGGGTCCGGGGATATACGAGGTCGTTATGCCGCAGCATCTCGAGGGCGTAAAGCCGACAGACCCTCCGCCGAAATAGGGGGTAGGCGAACCGCCTTGTCCGCATCCGCAGCCCGAAGAGTAGCCGCCTCCGAAGAATGAGCCGCCTCCGCACCCGCAATTTGAAGAATTACCGAAGTTGAAAAACATGTCTGAAACCTCCTTAAAATTTATGTACATGCCGTCATGAGGTCCCGACTTTTTATAAGCGCTATCATTTGTCTATTCGCGCCCGCCCAATTTATTTCTCGCATAGCGTTTTTATGTCTTTATCTGCCGCCTTTTGCGCAAATTATTTGCGGTTTTGCGCTTCTCCTATGTATGTCGCGTTTGTATGTTTGCTTCCACGCTCAACCTTTACGCCGGAGTGGGTTTAAGCTTGCACATTAATCCTTGTTCGGCGAGGTTAGCCGTAATTGCTGTGCGTATGCCGCACGCGTCCGTCTGCTATATACTATTCAATATAGCGCTAGGGCGTGCAAGTGGCGGCGGTCGCGCTTTTAAGATTTTTGCGCATCGCGGCTTTGAGCGAATTTGCGGCGTAAGACCGGTATATATATAAAGTTGAAATATGTGATCTCTACGCTTGCCAAGGTCATCGAAAAATTTTATAATATAAAAATAAAAAGATACGCTTGTTGAGGAGATGTAATAGGAATTATAAATCGACAGATCATAAAAATTCGATGGGATAAATTATTTGCGAAAAATTCAAAATAACAGAATAGTTCGGCGTCGGGTTTTTGTGTATCGATAGAATATGACGCTCATTTAATGGCTTAAAAATAAAGTAAGGAGTAAAAAAGATGCTGAGAGAATATTTTATTTGTGCCGGGAAAGGATATGGCCAAAGCAAATTGAACAGCTTTGATGAAGCGTTGAGAGACGCCGGTTTAGCCAACTATAATTTAGTAAAAGTAAGCAGCATTTTACCTGCTGGTGTCGATCGAAAACCCCATGTAACGATTCAGGAGGGAAGTGTGCTGTATACTGCCTATGCGAGCATCTCATCCAGTTGTCCGGGAGATGTGGTATCTGCTGCAATAGCAGTCGGCCTTCCATTGCAGAAGGAGAATATCGGTGTGATAATGGAATACTCCGGGAAGTGCGATGAGGAATGTGCGCGCCGATCGGTTTGTTCAATGGTAGAAGAAGCGATGAGGAACAGGGGATATGAGATCAAAGAAATACTATGCTATGCCACATCGACCGAAGGGCGAGCAGACATATCTTCTACCGCTTTTGCCGCTATAGCAATGTGGTAAGCGCACAAAACATAGCTATACAAGAATGCAATAGGTTTCGGAATATATATCCGCAGGATCGGCGGATATATCCCGCCGAGAACAAGAAAAAAACCGTGTAAAATGTTCCCTAAAGTACTACACTGACTTCGTTATTTTCCGTGCGGGGCCCCGCAGTTATGGGAGCAACGAAAGAATTTTAAATGCCAAAAATAGCCTTTATAAGCCCAGTATACCAAATATTTTTCCGCAAATTTGATGGGTTTTAGGATAAAACGATCGCAGTGATGAAGAAATAGATGCAAAGACCTATCGTTGCGACAGTGGCCGCATAGTTTTGTTTGATGACTTCAAGCATGTGCCATTCCCCTTATATTTTCTCATTTGATTTTACAGTTATGCATTGATTGCCCTTCGCCATGTTGCGCGCGTCTTAGACAAAAATACCGCGCGGCTATATCATTTGTACAGACATTTCTTATAAATTATGCGGAGAGTGGTATTACCTCCCGTAATGTAGCAAATGCGTATCTTCATAGCGACGAATAAGCGTCAAAACAGGCAAAAAAATACGCGGAAATGCGGTGCGGCGATAGTTGACAATTGCAATTGTATACTATATTATTAGCATGGATATTTACGAGAATATCTTCGCGTATGCGTACGCGCGGGAGTAAATACACGCTTTTTGCACGCGGGGTGTAACCGAACGTGGCTTAGCACGTATTTTAGTGAGGAGAGGGGACGCATGCACCCTGCGCCACGAGCGGAAGATAGGGCATAGAGCGCGAGTTTTATCCGCAGCGCATGTCCGACGGCGGACGGCAAAAAATCAAATAGTAAAAATAAAATTTTTATATAAAGGAGTCAACTATGACGGAAACAGAGATCACCAATCTGCTCAAGCCGCGTTACAAGGCGTATCTTGAGGGCGCGTTCAGACAGATCGAGCCGACGAAGGCGGCAATGGAGTATCGCAAGCAACTGCTTGTCAAGCTGCTCGACCGCTCGCAGGAGCTGCATATCCGCGGCATCGAGGACCCGGAGCTCATTTTTAAGACGGCGATAGACGAGCTTGGCGACATGTCCGACAACCTTGAAAAGTTTGAGAATCGCGAGAAGAACAAGGGCGAAATCAAGCGCAAGGTCTCCATGGGCACTATAATAGCAATGACGATAATCGCGTTGTTCGGGCTGCTGTACGTCATAGCGGGCGCGACGACGGGGCTTTGGCATCCGCTCTGGCTCGTGCTGCTCTTTGGCGTATTTGCAAGCGTGACAGTGCTTTTGACTTTTGCAGGCATCAAGCTCTACAAAAAGAAGAAGATAGTACCCATCAGGATCATGCTTGTCGCGATCGAGGTGATGCTGTCGGTGTTTGCATTTCTCGTATTGCAGATACTCTTCAAGATAAACGGCAGCTGGCTCGTTTTTCTCGCAATGGTAGGGCTGATATTCGGCGTAGACACCGCGATAGCATTTCTTTTGGGCGACAAGACGAAGTGGATAGAATTTCCCATTTTCATCGAGGTGTTTTGCGTCATGCTGTACGTCATTTTGGGCATTGCGCTCGACCCCTTGAACCATGTGGCGAGCATATGGCATCCGGGCTGGATACTGTGCCTCGCGGGCGTGATCGTCGCCATAGTGGAACTCATAGTATTCCTCGTGAACAGGGCGCGCCTCAAGGCTAAGATGGAAGAGGAGAGAGAGGAAGAACTCAATCAAAAGACGGACGAATCCTATTGGACAGAGTGGGACGACTGATCGCACAAAATAGGGTCAGAACGCATATAATGAGGAGATAAAATGCCTATTTCGTCAAAAAAGAAACTCAAAGCAGAGATATGGGACAGAATGCAATTTCTGTTCCGCAACTACTATGACCGCATGGTGCACCTCAAGCTCGTCTACGACGGCAAGCTCGACATAGCCATTTTGAAACAGGTCATAGTGTATATGATAGAAAAAGCGCCCGTGTTGCACTCGAGTTTCAATACGACGGTGCTCGAGCCCTATTGGAAAGAGGAAAATTATACCATTGACGACATCTTGACGGTCACCGAGACGACGGACGCGGATAAGGACGCAGATGTTTTCCTCTCGGGCACGATACCGTATGACAACAATGTGCAGATGAAGATAGCCGTATTCGAGCAGGAGACGGAGACGGGCACAAAGACCGTGCTGGCGCTCAGAGAAAACCATATGTGCATGGACGGCGGCGATCTCAAGTATTTCATCGTCACGCTGGTACAAAACTACAACCGCCTCAAAAATTCCGCGTACGGCGAGATAGGGATGAAGTCCGGCTCGCGCAGTCTTGATCAGATATATTCCAAATTCGAGGGCGACGACTTAAAACACGCGCGCGGGCTGTACAAAAATATCGCGAAAAGCCAGGACCATGTCGGCTTTCCGTGGAGCGCTCCCTCGGACAATGATGAGAACCGCATAATCCGCCGCGAGATAGACGAGGCGCATTTCGCCGCGTTGCGCGCGACTTCCAAAAAGCTGGGCATAACAATAAACGACGCGGTCATGGCGATCACTTTCCGCTCGCTCTACGACCTTTGCGGGCTTAAGGACGACGACAGCCTCACGGTGTCCTGCGCGATAGACTTGCGCAAACACATCGTAGAGGGCGGGGCAAAGGGCGGTCTCACCAACCACACCGCGTGGCTCGCTTGCCGTACGCTCGAGAGGGGCGCGACAATGCAGGACACCGTCGTCAATGTCATCCGCTCCATGAAAACGTTCAAACGTGATAAGTTTTCGGGACTCTATTCGCTGCCGCTCTTAAAACTCGCATATACGATTTTGCCGCAGGACGTCGCCGAGATAGCGATAAAGCTCGGCTACGACAACCCCTTGCTCGCGGTCAGCAATATGGGACAGCTCGACGACAAGGGCATGACCTTCGACGGGCTCACGCTGAGGAGCGGATTCATCTCGGGAGCCACGAAATACAAACCCTTCTTCCTCATGTCCGTCACGACGCTACTGGGCAGAATGACGCTCTCCACCGCGATACGCGGCTCCGCCCCCGACGTCGCCGTCGCGAACAAGTATTTTGACCTCTTCGAGAAGTACCTCGACGAATTCACCGATATCTGAGAAAAGCGCGTATGCGCGCCAAATCGCATACAAACGAATTTTTACGCAGGGCTGCTCGCCCCGCACGCCCCAGGTGGGGCGCTGCCCCACACGCCACACGCAGGGCTGCTCGCCCTGCACCTCGGTAAGGGACTTCGTCCCCTGCACCCCAAGCTAAAAACGCGAGCTAGGCAAATACTTGCCGTCGCTCGCGTTTTTGATTGTGTGTATGGTACAAACTCCAGCGTGAGAGCTTGATATTGACGTCGCGCATTGTCCGAGGTTAACGTAACCTCTGTCCGAGCGTCATCGGGGTCCCCATAATAATGAGCATAGCGAATTTTATGGGGTATTAGATCGGGGTCCCCATAATAATGAGCATAGCGAATTTTATGGGGTATTAGATCGGGGTCCCCGCAAAAATATTAAATGTTTTTGCGGGGTGAATACACGGACTTTGCTCTGTTTGAGCTCTCTTTGCTCACTTTATTTTTGCGCTGATCTTTTCGATATAGCGGCTGTGCTCGGTTTTTTGACCGGCGGCGCGCACAAAGGCGCGGATGTCGTCGCGGTAGTCCTCGACGTCGTCCTCGTCGAGGTCAAGCTCGTCCGCATATTCGAGGTATTCCGAGAGGCAGAGGTAATACTCCATCTCAAAATTTTCGTAAAGTTTCGTGTCTATGCTGCCAAGCTCGAAGTTATTTTTGAGGGCGGTGCGCTCGCGCTTTGTTTTTTCCAGCCATTTGAGGGAGCCCTCCTTGTCGCCGAGGTACTTACTGCTCACGAAGAGGTTTCTGTACGCATACGCCAAAAACAGCGAGAGCAAGCCTTTTGAGTCTATGTTTCGCACGGCGGGCGAGGCGGTTTCGAGGGCTTGTATGCTGTCGAGAGTCTTAAACGCCCACTCCCTGCAATGCTCCATATTCTTTTTTACGCCGTCCCCCGAGAGGTCGGGGCACATCGCGTACAGCAAATACGCATACGTCATATTTTGCGTCACAAAGACTGTAGCCCACTCGTTGAAAGTGCCGATATCGTCCGCGTGTATGCCCTCGAGTATGGCGAGGTTCTTGTCCCTGAACGCGCGGAAGGCTGGTCTGTCCACATAAAATTCGCTGTCCTCGCGCGCCTTCATAGCCGAGAGCAACTCGAAGAAGGATATGCTGATGGCAGTCGCCGAGGCGAGCTCGTCCGAGAAGAGAGAGCTGTATGCGTCGCGAAATTTTTTCATCTCCTCGAGGGTCTTGTCCCCGTCGCCGAACATGTGCGCCGCCTGCGTATAAAAAAGTATGTACTGCGCAAGTTCATAGTCAGAACACTTTGACCCCTGCGCCGAGAAGTGGCTCTCGATGAAGTCCCGCATCTTGTAGCGGTTGTTTATGAGCTCCATCTTGTTGACGTCCACGGACATCTTCTGCCGCGAGAAGAAGTACGCGGCGATACCCTCCGCGAAAACGTCCTCGTCTCCCGCGCACGCGATTGGCTGTACGAACGCATTGTCGAAGTCGGAAGGGTAGACTATCTTCTCCTCCTCACGCCTCACGCAGTGAACCTTCGTCATGCCGTAAGAGGCGAGGGCGTATCCCAGTTCGAAATACAGATTGCCGCTCACGCTGCCGTCCGCGCGGTTGCCGAATATGACGATCGCCTGATTGCAGCGCTTGAGTTGCCCGAGCACGGTATCGCCCACGGACGCGAATTCGGAGCTATTGTCCGAGTTGCCGCCCACTATACAGCCGTACCCGCGCCTTTCAAGCAGAGCCTTTACTTTGAGCGCGGACGAGATGTTTCCGCTCCAAACGATAAAAATATTGTCTTTCATAAGCGTTCTCCTTTAGAGATTATAATAAAACTCTTTTCCGTTTGCAACAAAATTCTCAAATTGCCTTAAATGCGCAAATAGCACTTGAAATGCAAAATTCATTGTGATAAAATTATTTTAATATAATGTTTAGGGGAGATAAAAATCATGACGCTTGCAAAATTTCTGTTTGTCGCCATAGACAAAATGTACGACAAATCGCAAAACGAAAACAAAGTCCTCAAATTCGAGGGCGTGACATTTGAGGAAAAAAAGGACATTGCTTACGGCGAGACGGCAAATGAAAAGCTGGACATATGCTACGTCAAGCGTACCGTCGGCGAGAAATATCCCGTTTTCTTCGAGATACACGGCGGCGGATTCGTCGCGGGCGACAAGTGCCACAGGCGCGGCCTCTCGAGATGGGCGGCAAACCTCGGCTATTTCGTCGTCAACGTCAACTACGCTTTGGGACCCGAGGAGAAGTTCCCGCTCGGCGTACAGCACCTCGTCAAGGCGCTCAATTGGGTGGGCGAGAATGCCGAGAAGTACAATCTTGACCTCGACAATATGTGCGTATCGGGCGACAGCGCGGGCGGATATTACAGCGCTATGCTCGCCTGCGTCGCGACAAACAAGGCTTTGCAGGAGAAGTTCGGCGTCAGTACGGATCTGAAGTTCCGCACCTGCATGCTCAACTGCGGCATCTACGACATCAACGAGGCGCTCAGCAAGAAGCTGCCTTTCCGCCTCACGGACAGGATACTCTTCGACTTTGCGGGCGTACACGTCAAGCAATTGCCGGAGTATGAGTATCACGACGTGCTCGCCCCCTTCGATTTTGTGGACAAGTCTTTCCCCGCCGCGTTCATCACTTATGCGGAAAAGGATATATTCTGCAAGGGACAAGGGCAAAAGCTCATAGCAAAACTCAATGAGCTCGGCGTACATGTGGAACAGCATCACTCCGTCAAGTTGCTTGACAACCACACATATCCGCTCAGCTGGACGACAAAACTCGCGGCAGAAAACGTCAAACTCGCGGAGGATTTCCTGCGTCGCGCGGCAAAGAGAGAGGTCTGACGCATCTTCTGCCTCCCTGCATTTGCGCAGGGCGGAAGTTTTCGGACTATATGCCGTCTTGCAAGGGCGGTCCATAGGGGCAGTTTTGCCGCGGCGACGGTTTTGTCTGTAAGCCTCGGCAGCGCCCAACAGGGCAGTGCCGCTCATAGGCGTAGGCAGCTTTGCAAAGCGACAAAAACGGCAAAAAAATATATATGGGGGCGCAAAATTCGCCCCCCTTATGCTATGAAAAAGAAGGACAAACAAAAAACGGGCTATGTTCCCAAAGAGTACTCCCCAGTTGATAATATCGACAGAGACAAGTACTCCGAGGAGGAGATAGATCGCGCAAGAGAGGAGGTCGCCTCGCACAATAAGCGCGTGAAGGGTCTTGGCATACTCAGCGTCATCTGGACGTTTTTGAGCACGGTGTATGCCATAGTTTCCGCTTGCGTCCTCATCTCCCGCCGCTGGGTGGACCACACCGTCACCTATGTGCTCATAGGTATTTTGGTGTTGTACGTCGGCATTTTCATAGGCGTCGCCGTCTGTGCGTTCGCAAGTCCAAAGGACGGCAAAAAAAGCATGAAGGGCGTAAAGACGGCCTTGAAATTCTTGAAACCCGTAATGTCCATAGTGCTCGTCGCGCTTTCTATCACGCAGGTCGTCGCAGTATCTATGGACGCGTTCTCTCTCTCGAAAGTGTTCTTTATGGTGTTCACGATGCTCGTCGCCTTTTTGCAGATAACTTTTCGAGTGCTGCTGCTTGTCGCCAAAGCGAGGGCAAAGAAAATAGCCAAAGGCTATGAGGTCCGCGTGGAGCGTTTTATAGACGGGCAAAAGAAGAAGAAAAACTTTCGCGCCAAACTCAAAGAAAAACAGTACCGCGACGATCGATAGCGGTTTTTATCATTAAGAAAATCAAAATGCAGAAAGATTTTATATAATCCACTAAAAAATCGACGGGATCACATATCGGTCAATCCAAGCAAATAATCCACGGTGACGCCATAGAAAGCGGCTGTATCGGCAAGAAATTGCAATGGCGGCTGCCTTTGTTCTTTTTCATAATGTAGATATGTGACGCTGTTCAACCCGAGCAATTCAGCACATTGCCGCTGAGTCAGCCCTCTTTCTTCTCGAAGTTCTTTTAAACGTATTCCCAATATAACTTTTTTACCTACAATATTCTGATTATTTCCCATATTCCTTGACATATTACCATTTTGGTAATAAAATAGAGAAAAACTACCAAATTGGTAGCAATAAAAAGGAGTATGAGCATATGAGAAAAAAAATTATTGCAAGACTAGCCGTCGTTTTAGCTCTGATACTGACCATCTCTTGTATATTTGCGGGATGCGATGGATTGTTTGGCAACCGCGGCGACGATTCGCCAAAGGAATACACGATCCAGTACACCGACGACGTAGGAACGCATATGTTAAATGTTAAGGAGGGTGCTCCGTATTCTTTGGAGAGTATCCCAAGCCGATATGGCTATGAGTTTTTGGGGCTCTTTGACGCGCAGACAGGAGGGAAGCAGTATGTCGGAGCCAACGGTTCTTCGCTCACGCCGTTCAGGGACAATGAAAGTTTGATATTGTTTCCACAGTTCAGCCCTCTTGAATATACGGTGATTTTAGATTACGGCGACGCGGCGGTCACGGGCGTGAGGTCTGTCACCGCCACATATGACAATGAGCTCCCCGAACTTCCCAACGGGCTTAGCCTTGCGCATCATAGTTTCACGGGTTGGTACACCGAGAAGAATGGGAACGGCATACAGATCGCCGACGCTTATGGAAACATCCCCCTTGTTTCTGTGTTCAACAAGAAGAATTTCAATATTGATGATGAGGCGCGTCGCGTCTATTTGTATGCAGGTTTTGCAATCGACAAGCAAACCGTGACATTTAACTTTGGAGATGGTATTCCCGCGGAAACTATGCTTGTCCCCTATGACACGCCTATAGGAGATATTGTGCCCAAGACAAGAAATGACAAGGGAGAGGCCGGAGCAACTTGGAGCAAGAGCCAAGGCGGGGCAGTGTTCTCCGGGAATGTGACCGAGGATATGACGCTTTATGTCAGGGATTGGGCGCCCGTCATAGAACTGAACGGCAATGGCGTGGAGATCGCGCCTATCGTAGCAAAAGCGGGAACGACGGTAACCCTTCCGATCCCGGAAAAGCCGCTTGCAAAGTTTCTGTATTGGGAAGATGAAAACGGAGAGGAATACACCTCTAAGCAGATGCCCGACAGTAGCATAAAACTCAATGCCGTTTGGCAGGCAAAAATAGTGTTTGATGAGAACGGCGGCAGCGATGTAGCCGACATATCCGAACCCACAGGAGAGACGATCGCTCTTCCGAAGCCCGAGAAAGATGGATATATTTTCGCGGGTTGGTACACGGCGGACAAAGAAAAGTATACTCAAACAAAAATGCCTTATGCAGGAATTGCCTTAAAAGCAGGCTGGTACAAGGCAAAAAGCGCGTCAAAGACTTTGGTAGATGGCAACAGCTCCGTGCAGAGCGATAGCCACCGTGATACCTTTATGGATGCCTTAACGTTGAATTTTTCGGAATATCTGCCATCGGATTTTGACGGAGATATAACCGTCACGGTAAAATGGCAAGAGAAAAATACAGATGGAGGAAAGAAGAAGGTCGCAGTAGGTTTCTATTCAAAGAAAACCGTCAGCGAAGATTACTTGATTTTGCGGACAGTCATCGAGCATGCAGATAAAAGTTATATGGACGTGGAGAGAACTTTCAACACGCATCTGACAGGCAACAAGATATATGTCACTTTAGCGAGCGATTCAAACTCTACAGGTTGGCTGTATAATGGCTATGTATCAGACTTCCGTTATCAACTTACATATCCAGATATTTCATTCTTATATCTGTAATAAATTCTCGCTTTTGCCGCCCGCCTTTCAAGCGGGCGGTTTTTATATTTGCGAGTCCTATTTTTTGGAGAAAAAGTTGTCAATTTTTTGGAGTGAAAATTGTCAACCGAGTTTTGATTTTCGGTTGATAATTTGGGACGATCGAATTTCGGAGAGAGATATTGTGACAAAAGTTGCGGGGTTTTTCATTGTATGATTTCAATTGTCAACCTATTTTTGAATTTTGGTTGACAATTCGCGATTTTCCCTATATAATAATGAAAAATGCGATAAAAAACGATCGGGAGAGCGAATATGACGAGCGAAGATGTGTTGAAATATCTTGAAGAAAACAGGGAGAGCTATGTTTCGGGCTCCAAACTCGCGCAGGAGTTAGGCGTGAGCAGGAGCGCGGTCTGGAAGGTGGTCTCCGCCCTCAAAGCGCAGGGCTTCCCCATAGATTGCGTGCGCAACCGGGGCTATCGCCTCACGGGGGACATGTTGAGCGAGGCGGGCATACGCAAGTACATGTTTGTAGGCGCGTACAAATTCCGCATATACGACATAGTGACTTCCACAAACGACGTCGCGCGCGAGCTTGCGGCGCTGGGCGAGCCCGAGGGCACCGTCGTAATAGCGCGAGTTCAATCGGCGGGCAGAGGGCGTATGGGGCGCAGTTTCTACTCTCCCGAGGGGTGCGGAGTTTACTTTTCCATAATAGTGCGCCCTAAGCGAATGGAGAGGCTGCTTACGGTTATGGCGGCGGTGGCTGTCGCGGACGGAATCGAGGACGCAGGCGGGCTTGACACGTCTATAAAGTGGGTCAACGACGTATATGTGGGCGAAAAAAAGTGCTGCGGCATATTGACTGAGGCTATCACGGATATGGAGACGGGCGGCATAGACTACGCCGTCATTGGCATAGGCATAAACGTGCGCACTCCCGAGGGCGGATTCGGCAAGCTCAAAAACATCGCCGCCGCGGCTTTGGACGGCGTACAGGACGCGCTCAACAAGACCGTAGCGAAGGTGCTGGACAGGTTTTATGAGCTGTACACCCTCAGCGAGAGGGACGAGATCGTCAGCGAATACAAGGCGCGCTCCTTCCTCATAGGCAGGGAAGTAAACGTCGTAAAAGGCGACTACGAGGCTCCCGCGACAGTCGTGGACATCGACGACGACTGCCGCCTCGTCGTCAGATACTCCGAAACGCTTGAGACCGAGAGCCTCTCCGCCGGTGAAGTCAAGATAAAGCTGTAAATGACAAAACCCGCACTTTACTTATACAAAATAACAAGATAAACGTACCTTCTGTCCATGCGCTCTTATACACGGACTTTGCCGTGTCCGAGCGATTAACGTACCCTTTGTCCGAGAGTGCCTGTTCGCGGACGGACGCCGTGCCCGAGCATAGGCCTCCCCCTTCTGCAACGCTGGATAGAGGGCTATCGGGGTCCCCGCAAAAATATGTAATGTTTTTGTGGGGTGAGGTTTAGGGGGAGGCTCCGCCGAATAGGCGGTGGTGGGGGTCACTGTTATATAACGCAACGCAAAATAAAGGTACTCAGGGCCCCCGCAAAATCACTGCGTAATTTTGCGAAGACCCCGTATCGCTCAACATGACAGGTATAAAAACATGTCATTCCGAGCTTGTCGAGGAATCCCCTGGTGCAGTGTGGAGTGCCTCTATCAGGGGGGGGATGTTTCGACTTCGCTGCGCTCCGCTCAACATGACAGGTTATATAACGTGTCATTCCGAGCTTGTCGAGGAATCCCATTGTTTCGGCTTTCTATTGAGCCAATAATAAGATAGAGGAAACATGCAAAAAAGTTTGACTGCAAAAAGACAAAGCTCTCTCAGGCGGACCGCAAGGCTTGCGGTCATCGCTATGTTCGTAGCGCTCATCACGGTTGGAGCGTTCATCAAATTTCCCATAGGCATTGTGCCTGTCAGCATGCAAATGTCTGTCTGCATACTTTGCGCGCTCACGCTGGGGCCGTGGGAGAGCCTCGCCGCCGTCGCCATATACATCGCGATGGGGCTCATCGGCATACCCGTGTTCACCGCGGGCGGAGGGTTTTCGTACGTGCTACAACCAACTTTCGGCTATCTCGCGGGCTATCTCATCGCGCTACCCGTATGCGGCGTCATCGCGCGAGGGGTGCGCAGTGACGCGCCAATAAGGTTTTGGAGGTTGTTGCTCGGCGCGCTTGCCGCGACCGCCATAACCTACACCTGCGGAGTCATGTATATGTACTGTTTGCTCAACTTCTATGTCGGCAGCGGCATAGAAATAGGCAAAGCGTGGCTCACGGGATGCGCCGTATTTTTGCCTACGGATCTCACCTGGTGCGTGGTAGGCTCGCTCGTCGCCCGCCGCGTCGTCCCCATAATAGACCGCGAAAAGCTGACGGGCAGGGGCATGCGTAAGGAGCTTATGTACCTGCCATATACCCGCGAAAATCCCGCGGAGAGGGGGATTTCGGACTAATCCGCCCGCACGCGAAAATCCCGCCGAGCGTATAGCAGACGCATTCAATGCCACCGAAGGGGAAATTTCCGACTGAAACGATTTCCAACTACATTTTGAAAATGCGCGCCCCTATGTGGGCTCCTCGCCCACACCTCGGCAAAGGGCGTTTTGCCCTTTGGGTCCCAAGTTAAAAACGCACTTAAACGACAGAAAAATGCAGTTTATTCGGAAAATATGTCGCGTTTGTTGATTGAAACAATTGCAATTTTAATATAAAGATAGAGGTTTATAAAAAATTGTAGCGCAATTCAGCGGTCGGTGCGGGGGTAGGGGGTGCGTTCGGAGGTCAAGCCCAAAAGATAATCGACGCTCGTGCCGTAAAAGTCGGCGAGCTTGATGAGTATTTCGGTGGGGATGTCGTTCTCGCCCGTCTCGTACTTGGAATAGCCCGTCTGCGACATGCCGAGCATTTTTGCGACTTCGGTTTGATTGAGGTCGCTGTCATTGCGAAGGTCTCTTATTCGAGGGTACATTTTCACTCCCTTTTTTCTGTTCATAGCAGCAAGCTTGCGGATAATACGAATTATAGTTAATCTGTTTCAGATTATTGACTTTTAACCTGTTTTAGGTTATAATTCTCAATATATCTACAATGTGAGACAGCCGAAAATTCAGCAAGCAAATAAATTCAGCAAGCAAATATTGTACGCGCACACGCTCGCGCGCAATTTAGCCGCAAATGTTGACATCGCGCTGCCACCTGCGATATAATAAGGCCGCCACAATCTGAATAGTTTACAGTAAATTGCACTTATATGGCCAACAAGTGCATTTCTTGGTGTGCAATTTACTGTACATATCAAAGATTGTGGCAGATCGGACAAGAGTGCACTTGTTATATATGACTGCTTTATGAGCGTGCGCCCTTGTCGGGCGCATTTTTTGTACATCAATATCGGCGAATAGCCGAGAAGGAGAGACTATGAAAAGAAAAAGCAAAATCTTACTAGCCCTGCTTGTAGTGGCATTGCTCATCTGCATCGTGACGGTCACGCTTGCCGCATGCGACGGGGACAAGGGCTCAAACCCGAACGGCGGGACCGGCGGCACGACGCCGGGTGGCGGAGGCGACACTCCGGGCGGTGGCGGAGGCGGTACAACTCCGGGCGGTGGCGACACTCCGAGCGTGACTACATACTACACCGTCTCATTCAATACGATGGGAGGAACGCCGATTGATCCCGTTCAAGTTGAATCGGGAAAAACCGTTGCGCGTCCTAAAGATCCTACAAAGGCGGGGTCGAGTTTTGTCAATTGGTATCTCGACGCCGACAGGGAGGGCGATCCCTACGACTTTTCGTCCAAAGTTGTCAAAGACATAACGCTGTACGCCTTGTGGAACGACGAAAACTTTACTGTGACTTATGACACGGACGGCGGATATCCGATACCGAAATACAGCACCGTGACGTATGGCACGCAAATAAGCGAGCCTACCGCACCCAAAAAGCAAGGTTTTACGTTGGAAGGCTGGTACAAAGATCCGCAATTGAAGAATAAGGTAAGTTTTCCGTTTAAGGTCGAACAATCCACTGTGCTTTATGCCAAGTGGAATGACAACGACGCTCTTACCGTAAACTACAAGATCTGCTATGACTACGACAATTGGCTGGGGACTTCTGACGCGCTATATACCGCGGATATAAAAGACGTCATGCCTGCCGATAGCGTTTACAGCGTCGAGAGGGGCGGAAAACTCGATTTTCCCGGCAAACCCGGCGATATTCAAATCGGCGACAGATCCTATGAATTTTATTACTGGTCATTGGATAGTTCTTACCATACAGCTCAAACGAGGGCCGCATTGTTTCCCATTGTATGCGAAGAGTCGGACATAACGCTGTATGCTGTTTACGGAAGCAAACATGACTCCGAAAGCTATCCTCCGGCAAAACTTGTCGTGCACGTTGACGACAACGAAAAGCCTTTTGAAATATATGGATATAAAGGCCACAATGTATACCTCGCGAATCTTGACGCTGCCAACCCAAATCCTTTTTATACGGATTTTAACAATTGCTGTTTTAACGGGCAACGCCCCACGGGTTATTATAAGAGCAAAGAGTTTACGATCGAAAACGTATATCAAGTCCCGTTTGAACTCACAAACGACGTCAACGACGTATATATCAGATGGGAAAAGATGAAAGATGTCCCCGTGCATATTGAAAATTATACGCCCGGCGTGGACAACGATACGAAGTGGACGGATGTTGCCGTGCCCTATGCGGGAAAACTTGAAAAACCGACGACGCAAATATCTCCTCTGGGATATACCTTCAACGCCTATTTTGTGTCTTATGACGGAGAGACATATAACGTTGTGGACGACGTCAACCGTTGGGAGTTTGATATCAACAGAGTTTATAGCGAAATTTGGCTCAAAGCGGATTGGGTGAAATCCGCAACTGTCCTTTCTTTCGACACCGACGCAGGTTATAAGCTCGGCTCGGTCTGCGTTGACGAAGGGGATAGGATAAGCTATGATATGTTGCCTGTTCCGTATAAAGAGGTAAACGGTCTTTGTTACAACTTCCTCAGCTGGGAACTTGACGGCAGAGTACTTGACGAGCATTCTGAGTTTGTTGTCGATTCCACAAAAACTCTCAAAGCTAAGTGGGGGGCGAACCCGATAGATATTTCAAATTTCGATTTTATTTTGAGCACAACAGCGAATAGATATCATATCAGGGCGAAACTCGACAAAAAAGACGATATCAAAGGAGTTTTGGAGTTGCCCATGCAATATGCGGGGGCAGATGTTACTGTCGTAGAAAGAAGCGGCTTTGAGAACTGCACTAACATCACAAAAGTGATAGCGGGCAAAACTTACGTATCATTTTACAATCATGCATTTAAGGGTTGCAAAAATTTGCAGGAAATGCAATTTGACAGCGATAAGTTGCGGCAATTCGGCGACGGTATGCTTGAGGATTGCACTAAATTGACGACTATCGGCAGATTGAAGAGCGCTCCACGTCTTATTTGCAACGGTATATTCAATGATTGCGTAAGCCCCTCGTCTTTCTACAAGAAGGAAAATGGTCTTGCCTATTTGGAAACAGACGAGGGCAATGTGCTTTTGGGCACGATCCAATCGGAGGACAAATCGCAAACGATTCTCGCGCCTTCTCCTCAAACTCCGCTTTACAACAATGTCATTACGTTTGCCACATGGTCATTAAAGTATTTGAAAAATCTGGAGACGCTCGAGATCCCCGATAGTTGCGTTTCATTTGCGGAAGACATCTTCCCTGAGACAAAAAATTGCTCCTTGAAAAATTTGAAACTCAACGAAAAACTTGAAAGCCATACGTTGCCGCAAAACTGGCCTGTGACGCTTGAAACGTTGCAAATGCCCTCTTCTAATAAGTCGTATACGCTCACGAACGGCTGCCTTATAAAGAATAGCGACAAGTCGTTGGTCTGTTCCACGGTCTCGGCGACGACTATTCCCGACAGCGTCAAAGTGATCGCGTCTTACGGCTGGTCCAAAAAGACGGGCGAAACGGTGCAGATCCCATCCTCGGTCGAAAGGTTGGATTCAATGGCTTTTTATCAATGCGAATATACGTCATTGGTCATCCCGGACAACGTCGGAGCCATAGACCAAAAAGCAGTTTACCAATGCGAAAATCTCGAGAGCCTCAATATAGGCAAGAATGCAAACAAGCTCACAAACACGTTCTTCAGCTCCATAAATAGCTCAGTAATAGCGCATATAGACATAAGTCAGCAAAACGTGTTTATGCTCTCGCAAGACTCCGTTGTTTATGACAAGCAGGCGTCCCCGATCGAGATCATTTATGCGGCGGAGGGCTACAAAGGAGATCTCACGCTCAAGGACGGATTGGAGAAAGTGGAGGAATGGACATTCGAAGGTCAATATGACAGATTCGTTTTCCCAGACAGCGTAAAGGAAATCGGCGGCAATCCTTTCAGATGGGCGACCGTAAAGACGCTGTCATTCGGCGCAAACTTCCCAAAAGTCAATGCAAATGACATTTTCGGCGCAACAAATTTAGGCACCGTTTTCGAGGTCTCCGAGAGCAATCCCTATATGATCGAAAAGGACGGCGTCGTTTACACTAAGGACATGAAACAGATATTGTTTGTCAGCGGGAATATAAGGGATCTGAGCATACCCGACTCCGTTACATACATTGCAAACGGCATCAATTTGTTGAATTTGAACAAGTTGACTCTGCCTGCCAGTTTCACGCTCGATATGTTCAAGAGGTTATTCTTCGGATACTCATTCTACGCAGACGGTCTCACAGAGGAAGACGAGGAGTGGATAGAACATTGGGAATGGGTAATGGACAATGAAATAACTCCGCCGACTGCCATAGCCAATGAGATCGAAATAAGCCCCGAAAACAAGGAGCTTGCCGTATACAAGGGAGTCGTGTACACCAAAGACTATCAACAACTTCTCTATATCCCTACGGGCTTTACGGGCGACCTTGAGATCCCCGTACAACTTAAGACTTTGAGCAGCGGCATACTTACGGACGCGACATCGAAATATTTGCCCGGCGAATATATGGTAAACGTGTTCTCCGATATCTACGAGCCCGAGGAGGGCGAAACTCCGCCTACGGAAAATCATATTTCGACAAAGCTGGTCATCCCCAAGGACTCCGCGCTGGAAAGCGTCGCGGACAAGGCTTTCGGAGCAACCTCTTTTAATACTAAATTTATCGTTTCGATAAGCGAATATGATTTCTCGAACGCCTTAAAGCTCAACAGCATCGGGTCATCGGCATTCGGGACCAATGGGGACGTCACAAAAATAATCCTTCCGCAAAAAGAAATCAAGGTGGGAAGTTGGGCTTTCGGCTACTGCCCGAATCTCGCGACAATTGAGGCAGACTTTGACAAGATGATCTTGCTTGGTAGAGGAGCATTTACAGATTCGCCAAAGTTGCTCGACGAACAAAATATGTTTATCAAAAACAATGCGTTGCTGTTCTGGAAGTATGAAGGGGAGGACGAGACTTTGCAAGTCCCCGAAGGGATCACTCGCATCATGACAGGCGCTATAGATTTGGACGATGTCCGCTGCATTAAAATTCCTTCCTCCGTTCAAACGATAGACAAAGAAGGTGTGAGAGCAGGAGTAGTCTCCCTGTTTGAAATTCAAGTCGATCTCGACGCTATCCCCGATGGATACGCAAAGGAAGAAGGAAAAGACGTCTGGTACTCGGCTCAATACGGCTTTGTAAATATCCTTCTCAACGGAAAACAAAATGAAAAATTGTACGGTTCGGCAGACGACAGCGAGTTTTTCTATGAATTTGATACAACGACCTCTACAGCGACGCTGATCGACGACCATACTTTGAGCTCAGAGTTGAGCGGTAAGGTGACTATACCTTCCAAAGTCAGCAAAGGCGGGCAACAATACACCGTTACGACCATAGCGGATTATGCTTTTGCACGCAGATTTATTGTGAAAACCAAAAATGCGACGGAGTATGTCCTGCCGGATACTATCATAACCATCGGCAAAGAAGCATTCGATAATCACGACAAGTTGGAGACTATCACGATTCCTGCAAGCGTGACGAGCATAGGCGATGACGTTTTCTCCAGATGTACTGCTCTCAAGTTTGTCGATGTGACAGAAGGCAACGCTTTATATCAAAGCAAAGACGGGGTGGTGTACAACAAACAAGATAAATCCATTTATTTCGTGCCAAGAGCATTGCAAGGAGACGTGACCATTCTAGACGGTTGCCCGGGCTTAAGTTCGAGCTTAGAAAAAAGATTCTCTTCTTCCGGCATTGTTTCCATAGTCATTCCAGGGAGCGTTAAGAGCATAATTAGAGACGCGTTTGAATATTGCAAGAGTCTGCAGAAAGTCACAATATGCGAAGGCGTAACCAAAATAGAGAATGGCGCATTCGACTCATGCACGGCATTGCAAGAGATAATAATTCCCGCCAGCGTGACGATCGTAGAGAACAACGCTTTCTATTCTTGCAAGGCGCTGAAAAATGTGTACTACGGCGGGAGCAAAACTACATGGGCCTCGATCTCGATCGGCAACAATAATAACAGCACGTTTAAAAACGCCGAACGTTATTATTATGCAGACGAAGATCCGTATCTCACAAACCCGAGCGATAATGACCTGTATTGGCATTGGAACAAGGATCGCACTGCTCCCGAAGTGTGGGCAAAGCAGGACTGACAAAAGATAGACACTTGATTTTAAAAATCTCGCGCTAAAGTCACACGGCGTCGCTTGGATGGGCGGCGCCGTGATTTTTTGCCCCATAAAAACTCGGACTAGGGGATGTTTCGACTACGCTCAACATGACAGGGGGGGGGAGTGTCGGCGCTTGGGCGCACCAGGGGGGCTCGACTGCGCTCGGGATGACAGCAAGTGAGACTAGGGGATTCCTCGACGATGCTCGGAATGACAGCGTGTGAGACCAGGGGATTTCTCGACTGCGCTACGCTCCGCTCGGAATGACATTAAAAATACGTTCGGACGAGGGGATTCCTCGACGATGCTCGGAATGACAAGAGGCGTGGAATGACAGTGCATTTATAACGCAACGTCGGTCTGAGCGACACGGGGTCCCCATAGAAATGAGCGACGACGTAACACAGTGTAGAAACGCACAGTGTGTGGAGCGAATTTTATGGGGTAAGAATCAGGGGATGTTTCGACAGGCTCAACATGACAGCGTGAGACAAGGGTGATCCTTCGACAGGCTCAGGATGACAGGTAATATAACGGTGTCATGTTGAGCGGAGCGCAGCGAAGTCGAAACATCCCCGAGTGCGAAGCAGACGTCCTCTACAAGGGGATTCCTCGACTGCGCTCGGAATGACATGGGGAGGTGTCGGCGCGGATTTTTTTGATATGGCGCTTGATATGCGCGCGGGAGTGTGGTAAAATTAGATGAAAAACAACAAAAAGGAGTTGATTTGCGTAGGACAGATTTCCGCAATCAACGCATAGAGCAAAATCAACGAAATTAAAACAAGCAAATAAATAAACGATAAAGAGGGATTTTTTATGCAAAACGAGATCAAAGAGAAGATAGACCTTTTGAATGAGCAGGGCAATATCGCAACTCCGGGGTACGCGAAAAAGATGCTGTACGTCTACAATCGCGAGAATGTCAAGGCAAACAAAATGCGCCTCAAGGAGTGGGACTATTATTATGTCGGCAACCAAAAGTATGCCATTTGTATCACGGTGAGCGACCTCGGCTTTGTGGGCGCGCTCAGCCTCACGATAATGGACTTCGAGACGCCGGCGCAATTCACGAATACGTCGATATTCCTCTTCCCGATGGGCAAGCTGAACATGCCGCGCACAAGCGAGCAGGGCGACGTATATTGGAAAAACGGCAAGGTGGAGATGGGCATCACCAACGACGGCAAGATGCGCCACCTCACGGGCGTATATCCAAACGCGGACAAGCTCGGCACGGACGTAAGCTGGGACATCACCCTCACGGACTTTCCCGAAGAGAGCATGGTGATTGCGACTCCCTTCGACAAGGACAAGCATTTCTATTTCAACCAAAAGATCAACTGCATGACCGCGGAGGGCACACTTAAGCTCGGCGACAAGGAGTATCCCTTTGACAAAGCGGACAGCATGGGCACCCTCGATTGGGGACGCGGCGTGTGGACGTACGACAACACCTGGTATTGGGGCAGTCTGCAGACCCGTCTCGAGGACGGCAGCACCTTCGGCTGGAACATCGGCTACGGCTTTGGCAATACGGAGGCGGCAAGCGAGGACATGTTCTTCTATAACGGCAAGTCGCACAAGATAGGGCGCACTACCTTCCATATCCCCGGCGACGACGAGGGCGCGCCGCGCTATATGGAGGACTGGAAGTTCACCTCCGATGACGGCAGGCTGGATTGCACTTTCCATCCGCTCATCGACCGCTATGAGCCCTTCGACCTCAAAGTCATGTGCATGATACCGCACCAGGTCTTTGGATATGTAAGCGGCAAGTGCATACTTGACGACGGCAAGGAGATAACCCTCGACAACGTGCTGTGCTTTGCCGAGAAGGTGCACAACAAGTGGTGAGAACTTGCGGCTCCTACGCGCCTATTTTGTCAAAATCGCGCAAACGTAGTGAGTTTTGCCTCAAAAAACAACAAAATTGCAATAAAAAATCCTTTCGGGTACAAGCCTTATTCGGCAATCATCTTTGTATGCGCGCTCAGCGCGGGAGGTGGCTATGCAATACAGCGGTGAAGGCGTAAACGCGCTCGTGTGCGCCGTGGACGACCTTGAAAAATCGACCTTGATCTATGTGGATCTGCGCCTGCGCGCGCTGCTCAAGTGCCTCGCGCACTATGAGGAGTTCAAAAAGGTGCTCGCCATTTGCTATCGCGGGTTCGACTATGAGGCGGAAAAGGCGTACGCGCTCGGGCAGATAGGGGACAGCTACGTCTTCCGCCTGCCAAAGGAGCAAAAAACGCTCGTCGCGCTCGTGTCGCGTATGCTGCTCGAGTTCGACTCAGGCGAGGCGGATATACTCACCTTCGCCGCCGCATACTTCCCGTCCGAGTCCAAGCAGGACAGCTTTGTCATTATGTGCGACAAGATGATAGAGCCCTTCAAGCGCGCCCTCGTGGACTTTGTTTGGGAGGGCATCGACGACGGCACACAGAATATAGGCCGCGTCGCAGAGCTCGCTCCCAACGGCCTGCGCCCCCAGACCGAACACCACCTCGTCAATATGATGAACGCCGTCAACGAGATCGCGCCCGAGGAAAGGGGAGACCTGACTATGATGATAGAAGGGCTCGCCGCCGCGCTCGACAGCCGCGATACCCTCATGATCAAGTGCATATGGCAGGGGCTCAAACTCATGCTCGGCGCCCGCAAAATGTGCGCTAAAGATGTCCGCGAGATGGATGAGCTGATGCGCCTCTACCTCATCGCAAAGTAAAAAACCACGCTATTTGGCGCTATGCTTTGTCAACGTCCATTCCCCTCACGGTCACGTACGTCTATGTACGCTCATGCTCGGGAAATGGGCGTTTCCTTGCCTAGCATCCAAATATCGCGGTTTTTATTAAACGTAACATTTGTCCGAGCGACACGGGGGTCCCCATAGAAATGAGCGTAGTGAATTTTATGGGGTATTGGATCGGGGTCCTCATAATAATGAGCGTAGCGAATTTTATGGGGTAAAATTGGGGGTCCCCAAAATAATTACGAAGTGATTTTTTGGGGTATTTGATCAAAGTCCCCGCGAAATTACAAAGTGATTTCGTGTGTGTGGGGGCACGGGGAACGTCGTGAGGCGAGGGTGGGGCATTTCAATAAATTTGTCCGAGATACCAACGTTTTTCGTGCTTGAACTCTATATGCAAATTGTCCGAGATGTCATCGTTTGAGGCGTAATTTATGCTGTTTGTATGTTGGCATTTAAAGGCGCGGAAGGGACAAAAATAAAATTAATCGGCATTTGATGTTAAAAAACGCTTGCTAAGGAGCGCGCGGGCGTGTATAATGTTTTGTACTAATGTAATCTACTAATATAAAAGTGGATAAGATTATATTCTCACTATGGAGTGCAGATATGAAGAAAAGACTGATAATTGCAACAGTGTTAGTGCTTCTTCTCGCCATCGGCTTGACGCTGTTTGTCGGCTGTGACGCGATCTTTACCCGCAACGACCAGCGCGATATGACGCAGGTCGTCGCAAAAGTAAACTACAACAACGAGACGAGAGAGATCTACAAGTACGAGTTGCAATCGAGTTTTGCAAACTACGCTTATTACTATGTCAACTATTACGGCATGAGCGCCGAGACCGCGGCGAACTACGTCCTGAAATCTCTCGCGCAACAAAAGCTTTTGGTGCTGTTTGCAAGAGAGCAAGTTGCCAAGCTTGACAACAAGACTAAGCCGGACGGGACCGTCCCCGCGACGGCGGATCTGCTCAGCGACGCCGAGAACGACAAGGCTGTCAAGGACGCAAACGACAGCCTGCTCTCCTCGCTCAAATCCCTTGTCGAGGACGCCATAACCGAGGACAACTACAACAACGCGACAAACGAGTCGAGCGCGAGCAAGGAGCCCGACGAGGACGATGACGCCGAAGTCAAGGATCCCGTCACTGTCCGTTTCGAGTCCTACGGCGGCACCGAGATAGAGGCGCAACGCATCCAAAAGGGCAAGAAGGCAAAGGAGCCTACCGAGCCTACGAAGGACGGATATACATTCTACGGCTGGTATGATGACGGCGATTATGCAAAGAGCGACACCTTTGAGGCGGATAAGAAAGAAGTCAATTTTGATACTTTAGTTTTTAACGAAAGCAAGACGCTGTACGCCAAGTGGGCAAAATACGACGCGCCTCGCACCGCGCTCCCCGAGGAAGAGGAAGAAGAGGAAGAGTTCGACCCCGAGGCGACCATCAAGCCAGAAGATAAGGCAAAGCCTTTCTTCGAGTGGGACGAGGCTAAGCGCTATGAAGAGATAAAGGACGAGGACTTTGTCAAGAATATCGAGCTCGAAGAAGGTGAAACGCTCGAGACCGTGCTTGGCAAATATATCGAGGACGCCTATGCCGACCTCACAAAAAATTTGCTGAAAAACCTGTATAAGAGCAACATCGACGAGTGCTGGCAGTACTACCTCACCGCGCAAGAGGACACGCTTATCGTGGACAGGTATGAGAGACTGCTCGGCAAGGGTGTCACGGTGACAGATGAAGAGATAGAGAACGAGTATAAACGTATTATAGACCAAAATAAGGAGAGTTTCCAGCTTTCGGATACAGGCTATTCGTCTGCGCTCGGCAGCAGTCTCAACAGCACATATTATCATCCCGCGGACGAGCAGGGCTATGGCTTTGTCACCAACATCCTGCTTCGCCTCGACGAGGAGAGCCTCAACAAACTCACCGCACAGCTCTCCGCCAACCCCTCCAACAAAGAGGCGGTCAAGGTGCTGCGCAATATCTATCTGTCCGAGCTTACCGTCAAGATATCCAACCCCAAATACGACGCGGATGCGAAGTATGAAGAGGACGGCGAGGAAAAAGAGCTTCGCGACCCGATGACAGATCCCGCAAACCGTTTCAATCCCTCCGGCAAGACGAGTGATTACGATCATTCCTATCAGTTCAAGACGGGCGAAAACACCTACAAAAACAACTATAACGAGCTGCTCACCTTCGGCAAGAAAGTGGACGAGCAGGGCAAGGAAATAGAGGGCGAGTACGAGATAAAGTTCCAGGCTACGGAGCATCCAACGATGGCGTACCTGCTTGAGAAGTGGCCTGCATTCGATCAAGTAGGCAAGACGGGCATTATCCACCAGATCTACAACAGCTTTAAAAAGGTGCAAGAGGTCTGCAAGGCGGACGGCCTCGACAAGCTCACCGAGGTGTATTGGCTGAGAAAGATGGCATCCACGTGGGCGTACCTCGTCGGCGACGATACGGGCGCAGTGACGTCCAGCTCCAACAACAACGGACTCGGCTATCTAATCACTCCTGAGGGCAAGGACAGCAGCTATCTTGCGGATTTCACCGACTATGCGCGCAAGCTCATCAAGGACGGCACGGGCAGCTATGCGCTTGATATGGAAAATGAGTCGGATGATTGGTTCAAGGGCGCTTCCGACGCTAAGGGTACGCTTGCGGGTAACGGTAAGGCGTTTGTCGTCGCGGACAGCTTCATAGAGAGCGGCTCCACGTCAAACGGCTATGCGGGCATATTCGTGTTGCTCAACACCTATACGGTGTGGGATAACGAGTTGTATAAGACATACGGCAAAGATACGATGCCCGAAAATGGAGGTAACTTGCCTAAGGATTTCGTCTTTGACTTCACTCCCGCAAAAGAGGGCGAGGAGCGTCAAACCATCTTCGACCTCATAAAGGAGAACCTCGAGACCGCGAAAAAGACAAATAAATACAACCTCGAAGTCAACGAAATGGGCAACAAGAACGCGGGCAAGATCGAGTACTATGAAAAGGCGTACGAGTCTATTTGGAAGGACTATGAATGAGAAATATATCAAACGTTATAAGAAAATATCGGCGCAGCGAGTTATCGTTGCGCCGATATTTTTTTACTCCACAAAATCACTTTGTGATTATTTTGGGGCTCCCGATCCAATACCCCATAAAATTCGCTATGCTCATAATTTCACCCAAAAACTCGTTTTGCAAGTCTTTGGGGTCCGAATGGGGACCCCGATGTCGCCCAGACAGAGCGCAAGGCTGGTATAAGTGCGCTAGGACAAGGGGATTTCTCGACTGCGCTACGCTACGCTCGAAATGACAGTTTATGTAGCATGTCATTCCGAGCGTAGCGTAGCGCAGTCGAGGAATCCCCTAGTTTCATAGTAAAAAACGCTCGGACAACGCGCGACGTCAATCACAAGCTCTCGCGCAGGAGTTAGTACCATACACACAAACCAAAACGCGCGAACTAGTGAAAAAAGCGGGCGTAGCCCGCATAACCAAGCGCAAAAAATAGCAAGCCATATGCGCATCTTTGAACAGCTTCTTGCTACTTCTTGCATGCGCAAATATGTGAAGCGTTAAGTTTTTTGCGCGCGGAGCAGCGCAGCATTTACGGTGAGCCCTTAAAGACCTTGCTCCGCAAGGGTCGCGGGCTCTGAGCAAATGCAAGCAGTTCGCGCGTTTTTAGCTTGGAGTGCAGGGGACGAAGTCCCTTGCCGGGGCGCGGGGTGGAACCCCGCATGGGGCGACGAAGTCCTTTGCCGAGGTGTGGGCGCGTAGCCCACAATTAAACACAAAGGATCGGCAAATTTTGTTGCGTGCGCGTATATATATTGAATATATATGGAAATGCCAAAAGTATATTATCTGTATAAAATATGGAAATGCAAAAAAGTTGTTCAAAAGGCTTGCTTTTTTGCAAAATAGTAGTAAAATCGAAATGTTAAAATCACTAAGGAGGTCAAAATATGAAAGTCGGCGCATATGGCGCATATAGCGTAGCGGGCAGGCTCTTCAAGCGCAACGGCATAGAGGGTCTTGTAGCCTTTGAGCAAAACATGGGAAACTCGGATATTTTCGGCCTCGAAGTCTTTGCGCGCGGTTCGGCACGCGGGGTGTTGAGCAAATGAAAAGCGTCGGGGTTTCTTCAAGGAGACCTCTTATTTTATAAAAACGTAAGAAGTTTCCGTCGGGCATCCGCGCTAATTGCGGGTAGAGGAGAAAAAAAAGACACAGCAAGAATTTTCTTTTGGAAGTCACGTACAAAATTTACACTTTGCGGAGCTGGGTCCGCAGTCGAAAAAGGAGGATATAATGATCATAAGCGAAGAAAGATGCCTGCAAAGATACTTTGAGGCGGAGGTAGTTTTTTCAAATCACATCTCCTCGGAAGAGAGGAGAAAGCTGTTTGGTGCGTACGCGGACGTGTACGGCGTTGGCGTCGCGCGCGCAGACGAGCTGTTTGCCCTCGCGGAGGATCCCGCGCTCAAGAGCATAAACAGTGACGCTACGTTCAAACAGCAGCAGAGGATACAACAATTCGCCGAACAATACGGCTACGGCGACGTGCTTGCCGACAACGTGCACGAGATGCTCGGCATAAAGGGCAAGGCTATATCAGCCGTTACGGAGGCGAAAATAAAGACGGGCGAGAGCCAGACAGCTTCGGACACCGCAAGCCAGGTTGCAAAGGCGTCGCGCGCGGGCAATACGACGGCAATGCTACTGTCCATGGTGATGTCTCTTGAAGGCGTGCTCCTCAAAAAGGACGTCGCGCTCGGCAAACGCATACTCTCTAAACTTGCGCTTTGGACAAACGTGGATGCGCAACTGTTCGGGCTCAAATATGACAGCGAGCATGCGTCGGAGTATGCCGCTCGCCTTGCCGCGCTCACTACGGGGCTTCCGGAGGCGGAGCTCCTCGACGTCGCAAAGACGCGCTTGTACCCCCTCCCAAAAGAGGACGCAGGTATGAAATTGCTCCGCAAAGCAGTGGAGAAGGGATTCGCACAGGCGGAAAACTACGACTCTGCATTCTCGCGCATTTCGCACAGCGAGATACTCTCAAGCGGAGACAAGCAGCGCGTACTGCTCTCGGGTGACGAGACGCTCATCCGCGCGGTGAGCACGTTGCCCCTCAAATTGCCGAAAAAGCCTGTTAAACTTGCGATTTCGGAGGTTAAAACCCGTTTTGAGCGCGTAAACGAGCAAAATATGGTCGCGAGAGTGCTCTCCTCTCCCACTATGCGCAACAATATCTGTTTCGAGTGCGAGGACGTCATGCTGCTCAAGGAATACATAAGCGGCGTCGAACAAGCGGCGGGAGAGAGCAATGTGCAATATATCGAGCTCGACAAGCTGGACGGCACTGAGCTTGGAGGAGACCTCAACAACATCTTCTTGAGAGCGATAAACGAGGACGAGGTCAACGTGTTTTTGGTCTCTGCGTCCGAGGACTGCCCCAGCGAGTATCTCGAGGCGGTACTCAACTTCACGGACAGCTTTAAGAGGGCGCACTTCAAGGTGAAAAACCTCGGCGTGGAGCTCAATCTGTCCGCGGTATGCGTCGCACTGTTTGTGGACAGCGCGGTCAGAGGTCCCCTGCAAGGTCACGTCACTTTTGTCACTTTCGGCGGCGTGACCGAGAATGAAAAACAGTCCATACTCGACGGCGAGATAAAGGCTCTGCTCAGCAGCGGCGAGTTTGGCGACGGGCTCACCCTCGACGAGGACGCGAGAAAACGCCTCGTCGCTATGGAACTCGAGGACAGCACCGTCGTGCTCAGACAGGCGGCGCGTCACGCCTTTATCGACGGCTCATCCGTTATCACGCGCGAGGACGTGCTCAAGAGTTTTGAGGAGCTCGGCCCCAATTCCGGTCACCTCGGTTTCGGCAGCAGAGGTTGAGAAAATATGGAGTTTATGAGGGGCTGCTCGCCCCGATCCCTAGGCTGCTTGCATTTGCTCAGGACCCGCGCCCATTACAAAGTAAGGGCGGATAAGGGTCCACCGCAAATGCTGCGCTGCTCCGCGCGTAAAAATTTAACGCTTCACAATTCGCATTTGACAAGAGGCGAGCCATAGCAGACAAAATGCTCATGGTTCGCGCCTTTTACGCTTGGGAGACGCGGGCTATGCCCGCTTTTTACACCCCAGGTGGGGCGCTGCCCCACACCCCGGCAAAGGGCGCTTTGCCCTTTGCAATCCCAAGCTAAAAACGCGAATGTTGCTCTTTCATTGTCCACATTCGCGTTTTTTGATTGATTGCAAGTGCTAAACTCCCGCGTGAGAGCTTGATATTTACGTCACGTATTGTCTTAAGTTTTTTTATAAAATTGGGGGATTTCTCACTATACCCCACAAAAACATTTCATATTTTTGCGGGGACCCCGTATCCTATACCCCGTAAAACTACTACGTATTTTTGCGGGGACCCCGAATCGCTCGAAATGACACATTATATATATTGTCATTCCGAGCGTAGTCGAGGAATCCCCAAGTCCTCACCCCATAAAATCACCGCGTAATTTTGCGGGGACCCCGAAATACTTTATCTAGCGTTACGCTATATAACAGTGACCCCCACCACCCGCTTGCATTTGCTCAGGGCTTGGCACCATTACGAAGTAAGGTGCCTAAAAGCCCACCGCAAGCTGCTGTGCTGCTCCGCGCGCAAAAAATTTAACGCATCACATACTCGTATGCAAGAAGTAACAATAGAACGCTCTAAGATACTCGTATAGTTTGCTATTTTTTGCGCTTGGGGACGCGGGCTGACGCCCGCTGTTTTGCGCGGAGCCTCCCCCTATATAGATGTTTGTCCTCTAACTTATGTTGAAGAAGGGGTATGCCAAAGCGGAAAATACGTTTGTCTGAGCTACATGGGGTCCCTCCCCCCCGCAAAAATACGAAATGATTTTTTGGGGTACAAAATCGCGGCAGATGAAAATTTTTGCAAAACGCTTTACAAATCAGTCGCGATAAGTTATTATATTAAAGCTATTTATTATGAATAGCTCAGATTTCCTTTCCCGAAAGGGACAATAGTCCAAAAGGAGGTAATGCTATGGATAAGTATGAGATTCTCTACATTATTCGCGGCGCTGTCGAGGACGAGGTCAAAGAAAAGACCGTCCAGAAGTTCGAAGCACTTGTTTCCGCTCAAGGCGGTACGGTGGATGAGCTTGACAAGTGGGGCATGAGAAAGTTCGCCTATGAGATCGACCATCAAAGTGAAGGCTACTATGTGCTCATGAACGTCACTTGCTCTAAGGAAGCTCAAATCGAGATCGACAGACAGATGCGCAATGATGAGAACGTCATCAGGCAGATGATTTTGAAAAAGTAAGGAGTAAATTATGAATAAGGTATTTTTGATCGGCAATCTGACAAGAGACCCTGAGCTGTCCTCCACGCAGGGCGGCATCAAGTTTTGCAGATTTACGCTTGCGGTTTCCCGCAGCTATTCCCGTGACGGCAAGAGGGAGACGGATTTCCTTCCCGTCATAGTTTGGAGAGCGCCCGCCGACAATTGCGCCCGCTACCTCAAAAAGGGCAGCCGCGCCGCAGTCAGCGGTAGCATTCAGACAAGAAGTTATGACGCACAGGACGGCTCGCGCCGTACCGTGACAGAGATCGTCGCAGACGAGGTGCAATTCCTCTCTACAAAGAACGAGGATGAGAGAGGTGACGTCGATTTTGACGACCTTAAACCCATCGACGAGGATCTTCCATTTTGATTTAAGGAGAATTTTTGAATATGGCTGAAGAAGTAAAGGCACCGCGTCCTCAAAAGAGAGCGCCCAAAAAGAAAGTTTGCACCTTCTGCGTTGAGCATATCAATGACATCGACTATAAGGACGTCGCAAAGCTCAGAAGGTATATCACCGAAAAGGGCAAAATTCTGCCCCGTCGCATGAGCGGCGTTTGCGCAAAGCATCAGCGTCCCCTCGCTATCGCCATCAAGCGCGCGCGTCAAATGGCTCTGCTCCCCTACAAAGCCGACTGAACTTTTAGGGATAACACGTAAAACAAACGGCGCAGCAATTCTACTGTGCCGTTTTTTTGTGGCAGACCCGCCCCTCACTGCGTACTATAATCTATCCCGCTTGCTCCGCGGGAGCGCTCGGACAATGCAAACGGCGGCTCGGACATGTGTTACTTTATTAGTCGAGAACCCCCACCACCGCGCGGTAGCGCGGAGCCTCCCCCGCAACTCGCCCCATAAAACTCGCTCCGCTCCTTTCTATGGGGACCCCAATCAAATATCCCATAAAACTCGCTCCGCAATTTTATGGGGACTCCAATGTTTCTCAGACGAGCGTTACGTTGAAGGCGAGGTTTACACACTAATAACGGGCTTTTTTCTTTATCCGTTTTGGGTATCGACCTTCGATAGCACCTGTGTAGAAGTGTAACGTGCGTTTAGGGGGAGGCTCCCGCGAAATTTTCGCGGGTGGTGGGGGTCACTGTTATATAGCGTAACGCTAGATAAAGTATTACGGGGTCCCCGCAAAGTTACGCAGTGATTTTGTGGGGTGAGAACTTGGGGATTTCTCGACATTGCTCGAAATGACATTATAAATATTCTGTTATGTTGAGCGATTCGGGGTCCCCGCAAAAATATGAAATGTTTTTGTGGGGTATAAGAAGAAATCCCCCGGTTTTATAATAAAAACTTAAGACAATACGTGACGTAAATATCAAGCTTTCACGCAGGAGTTTTGACACTTGCATACAAACCAAAACGCGTGAACGTGTGACTTTCGTCACTAGTTCGCGCGTTTTTAGCTTGGCGTGCAGGGGACGAAATCTAAAAAAGCGGGCGACAGCCCGCGTCCCCAAGCGTGAAAATCGCCGAGCCATGACGAGCGTCTTGGAATGACCTCTTGACTTTCTTTCACGCGAGGAATCTGCGACAAGCGATATGGGGTCCCCACAAAATTACGAAGTGATTTTGTGGGGTAATTAAGCGCGGAGCGGCGCAGCAGCTTGCGGTGGGCTTTTAGGCACCTTACTCCGTAATGGTGCCAAGCCCTAAGCAAATGCAAGCTAAGCGGCTTCTTTGACGGTCAATTTCACTTCGGGGGTGAAGGAGAGGGTGGGGAGACAGTCGCGTTCGAGGGATCTGCCTACGGACTGGTAGGCTTTCGCTTGCAAGCCGAGGAAGTCAATACCTGTCTCGAGGGAGACGGCGAAGAGTTTTTCCATGCGCGCGGTGAGCTGTTTCCCAAGGGCGGTCGCGGCGTTTTTGATGAGGGGGCTTGCGCCTGTCAATATCTCGTCGCTGTCCACGAATTGATAGTCGAGAAGGTCCACTTTGAGCTCGATAGAGGCGGAGATCTTGCGCCCCTTTGCGGAATTATTTACACTTTTGTCGAGTATGCGGAACTCGAAAGACGTGCCGTCCTCCGCGGTGTAGTTGAGAGAGCCGTAGGTCGTGGTGGACAGGTAGATAGAGAGTATTTCGCTGAGCTCGTCGTCGAGGACGCGGCAGTCGCTATGGTCGAATACGAGCACCTTGGACATGTCAAATTGATAGTTGCCTTTCAGTTCCTCTTTTTCGTCCTGCGGCTGATCCTCGAGCTTGACGGGGACTATATAGGGGATAGCGGTCGCCTCGCTGCGCGAGAGGGAGCGGGCGAGCAAGTCCTTTGCGGTCGTCTCGATAAGCCCGTCCGTGCCCTCGTTGTTTACTATGGCGGTCTGCAAAAAGTAGGGCGAGCTTATGGTCGTGCTTATGCGGGTGGAGAGCATCTCCTTTGGCGGGAGGGAGCCCGTGACGATTATTGCTTGCTCACGCAAAGCGTACATCGCGATGAGCGGATATATTGTCTGCATATGGTCGGGCTTGAGCGCCGATTGTGACATAAAGAGAACTTCACAGTGCGCAAGCGATACAATCAAACCCATTTTCTGCGAAATGTCGTCCAAAGCGGATGATACGGTGTTGCCTTTCGCGGTGAATACGTCGAAACGCTGTCCGCCCGTCCCGCTGGTGTTGGAGAGCATCTGTACGGATTGAGTCGTGACCTCGAACTGCCGCGTCTCTTCGTCGAAATCCACCCCGACGCCTACGACTATGGCGGTCTTTGTGAGAGCGGGGGAGTTTACGGTGCGCCCGAATATAAGCAGCAGAGCGACTACGAGCAATACGACTACCCACTTTGTGCGCAGGGCGTATGAGGTTACGTTGAACTTTTTCATGAGTCCTCCTCCGCTTTGAGCGAGCCGCTGTCAAGCGCGTCGAATTGGTTTTCCGCCTGCATTTTGAAACCGTCCATTATGTTGTCGGCGAGGCTGGCAGGAGGCTCGGGATAGGGCAATTCGCGCGGGACGTATTCGTCGTCGAGACAGTTGTATATGCCCGCGTACTTGTATTTTGCGTACAGCGCCGACGCGAGCATAAATACGGGGACGGCTACGGCGAGCGCGCTCAAGGCATAGCCCATTTGCCTCGTGGAAAACTCCGCTACGGACTGCGAGGAAGGCACTACGGCAATTATTATTATCACGGCGAGGGGGAAGAATATGACCGCGGGCAGGCGGCTCTCCACGGCGCGGTCGCATGCGGCGGTCGCTCCGAAATAGATGAAGGAGAGGGAGAGTATGGATACGGACACCGCGGCGAAGAGGTTTGTCCACTCCATGCGGCCTATCTCCATGGACAGGCGATTGAATCCCGCCATGTGTATGAGCAGGTCGGAGACCATGCGCAGAGAGTCGCCGTATGCCGCGACGCCCAGCATTACGGTGATGAGCACGGTCGCGAGCGTGAGCGCTATGCTGCCCGTGATGTAGGGCAGGCGCTTGTTTTTTACGCGCAAAAACGCGAAGGGTATGGCGTCGCCCAGCCACAGCCCGAAACGCGGCAGATTTTTGAAAAAGTCCACGGGCTCCATTGAGAATATGGGCAGGTTGCGCCCGAAATCGTGATTGGTATCGAAAAAGACGAGGTTGAATACTATGAGCACGAAAAATACGGGGACCAATATCTCCGTCGTGCGCGCAATCGTGCGCGAGCCCTTTATGCCGAGGTATATCGCGGGCGAGAGGAAGAGCAGGTAGAGAAGGGAGGGCTCCACGCCGCCGAAGAGCTCGCGGGCGAGGTAGGATACGCAATAGCAAAAGTAGAAGGTGCCCTTGAGTATGAGCCATACGCTCGCGAATGCGCAGCATATGCGATAGGGCTTTGACGCCGTGCAGCGGAGCAGGTCGTCGCCGCGCATGCGCACAAAGGCGAATATAAAGGCGGTCAGCAAAAGCTCTGCCGCGGACATTACTATGAACGCCCAGAGCGTGGAGGAGCCGTACTCCCCGCTTATCACGCCCGGCGCCGCGGACAGCTTGAAGGCTATGCCTATCGCAAAGATGAGGAAACCCGCCTGCGAGTTGTACACAGTGCCCGAAGGCAGGTTTTTGTATATCCCATGTTGTATTTTTACATTTTTCATATATGCCTCTATGCCTCAGTGTTTGCGTATGCGGGTGCGGTTGGCGGTGGGAATGGAGTAGGGCCTGTCCACCATGGATACGGTGCCGACTTTGAGTACGGCGTCCTGCAGGTCGGGGTTTATGCGCGGAGCGTACGGCGAGAGGTAGGGCGTGCCGAAGTTGTCAAGGGAGCTCAGATATCCGATTATCACTATCGCCAATATCACCATGCCCACAAAGCCCGTTACCGCGCTTATAAGCAGGAAGAGCAGGCGCAAAATGGATATCGTACCCACCTGGTCGGGAACGCAGAATATGCCTATTGCGCTTAAGGCTATGACAAGCACGGACGGCGAGGATATGAGCCCCGACTTGACCGCTGTATCGCCCAGCACTATCGCGCCTACGACGGACAGGGATATGCCGAGATAGCGCGGCATGCGTATGGACGCTTGATTGAGCACCTCAAATAGCATCAGCACAATGAGCATCTCTATCGCGGGCGGGAAGGGTATGCCCGTCGTCGCCGCCATGAGCGTCATCAAAAATTTCAGCGGCAACAGCTGCAAATGGAAGGTCTGCAGCGCGATATACGCCCCGGGGAGCAGTACCGTAAGCAGCGCGCCAATTATGCGGAACATGCGTATCATTGACGCGCGCCAATCCCCGGAATAGTAGTCGTAGCCGTCTTGCACATCCTCAAAAATGAGATAGGGAAGAGTTATGACGATGGGCGAGCCGTCCACGATTATCGCGACGCGCCCCTCGAGCAGTTTTGCGCTAACTACGTCCGGCTTTTCCGACGTCCCCGCCTGCAAAAAGAAGGAAGTGCGCTTTGCCTGTACGAAGGACAGCACGTACGCGCTGTCAATCACGCCGTCTATGTCTATCTTGCTTATTTTTTCATATATCTGCTTTATGACCTGCCTGTCCGCGACGCCGCGTATGTGCAGCACCGCGACGGACGTCGTGGAATATCTGCCCACTTGAAAAGTGCGTATGACAAGGTCGGGTGTCTTGAGGCGGCGGCGCATCATTGAAAGGTTGGTCTTTATCTCCTCTATGAAACCCTCGCGCGGTCCTTTGAGCACGCTGGAGGTGGGAGGCTCCGTGATGGAGCGTTTTTCGGGCTTGCGCAGGGAGTAGACGAAGGCGTCCTCCTCGCCGTCTATGAAGAGCACGGCGTCCCCTTCCGCGATGGGCCCGGGCGCGCTGATGACGGGCACGGGCACCGCCGTCTCCGAAAAGCATACCGTGCGCTCGAGAGAGTCCGTATACGGCTTTGGAAACTCGCTCGCCGCGATAAGGGGTTTCAATATGCTTTGTTCAAACAGCTCGCGGTCAATGCCGCCGTCGATATACGCAAACGCCGCGCGCACTCCCGCTATGGTCAGTTCGCGTATTTTGAGGTCGTCGCTGAATGAAAACGTCTGCTGCAGTTTTGATATAGCGTCTTTAAGTTCCACGTCGACATTATTGACAAAACGCGGAGTTTATACGCGAAAATGCGAAGTTAAACGTCGGATATTGCAATTTTCGACAAATTTTTGCAAATATCGGCGCCCTCCGCGTCGCGTCTGAGCCCGCTTAAGCGCATATCGCTAAAAAAATATCGTTTTGCGGCAAAAAAATTTCCATGTCACTATTGACAAACGCGTATATTATGATAGAATAATCTATATTAATTTATTGATACGGAATTGCCTGCACTTTTTCATGCAGACATTTTGTATTTAAGGGGGATCTCAATATGGCAAATGCTTTGAAAAAAGGCACTAAGATACTCATCGTAGTGCTCGTAGTGTTCGCGGTGCTCGCCGCCGTCGTTTTGGGTGTGGCGTTTGGCGTCATCAACAACATGAAGTTTATGACTTACTCAAAGTCAAAACTCAATAAACTTGCGGACAATTATCCTTCGCATGAAGTGGGATTCATTGCGCATAGGGGGCTCAGCGTGGAAGAGTATCAAAACACCGTCGAGGCGTTCAAACGCGCCGCCGCGGACGAAGGCACCTGGGGCATAGAGACGGACATTTGGGCGACAAACGACGATAATTTTGTGTGCATGCACGATAAGGATTCCATCGAGGGTATAGATAATGTGCGCAACGTCGATTTAAAGACGGCTACAACGACTCCGCTCAAGGACAATAAGGAAAGATTCGCCGCGTCTTTCGACGAATACCTCAAAATATGCAAGGACGCGGGCAAGACAGCTATAATAGAGATAAAGGACAAAGAGATGACAAATGTAGAACTCGACCGCGTTATGGACAAAGTCAAGGCGAGCGGCGCGCAGTTCAGATACATATCCTTCCACTTTGACAAACTCAAGTATATCCGCAGCAAGCTGACCGTAGATAAGGCGGAGCTGCAACTCCTCGTGTATCAGTCGATGTTCAACGGCAAGGAGCAGGACGAGGCGATAAAACTCGACATAGACCTCTCGTGCATGTATCAATTCCTCACCAAAAAGACGGTGGAGAAATTCCACAAAGCGGGTCGCAAGGTGGGTGTCTGGACGGTCAACAGCGCGCGCGACGCAATGTGCTGCATCGCCGACTTGGGCGTGGACTATGTGACGTCCGACGTGCGTATGGAAAAGGAAATCGCAAGCTATATCGCCAAACTGTAACGGGCGTATCGCAAGCATCGACAAGGATATCGCGAAACCGTAACGGTCATCAAACGCGATCTTAGCGGACTTATCGCGAAAATCAAAAGGCGTATTGCCGTAAAGCGCAATTGCACGGCGAAATAAATGCAATTGCATTTTGAAGGCGACGGCATACGCCTTTTCGCAAAGCTATAAACGAGGTGAGCGATGAAGGAAAGACTGAGCGATCTTAGCTATAAGGACATTTTTGACGCGCAGTTTACGCTGTACGCGGGCAATCCCGTTATAAAAAATTTTGGGTTCAGCTTTGTGGCGGCGGACCCTTCCTTGCTCACGCCGGACTGTTCTCCCACGGGACAGTGGCACCTGTTTTGCCATACGTTTACGGGGATATACAGGCTTGACAGCGCGGACGGCGTGAATTTTGAAAAGCCGCGCAAGATATGCGGGCGCGCTATGCGTCCCAACATCAATTTGATAGACGGCAGATATTATCTCTTTTACGAGCGCACCCGCACGCTCATGGGCAACGCGCTCACGCTTTTGGGCGGCAAGTGGAAGTCGGAGATATATCTCACCGAATCCTGCGACCTCGAGCATTGGACAAGCCCAAAGCTCGTGATAGGGCAGACCCGCCCCTTCGAGAAGGACGAGTACGGGCAGATGATATCAAATCCGTTTTTGATAAGGGAAGGGGACAAATTCAAACTCTACTACTCCTGCGGGCAGACTTTCATCAAGGATTGCGGATTTACGGAGCCGAAATACATCAGCTACGCCGAGAGCGAGCGCATAGGGGAGGGCTACGTCTCCCGTCCTGAGCCCATTATAAAGCCAGACCCACAGTCGGAGTATTTCAACTTGTGCTCGGGCTGTTTGAAGGTTTATAAACTGAGCGACCGCTATATAGGTTTGCAAAACGGCATTTTCCAAAAGGAGGGCAAGAGCCATTCCGCGATATTGTTGCTCAGCTCCGAGGACGGGGACAATTTCGAGTTTGGCAAAGTGCTGCTGTCAAATCAAATGCAGGGGGACAGCGATTGGATGGCGCAGTACGTGTACGCGTCCCACCTCACGTATTTTAATGGGGAACTCAGGCTGTATTTCAACGCGCGCAACACCTCAAACAACCTTAAAGGCAGAGAGGGCATAGGTTTTTGCAGCGCAAAGCTCTGAACGCGCATTGATTTTATTAAAGAGCTTTGATTTTCATAAATTTTGCCATGAGCAAAATGTCAAACCTGTCTCGCGAGACAGGTTTGACATTTTGTCTGCAAAACAATATTCATACTTATATTGTTTATAATTTTTCGGGTATAGTCTAAATCAAAGATCGGCGACGCGCGCCAAAGATCATCATGGTTCTTGAATCGAAAAGAGGGGTACCGCGGCGATTATTGAACCGATCGGCAGAAGATACGCCCCCGCCCCGGCGGAATATTTCATAAGAAAGAAGGGGTTGGCTGCGTTGGAGTTCATTTCCACCACAAATACAAGCCCGAATATAAAGGCGAACACCGCACAGATAATAAGGGCAAGACCGAGCATACAGCGGAAAATTTTGTTGATTTTCACAACCAGCGCGTGCAACGCCACAAATGCGCACGCCGCAACCGAAAGTAAAGCCGATGTTAAAGCAAAACCTTGTACGACACCGTTCTTTATACCCACTTGTATGTCGTTCAGACCTTCGTCAAACAGCCGTATGGTTTTCACCTCTTCATAATGACCCACAATATTCACATCGTCTTCGTATTTGCATACGTACCAGGTGATAAACAGACCCACCACGGCAAGGATAACGCCGGCAATCGATATCAAAAGCAACGCAATTTGTCTGCCTTCCAGTCTCTTCACGATAAAACCCTCCCTGAAAATTTATACTCTCATTATAGCTATATCTTTGACAAAAAGTCAATACAGCTTTAAAATTCGTTTTACTTTTCGCCCGATATCTTATGATATAAGCGCGGAGGGCGTTATGACAGAAGGAAAAACAAGGGCGGCGACATTGCCTTCATAGCCGCAAGGAGCAAAAGCGCCCTTTCTTGCGTTGCATCATGGATATTTCGATTCTAAACATATTTAAAATTCCACGGTGAAAGTGCTGCCAACGCCGAGCGTGCTTTTTACGCCTATCTTCCAGCCCGATTTTTGGCATATCTTCTTTGCGACGGCAAGTCCCAAACCAAAACCTCCGTTTTTGCCTCCGTGCGATTTGTCTACGGTGAAAAAGCGCGAGAATACCTTGCTCATATTTTCTTCCGCAATGCCGATGCCCGTGTCTTGCACGGTCAATCCGCGATAGTTTAAGGTTATGGTCATGCTCCCGCCGTCTTTGTTGTATTTGATAGCGTTTCTCACAAGGTTTCCGAATATCTCCGTAAGCCGTTCATGGCGGCTCATCACCATAACGTTGTCGTCTATGTTTTCAATGATAGTTATGCCTCGCTTGTCCGCTTCGGGTTTGAGCGCGGATATCATTTCCCGCGCGAGAGCGGAAAAGTCCACTTCGTAGGCGGGCAGGTCGTCGCTGTCGAGTTCACTGAAATTGATTATGCAGGCGATCAGGCTTGTGAGCCTCTCGCTTTGGGTGAGTATAGTCGCATATGCGAGCTGTTTTTGCTCGTCCGTCATACCGCCCGACCTCAAAAGTTCGGCATAGCCGCGAATAGACGTGAGAGGAGTGTTCATCTCGTGCGTGACGTTGGAAATAAACTCATCCTTCGAGTTTTGCGCGCGCTCGACGAGTTCTTTTTCCGCTTTTATCTCGTCCATTTGGCGGGCGACTACGCGGTTGCGCTCATTGAGGATCTTCGCAATAGGTTCAAGCTCCGAATATTTGCTTTTGACTTCGCCGCCTGCCGCCGCCTCTTTCGCGAGCTGTTTGACGGGGGACAACGTGATGTGCGTAGATACAAATGCAAATGCGACGCAAAGCAACACCATCACCAATGTGAATTGCAAAAAGCCGGGGAGAGTGGAGACGAATATCGTCCAATAGGAATCCGTAAATATGGCGACGCGCACCAAAAAATCTCCGTAATTTCTGCAATAATAGACCATATTTTTGCCGAGCGTAGAACTTGAACGCACTGAAAAACCTTCGCCATCGAATATCGCGTCCTTTATCTCTTCGCGCTCCTTGTGATTTTCAAGAGGCTCGCTTGTGGAGCTGTCCGCAAGCACGTTGCCTTGCGCGTCCATAAAAGTGACCCTTGCGCCGTTCAATTTGTCCGAAAACGCTTTTGCGCCGTCCTGTGTCAGAGAAAATTCATCGTCGTATTCGTTCATATAGACGCGCAAAAATTCCTTGCTGTCCGCTATGGACGAATCGTAATATATCTGCGTGGATATTATGCCGAACAGCAACACGCTCAAAAGCGTTATGCCGAAAGACATCAGCCAAATGCGCCATTTCATAGTTTGTACCCCACTCCGAATATAGTTTCTATCGGCACTCCCAATTTTCTGAGGCGGGCGACGTGATTGTCGAGGGTGCGAGTTTCGCCCGTATCATAGCCCCATACTTCGATGAGAAGTTTGTCCCGCGTCAGTACCTTGCCTTGATTTTCCATAAAGTATTTCAACAGCTCGAATTCTTTGCGGTTCAGTTGTATGGACTTGCCGTCTATCTCGCAGGAGAAAGTTTCCGTGTCGAGCGTGATGTCCCGCGCGGTCAAAACGGCGGGCTTTTGCTTGCCGCGAATGCGAGCGTTTACGCGGGCGACAAGTTCCAACACCGAAAACGGCTTTGCAATATAATCGTCCGCTCCCATATTGAGACCGTTCACCTTGTCTTCCTCTTTGGAGAGCGCGGAGAGCATAATGCAACTGACGGACGGATATTTTTGTTTGACGAGTTTGAGCGCGTCAAGACCGCTCCCGTCGGGAAGCATTATGTCGAGAAGCGCGACGTCCGGCAACTCTTTTTCGAGCGCGTCCGAAAACGCTTTCAGAGTAGGGAAGGACGAAAACTTAAAATCATTCATTTCAAGCGCGACCTTCACAAGCCCGCAAATGCTCGTATCATCTTCCAATAAAAACACGTTTCCTTTCATAGCGCACCTCGATGTTATTTTATCACGCTTGAATACAATATTACAAACATCGTGATGTAATAAAAATGTAAAATCAACCAAATCTGCCGTTGATATAATCGTCCGTTCGTTTGTCCTGCGGATGGGAGAAGATCTCTTTCGTTTCGTTCATTTCTATCATCTCGCCAAGCAGAAAATACGCCGTATAGTCGGCAATGCGGAACGCCTGTTGCATATTGTGCGTGACCATGATGACCGTCATGCGCTTTTTGAGTTCCAAGCAGAGTTCCTCGATTTTTCCCGTAGAAATGGGATCGAGTGCGCTCGTCGGCTCGTCCATAAGGAGTATTTGCGGCTCGACCGCAAGCGCACGGGCAATGCAAAGCCGTTGCTGTTGTCCGCCCGAAAGACCCAAGGCGGATTTGTTGAGTCTGTCTTTCACTTCGTCCCACATAGCCGCGTCTTTCAGGGAGCTTTCCACAATGCCGTCCAGATCCTCCTTCTTGCGAATACCGAAAGTGCGCGGGCCGTAGGCAATGTTGTCGTATACGCTCATCGCAAGCGGGTTTGGGCGTTGAAAGACCATTCCGACATTTTTGCGAAGCCTTGTCAGATCGCACCGTCTGTCATAGATATTCTCGCCGCCTATGGTTATTTCGCCCGTGATCTTGCAACCCTCGATCAGGTCGTTCATTCTGTTCAAACTTTTTATGAGCGTGGATTTTCCGCAACCCGACGGCCCGATCAGCGCCGTCAGTTTGTTTTTGGGGATCTGCATAAATACGCTTTTGAGGGCGTGAAAACTTCCGTAATACAAATTCATTTCCTTTATTGAAACAGCTGTGTCGTCCGCCATTTCAAAGGGCAGTATGCGATTTTTCATATTTTTTTCCTCCTGCCTATGTATTCGATGGCGGAAACGAGCAAATTCAGCACGATGACAAACATAAGCAAGACGCTTGCCGTCGCATAGGCTTCGTTCACTTGCAAGCCGTTTGACATAAACTTCCAAACAAGCACGGAAAAGCTCGCCGCGCTGTCCGAAAACCCCTGCGGGATAAATGTGCAAGCCGTTCCGACTGTAAAGATGAGCGCCGCACTTTCGTTGACAATGCGCCCGACAGACAAGATGACGGACGTAACTATGCCCGAAATGGCTTGCGGCAAAACTATCTTAAAGACCGTGCGAAGTTTTCCCGCGCCGAGAGCGTAACTTGCCTCTCGCATACTGTCGGGGACTTCTGAAAGGCTTTGCTCCGTACTTCTTATTATCGTGGGCAAAATGATAAGTGCAAGCGTGATCCCTCCAGCCGCTATCGAATAGCCCAAAGAGAGCGCGCGCACAAAGAACACCATGCCGAACATCCCGAAGATGATAGATGGTATTCCCGCAAGCGTATCCACAAAAAGTCTCACTATCTTAACAAACGGATCGCTGCGCTTTGCGTATTCGTTCAGATATATCGCCGCGCCTATGCCGAGCGGCAGGGCGATAACGAGCGCAAGCCCTATGAGCATAATTGTGGAAACAAAGGCGGGCGCAAGCGTTGTGTGCGCATTGCCGCTTTGTCCAAACAAGAAATCGAGGCTCAAATTGGGAATACCTTTTACAAATACAAAGACTACTATAAAGCACAGCACGAACGCGACGAGTATAGCCGCAATCCACGAGAGTACCCACAAAACGTCCTGTCCGCTTCCCGTGCGGCGATAGCTTTTGAATATGTCGTTCGCTTTACCTTCTTTCAATCTGCGCGAGAAAAATTTGTTGCCTTCGCGCGGCTTTTTGACTGCCAAAAGGCATAGATTGAGCGCAAGCACAAACAGCAAAAGCACAAATCCGTCCGCGATCAGCGCAGACCTTTCGTCGGGTGCGGCATAACCCCAATTTTGGACGATATTGCTTGTAAGCGTCGTAAACGGAACAAACGCGCCCGACGGATAGCCCGTGCCGTTTCCCACAATCATCTGCACCGCCATAGTTTCTCCGACCGCTCTGCCGATGCCCAGAATGACGGCGGATATCACGCCGCTCTTCGCCGCAGGCAGCAGAACTTTCCATACGGCTTGATTTTTGCTGCAGCCGAGCGCAAGCGCACCCTCATAATAGTGCATAGGCACGGACTCCAAGCTGTTTTTGGCGACGGAAGTTATAGTCGGCAAAATCATCACCGACAGAATAAACGTGCAAGCAAGCAGCCCGAATCCCGCGTTTGCCGGATGAAAAATATCGACGAGCAGGGGCATCAAAAATTTGTAGCCGAACAGTCCGTAGACGATAGACGGAATGCCCGCAAGCAAATTGACTATCTGCGTATATATCTTTTTCAGCTTTTTGGGGCAGTAAAACACAAGCCATACCGCCGTAAAAATAGCAAGCGTTCCGCCCAAAGCGACGGCGCACAGCGTGAGGACAAACGTCCCGACTATCATTCGCCATATTCCGAATACGCCGTTTTTTGCCGTCCACTCGCTTCCGAAAATAAACTTGAAAAAGCCGACGCTCTTGAAGGCGGGTACGCTTGCGTACAGCAAATAGCCGATGATGGTGAACACCGCAAGCACGGAGAATGCCGCAAGAAGTGCGAATATCACTTTTGCGGCTATCTCTTTTGATGATCTGTGAATTGTCGCCGTCATATTACTTTATCGAGATATAGCCCTCGCGCGCTATAACTTCCTGCGCCTCGTCGCTCATAATGTAGTCATAAAAGCCCTTCGCCGCGTCGGAAAGCGTTTTTCCTTCTTTCAGGACGATGACAAAAGGACGTTGCAGGGAGTAGACATTGTTTATGATATTGTAATAAGTACACGCGATCCCGTCCAGAGTGACAGCCTTTACCGCATTTGAAAGACTGCCGTATGAGATATAGCCGAGACTGTTTACGGTGCCTTGTATCGCTTCGATCACATTGCCTGTTTCCGCAAGCGTGGCAATGTTTTGATGATAACTGCCTTCAATGCCCATCAACTCGTCGAACGCCCCGCGCGTTCCGCTGGAAGTGTCCCGCCCGATCCCCGCCGTAATAGACGTGCCCGGAATCGGCGTACCGTTTTCAAAAAGGGCTTTGACGTCCGTTTTTTTGACGTCGGTGACCGCACAATCTTTTCCGACAACGAGCGCAATGCCGTCCATACAGAGAGTAACTCCTTCAAGTCCTTCCTCTCCCGCTTTGAGCGCACGGGACGACATTCCAAAGTCATTGAGTCCGTTTTGAGTGTCGCTTATGCCCTCGCCCGACGACGACATGTTGACGACGATCCTCACGTCATGCGACTTTTCGTATTCCGCCGCGAGGACTTCCATCAGCGGAGTCACCGACGACGATCCCGACACGGTTATGACCTCTTGAGAGTTGCATCCAACAAAAATTCCCGCGCATGCGCTCAAAATCGCAATGCAGAGGATGATGACGATAAATTTTCTTTTCATTTTGTTCCTCCATAGGTTTTTGTGCTTTCACTATGGCGCGTCGGCGTAATAAATTTGCACAGCATCACGTAATAAAAATGTAAAAAAGAAGGACGGTATTTGCTTGTTTCGCGTTTATCGGCGCAGTTTTTCGTACTGTTTGGCGGGAGTGTATAAATATCCCGCTTGTTTTGGAAAATGGTTTAGAAGTCGGATATTGATATGGCGGAAAATCGGGTGTATCATATAATAAAATCAACAAAAACCTTATTTAGGGGGCAGAAAAATGTCTTACATTTCCGATGTTATTGAGCAAACGGCTGCAAAAAATCTAAGCCAGCCTCAATTTATGCAGACAGTTACGGAGGTTTTCTCCTCGATAGCGCCCGCAGTGGAGCAGAACGAGGAGCAACTGCGCAAATATTGCGTGCTCGAGCGTATGGTCGAGCCCGACAGGCAGATAATGTTCCGCGTGCCGTGGATGGACGACAATGGACAGTTCCATGTCAATCGCGGCTTCCGCGTACAATTCAACAACGCGATAGGGCCGTACAAGGGCGGTCTGCGTTTCCACAAGTCGGTAGACCTCGATACGATGAAATTCCTCGCATTCGAGCAGACTTTCAAAAACTCGCTCACATCCCTCCCCATGGGCGGCGCGAAGGGCGGCAGCGACTTCGATCCTACGGGCAAGTCGGACGCGGAGATAATGCGCTTTTGCCAATCCTTTATGAACGAGCTGTATCGTCACATCGGTCCCGATCTTGACGTGCCCGCGGGCGATATCGGCGTAGGCGCAAGAGAGATAGGCTTCCTCTTCGGGCAATACAAGAAGATCGCGGGACAGTTCAACAACGGAGTCCTCACGGGAAAGGGCTTGAGCTACGGCGGCTCGCTCATACGTCCCGAGGCGACGGGCTACGGCGCGACATACTTCCTCAGCGACGTTTTGAAACACCAAGGCGAGAGCATAAAGGGCAAGACCTTCTGCCTCTCCGGTTTCGGCAACGTGGCATGGGGCGCGGCGAAGAAGATATCCGAGCTGGGCGGCAAGGTGCTCACCATATCCGGTCCCGACGGATACATCTACGACAAGGACGGCGTGAGCGGCGAGAAGGTGGACTATATGCTCGAGATGCGCTCCTCCAACCGCAACCGCGCAAAAGACTATGCGGACAAGTTCGGCTGCGAATTCGTAGCGGGCAAGAAACCCTGGGGCAATGTCAAAGCGGACATCTATATGCCGTGCGCCACACAAAACGAGATCAACCTCGACGACGCAAAGGCTATGGTCAAGCTGGGCGTGCCTGTCCTCAACGAAGTTTCCAATATGCCCACCACAAATGAGGCTATCGCATATTTGCAGGAGCACGGCGTGCTTGTGGCGCCTTCCAAGGCGGTCAACGCGGGCGGCGTCGCGACATCCGGTCTCGAGATGACTCAAAACAGCGAGCGTCTGCAATGGACGGCGGAAGAGGTGGACAGCAAGTTGCACCACATAATGAGCAACATCCACTCCAAGATAGTGGAGACCCTCGACGCATACGGAATGTCTTACAACCTCGTCGCGGGCGCGAATCTCGCGGGCTTCAAGAAAGTCGCGGACGCAATGATAGCGCAGGGCGTATATTAATAAAAAGCGGCGAGTTTAAAACGCAAAAAAAGACGGACTGTTTTTTACAGCCCGTCTTTTGATGTCGCGGCGAATTGCATAGTGGCGAAATTTCTTTGCCGACCGCGCAAAACTCGCTACGTTTATGCGATTTTAGGTTTTTAAGGCGGAAAGGAGCATGCCTTTAAGCTCGTCGCGGCGCTCGGGAGAGAGGGAGTTCGCATACGCGGCGCCTCTTTCCTTTGCGTATATGAACAGTTCAACATCGGACATTTCGGCAAGGCGCGAAAGCGATACGTCCTCGCCGAGCTTTGCGGCAAGGTCCTGCACGAGCATTATCGTCTTGAGTTTCGCCGTGGATATGCCCAAGTTGTTCGCAGTGCGCTCCAGCATAGCCGCGGGTTTGTTGCTCACTACGGGGCAGAGCGCTATCTCTCTCTCGTATAGCGAGATAAGTTCGGGCGTGAGCATATCGTAGACGCTCCCGCCGTACGCGGGTTCTTCCGCGCTTGAAAGCAGCCTCGTCGCGCCCACAGCGCATACGCCAAGCAGGATGAGTGAAAGAAATATCACGGAAATTTTTGCTCTGTTCATAGTTTTACCTCTCTGTATTTTTCCGCATTCGAGACGATTTATACAGAGCGAAAAGGGATATCTGGGAAAATATTGAAAATATATTTGCATATTTGCGCGCGTGTGCTAAAATATATTCGAGCGCAGGGTGCTAAACTTTGCGTCGGGCATATGATAAGCCGAGGGCAGTTTGCCTAAGCGGAGGGAACAAAATGAAAAATACGAAAAAAATTATTACGCTTATTTTGGCGGTCGCGCTGGTTTTTGCGCTGGCGCTTACGATGCTCGTCGCTTGCGGCGAGAGCGCTCCCAAAACGCCCTCTTCCGCGGGGAGCGAAAATAATATCCCCGAAGTAAATGACGAGCCGTCCGAGGGCGACGATATTTTTGAGGGCGGAGGGCAGATAGACCCGCCCGAGGAGCCTATAAAGGCGTCCGCATTTTTTGACAAATTTGAAACGCTTGCAAAGTCCGCGGGCGCGACGCCTATAGAGAAGGGCGCGGACCTGTATTTCCACAGCGAGTTTTCGGGCAAATTCGGGCTGAAAGACGAAAAAGGCGCGCAGGATGACAGCTTCGAGCTGGGCTTTGAGATCGAGGCTATTTTGGACAGGACGTCCAAGGACGACAAGGGCGAATACACCTCTCAAAACTCCGCTATCAGGTTGCGGGCGTTTTCGGGGCATACGGATATTTTTGCGGCGAGCTTTTTCGTATACGACCCATTGAGCGTGTATCTTGACCTTGCGGGCAGCCACATCAAACTGTCTGCGGAATTCGTGTATGACGACAACAATTTGAACGAACTTATAGGCAGAGCGATAGGCAAGGCGCTGAATAAGGAATTCAACTTCGACCTCGGCGCGCTGCATTTCGATTTTTCTCTCAACAAGCTCCTCGACGCGATCGTCGAGGGCACGGGCGCGGAGTGGTCGCCTACCGTGCTTTTGAAGTCTATCGCAAAGCTTATAGGGATAGAGGACGACGGGCAAGCGCTACCCGATCCGGCTCCCGACTATGACTTCCCGCTTTTGGAAAAGCTGTTTTCCGAAGTTTACAACGCGACGAAGAAGGGAGACGATTACAGCATAATTTGGGATACGCGCGACTCGGATATCATCGCGCAGGCGATATTCGACAGGCTGTTCGGCGTGAATTTGCTCTTCAAAATGAATTTTACGGAGGAAAACGGCAGGCTCAAGGACGGCGTACGTTTTGAGTACGGGCTGCCCGAACTCCTCAACGGCGACGGGTGCTATCCATATTTCGGCACGTGCGTGAATTTGCTCGAGATGCTCCCCGTCGAGGGGAAGGAGATAGAGCTGTCGGCGCCTAAGTCGGAGTACAAGGGCGACATCGCTTTCAAAACGGAGGAGGCTTTTTCTCCATCGGGATTCAAACTGTTTGGCTCCGAGCTCAGAGAACTGCGCTTGAGCAAGGCGTTCAGGCTCGACCTCATGCATCCGCTTGCGACAAACGAGACGGCGGCGCAACTGAGGCTTACAATGGCAAACGACGCGACGGGCGAGGACGTGCTGTTCGACGTAAGTTTCGTGCGCGGCAGACTCGCGATAAAACTCGACCCCAAAGTCGTATTCAAAGAGGGTACGCTGATAGGCGACGCCGCAAAAAAGCTCCTCGATTTCGTGCTTGGGCTCATCAAGGAGAGCGATCCCGAGCTGGAGGCGCGTATAGCGGGCGCGGCATATGTCGGCGGCGCGGACGGAGACAGGACGCAGCTGAACGAAAATTTCAACGGCATAGTCGTGAACGATATCCCCGTCAAGGAGCTCTTCGACGGTATGACTTCGAGCGCGATCGACGTATACAAAATGTTGTCCGAACTGCCTGCTCCCGAAACTCCCGAGGAGGACGCTCCGTCATACGAAGAGTGGGGAGTCCCCTCCCTCGAAGAGCTGAGAAAATATACGCCTGCGTACATCATGCGCGAGAGGATACTGCCCGCGATAGGCGCGCTTATGGACGTATTCACGGAGCTTGACGACGGCAAACTTGGCGTACGCTCCGACGATATTTTGGGACTTTTGGTGAATATGACGAACAAACTTGTCGGGCTCGAGGGCGGCGACGCGCTTACAGAGGATAAGCTGTTCGACAAGGCGATAGAGGGCATGACAAACGTGCTCGACGCGCTTGCACAAATAGGCTTGGTGACTTACGACGAGGAGACTCCCGACGCGCTCTCGCTCATGAACGAGGCGTTTGAGAAATTGTTTAAGGCGTTCGAGATAAAGGACGCGCCCGAGAAGTCCGAGACGGAGCCGTATGCTAAGTACGCGCTCAGGCTGCTCCTTGCAAACACCTCTTTCGACTTCGACCTGGACTTGAACGACGGGTGGCGCTACTCGCTCGGTTTCGGCATAGCGGGAGCGAAGTTCACTTACAGCCGCTCCTTCACGCCGTGGGAGGGGCTTGAGGTACAGGACCTCTACGACGAGGCGGAGCAGGGCTGGCTGCTTTTCGACTTCACCTATTCCACACCCGAAGAGGACAGAGCGTAATAAGGCAGGCGCTTGCAAAATACAGCCCGCATATCGGAGATGTTTTATCGATACATAAATATTTATATAAAATTTTTATGTTTCAATTGCTATAAGCGGGGGCAAGTGGTATAATTTCGACAAGAGGAGAAATTATGGACGTTTCCGAAAAGAATTTTCTGACCGCCAAGGCGAGACAGCTGCGCGATGACGCCATCGAGACCATTGGCACCTTCGGGGTGGGGCACATCGGCGGAGTCATGTCAATAATGGACGCTTTGACGGTCATTTATTATCAAAAGGCAAACAATCTGGATCCCAAAGATCCCAAAAACCCGCTGCGGGACAGGATCGTGCTTTCAAAGGGGCACGCGGGTCCCGCGCTGTATGCGGTGCTTGCCGACAAAGGATATTTCCCGCACGAGTGGCTCAAAACGCTCAATAAAAACGGCACGTATCTGCCTTCGCACTGCGATATGAACAAGACCCCCGGCATAGATATGACCGCGGGCTCGCTCGGGCAGGGATTGAGCGCGGCGGTAGGCATGGCGCTGGGCGCTAAGCTCGACAAGTTGCCCATCACTGTGTATTGTATAATAGGCGACGGCGAGTCGCAGGAGGGGCAGATCTGGGAGGCGAGCATGTTTGCGGGTTCGCACAAGCTTGACAACCTCATCGTTATGCTGGACTACAACAAGATGCAGCTCGACGGCCCCGTGTGCGAGATAAACGACCTTTCTCCCGTCGAGGCGAAGTGGGAAGCGTTCGGATTTTATGTGCAGAGCATTGACGGCCACGATATAGAGGCGATCTCCTCCGCCATAGACAACGCCAAACAGTCGGGCAGGGCAAATATGATTGTGCTCAATACCGTCAAGGGCAAGGGCGCAAGCTTTGCCGAAAGCGCCAAAAATTGCCACAGTATGACAATTACAGAGGAGATGTGGCGCAAGGAAACGGGGAGGTATGAGTGATGTTGGACGAAAGAGAGATAAGACAGACGCTTGCCTCCGCTCTCGTCGAGGCGGCAAAGACCGACGACCGCATTGTCGTGCTCGAGGCGGACCTCATGAGCTGCCACGCGACTAAGGTCTTTAAAGAGGCGTATCCCGACAGGTTTATAAACGTCGGCATTGCGGAGCAAAATCTTATAGGCGTCGCGGCGGGACTTGCGACTATGGGCAAGATACCCTTCGCGTACAGTTTCGCGCCGTTTGCGACGAGACGGTGTTACGATCAGATATTTATTTCCGTGGCGTACTCGGGGCTGAACGTCAAGATCGTCGGCTCTGAGCCCGGCGTCGCGGCGGAGGCTAACGGCGGCACGCATATGCCTTTCGAGGATATGGCGCTTATGCGCGCTATACCGGGTATGGTCTGCGTGGAGCCCACAGACGCTACGCAGATGGAAGGGCTTTTGCCCGCCATACTCGACTACAACGGGCCCGTCTACATCAGAATGTTCCGCAAAAAGGCGGAAAAAATATACTGCGCAGACGCACCGAAATTCGAGCTCGGCAAGGCGTACAGACTTAAAGAGGGCAAGGACGTCACGCTTATGGCAAGCGGCATTATGGTCGCGCGCGCCCTCGAGGCGGCGGATAGCTTGAAAGAGCAGGGCATATCGGCAAGAGTCGTCAACGTTTGCACCTGGAAACCCCTCGACAAAGATGAGATCGTCGCGTGCGCAAGCGAGACGGGCGCCATCGTCACCTGCGAAAATCACAACGTATACGGCGGACTCGGCAGCGCCATTGCGGAGCTTACCGTGCGCGAATGTCCCGTGCCTATGGAGCTCGTCGGCGTAAACGACAAATTCGGGCAGGTCGGCAAAAACGCCTATTTGAGCGAGGTCTATGGCATAACCGCGAACGACATCGTCGAAGCGGCGAAGAGGGCTGTCGCAAGAAAAAAATAAGCCCGTCGATTTGAGATTTAAAAAGTTGATATAATCGTAAAAAGAGCGCCGGATAACAGCGCTCTTTTTTGATAAATAGCAAAAAACCTGCAAAAAATCCGAAGCGCATCTTCTGTTTGTTGCGCGTTTTATTTTGCATAGATTTTGCATAATCGGCATTTAAATTAAAAAAAATGAGATATAAACTGTCGATTTTGAGATATGCGGGGCATAAGCGTTGTTTGTGCTCAAAATATTTGGGAAAGACCGTATCGTTTGTCGGCGCTCTTTCATTCAGGGCACTTCAACCCTTCAGTACCAATTGACCTTTTTACGCATATACATATAAAAAGTGTCTAAATATAAAATATAATACCTTGTCAAACGCTTAGGAAGATGATATAATATTCTAATATATAAAAGGTAGAAGGCTTTGACCAACAGCTTTTAACGCGGCCGCAACTCAAGGCGCTTGACGGAGGAAATATGAAAAAGTTCCGCATTATTTTGATGATCGTTTTGGCGTTTATGCTTGTTTTCGCGCTGTGCGCTTGCAACCATGAACATCAGTATACGACGAAGGTCGAGAAGGAGGCTACTTGTACAGAGGCGGGCTTAAGCTATGACGAATGTGAGCTCTGCCATGACAGGACAAATGAAAAGGAGATACCTGCGCTCGGGCATAAATTGGCAAAGATTGAAGCGCGCCCCGCGACCTGTGTGCAAGACGGCGTCAAAGAGCACTACGCTTGCGAATTATGCAACGAAAAATTTACGGATGAAACATGCTCCGTAAAATATGAAAACGGCGAAGAAAGAATCGCGAAATTGGGGCATTTGGGCGATGAAAAGCACAGATGCGAATATCTGCAAGACGGAGAACACGAATACTATTGCGAAAGGATTGATTGTCCCGGCACCCTGCGTGAAAAGTGCCCGGGGACATGGAACAAACTTTTTGATTGCACAAAAGGAGGAAACATTTCGCATAAATGTGACATTTGCGGCAATACAGAAACCAAACACCTGGAGGCGAGCGAATACCATAATTGGGACGAATGGCAGGTAGAGTACTCCGCGACATGCACGGAGAGCGGCAGTAAAATAAGATACTGCAAAGATTGCATACAGACCGAAACAGATGAGTTGAAGCCGACGGGACACACTCTGGATTCGGGGACGGTCACGAAAGCTGCAACTTGCTCGGACACGGGAGAGATGACATACTATTGCCTTGTATGCAGACAAAAATGCGCCACCGTGCCTATTCAAGCAACAGGCGCACACATCAAAGACGCAGGCAAGATTACACGAGAGCCCACTTGTTCGCAAGAAGGCGAAAAAATATATCATTGCTCAGTTTGCAATCATTATTTGAGCTCAGAAAAAATAGACAAACTCCCACACACTCCGGACGGGGGCCATATCACTAAAGAAGCGACTTGCGCAGCAGCAGGAATAAGAACATATTATTGTACTGTATGCAAGGGAGTGGCGCAGACCGAGGAGATCCCCGCGACAAAGAATCACGTCAGAGACGCCGGACAGATCACACGAGAACCCACTTGTTCGCAGGAAGGCGAAAAAATCTATACTTGCAACGTTTGCAAATGTTATTTGGGCTCAGAAAGCTTGAGAAAACTTCCTCATACTCTCGACTCGGGTACAGCGACAGATAATCCTCCCTGCGTCGAGGGTAGGATAACTTTTTGCTGCCTTGTATGCAAGCAAGTATGCGATGTCAAAACCATACCTCCGACGAAAGACCATAAGGAGGACGAAGGCACAATTACAGAGCCTACTTGTACGGCGGAGGGGGAAATAGTTTATAGATGCGAAGCTTGCAATATTGAAATGCGCCGAAAGGTCTTGGAAAAGATCCCGCATACTTATACTATTTCAGAAAAGTATTGGTTGGAGCCGGGGTATGTAGGTCCGACACCGGATCACCCTGCAACAATACAATATTCATGCGAACAATGTCACCAACAGTTTGTAGAGTCATATGATAAAAATCATTTTGTAGAGCTTGGACTTGAGGATAAGATATTTATAGAGGACAAATATAGTGCCGATACAGTTGTTATGTATGATGGCAAACAGGGTTGTTTGGCGATAAATCTGCTTTTGCAGTCTCTTGACTTGAGCGTACTCTCAGATTATTCAAACATATTCGATACTTCTTCGAAGATATTGACCATCCCTGTCACTTATGGCGATAGAAACGACTCCGTAAAAAGCGTCAGGCTCATAGGACCAGCAGCCGCCCTCAATGAATTTGCGATCACAACGAAAAACATCAATACATTGAAGTTGACGTTGAGGAATATTACGTTTACGGCAAAAAGCGGCGTCGCACTCGATTTGAGCAATGTTGAAAATGCCGAACTCGAGATATTAGGCTCCGTCACCATCAATGGGGCGACCGGGCAGGACGCCATACACGCGCAAGATCTTTCGATATATGGCGACGACATGCTGACCATAAACGGAGGAAACGGCAATAATGGGAACTCTTCTGCGGGCGGCAACGGCGGCGTAGGTATCATAGCCAAAAATGTATCCATTTACATGTCGGGACTGATCACTATCAAAGGAGGCAATGGCGGCAACGGTAGTAATGGAGCTGCCGGTAAGGCGGGTAATGTCGGCGGCAACGGCGGCTCCGCCGTGAATTGCGCATCTTTTGCCATCCTTGACGAAAAAGCGGTTGTCAAATCCGACTTGAGCAAACTATATTTAATCTCCGGGTCAGGCGGCAATGGCGGCAACGGCGGCCAAGGCTCCAACAACGGAAACACCGCCGGTACAGGCGGAGCAGGTGGCAACGGAGGCAATGGCGGCGAAGCGAGCGATGTCTTGGTGATCACAAATCAATTTGTCTTTGATACTTGCGGGAATGTCTTAGTCCAATGCGGCAACGGTGGCAACGGCGGTAAAGGCGGCCAAGGCGGTCAAGGCGGCAAAGGAAAAGAAGGAAGAGACGCATACAAAGGAAATGGGTTCTTTGGTGCAGGTTACCATGGAGGCGACGACGGAGGCACAGGAGGCGTCGGAGGCGCAGGAGGCAATGGCGGCAACGGCGGTAAAGGCGGTCAACCAATCGTAGGCGCTGAGCTTGACGAGAGGATATTCGTCCAATATAGCAAATATGGCGTAGGCGGCGACGGTGGAAAGGGCGGCAAAGGCGGCACGGGCGGCGACGGAGGATCTTGTGATGGGAGAGTCGTCGGAAGCGGGTGTACTCCAGGTGGAAACGGCGGCAAAGGCGGAAAGGGAGGTAAAGGCGGCACGGGCGGCAGCGGAAGTAAAGCGGGCGCAGCAGGCGCCGGAGGCGACGGAGGCAGCGGAGGCATACATAAGAAAACACTAATAAGTTGTGACTGCAAGGGTTCTCTTGGATCCGGCGCCCCGGGAGATCCCGGCGCCCCTGGAAAGGAGGTCGCCTGAACCCCTGAAATATGACTGTTTTGATCAACGCTGTCAAATGTTTATCACACGTTGATAAAACAGGCTGTAAAAATGTAATGTTTTTCATCGAAGCGTTTGACTTAGGAGCCAATCAATTCGGTTTACGGTCAAACCAATTCATGACTTAAAACAGTCATTAGAGGCATATATTGTTTGCGCTCTTGTCGTAGATTTACGGCAAGAGCGTTTTTTTGTGGTTTAACCACCAGCTAAGCTGGTGAGGCAGGAAGAGCTTTAGCGTTGAGGAAAATAAAACCTCCGTG